>NZ_SLYS01000009.1:0-239554 GCF_004341115.1 Pseudomonas sp. JUb52
GGTTTCATAACCCACGAATGCGCCGTAGAGTCGCCCGGCAAGCTCTGAAGTTTTCAGCCCTTTTCAAACCGTCCGTGGAAATGGGGTAGAACCCGTGCCAAAGAGCTCCTGGTCAGCCTCATCGACGTCAGGCGCAGGCGATACCGGAGCAGCTGCTGGTGATACCGGCATCCCAAAGGGTGCGTTGTCGTCTGCAGGTGCCGCTGGAGCACTGGCAGGCCTGGCGGGGCGAGCGGGTTGTGGTCGAGCCTTTGGCGGCGGTACCGCGACAGGTTGCTCTTCATCGAGCGGATCCGGCGACTGCGCATCGATCTGCGCGTTGTCGTAGGCCGTCAGGGCATCGATGTCCTCCAGCACCATGCTGTCCAGGCGCGCGCGAATCTCGATGACCAGGCGGCCGCCGGAGCTGTAGGACGATGCACGGATCTCGGTGATGACGAACTCGCCGCGGTACTTACCCTCAACGTGTTGCTCGAGCACAGCGTCCTTGATGACGAATTCGCCGATAGAGGTAGAGAGCCGGCCGACGTTGAAGGCGCCGTTGCGTCCCTGGATGGTGCGGATGGCCAGATGGCCGGGGATCTTGATCATGGCGGTCCTCGTGAATAGGGGGCACGCCATGCCCGACAGGGGATGGGTACCCTGTGGGAGAAAACGGTGAGAGGTGCATCCATCGGCGGAGCCGACCGCTTGCGCTACCGGATGCTTGGCAAGCTTGGGGTTGGATCAGCGCGGGGCGCCGTGGTCTTGAGATCCTGACCACCTGGGCATGGCTGACAACGTCAGCGGCATGTAGGCCAAATCTTGAAACCTAACGGACGTCTAGTCAATGGGGATGTATAACTAAATTAGGTTTTATGTCCTAGTCGCTACTCTCAGAACTTCGAAATCAATGACGTTTTCTCCTTTGCAGTGGTATAGGATGGGTGTTAACCGTCTGTCGTGAGTCAATATGTTGTAGTTTGATACAAGGCTTATTAGTGACGAGTCGGTTAGTCCGTAGTATGGAAAAAATTCAGACTTGACGTCTTCATTTAAGTCGGTTTTTATTTCGGTAAATTCGGAAAATAGTATTCGAGAAAATTCGAATGCACGTGTTTGGGCTTCACCAGAGAGATCGATTAGGTTCGAGACTTCTGTGGCGATGTAAGGAGTGATATGAATGTGGTTATCCTGCATGACGGTAAGGGTTGCGTGGTAATCAAACTCATCATACTCGTTCAACCTTTTAGACTTTTTGATAAAGTTTCCGTTATCTAAGAAGCCAATCACTAGTAATAGCAAGAGATTGGTATCTATGATTAGGTCAAGCTTCTTCAAGGCTACTTCTCCGTGTATTTCCTAAAGCCCTTGAAGGTTAGGGTCTCGGCGTCGACTAGAAATACTTTGTATTCGCGACGCTGGCGCATGAGGGCAGTTATGTAAGCCAAATTTTTCTCTCCCAAACTCCCCGGTAGGTTCTGCTTGGGTGGGACGTCATAACTAAAGGTGATTTCGTAAAGTTTGTTGTCTCTCGATAATATGGCCTCTTCAACTTCAGGGTTGGTGGCTGCTGGTACGAATTCGTTAAGTTTAGCCCCGGCGACTTGAATGGCTTTGGAGAAGTCGGCTGCTTGCATTTGTAAGATCCTTGCGTTTGTATTCTGTGTTGAGATCAGTAGTGGTGGTGCAAAGGTAGTCTAGATCAGATTGGCCTGGGAGTGGCAAGTATGCTTAATCAGACGCACTAAAGCGTCCGATTAAGCGGGGTGTTTCAGAAAACGGGCAGGCCCTTGAGCAGGCAGCCATTGGGATCAAGGATTAGGATCCTAACGTCGGCCTGGCCTGCAAGGCCGAGCACCCGTATGGTCTCCGGCATGAAGCCTTCTTCGTGTTGCTTGGCCTGCAGTGCCGATAATCCGAACCCTTCCAGATTGTTCAGGTGCTCGTCCGTCCAGGGCGTACCGTGCAGCTTGAAGCCGACAGCATCGCTGTCCGGCAGGGTGAAGCACTCGAACATCAGCTGTTGGGTATCGGCGTGCTGCACCAGGTCCTGCAGCTCGTCCCACTCGTCATCGGGCAAATGGGAAGAGGTGATCTCGAAGGATCGGCTGTAGAAACCCGTCTCGAACTCGATGCGCTTGAGCAGGCCTTCGGCCCGCGCTAATGACTCAGTGTCGCCGAGGTGAAGCTCCTCGCCGTTTTCACTCGCACGAACTGCGTAGACGACCGCACGCACCTGGCCATCCGTGGGGTAAAGAGCGTCTTGCTCCTCGGAGATCTCTTCCGGTTCGATTACCAATGCATGGGTGTCACCGAACACGCAGTAGTGGCCTGCCAATTGATCGTCAGGCAGGTCTTTCTGGTCCGCGGCCAGCTGTCGGTAGATGGGCTGATAGTTGCTATCGTTGGTGATGAGCAAGTCGCGGCGGATGTGCAGATCTTGGTAGCCACGAATGAAGGGGTTGGATGTTGCCATGAGCGTTTCTCCTCAGGACGAGGAGCCGCCCAGAGGGTCGGCCCCCTGGGTGGTGTGATAGTGGTAGAGCTCGTTTGAGCGCGGGTTACAGCTGGTCTAGGTCGACAGCAAAGAACATCGCGCTGTCCTGGTGCTGGCAGGTGTTACAGATGATCTCACAAGTATCGTCGAGGGATGATTCATCATCATCGATCGCACCAGTGGGAGGCTGCGGAGGCTCGATGCCACCTTCTGCCGAGACATCGGTTGATCCGCATTTCGGGCAGGCCCAGCGGATGGCAGCTTCATCGTCAGGGTAGTGTGGCCAGACAGTACGCTGGGCCCGTTCGACGGCCTCTGCGAAGCCGTGGGTCATGGTCATGTCGGCGATCAGCTCAATGGGACTGTTGCCCCAGACCAGCAGCATCATGCCTTCCTGGCCGGCGTGGCTTTCCGATAGGAAGCGCACCCTGGCCAGATCAGTTTCCGCTGCGTGTTCGGCTACCTCGTCAGCAGACCAAATGGTGGGTATAGGCCCCCAGGCCTCGCCATCCCAAAGCTCAGTCGCGCGCCAACCTTGGCGCTGCAGGTCGGCCAGCACGGCTACCAGCCCGGAGTGTTCGGTGATGGCGTGAATGGCAGAAGTCGAATCGTTGTTCATGTGCAGCTCCTCGGACGAAGAGCTGCCCAGAGGGTCAGCCCCTCTGGGTAGTAGTCAGGTGTTGCTACAGGTCTTCGAGCGCCATGAGGCCCTGGATGACACGGAGCAAATGGGTATGTACGCGAATGTCAGAGGGTTGCTCTGATCCATCCTGGTAGTGAAGCTCAGCTATCACGCGTTCGCGGCCTTTGTAGGTCCCGAACACGTTGAAAAGCGACGCTGATACGGTCGGGCAGTCGAGATCGTGATCGCGAGCGTATCGGACCTGGCGGAACCTCTTGAGGTACTCGGCAAACTCCGCCGCGTTCATCGACGTGTACTCGCGCAAGGTCTTGCCCGCGTCATCAATCTCATCACCGAGGTTGTCGAAAGACATCGAGTAGAACAGTCGGGGTTTGTGGCCTAGCGCTCTGTAGAAAGTGAGTGCCTGACCGGCAGCCTCAAGGCTGACGACGGCACATTCGACGCATCCTGAAATTACAATGTTATATGGCATGGTTCACATCCTGTTGAAGGCGCAGCATAGCAATCGATAGCTAGCTGGCAAATACCAAGGTGTGTCGGAGCCATACCCCACCCGGGGCAAGCCCCGGATGGGAGGAGTTGAGATCAGGCGTTCAACAATGCACTCACGTGCGGTCGCCATAGTTTGTGGACCAAGCGGCCCTTGAGCAGGTCGGCATCAGTATCCAGTAGGCGAGACGTGCTGAAGTTATCCCAGCCGTGTTGGAACGCAGAGCGCGAGCGCAAGAGCTGGATCTGAGCTAGCACCACCTTCTCTTCCTAGGCCGTGCGGCAGGGGTCGATCCAATCGATGCGGCGGATCCCACGATCCACCTTACCCGCCATGACCAGGTGGCCATGGCGATCGGAAACGGAGATCCGTTTCGGGCAGAAGGTAAGCGCTGCTGCAGGTGTCGGATAGCGGTCTTGTCGGACGGCGTCCAGGGCGATGGGTAGGATGTCATCGAGCAGGCCGCAATGGCCGAGCTGGACGTACCCATCGATGTGGAAGGTGCCGCGACCTGAGTCTTCAGGCAGCTCCATCGACCCATGCAGAAGGATGGTGAATTGTCGCTCGAAGAGGTCTTGGCGAAGGGATGTGCCAGGTACGTACGGGTTGCTGACGAATGCCTGGCCTTCGAAGTGTTGAATAATCAGATCCATGATGCCTCCAACGTTCCGAGAGTCATCATGCCCTTGCGGGATGATGACTCCCTCAAGGGTAGACGAAGCGGGTTAGAAGCCAAGCAAGGCAGGAACGAGCGACGACAAACGGTGCTGAGTCCAGGTGCCTTGTGCCAGGGCTTGGTCAGCCTCGGCTTGCTTGCGGAAGTACTCCTTCGACTCGCGACTCAGCGGAAAGCCATCCTCATCGACAGTGCCGATGTAGTAGCCCGCGTTGCTGCGCAGTACCTGGAGGGGAAAGTGTTTGCCTTCGGATTCGAAGGCGAGCCGGCCGAAGCCTGCAGGGGTATCGGTAGCCATGAGGCCTCCAAAAGACAAAGGCGCCCGAGGGCGCCTATAGAGTGTGGTCAGTCAGGCCTGGACGCGGTCAGCGCTGGTGGCGTTCATCTCGAACAGAAACCAGGCGTTGTCGCAGAACAGGTCGCTGCTCAGCAGCTCTTCGGTGACGTCGTCATAGGAGACTTCGGCAACGATGGGCAGGGCGGGCAGCTCGGACTTGATGGTGGCGATGACTTGCATGATGGGCTCCAAAATTCAGCTAATGGAGATCACCATGCCCCGGTCCGGGGATGGTGCCCCCGGATGGGTGTGCGAAGAGAAAGGTGGCAAAGCCTAGGTAGAGCAGGGGCGCCCGGTGGGCGCCTGGAAGAACTGGGTGAATCAAGCGGCCGATTGGTCGCTGTCATCCCCTTGATCCGTACCTTGCTGCTCAGCCGGGGCTGCGTCGCGCGGTTTGGCTTCGTAGACGAACTCACCTTCTACTTTTATCCAGCCGATGTACAGGAGGCGACCTTTCAGGCTTGCGCCGTGTTGTCCCTGCTTCGGTCCGGAAGAGTAGGTGAAGGGATCAGCCCAGCAATCACCGATGCGGAAGGACACGAGGACCTTCTTCTCAGCGTTGACGGCTTCAATGCAACGACGAACCAGCTTTTCAGCTTCAGCGCCGACGACATTGCAGTCGATGTAGCGGTATTCCACCGCTTCTTTGCTGCCGCACAGGGCTGCTACGGTGACGGCCAAAAACGGCTTAGCGCCTCTGCCTTTGGGTTTCACTTCGCGGATGCGGTTGAGGTAACCGATACCGGTGGTGTGCAGGTCGAAGTATTGGCTTTCGTTGGCTTGGTTGCTCATGGTGTATCTCCAGTTTCAATAGGTGAAAACGGAGAACACCTTGCCCGGGAGGGGAAGAGTATTCCCCGCGTGGGTGGGTGTAGCCAGAAAGGGTGGTGCCAGGTCAGTGCATGAATTTCATCGCGGCCAGCAGGATGCCGACAGCAGCAGAAAGCATGACGCCCATGCGGATGGTGAGCTTGAGTTCCAGCTGAGCGAGCTCAGCCTTGATGTCTGCTAAGTCAGCCTTGGTAGCGAGCTGATTTTGCATATCGGACTCCAGAGCATCGATAACAGCAGTGGCTTTGTCATCCGGGACATTGATCGCAATCAACGCCTGGTACAACGCAAAGCTGCTTTTCATTGGAGGTCTCCAGGTTGTGACGGAGACCGGCCCTGACGGGTAGTCCCGTCGAGGGTGGGTGGAAGGTGCATTCATCGACCGGGGGTGCCGGTCAATCGTTCGCGCTACCGAATGCTTAGCGAACTTGGGTTTGGATCAATGCGCTTGGGACGCATTGCAGTCGTGAGATCCGAGACTGCCAGGGGCATGTTGCTGACAACGTCAGCGGCATACACCCTCAGAATGTTCAGGGCCGTACCGCTTGTCAATACCCCTGAAATGAAAAAGCCCTCCGGAGGAGGGCTTTGGTAGCGCGGTGCATCAATGCGAGCGGATCAGCTTCAATGCCTTGTGTTTGACATTGGGCCAGTCTAGCCAGACAGGCGTACCAACACAGACGACCAGCAGCACTGACAACATGGTGATCCCAAAGGCGGTCTGACTCATGTCATTCCTCCGAGGTGAAGTAGATGCCTACGAGCCAGATTATAACACCTGCCGCTATGGCGTAAGCCGTTAGCAGCCGATGATCGCTCAGGAAGACACCCACTAGACCAGCGGCTACCGAGGTAGTGCCGATCTTGCGAAGGTCTTCAGCGGCCGCAGCCAATTTCTTTGAGGTCATGGTTTTCCTTGATCAAGGGGGTGAAGTCAGGAAAACCGCCCTGACGGGAGGTTTCCCGACAGGGTGGGTAAGGTGTGAATCAGCTGGCCAGCGCGACCTCAGGGTCGAACGGGGCGATCAGCTGGTCCAATGAGCCCGGACGCAGCGCGCGGGGCGCTGGCGATTGGACGGGCTCAGTGGCAGAGGCGGCAGCCTTGGGTTTGCGCGGCTTGCGCTCACGCTTGGGCTTTTCAGGCTGGGCTTCCTGGGTGTTTTGCTTGAACCAGGTGTTGAGGTCGATCGCGTTGCGGCGAACGAACGCCGGGACGTGATCCATCTCCTCGAGCACTGCAGCCGATACGATCGGTTGCGGAAACTCGACAACACGACGTTCAGCCGGTGCTATGGATGGACGCGCAGCACGTGCCTGGACTTGGGCATTACGCACGGAGCGAATGACTTCACGCAGGGCAGTACCGACGGATTCGCCAAAGCGATAGCTCAGGGTAGGGGTGGTCATGGTGTTTCTCCTGCAGGTGAGTAATGCGGAGAAACACTGATCCCGGGCGGGGGAGTGTGTCCCCGCTGGGTAGGTAGAGCAGATGTGTGAGGTGCCTCCATCAACCGGTAGAACCGGTCAACCGTTCGCGCCTCCGGAAGCTTGGCGAACTATGGGTGCGGATCGACGTGGATGGCCACGTTGCAGTCTTGAGATCCAGAGCTGCCTGGGCATGTTGCTGACGACGTCAGCGGAACATGGGGCAATCATCGGAGGCGGCGGATAGGGCTGTCAAGCGGAAGGAGGGCAGAGCAAGGCGGGAGCGGAAGCGGCGGTCGAGCGAGGGGGGAAGCAGGAGAAGCGCGCCAGGCGCAACGCTGGGTCTAGCAGCAAGGCGCCTCGGCGAGGGTGAGGCTAGTGGAGCTCAAGAGAAAGATGCCACCTGTGAGCGTGAGCACCGGCACTGGTGGTCCCTGGGCATTGACCTACCGTCCTGATGATCGTCGCATTCACCCGACCCGTTATCGTGGCTAGGGCCAGTAATCGCAAGGCACGCATCCGCGCACAAAGGGATCCCATTTTTGCGCCGGCGGGCACCGGCAGAGAGGAGGGCTACCCGAGGGGTAGCCTCGTCCACCAGGCGATGCCGAGAGGACCAGGCTACCCTTCGAATGCAGCTGAAGGGGAGGAACAGTGTGGGCCAACACACCAGGTCGGCCCGAAGTACAGTATGCACCGAACCTTCTGTGAGCCCTATGTGCCTGTAAACCCGCTTATCACGAAGTTAGACGGCTGCGTGTCAGCTGCGGAGCAGGGAGACACAGGGAGAGCATCACGCAAAGATCTACACGCCCTACCCGATGCTTAGCGTGCTCTTGGGGGTGGAGCTTCAGGACCAGGTCGAGAAACTCCGGGGTTGCCGCTGATGACCGCCAGCGCGCGAGCGGGGTGGAACGCTTGCATTATGGGGCTGTGACCGTGACAAAGGCAAGAAAGCTCCCGCCGGCCCTGGGGCCTACGCCGAAGCGCCGCTGCGCTTGGCTTTTCCTGGGCCGCCCTTGCCTTTTCCTTTGGACGTTTCGATGTTCACCAGGCCCTTGCAGTCGGGGTAGCGCAGGCAGGACCAGAAGTCGCCGCTCTTACCCTTTCGCTGCGCCATCTTGCCCTGGCAGAGTGGGCAGGAGGGACCTTCCGGGACCTTGATGTCGAGCGTGGTCTGGCGGTACTGGGCGACCAGCTTGCCGATCCAGGCGCCCTGCTTGGCGATGAAGTCGTCCAGCTGCATGGTGCCGGCCTCGATCATGTCCAGGGCCTGCTCCCAGATAGCTGTAGTACCCGGGTCGGCCACTGCCGGCGGCACTGCGGCGATCAGCGAGACGCCGGCGTCGGATGCTCGCACTGCCTTGCCCTTCTTAAGCAGGAACTGACGATCGATCAGCCCCTGGATGATGCTGGCCCGGGTGGCCTCGGTGCCGATGCCGGTGGTTTCCTTGAGCTTGGCGGCCAGGCGTGGGTCGGTCACCAGCTTGGCCACGGTCTTCATCGCCTTGATGAGATCGCCTTCGGTGTAGGGCTTGGGTGGTTGCGTCTGCTGCGCCTTGAGCTGAGCCTGCTGCACCTGGGCGCGGGAGGCGTTCTGCAGCGGCGGCAGGATCTGCGAGCGGTCCTTCTCCTTGCTGTCCTCATCATCCTCAGCGGCAGGCGCGGCCTGGAACAACGTCTTCCAGCCAGGCACGACGATGCGCTTGCCCACCGCCCGCAACGCCACCTGGTTGCAGTCGAAATCGGCCACTGTCCGGTCGAACTCGTGGTGGGGCATGAACTGGGCGAGGTAGTGCGCGCGGATCAGGCTATAGACCGCACGTTCCTTGTCGCTCATGGCCGTTAGGTTGGCGGGCTCCAGGGTCGGGATGATGCCGTGGTGCGCGGTGATCTTGGCGTCGTTCCAGGCCCGCGAGCGCTGCGCTGGATCGATGCTGGCCAGCACCGGGGCAATGGACGGGTCTGTGCGCCGGATCGCCTCGAGCACGGCAGGCACCTCCGGTAGCATGCTGGTGGGCAGGTAGCCGCAGTCGGTCCGGGGATAGGTCGTCGCCTTGTGTGTCTCATACAGTGCCTGTGCCACGTTCAGGGTCTCCTGAGCTCCGAGGCCGAGCTTCTTCGAGCAGATCTCCTGCAGCGTGCCCAGATCGAAGGGCAGGGGCGCCACCTCCTTGACCCGCTCGGTGTCGACCGACACCGCAATGGCGGTAGATCCCGCAGTGAGGCGCGCCTGCGCAGCCTGGGCATGGCGTTGGTCCAGGCAGCGCCCCTCGTCATCGGTGATGTCGCGGGCAGGTCGCCACTGCGCGGTGAAGGTCTGGCCGTTGGCGGTCAGCGGCACGTCCAAGCTCCAGAACGGCACCGGGACGAAGTGGGCGATCTCCCGATCGCGGTCGACCACCAGGCGCAGCGTTGGCGTCTGCACCCGTCCTACCGACAGCACCCCGCTGTAGCCGGCCTGCCGGCCGAGGAGGGTGAACAGCCGGGTGAAGTTCATGCCGATCAGCCAGTCCGCCCGGGAACGCGCGAGTGCCGAGTGATACATGGAGAAGGTTTCGGCCCCGGGCTTGAGACTTGCCAGGGCCTGCCGGATCGAGGCGTCGTTGAGCGCTGATAGCCACAGCCGCTGGACGGGTCCGCGATAGCCGCAGTGCTCCAGCAGTTCGCGGGCGATCATCTCGCCCTCGCGATCGGCGTCGGTGGCGATGACCAGTTCGGTCGCTTCCTTGAGCAGTGCCTTAACCACCTTGAACTGGCTGCCGGTCTTGGGCTTGACCTCGACCTTCCAGTTCGCCGGCAGAATCGGCAGCGCTTCCAGCGACCAGGCTTTCAGCTGCGGATCGTAGGCCTCGGGCGGCGCCTGCTCGAGGAGGTGGCCAATCCCCCAGGTGACGACCACGCCTTGGCCGCGAATGCAGCCTTCACCGCGCCCAGTGGCGCCGAGCACCCGGGCAATGTCCTTACCCTGGCTGGGCTTCTCGCACAAAAACAAACGCATGGGATTCCCCTGTCGATGGCCGTCTGGCCTACAGGGCGAACGGTGCCAGGTGCGGCATTCCAGGGCAGCGCTTAACCGAATCTGGTCCAGATATGGTTACAGCTAGGAAATAGTTGTCCCGCTAACGATCATTGTCGCCCAAGGGCTTGGTTTGGGACCATAGCGGCCTGGGTCAACGTTTAGCGGACACCAGCTGCCAGTTTTTCCTGCTTTCCGAGTTGGTCTTCTGCAACAGCCCCCTCGCTTTCGATAACAACAAGCTCTTTCTAACGAACCCTATTCGCGCTTGGCCAAGGTCAAGTTGTCTGGCCCGCCTATGGAGATTGTCCACGTGGGAAGCGCTTTCTCGTCGCAAAAAAATGCCCATCGGGGCGCCGTCCTGATCTTGGCGTCCGGGCCTTCATCCGCCGAGCTCGACATTCGCCGCTGGGCTGGCGTGCCGATCATCACCATGAACGGCGCGGTCACCAAGCTCCTCGAGGCATCCGTCCGGCCGCTGTACTACGTTTGCAGTGATCGCAGCTTCCAGGAGCAGCAACCTGCCCTATATGAGGCTGCGGTCGAGCAAGCGCAGCGTCTGGCCCTGTGGCCCGAGGACATCGAGCGGCTGTCCAGTCGATACACCGGCAAGGCCTACGCGCTGCGCAAGGCGCCCCGAGCGAGCTTTCGTGACTATTTCGGCCGTGACCAAGGCCAGGCCGTACGGCTGGTCTCGCCATTCAGCAAGCGGGCGCGGGACATTGGCTTCAGCAAGGACATGGACTACGGCGTTTTCGACGTCCGCACGGTTGCGTACATCTGCCTGCAGCTGGCTTATCACCTGGGCTTTGACGAGATCTATCTGGCTGGAGTGGATCTCAACGTCCAGGCGTCGCGGTTCTATGAGACGGCACCTGGTCAAACAGCGCCATGCGGCCTGGATCAGCACCTGCAGACGCGGATCCTGCCGGCGATGGAGCTGGCCGCTGGCGTGCTGGCAGCGGAAGGTCGACGTATCATCAACCTCTCCCAGCAGAGCTTGATTCCCGAGGACGTCTTTCCGCGGGCGTGTCCGCACCAGGTACAGCGTGAGCTAAACCGTCCCCGCCGAGCACTTGCTTCGTAAGAAGTCCGACTGGCCTAGCGGAATTTCAACGGGTAGTAGCAGAGAAACTTGACCGCAAGCCACCACAGCTTAGGGTAGGCCAGCGCGCCGCTAGCCTGTACCCACTCCCACCGCAGGCGCCACGGCGCCTTCACCTTGCGCAAGAACTTCATCCAGAAGCGTGCGCCGCGTTGTTCTAGCAAAGGCACCGAGAGGTCATCGGCGCCCATTGCCACACGGGCCACCACCTCCTCGCGTAGTGCCTGGTAGTCGAGCGCGGCCCGCATCCAGCGCGCATCGAAATGGCCCTCTGAGAAGTGGCGCAGCCCGACGTCGTAGACCACCGCCACCTCATAGCGCCTGCTGACCCGCAGGGCGAAGTCAATGTCATAGAAATGGAACGGGGGCAGGGCTTCGTTGAAGGGCAGTTCGAGGGCCACTTCGCGACGCGCGCAGATCCATACACCATCAAGCGTGCAAACCGGCTGACGTGGGCGCTCATCGCCTGCAGGGCGAAGGTGAAAGAGGTTGTCCGTACCGTCACGATGCCGCTGGTACAGACGCATGCAGTTCGTCTCGGACTTGCCGGCGGCCATCCAGCCCGAGGGGCCACGACTTTTGAAGCGGGCTCCGGCAACGCCGATCGCACCCAGCTGGCCGTCTTCCTGGAAGTGGTCGACCACCCTGAGGCCCCAGTTCACCTCCAAGAACTCCAGGTCCTCATGCATGAAGCAGACGATGTCGTGCCGAGCCCGCTGGGCGCCTTCGTTGTAGACGGCGCATAACCCACGATTAGCTTGCCGGTTGTCGATGGCGATCAGCTGGTGGGGCACGCCGATCGTGGCTTCGATGTTGCGCGTAACCGCGTCGAGCAGCTCAGGCTTCACCGAGCAAATGACGATGGAGATCATGGCGCTACTTCCTGGAAGGCCGGTAGGGCGTAAGCAGACGTCGTACCCGGTGCAGAGTAGTACGGTCCATAGCGCGTAATGGGATTAGCCGCAGCATGCGCAGCGCTTCGAGCTTGTCGTGCCGCACGGCGTATTTAAGCGCCTTGTTGACGACTGACGTGTGCCCTTGCCGATAGCCAGGGTGATCCTGATAGGGCGCGATGGCTAGCAGATCCGCCTCAAGCAGCAGCCGGTATCGGCGGGAGAGATTCCCCGCGTGGCGTCGATAGCGCGTGACCATCACGGGCAAAATCGCGATTGGCTGCCCCAGTGCTGCGACTTTGAGCGTCATCTGGAAGTCCTGGACGCGAATCGCCGGATCGTAGCCGCCGACCTGGTCGAGTATCGCCTTGCGATAGAGCGCAACCGGGGCACCGACCACCCGGGTTGTTCGTAGGGCTTCATCGAAGTCCAGCAGTTGCACCGCTCCGGCGTGCTGGTCCTTGAGCCAGTTGCCGTTGCTGTCCATGAAACTGACCAAAGCGCCCACACAAGGCGTCTCGGGATGCTCTTCCAGGTAGGCCGCGCGGATCCGCAAGGATTGCGGCAGCATCACGTCGTCCAGATCCGGTGTGGCGATGTACTTGCCTCGGGCATGGGCGAGTCCGGTATTTAATGCTGCGCTGACGCCGGCATTGGGCTGAGTCACCAGCTCGAAGTCAAAACGCTCCTGCAGCGCGACCAGGCGCTGCACACTGTCGTCGGTTGATCCATCGTCAACGACGATGACTTCGAAGCGCGGGTAGTCCTGGGCATAGATGCTGGCCAGGCCTTCCTCGAGGTAGGGGCCGGCATTGAAGCAGGGCACGATCACGGAGATCAGCGGGAGATGCCTCAGGGCATCATCATCCGGTGACGTGCGCGGGAGGGGGAGAGCTTGCATGGCGAAAGGTCCATTCTTGACGCCTTGAAATTGTACTTCGCGCGATGGACAGCACGCGACCCAAACGTCATTTTTTGGACCTACCTGTTCTGAAGCTTCACCGGTCGCCTCTCTGCCTTGATCCAGTCCTGCCAGTCACACCTCGAAACCTTCCATTGGTCTATGCCGTTGGACGGCTGCCTGAATTTTCGTGCTACCCAACCGATCCACAATGATCTCCTATCAAGGATCTCAGCATGGACACCGAAGACCATCCGACCGACATGATCGCCGTGACCGCCAGTGGCCTGATGATGGCTCTGACATTGACCGCCGGCGCCGTTCTGGCCGGCGGCGTTGCCCTGCTTGCCGAACTGTTCGTCTAGCGATAGGCCACGGCTGCGCCGGCAGGGACGACTGCTGGGAGGGCGATTCCGGTGGCACCAGACGAGGGGCTCACGAGTTGCCCGTTCGTGGCGTAGCCCACCGCGGCGGATTCGGTGAGTTCGGCCAGCGTCGTCACCAGGCCATTGGGGGGCGCTGCGTAGTAGGCGTAGCTGGATCCGGCCTGCACATAGCCGCTCACCCCTGCCGCGTGCACCCACCAGGTGGGCAAGGTCAGCGCGGAATCCGCCGGCGCGCCCGAGAGGCCCGGGTTGTTGTAGGCGTACTCGGCCAGGGCGTTCCGATAGATCAGCAGATTATGGGCAAGCGCGGAGACGTCGACCTCCTGACGACGGTTGTCGCTGCGCTGCAGCTGCTCGCTGAGCAGCCCGGCTCCGGCGAGCATCACCACCAGGATGACCCACAGCATGGGCATGGCCTAGCCCTCCTTCCGACTCAGGCGCTTTTGCTCTTGCGCCAGAGTTTCAAGCTGCTCCGAATCGATCATCTCCTCAAGCAAGGCGTCGACCTGGTGTAGCAGCTCACGAGCCTGATGGGTCGCAGGCTCATCGAGGGCCATGGTTTCCAGCGTCTGCTGCTGGACGCGTGCGACGCTGGCCAGAAGTCGCAGTGCTAGCAGGGTAGGAATGTCGTACATGCGGCTGCCTCAGAATTCACAGCAGAAGATGGTGGCATAGTCATTTTCGCCGATGGCGATATTGGGTGTAGACGCCCAGCGCTGCCTACTGCCGCCGGTGTCCCAGCCCACCTTGGTGCCGACGGGACAGGCGTAGGTCGTTACGTCATTCGGGTCGTAACCCGGGATGGTGTAGGCGTGGCAGGTAGGCGTCTTGCTGGCCTGGCGTTTCCAAAGACCGCTCTGGCAGGACAGCAGGGCACCAGCGCCGTCGCGGCTGACCAGGCCGTTAGGGCTACAACCCCAGTTTTCGTTGGCCGAGCCAATCAACTGGATGTACTCACCGACATACGTCCTGCCATCAGAGAAGAGGCTATTACCGCGCATCTGGCCGGACGTGTAGACGTTCTTGCCCGCATAGGTACGCACCCAGTCGCTATCCGTCATGTGCCAGCCGCCGCCCCACTTCTCGCTGTACCAGCCGGTATCCCCACGGGTTCTGAACCAACCCGTGGTATAGGTCTCCCCCGACATGCTGGCGGTGACGCCCTGGACGTTGCCCCGCGCATACATCGAGCCGGTGGTCGTGTCGCCCGTGACGGCGACATTGCCTCCGACGTTGGCACTGCCGTTCATGGACGCATTGCCCTGCAGGTACATCGAGCCGGCCCGCAGGTCGCCGCCGGCCGTGAGCGTGCCGTTGAGGTTCACGTTGCCCGTCGCGTTGACGTTGCGGCCAGCGTTCACATCGCCGCTGATGCTGGCGGTACCGGAGGCTGTGATGTTAGCCGCATTGTTCAGGTCGTTGCCGCCCATGTTCAGGGCAGTGTTCATTCGATTCAGCTCGGGCTTTCCGGCGATAGCATTGCGGTAGAGATAGTCGTTGGCCAGGGTGCCGTCCTGCAGGAACAGGGCACTGGCGGTGTGGCCCGCACCCGGGTTCACGCCGTAGTTGCTCAGGGTCAGCGACCAGCCTCCGCGCACGCCCTGGATAATGCCGGTGTTCGCCACCGGCACGAAGCCGCCCGGGGCGCCGAGATTCTCGGCGATCTCGCGGGTGCCCATTTCATCAATGGCCTGACCACCGGTGGTGAGCACGATGGACTCAAGTTGGTTGGTCGCCACGCGCCTGGCCAGCACAACGAAGGTCTGGCCAAAGGCGTTGGCGTCGGTGAAACCAGCGGGGAGGTACTTGGTGTTGCGCAGCATCGCTGGGGTGATCTGTGCCGGCGTTGTGGTGCCGGCCGCCGCGTAAACCGTGGCGAAGTTGTCTTTCAGGTACTTGGCCGCGGCGTCGGCAACCTGCTTTTGCTGGTCAGCCGCGATCCGATAATTCTGAGAGTCCATCTGATTGGCCACCAGGACCGCGGTACCGGTCATCACGGCAGCGAAGACGATCAGGCCAAAGAGCATATCCAGGGCGATGAAGCCCCGCTGTGATGCTTTGCTGAGTGAGGTAGTCATCCCCAGAGGTCTCGTTTGAGTTGGTTGTCGATGTCCTGGTCCAGCTGCGCGATGTGCCCCGCCCGAATCTTCTCGCGGATGCTGGGTCCGTCTTCGCCGGTGACCAGAAGGCTGCGCACCTTGAGGATGCGGCGGTCATTGCGGGTTTCCAGCGTCTGAGCCACCACCGCTACCAGACCCTGAGCCAGGATCTCGCGAGCGTTCTTGATCTCATTGCTGGCTAGAGCCAGCACCCGCTCCAGCGCCTGGGTGGGGTTGCCGGCATGGAAGGTGGTGGCGACGAAGACGCCATTGATGGCGGCGCGTACCGCTTGAACAGCGGTAGGGATGTCGCGGATCTCGCCGATGAGGATCATGTCGGCGCCGGTGCGCAAGGCGCGCAGTAGCGCCTCCTCATAGCCACCCGTGCGGCGGGACACCTGCATCTGGATGCAGCGCCCCTCGCCATGCAGACCGTTGAGGTTCGTCTCAGCCGGATCCTCAATGGCCAGCGCCGTGCCGCCGCAGGCCTGCAAGCGTGCGGCGATCAGCGAGGCGGCGCTGCTGGTCTTGCCGGTACCCATCTCGCCGCAAAAGATCACCAGTCCGCGCACCTGGTCACTGAGCATGGCGGTGGCCAGTGATTCGGGAAACCCCAGCATGTGGAAGGGGCGGATCTGGGCATTGGATTTGCGGATGATGAAGACGTCTTCCGAGAAGGCATCCTTGATCTGCGTCACCCGCAGGACGATACCGTCCTGGACCAGCGAGAATTCCGGATCGCCGAACTCAATCGACTTTGCCTGGCACTGCTCGCGCAGCGCCTGCAGCTCAGTGCTCCAGGCCGCCGGCGCGGATTCCCGCCGGCTACCGGAGCCGTCGAGACCCTTCACGTCCGAGAAGTCCGGGCCGAGGAAGAGGTCGACGAAATTGGCTTGCGTAATCAGGCTCATGCGGACTCAGTAGACCGTCCAGGCCACGACATTGGCGTCCTTGCTGCAGCCGCTGGTAGCGGTGCCCGGATCCACTTCGCCGGTGACCGCGGTGCCGCCGTTGATGGCGGTGGTGACCTTGGTGCCGCGGCTGATCTTGGTGGCCAGGGTGACGCAGGCATCCTGAGGCAGCGCGTTTTCGGTGACGGTGAAGGTCATGCCGCTCGATACCACGGTGACTGACCCACCCCAGGCGTTGTACAGGTTGCTGCCATTGACGCTCATGTTGGGCAGGCCCTTGCTGGCCACCAGCTGCGAGACGAGGCTGGTGCCGGACGTCCCGTAGCCGCTACTGGCCTTGAGCTTTCGGGTGTTGGCGATGAGGGTGCCGATGTTGGACTGCTCGTTGGTCACATCCTGGGAGCCCATGAGGCTGCCGCCGTTGTAGATGATATAGCCCAGGGCGACGACGGCGATGATCAGCACGAACATCATTTCCAGGCTGAAGACGCCACGCTGCCGGTGTCGCGGCGGCAGACGAAAGGGCGTGGGTTCTGCCGCGTAGTGCGACGTATCAACGTCGAGGGTCACCGGGGAGGGAGTGGGGCTGTTGCAGAGTTGGCTCATGGCGGTTCCTTGGGTGGTAGGTCTAGTGGGAGAGGCTGGCGACGTTGTTCTGCAGGCTGAAGGCGCCGCTGACGACCAGGAGCATCAAGAGCCCCATGGCGATGGTCGAGAAAGTGAGGAAGGCCTTGGTGTAGCGCTCCACCTGCTTGAGCGTCTGCTCGATCCAGCGATTGCTGAACCGGTGGATGGCTTCGGAGAAGCCCTTGCGGGTCGCCAGCACGCAGAGAAACTGGACGGCGGTCTTATCGGGAAACTCGTGCCCTGCCAGACGCAGGGCCTCGCCGAAGTTCTTGCCCTGATTGACGCCGTAGATAGCCGCGATCAGTCGCTCACGCAGCCAGGGCGTGGCGCCGCGCTGCAGGGACTGCAAGGCCTCGATCTGATTGATGTTGGCCTTGAGCATCACCGAGATGTTGAGCAGGAAGGTGGAGCCGTGGAGGGCCTTGTAGATCGACCAAGGCGGCATGCGATCGAGCCTGACGCGCAGCGGTCCGGTCAGGTAGGGCAGCGACCCCATGGCCAGCACGATGGTGCTTAGCACGACGATCAGGGTCAGCAGGCCCCAGTTGTTGACGTAGCTGGAGACCTGGTAGAGCAGGTAGGGGATGCCGGTCCAGCCTTCGGGATTGGAGACCCGGGTCATGGCCGGGACCATGCGCGAGGCGATGACGTGGAGCAGATAGGCCATCATTGCCCAGAGCATGATGGGGTAGACGGTCACGGACAGGATCAGAGACAAGATCCGACCGCGGGCCTCGATCATCTGCACGCAATCCAGGAAGGCCTGAACCAAGGCGCCCGAACGTTCGCCAGCGGCGATGATTGCGGTCTCTTGGTAGGGCATCCAACGCTGACAGGCATCGCCCAGGGACTTGCCGTTTCTCACAGATTGACTGATGCCAGCGGTGGCCAAGGCGGTCGGGTCCCGCCGCTTTTTGCCGCCATCGCTGAAGATTCCGCGTAGCTCTTCCAGAGCATCGTCGATGCCGACGCCGTTCTCCAGGAGCGCGCAGAGGCTCTCGTAGAACTGGATGCGCTCCTTGCTACCGAATTGCTTGGCGTACCAGGCATCGGCAAAGCTCGTACAACTGTCCAGAATCCGGCTAAGCATTGGGCTGCTCCAGGACGAAAAGCTCAAGGTCCAGGGGCCCGATGATGGTCTCGGCCATCCGGGGGTCGATCAGCCCAGCAGCGACCTTGCCAATGGTGTGCTGGATCTTGGTGATCCCGCCCATGTCCCTGACCCAGTAGCTTTTCGCCGCGCTAGCGCCTTGGTCGCGGAAGATCTGCATGAAGCGATGGTTGGGGATCAGCACCTCGGCGACGACGGTGCGCGAGGAGACGCCCATGTTGCGGCAATGCGCACAGCCAGGACCCTGCAGCCTGACCTTCGTGGTATCCATGACCCGTTCCAGTCGCTCGATGAGGGCCGGGTTCAGCTGGTCGCGTTGAGAAGCAAGCGGCTGGGCGCAATGCGTGCACAACACCGGCAACAGCGACTGGTTGATGAGGCCCGACATGAGCGCAGGGTCTGTCACCAGGCTCGGGTCGGCGCCCATGTCGATGAGCCGCTGCAGGCTCGCCACCGCGTTGTTGGTGTGCAGGGTCGAGAAGACCAGGTGACCGGTCATGCCGCCGCGAAACGCCGCCTGAGCGGTGGCCAGGTCACGCACCTCCCCATACATGAGGATGTCTGGATCCAGGCGCATGGTGTTGGTGATGGCGCCGTCCCAGGTTTCGGCATGACCCAGCGGCGACTGGTTGGCCTTGATGGGATACTCAGGCGGATCTTCGACGGACAGAATATGGCGGGTGCCGTCGGTCTCGCTGTGCAGTTGATTGAGGGTGACCTGCAGGGTCTTCGATTTACCGGACCCGGTCGGACCGGTGATGAGGATGACGCCGTACGGAAGTCCGCGCAGACGATTGAGCAGCGCGATCTGGTCGGCCAGAAAGCCCAGCTCATCCAGGGACTGCTTGGCTTTCTCGTCATAGAGCAGTCGCAAGACCATGAGAGGCCCTTCTACCAACGGCCGAGAGGCAACCCGTGCGCCGAAGAGGCCGAGCTGAGCCACGAAGGCGTGCTTGACTCGGGCGTCCTGGCTGATCTCCGGTTGATAGTGCTCCTCGGCCACGTCGCACATGGAGTTGTACAGCGCCGAGCAGAGTTCGCGGCCCATGCGGCTCTGGATCTGCCCGTACTCGGTCAGCAGTCCATGGATGCGAAAGAGGATGTGCGTGATCTCGCGGCCGACAACGAAGTGCACGTCCGACGCGCCACGGCTGTGAGCTTCGCCAAGGAGACGGATGACTTCCTGCTGGCGAGAGGTACTGTCGAGGCCACTGGTACTGGTGCTGCGGGTCGTATCGACCTGGTACAGCGCCTGGATCTCGCTCAGGGTGCTGGGCACCACGCGGTAGTCCAAATCCGCACGATCCAGCTCACCCATGAAGGCCATGACGAAAGGATCGCGCAGATGCTGACCCGATACGAGCAGCTGAGCATGATCGGTAGGGCGTATGCCTTCCACCAGCGCCAGGAGTTGACGCAATTCCGGCTTCACCGAGCCCCACTGGGCGCCTTCGGCAGTGAGGACGCGGCGTGGCTGGAGCGGAAGTAACTCGTTTACCAGCTCCCCCGCCAACCGTTGGCCAATAGCCTTGGGGTCACCTTCCGGCTCGTGCGCAGCGGACGCAACGTGATTACTCGAACTCATCAAGGTCACCTCAGGGTTGAATGGCGGTAGGCGCGGAGCCCGGGAGGGCAATGGGAGCTGGAGCGGGCACCGGCACCGGCGCTACCGGATTCATCGGTGTGACGGTCACTGGCAACACAGAAGCCTGACCCGCCGCGACAGTGGTTACTGGATAGCTGGGCGCGCGGTTAGAGAACCCCAGCGGATAGCGTTTGCCGCCGCGGCTGAGCACGACGCTGTCGAGGGATAGGCTGGCCACGCGATACCCACCAGGCAGATCGGTCGATGCCAAGGAGGCATCGATCTCGAACCCGCCGGTGTAGAGCAACGTCGCGCGCAGGGCCTTGCCTGATCCATAGATCAGCTTGACCACGGGCAACTGGTCTACCGTGCCAGCATGTTCAACGTTTCCGCTCATTGCGCTGCTGGGCATCGTGACAGGCTGTGGCAGGTAGCTGGGCTGGGGCGTCGCCTTGGCTTGAGTGCCGCCATCGTTGAGCTCGCGCAATGCCTTGGCGCGCTCGCCCTGGGCTTTGTAGAGGATGGTTTCGCTCTGTACCCGGGAGAGCTCGCCAACGGTGATGCCGTCCGGATCACCCGATTTGGCGGTGTCGGCCCAGACAGGGACGGCCAGTGTCAGCATCAGGGCGCCGATCACGGCGATGGAAAGGTCATTTGACATAGAGGTCACCGGTCACCGACCAGGCCAGCTGATCGCTCTGCAGAAGGGTCTTGATCTCGCGCAGCCGCAGGCCTTGGTGGGGTACGTCCTTGAGGACGATGTCCGGCGGCAGCGCAGTGTTGAAGGTCAGCTCGAAGTGCTTGAAGTCCGGGGGCGGCGGGGCCGGTGGCGCCGGCTGGCCAGGCATGGCCTGAGGCGCCGGAATGACCACGGGGACTTCCTTGATGGTCGGTGCCAGGCCTTGGCCATGCAGCCAAGAGGTCAGGTCTGCCAGGGCGGGTGTGGCCTGCAGCAGCTCATCATCGCCCGCCAACGGGGGCTCGAAGGTCAGCTTGAGGGCTGCGCCATTGCCTTCGTCGAAGAAGGCCGGCTCATCAGCGAAGTGACCACGCGTAGCCGCGACAAACGCTGAAGCCGTGCTGTTGCCGTCGCGCTTGTAATTGGTCGACAGCAGCACACCATCGCATTGTGCCGAGGTGAACAGCCAGCCGGCGATGGACAGCGGAAGCCTATCGATGGCGCCGTTGCAGGTCAGGAGAAAGTCCGACACGCCCGGACGCTTCGCCCACGGGTGCTCCAGGGCCTGAATGGTCTGTTGCTCCTTGGAGCGCTCGTTGATCGCTTGCAGTTCGGCCTGACGCGCGGCCTCGGCCGCGACGGCGGCGAGTCGCCTTTGCTCGCGCTTATGCGCCTCCCACTGGCTGTAGCCGATAACCCCTGCCACCACGATGAGTGCGAGGACCCCTACGCGGATCCACTCGCCTTTGCTCATCCCGAAAGCAAGCGGCTTGAGGGCGTAGTCGCGCTTCAAATTGCCAGGCTGCAACAGCTCTTCGATGTCGAGCGGCTTGCCGCCCTGGCCGAACTCAGTCGGCAGGTAGGTCTCATCAAAGGTCAGGGCGCGGCTTTCAAGCTGGGCGACCTTGCGCTGAATCTCGGTGGCCGAGCCCACCAGGTCATAACCGGGTATGACGGCGCCGTCGATCACAGCTACCAGAGCATAACGAGGCTCATCACCTGGCACCTGCCAGGCCGCCAGCCAGGATTGACCTAGCTGCCCGGCCAGCGCTGCGGCCAACGAGTACATCCCCTTCATGGCCCCGGCGCTGCGCGCGACGAAGCCGGCCTGGATGACATTGGGCGTGCGCCGGATGGCGACGATGTCCATCTTGTGCAGGCGGCCGTATTCCCGGGCTTCCTTCATGTAGCCGGTCAGACTGCCCAACGGATGCCATTGCAGACCAGAGACAAAGCTCTTGCCGTGGTAGCTCAGGATCTGGGCAGTCTGCGCCGGGGCGACCGGTGATGTGCTGACAATGGCCATGCTGTCAGCCTGTCACGATCGGGGTGATCAGCACCACCAGGACGCTATGCCCCGAAGTCCGCGTGCGGCTGCCGCCAAGGCCGAAGAAGCTGGGGTCACCCACACCGGTCTTGGCCGCATTTTCGTTGAGCTCTTCGAAACCAGACAGGATCAGTGTCTGGCCGCTGCGCAGCTTGACCTTGGGCGACAACGACTTGGCGTCGTAGTCCGGCAACTGGACACTGGAACCGTTGCTGGTGAAGGTCTGGAAGGTCGGCTTGCTGCTCATGTTGATCGACACCATCAGCAGCATCTCGTCGTGATCGAGCACGCGCGGCAGCAGCGTCATGTTGAAGCCGCTGGTGATGGTGCCGGGCGTGAGCGAGGTGCTGGAGCCCACCGACGCCGTGGACGTCGTCTGGCTAGAGGCCAGGTAGCCTTGGACGTTGCCGATCTGCAGGGGCGCCGGCTGCAGGTTGAGGGTGGTCACCGACGGAGAGCGGACGTTAGAGACCCGGCCCTGCTCGGCCAGTGCCTGCACGATGGCATTGGAACCAGCCCAGGCGGAATTGGCAGTGTCGACGATGCCGACGGAAGCCGAGGTGGCGCTGGTGCTGATGCCGGCAACGGTGTTGGAAAGCGACAGGCCCCACTTGGTATTCAGGGACTTGTAGACCGCGGCCCAGTTGAGGCCGAGCTGGTCCGTGTCGGTCAGCGTGACCTCGAAGACCTTGACGTTGAACAGCACCTGCTGAGTGATGGAGCGATTCGTGTTGTTGAGGTAGGCCTCGATCCGCGAGATCACCTCAGGGCGGTCCGTGACGGTCAGGGTCCCGGTAGAAGGGGCCAGGTACATCCGCCCGGCTGGGGCAACGCTGAGCATCGCCTTCACGTTGTTCTGAATGTCCTGCAGGATCGAGGACTCCAGGGTCACCGTGGTGCTCTGGTTGCTGCCGGCGTCGCCTGTGACACCGGAGTTGGTGCTCGATCCGCCCGAATTACTGCCGCTTGTTCCGGCGGCGGTGGCCATCCCGGATTTCACCGTGCTGGCGATGACCTGCTTGTCACCAAACGACCAGACATCGAAGACCCGCGTTTCGAAATAGCTGATCCGCACGGCGCGCTCGACGGGCGAATAGCGCCAACCCAGACCCAGGCGCGCGGTGACCTCATCGAGCAGGCCGGAGGCCTTGCCACTGTACTTGAGGCCGCTGACCTGGCTGCTGGCGCCCATGCTGGTGAAGTCGGTCGCCCGATAGCCGGAGTTCATCGGAGTCCCGGCGGCGCCCATGGTCGCCGGGTTGGTGATGACGCCTGCAGGCAGTAGACCTGCCAGGCTATCCGGACTGGGATTGCCAATCGGCGCCGGTCCTGTGCTGGCCGCCTGGGCACTGGCTGCCCCGGCGTTGGGGTTCAGTGCATCAGGGGAGACCAGCACGGCAATACCACACTGGCTGGTGATGTACTGAGCGATCTCGGTGATGCCGACGCTACCGGACGGGCGATAGCTGAGCTCGCAATCTAGCGCCGAGGGCATGCCGCGTTTGGCCACCACCGGTTGTGTAGAGACCCAGGGCTTGTCGCTGAACACGACGGTCTCGCGCTTGGGCTGTTGCTGCTGGTTGCGCAGCAGGGCCGCATATTGGCTGGCCATGGCGGCATCGTTCTCGGCGCGCTGGGCCGATTCGTCCACCCGCTGTACCGAGCAGCTGGCGAGCAGGAGCGCCGCCGCCAGGGCGCTCAGGCGAAGGGGGTGGGTCATGACTTCTTCCTCTCGGAAACATGAACGATGCGCTGGCTGGAGTTGCCATCGACGATGAAAGAGCGCCGAGCGCCGTCGTAGAGCGGGAAAACCTGGGCAACGGCTTCGGCGAAGGTGCCGCGGAAGTGCAGAGCGGCCTCGATGGGGTAGTCCAGGTCATCGGGTTCCCAGACGACCTGCCAACCCGCACGCTTGGCCCACGCCTCGACGGACTGACGCAGGGTGCTGCCAATGGGCGCATCCCAGGTCTGGGTCATGGCAGAGGCTGGCTCGGTCAGTCGGACCGAAGGCAGGGTGTAGGCGCCGGCCGCCGTAGTGCCCACTGTGGGCAACGGCTTGGCTAGTGTGACGGCTGCGGTAGAGGGCTTGACAGGAGCCGAAGCCGCTACAGCAGCAGGTTTGGCAGAGGTGCCCTTCGCCAGGGAAGCGTTTGGAGATTGCCCGACATGCAAGGACTCTCCTGGCGCTTTGACCGGCGCGGATGTCAGCGCCGCGCCGGCGGGCATAGGTTTGACTGCCGGTGCGGCGGTTACGTTCGTGGATGGCTTGGCCGGTTCGGTGTGAGTTTCCAGCGGCTTGGTAGCGGGCACAGTGGCTATAGTCACTACCGAGTTCGATGCAGTGGATACAGGCTTGGCAGCGGCCGTGGTCGGGGGAGCTGCTGGCGCAGCTGCGTAGCGCTGACCTTCAGGCAGTTGATAGCCCGGGCGGAGCACGAAGCACACGGAGCGCACGACCTCGTCGACCTTGACCTGCCAGGCCGGACCAGCCAGTACCTGCAGGGTGTTGCGCAGGCTCATGGGCCCGAGCTTGTACTGCGCCGCTGGTAGCGGGCGAGTGAAGAGAATGTTGACGTGGCCTTGCTCTGGACCGCACAGGCTGTAGCCGGAGCGATTGACCACATACTGCATCGCGTCGCGAACGGTCGGCTTCATGTTGGCCGGAATGTTCACGTCGATGATCTGGGCCATCAGGTCCCGCTGCTCGGTCTCCGGCGCGGTATTCACCAGGGTGTAGCGGCCGTAGCGCACCTGGGGCTCTGAAACAGCACCTTTCGGATAGAGATCGGGCTGGAGCAGCTCCGGATTGCGCGAGCTGTCGGGGCCGGGTGCGCTGGGCGCAGGCTCCTGCTGAGCACAGCCTGCCAATGCGACGGCGAAGGCGAGCGGCGAGAGGGTAGTGAGCTTCCAGATCATGTGCGGTGTGGCCCCATTACGTAGTGGGGCTCACGGTGCCAGGCACCTGTCTGGAAAGCAGGAGATAACCGTATCTAGAGCGAAAGAGGTTAAGTGCCCCGGTTAACTAGGCGAGGGGTCGTCGTAGTTGCGCTTGGGCTTTTTCGGTACGGATCGGGCTTTTATGGGTGGGGCTTTAAGCCCTTCCAGGTAGGCGATCGTTCCTCGGATGCCTGCCACCGATCCTGAACCGACTAACTTCCAGGCCTGTATCAGATCGTCGCGGTCGCAACCAAAGAAAGCGAGCCAGTAGGTCATCGCCTCTGGTGAGTCTAGGTTGACGCTGCTGCGGTCCACGGATTGATGAGTGTTGTCGTTATTGTGTTCCATGAATAGCTCCTGATGCGCGGCGAAGTGCCACTCAATCAGCGTGCAGTTGGAGCATTGGCCGTAGCAAGAATGGGAGCTGAAAAAGCTTTGCCCTGGGCAAAAAAATCCCCCGCTCCAGGCAGGGGATAACTCAGTTCGAAGCCAACAGGTTTGCCAACCTATAGGGGATGAGTGTTGAGCACTCAAAACAATGACAGAGCCCCTGGATCGGGGTTCAACTGAGGTGCTGCGATTCCGGGATCAGCTGCGGCTATAGGGTCACATGCCCGCCATAGCCGGGCGGGTATTGCTCATTACAGGGTCTAGTCGATTTTGCCCGCCGCTGCGGCACTGAGCCGAACGCTCTCTCCATTTGATAGCTTGAATTCGTAGGCCTCATTGATTGGTAGCTCCACCAGGCGGCGTACCGAAATCGTCTGGGAGTCGGCTAGGGCCAGCGAGCAGCCGTCTGCGATTTTCACCGAGGGTGTATCGGTTGGCAGGATGACCAACCGGGTGATTTCCACGTATGCCTTGAGTTTGTTGTGGCTAAACGAAATCGGCAAAAGCGTGGCGGATAGCTCATCAGCCAGCTTCGTCGAGATTCGAGCCTCGCTATCAGCTGAGCGCAACGTGCATTCGTCAATGCGAGGTTCGAGCGCATGAGTGATGGTTGTAAGCGTGCCGAGCCGTGTAGCCATTGTCGCCCTGTACTGACCCACGGTTAGATCGAAATCGACGGATTGGCTGGTAGCAAAGGCCGGTGCAGACAGGGCCGCGATCAGCGTCAGTGGCAATAGGCGAACATTCACGATGGGTTTCTCGCTCATTTTGGGGTACAGGAAGCGTGGGATCTGGGCGATGAGCGAGGAAGGGGTAACCGTCATCACAGGTAAAACGGTTGGTGTCCTGCTCAGCTGATCAAGCTGTCCGCCAGTCGGTGCTGTGCTTGATTTACCGCGTCCGGCTCGATGAGGTCCTGGGCGATCCGCCGCTTGTCCTGAAGCATCTGCCACAGCTGCAGATCGATGCTGTTCTCCACCAGCGGGATCTTCACCACCACCAGACGCCGCTGCCCGTTGCGGTAGGCACGGTCCTCGGCCTGGTCCTGCAGCCCCGGCGTCCAGGGCAGCCCCAGGAAAAACACGTAGTTGGCGGCGGTCAGGTTGTTGCCGGTGCCGGCCGCTGACGTCGTGCCGATGAAGATCCGGCATTCGGTGTCCTGCTGGAAGCGATCGATCGCCTTCTGCCGCTTCGTGAGGCTGTCAGTGCCCACCAGGGTGACGCATCCCAGGCCTGCGGCCTCGCACAGCTGCTGCAGCGTGGTGACCGTCTCCTTGTACTCGCAGAAGAGAATCACCTTGTCCTCTGGATCCAGCTCGCCGAGCAGCTCCATCATCACCGGCACCTTCACGCGCTCCAGGAGCTGGCGAAGGCGGCCCAGGCGCGCGAACACGGGCTGATCGGCGTTGCGGATGGTGTTGTACTCGACCTGCTGCGCCTCATCGAGCACGACCGGCACGGTCTGCCGCTGCTTGCCCTTGAGGTCGGGTAGCACGTCCTTGCGCCGGCGTAGCATCCAGTCGCTGATCTCGGCGCGCAGCCCCTGGCGGAATTCGGAGCTACCGGCGAAGCGCTCGCAGAAGTCCTTGAGCGGTAGCTGCCCGATGGGGTGACCGGACAAGCGCAGCAGCGTGTGGAGTTCCGACTCCCGGTTGAGCACCGGCGTCCCGGTCAGCAGGTAGCGGTTGGGCACCTTGGCGGCGATGTCGAAGCCGTTGCGCGTCCAGGCGGCCGTGGGCTCCTTCAGCCGGTGGGCCTCGTCGACGATCATCACCGCGAACTGATCGGCGAGCGCGACGAAGTCCCCCAGGCGCTCGTAGTTGACGATCACCCACTGGGCCTCAGCCTGATAGCGCTGCCGGACGATTCGCGCGTCCGGATAGACCGCCAGGATCTCCCGCTCCCAGTTGATCACCAGGCTGGCCAGGACCACCACCAGGATCTGGTGGCCAGCTGACTGGATGCCGGCGGCGATCACCGCCTGGCGACTCTTGCCCAGCCCCATATCATCGGCCAGCAGCGCGCTGGTGCGTTGCAGCAGGTGTCGGATCCCTGCGGGCTGGTGGGACATCAACGAATAGGGCTTGAGCTCGGCCTCGATGGCCTGCAGCGTCCAGCTGGTCTTGGCGATGTCAGGCACCGCGGCCAGGTAAACGTCTGCTGCACTGTCCTCGTCTGCAGAGGGCGCATTGCGCTCTTGCGGAGGTCCTCCGATCGACATCGCTGTGACGTCGCGCGCTGCGCTGACCGATCCGTCGGACAGTAGCTCCTGGAGCACGTCGAGCATCTCGAACTGCTCCTCGAGCAGCCCCAGCTCTAGGACCAGGTTGCTGCGCAGGATCTCGGCGGAGGCAGGCACTCGCCAGGCGCGGCTGGTCGAAAGGAAGGCGCCATGCATGCGCTTGGCCACGGCGACGCAGGCTGGGTGATAGTCACCGGAGAGCACCACGCCGCCACCGGACAGCGGCGCGATCCGCAGGCGCATCCCCCAGATGAATAGATCCCGCCGAGCATCGGCCTGGGCGTCGGCGATCTTTCGGCTGAAGCCTGACCAGTCCTGGACAAAACGACCATCAGCCAGCTCGTTCAGCTGGTGAAAGAGCACGTCCAGGTCCTCCAGCAGCCGCCGCTGAGGCAGCCGCCAATACCCGGACAAGGGATGCTCGCCGCGGCGAATGAAGGAGCCGCCCCGGTTCGTCAGCAGGCGGTTCGCGCCTTCGAGGTAGGGCATCCTGAGGCCAAAGTCATAGCCGTCGAATACGGCGCGTTGCAAGAGCTGCGACGTGCCGGCGGTATTGCGAAGTGAAGGCTGCTTCATGCCGTGTGAGCCAGACGGGCAACGGGTTCAGTAAGGCCAAACCGATGCGTCAGCCACTCCACCAGGAATCGACGGTAGTGCATACGCCAGGCATCCTTCGCGAACCGGCTCATGGTGTGCGAGACATTTGGCCAGTCCATGGTGACCGTCAGCCGGCCACGTCGTAGGGCGGTCATGAACCAGTCGAAGGCAACCCCGGCAGGCTCGTCATCAGCAATGGTTCGATTGAGGCGTCCGCGCAGCTGTACCACCTGCAGCTCGGCGGGTAAGCGAGTCTGCCGCTGAGCCTGGACGCTCTTGGATAGACGTTCGTGGGGCAAGACCAGCTCCGCCGAGGCCAGGGCGCGGCCTGACTCCCGCACGGAGAACAGCCGGCAGGCGCCGGAGTAGGCCCGATAGTCGTAGTTGTCAATGCAGTGACCCAGGGCGAAGTGCTCACTCATCAGGTCAGCAGGACACACCAGCTCCACGACCTGCAGGCCATTCGGGCAATCGACGGTGCGCGACTCGGTCAGCAGCGGAGGCCAGGGCGTATGTGCATCCGTCTCCCGAAGCGGGCCGTGGCTATCGGCAAACTCCCGGGCCATTGTCATGGCCTCGTGAAAGTCATGCACCAGGCGTGCGATCTGGGCGTAGGAGCAGCGCGCGAAGAAATGCTCAAGGCCTTTAGCGGCCCGCTGCGCAGTCGGAGAATCATCACAAACAGCGCTGAGCAACTCCCTGACATCCGTCAATGTCGCGCGGATGGCTGGCCATCGGGGGTCATCCCACGCCGTCGGGGTACCGGCGAGTAGCCGCGACCAGTCGACGACGCCGGCGGCGTTGTGCGGCACGCTGCTGTACAGCTCATGAACGGCCCGCCAGTCTCGGCGGTTCTGAGGCCTGCGATTGCCCAGTTGGGCACCCACCAGCAGCCCCAGCCAACCCCAGCCGCGA
The DNA here is from genome assembly GCF_004341115.1 of Pseudomonas sp. JUb52. Lineage (NCBI taxonomy): Bacteria > Pseudomonadati > Pseudomonadota > Gammaproteobacteria > Pseudomonadales > Pseudomonadaceae > Pseudomonas > Pseudomonas sp. JUb52. The sequence continues at coordinate 28,606 of NZ_SLYS01000009.1, forward strand.
CCCTCGCGCTTGATAAGGCTCAGCGCTGTGCCGGCGCAGTTGGGTCGGACGCTTCCGAGGAAACGGATCGAGGCGGCCGGTGCGCCAAACACCCAGGCGAGCAACGGCACCAGAGGGAGTCCTGCGTCTACAGCAGCGCCAAGTAGCGCCTCGTTGAGGGACGAATCGCTAGGGTGATAACGGCAAAGCGATGCCTGCAGCTGGGCTGGTGCATTAGCGAAGTGGCGGCGTCCTATAGGCCAGTCGTCGTCCTCGCACAGCACCAGTAGCGGCACCAGGATCGGCTGTGACCGCAATGCCTGATGCCGGCGTTCGGTGTTGCCCTGCGACAGCCAGTTGTAGAGTTCGGCAGATGGGCAGTTTGCAGAGCGAATCGCGAACAGGCGCGACTGATCGACCGCCGAAAGAAAGGCTTTAAGCGCCGCGCCGATCTGCGTGAGGTAGTAGGCCGAACGAGGCCTGAAGTAGCGGTTGTGCCTGTGCCCATCAATGTCCCAGGCCTTCCCGAAGGCCCCCAGATCGTCGCAGGCCAACTGCCTGGCAACCGACCTAGCGGTATCGCAGAACGACGTCAGCAGCGGTTGCAAAGGCCAGATGACGTGAGGCAATAGCAGGTAGCGAGCCAGGCGTAAGGCCGAATGCTCCGCTGGTTTTCGCTTGGGCATACGGTCGATGGCCTTGACCTTCTTCATCCGGATGCACACGCCATCGTAGAGCTGCACCAAGTCCCCCATGCGAAGGATGGTGATAGGGGTTGCTCGGCCGGGGACCTGGACGGTCACACACCAGCAGCGGGAATAGCGCGTCGAGCGAAGGTAGTGGTCGATAAAGGTGTCGCGTTTAGGGCCTTCGATCTGGAAGTGCGAGGCCCAGGTATGGGCAACGGCGAGCTGCCGTTCGCTGAAGCTGTGGGCCTTACCTGCCGGGGAGACCTCACTCATCGGCGGGCCCGGAATGCAGCCGGTGGCAATACTCGTCCGCCCGGCGCTCATCGTCATCACGCTCCCGGTTATCGTCCCTGGTCACTTCCCACATCACGCTGTGACAGTGTTGATGCTGCTCGCAGGCCAGCGCCTCGGCGATGAGAGCAATATCGTGTCGCACGTACTCAAGGTCGGTACCCAGGGCCGCTGCTTCAGCCTCGGACGTCTTTCGCCTGATCCAGGCTTGCATGGCCTTGAGCATGGCCGCGCAGTCTTCGCGAGAGATAGGGTCAGTGCGCTGGCCATCGTTACGCGTCCAGTCGAAATCGATGCCACCATGGCGCTGAAATAAGGTGAAGGTGTTGCGCGCGGCAAACATCTTCAACACGTCGTGCGAGTACCAGGGATCGTCCTCCCGGAAGGGCTTCAACGGCGATGGGGAGGGAGGAGAGGCCGGTAAAGGGGCTTTCGAGTACTGAGGCAGTAGGCGTAGCGGGGTGTATATCTGATGCCGGCCCGCAAGGCTCAGGCAGAGAGCGTCGACCTTGAGCTTGCCGGTCACTCGCCAGCCGCGATCCGCGAGGTCATCCAGGCGCTGGATGTCGCTGGTTTCAATGCCCGGGCCGTAGTAGGCCCTGAGCAATCCTTCCGCCGCTTCCCAGCGATCGCCATAGGTCAGCCGCTCGTTGATGAAATCGGCCTGGGACTGGGTGATTTCCCCTCCAAGCGCCTCGACGTACCACTCGACGGCTTTCTTTTGGCGGCAATGATCTTGATGCTCCTTCCGGGCGAGAACCAGCAATTCCAGCGCGAACTTGGCTGCCCAGAAGGTCAGCAGCCAGCCCCAGCCAAGTGCGAGTGCACGGAACCCGAAAGAGATGAAGGATTGAGCCTCACGCAGGGCGAAGTAGCTGTACAACCAGTAAACGGCTGCGCCCGCAACAGCCAGAACAGTGATGACGGACAACCAGAAGAGGGTCCGAATAAACATGGCGAAGACCTTCAGAAGTGATCAGGAAGGTCTAGGGTCGCGGTGAGCCGATCAGCGGCGGAAGGGAAAACCCTAACTGGAAGGGAATAGGTTGGCCTAGAAATCCAAGCTCTGCTGCTGGGCCTGGGCATACCCTTTTAGCCAGGACGACCGAAAGGCGGGATGCTGGTAGGGACAGGTATGAACACCGGCTCTGGCTAGAGCTGCTGCTTCACCAGCACGCATGGCGGATCGGTGAGCGTTCGCTCCAGATCGAGCATCCATGGAAGTCACTCTAGATTGGGCTTCGTTCACCATGGCAGTGTCCCGATTGATAAGGCTGAATCCACCAGCAGAGTCACGCAGAGCCGCGATCTACGAAGGAAACCCCATGCGTTCGCACTCCTGCTTCAGGTGGGCCAGATAGGCCCGGCGCGCATCCCTCGGGCGTGTGGATTCGGCCAGACTCAGCCAGTGCTCTTGCTCGGATTGATCCATACCGTTCCACCAGTCGATCGCGACTTCAACCTCATGGGTCACGTCTGGAGCTTCATCACCGAAATAGGCCCCGACCAACTGCTCGCGTCGAGTCATTCGAGACTCGTTCAGGCTCCAGACCAGGCGTCGTACATCGTCTTCGTGCAAGCCCAGAAAATCGTGGCAGGCGTCGATGTAGCCCTGGGCGCGCATCGATACATCCCCGATGGCACGGAGCCTACGAACCTTTGCTACCTCGTTGACCTTCGCTTGGCACAGGCCACGTATAGCAACCGTATCGCGGCTGGCAATCTGTACGGCGCTCTTGAAGCGGAAGGAGTTGTCCATGTGCAGTTCCACGCTATTCGAGTGAGTGATACCTGCGGCTTCACGTTGTGCCGCGGTTCCTGACTACCCTGAGGTCAAGCGGGTGGCTGGGGAGACACGAGGTGCGAGGTAGATCTCCCGGCAGCTTCACGCAGTGGCGCGACTTTTCTGCCACTGCCCGGCCCGGGGCGACAGGCCCATGCTGAGTGAGTCCTGTCTTCCGGCAGCTTCACGCTGGGGCGGCAAATTTTTCGGGCCAGTTAGTAGGGGATCTGGTCGTCGAAATCTTCGGACATCGGTGCCGGCGTGGGGGCAGGTGCGCGCGACTGGCCGTTCGCTACCGGTCGTGACTGCGCCTGGCCCGTGCCCTGGCCCATGGTGATGGACTCGATGCGTTGCGGCAGGAACGCAATCCGGTTCGCCTGGACTTTGATCGCAGCTTGTTCCTCGCCGTTGCCATCCTTCCAGGTATCCAAGACCGCCCGGCCGTCGATCAACACACGCATCCCTTTCTGGTACAGCCGGCTATAGCTTTCCGCATCGCGGTGCCAGAGCTCGACGTTGGCCCAGAAACCGCCGCGATCCTCGTAGGAGCCATCCTGCAGGCGGATGCTGTTATCGAAATAGACGTTCAGCCGGAGCAGGTGCCGCGGATCCTGATTGTCCTTCTGGAACCGCTTGTACTCGGGTGCGGAACCGATGTTGCCTTCCCATACTACTGCTGTGCCCATGTCAGGCCTCCTGTTGGGATGCGGCGTCTTCGCCGCGGGATTGGATGATCTGTTGCAGCTGTTCGGTGTAAACGGCATCGGCCTGGGCCATCTTCTCGGCGCACTCGGCGGCCTGCCGGCCGATGGCATGGACCAGGCTGATCTGCATATTCAAAGCAATGCGCTGCAGCTCCATGGCGTGCAGGTCCTGGAGCAGTGTTTCGGTGACCAGGTCGTGGCGGCACAGGTCCGCCCAGAGCCCCACACCCATCTTTCGTGTCCCACTCTGCTGCCAGCGCAAAAAGACTGGGCCAGCTGAGGTGTGCTGGTGGGTCATCCGGATCGGCAGGAGCGTGAAGGGGAAGCGCTGGGCCTGGGCGAGAATCCGCTCCTGGGCCAGGGTGTTCAGGTCGGCTTCAAGGGAACGGCACTGCTCGGCTAATTGGTCCAGTGCTCCCTTACCTTTAAAGGGTTTTAAAAGCCCTTTGTAGAAGGGAGCGTGTTGCAGGTTCGCGAAGACATCCTGTTGCAGGGGCTGGAAGGCGGCCTGTTGCAGGTCTGCGGTTTTCGAGCCTTGAGTGGACTGTTGCAGTGCCATGGCGATCAGGCCTCACTCATCTCGGTAGCGGCGCGGGAGCTGGTCATAGCGCCCAAATGCTCATCCTCGTCGGCGGAGTCGCCATCGAAGCCCTCGTCGCCATTGCTGGAGCTAGCCGGGACATCGCCGGGACGCTGGATCGCCGGTGCGAACTTGCTACGGCGGGTGCCTTCCAGGACGTCCTTGGGCATTTCCAGGAAGCTGTACATCTGCTGGGCGTTGGTAGCGCGGGCATTGTTGGCGGCAATGTCGTCGCGCGATGCACCGCTGTAGCCCTTGTAGCGCTGGCCGACGCCGTACAGGCGACGAAGCACGGCGGCGCCCTCATCCAGCCAGGCCTCCTTGGAGCCGTTGTCGATCAAGCCGATGTGGGCGGCCAGGAGGATCCGGCGAACCAGCTCGTCATAGCGGGTGAGCAGATACACACCTTTAAAGGCCAGCGGCGAGTTCAGGTACAGCGGCAGCTTGAGTGGTTGGATTGAAAGGTTGGTCCCTACATCGAGCTGCTTGGGCAACATGGCCATGACCTGGTCCAGTCGCTCATCTATAGCGGTCAGCTGCTGCTCCGACTCCTCGATCTTGTCCTCGATGATGATGAGGAAGAGATCGGAATAGGGATCGTCCTTGGCGGCGCCGGCGGAGATGCGGTTGATGATGTTGGAGAAGCCGGACAAGCCGATCATGCCGGGCTTGTTGTCGGACCGCTGCCGGCCGAACCAGAGGCGGGAAGCGTGATGGGTATGCAGGGTGAGATTGACGCTCGATCTGAGCGAGCCCAGGTTGAGCTGGAAGGTATCAGCCATGAGAAGGATTCCTTGGGTTGTGAGATGACGCTCGGGCAGGGTGCCGAGACAGGCGCCGAAGGGCAGCGGAAAACCGTATTTGGGTGCGAGGAGGTTGCGACAGCATGGGTGAATTCGTGCTGGTAGCATTCAAACCACCCCCGTGATCCAGCCAACCTGTGTTTCCAGTGGAACCACCCGTGCGATCCAGCCAACCTGTGTTTCCAGTGGAACCACCCGTGCGATCCAGCAGACCGGTGTTTCCAGTGGAACCACCCGTGCGATCCAGCAGACCGGTGTTTCCAGTGGAACCACCGGTGTTTCCAGTGGAACCACCCGTGCGATCCAGCAGACCGGTGTTTCCAGTGGAACCACCCGTGCGATCCAGCAGACCGGTGTTTCCAGTGGAACCACCCGTGCGATCCAGCAGACCGGTGTTTCCAGTGGAACCATCCGTGCGATTCAGCCGACCAGTGTTTCCAGTGGAACCAGTAGAAGGATTCAGCAGCGCTCTGCGCTCATAGTTGGCACCCTGGCTGTCAGGCATGTCCCGAACGCAACGGAGCCGTACTAGGCGTTGGTTGATAAGTGGCTTCATTGCTCACCTACTCCCCGGCCCATCGACCTCCGGATGCTCTTGAGCACTTCATTCCCGGTTTGTGCATCGCTGACAGCTTTGGGCTGGACAGCGGCCGGCTCGAATCTTGGAATTGTCAGCGAAGGGGCCTGGCTCGGCATGGCTGGACCTGCTGATTGAACTGCGGTTGGCTGCCAATCGGAGTTGAAGTCACCGGTCTGGGCCTTCTGGATGAGTTTCATCAGGTAGCCAAAAGGCTTTGCTACCTTGCCCGAAGCACAGCGAACGCCCCATTGCTTCACAAGGGGCATCCGAATGTCAGCGGGAACAGCCAGGATCACGAGCTGGGCTCGCTGCTGTTGCTCCGACGTCATCTGCTGATAGGCACTCGGCCACACAAGGTCCACTTCTGCCTGCTCGCGCAGTACAGAGCTTTTAGATACATCAGTATTTGTATTCGTATACGTACTAGATGAGTTCGGATTCCGAACTAAGGGCGAAACCCCCTGATTTGCACTGAGTTCGGAATCCGAACTGAGGCTCAAGGCCTGATCAACAGTGCTTTTTTGACTGAGTTCGGAATCCGAACTCAGGTAATTCATAGCTGCCAACACCGGAGTTCGGAATCCGAACTCAGCGGGAGGTGTCGCTGCACGTGCCGGATCTTCAAGCCCCTGGGCGCGAAAGCGCTCTCTGAACACTTCCACGCGGGTGGGCAGGTCCTGGGTCTCGCTGACCAGCATCTCGTCAAAGGTCAGGCCGGCGATCTCGCGGACTGAGGTGTTGGTGTGCTCGAGGCCATTAGCCACGAGTGGCAAAAAGTCGTGATCGAGTTGGATGGCCTCGGAGTAGGCCACGGGCTCGTCGTGAAGGATGTAGATGTTGCCTTGGACCTGGCCGGTAATCGCGTCGCGAACACGGCGGCCGAGGCTCAGCCAGCGAGTCAGGCGCAGTACAGTCAAGGCCTTGGCCACGGTCTCACGCGAAGCAGGACGGCCTGGGTTGTTGCCCAGGTAGGGGCGCAGCTGATCGTAGGTCGGGAACGCAGTGACCCCATCACCGTTCATGAGCAGGCGAAACACCTGCCAGGCGTTGCGCTCTAGGGGCGAGAGCCGATCATCGAGCAGCAGTCGGCGAGGAACGGTCTCGTGAGGGTTACCGCTGAAAACGATGCCGGCGAATTCCTTGGGTAGGTCTTCGCCGGTTTTTTGCTTGTAGTCGCGCTGTGCTTGGACATGGACGTTCAGGTGTGACGCTGCAACGTCCAGGGCGCGACCGAGTAGATGGGAGCCGCGTGGAGCAGTGGTTTTCACCTATTGTCGCCTTCTGCCGAATCCAGCTCGATCAAGCTCATTTGCCCAAGGGCAGCGGACTGATCCTCTTCTTGTACCTGGGGCAGGGCATCGCCAGCGGCTTGCTCATCACCAAGCTGCCGATCACGCCGCTTCCGAGCATCTGAAATCAGCAAGAGCGGTGCCCGGGCAATCTTGGGCGGGTATAGGCCTTCGTTGAGCCAGGTCTGTACGAGATTCCAGATGAGGCCAAGGGTGATCTGATCGTGCTTGTCCTTGATGGACTCGAACGGGCCGTTGAGCTCCTCGGTGATCATCATGCAGATGTCGAGCAGAGCGATGGCGTCCTTGTGATCCACCTCATGAGCGCTCATCAGGTCCAGAAAGCGATACCACACCTGATCGGTATCGTTGAGCCCTGCTACCCGGCCGGAGCGACCGGGGACGTTCAGAAGCTGGCGCACCACGCTGATCTCGCTGGGGGCCATGCCGAAGAACTCGCGGATCATGCCGTTGGTGGCACCCAGCTGAATGGCGCGATGCACGAGGCGGGTCTCGCGCTCATCGCGTTCGCAGTTCTCCAGGAGCTTCTTGACCATGTCGAGATCGATCTGGATCTTGCACCAGCGCGCCGGGGCATTTTTCAGGATGCTGTGAGCCTGGGGCTGACGCAGCAGGTTCAAGACTTCGACGTCCAGGCCAATATCCAGGCAGCGCTGGACCTGGCCGTTGCGCAGGTGATGGAGGATCAGATCCATCAGCGCCTGATTCATGGGGTTGTACTTCGTGGACATATGCGACTTCCTAATGCAGGTCCAGAAGGTGACCGGGCTACTGCCCGGCCTCGAGTTCGATCAGCCGGCGGGCGAGACGGATCACCCGGAACAGCTTCACGACGGCGGCATCGGTCATGCGGCCTTCGGTGCTGGCTGGCTTGCTATCGAAAAGGGGATCGCCAAGAAGCAACTGGCCCAAGCTCAAGGCAAAGGTCGCGTTCTCTTCCGCGATGCTTGCCGTGAGTGCCTCAGCGTTTTCTGGAGCACGCGACACCACGTAGCTGTACATGCCCGTCAAGGACTGCAGGAATTGCCAGGATGTCGTTCCGCGTGCGGTCAGCTCTGACTGAGGGGTAGAAAGCGTGAAACCAAGCGCGAAATCGGTGGGATTGAGCAGCTCACCCGGAACGTCGCACAGCTGGGCAATTTCGAAGACCAGCGTTCTCAGGACCTTACGCAACTCCTCAGGGGTATCGGTGTTGCGCTCGATGTACCAGACGTCCGAGATGGCATGCAGGCCGCCGGCCTGGACAGGGATGGCGCGCAGGGCATCACTGTTGAAGTCAGGCAGGGTTTCGCCGTGCTCGGCCGCAATGCGGCGCTGAACGTCCCTTACCTTCTGACCGATGCCATCGGGCGTGACGATGTGGCCGTTCAGGCGAGCGGCACGTTCTTCCTCGGAGAGCTGCTCGGGATCCGGCGGAGTGTGCTGCATGGGAGTGGTGTCGATTGCGCCTGAACCACCCGTACGCTCAGGTAGTGGCGGTGGTGTGGAAGGGGAGGCAGCTCCCTGCTTCTGCTTGCTGGGCGTTTCAGGTGATTGTTCGAGCGGGGGGCTGTTGCCAGGGGCGGAAGCTATAGCACTGGTAGCAGGAACCTGCGGAGCCTGGCCATCGGGTACCTGCACCCCTACGAGCTGCGAGCGGCGGCTGCTGTCTTGATGGTCAAGGATCGCCCCAAGTACTTCTTCATAGCCGACATCGAGAGCCCTACGGATCTGGCCTATCAGCTCATCCTGGATGGACTCGAATACGAAGTTGTCGGTGTGGCCATCGAAGTTGTTCAACACCTCCTGAAAAAGGATGTAGAAATCGTCTTCCGTTCCTTTGTACTTGCACCAGGCTTGCAAGGCCGCACTACGAAGCGCAAGAATTTTCTCGATCTGGGGCTTACCTAACCCTGAATAAAGGAGACTAGGTACTGCTGGCAGCAGGATCCGCACCGCTTCCTGCATTTTGGAAAGATGCGAGTGCGAGATGGAGTAACCGTCTTCTTTGAGTTTGCGGGAAAACTCTCTGAGGGAAAGAGATCCACCAGACTCCATCAGGTAATGCTGCTTGATGGCCTCTAGGTGCACAGCACGCTCAATGAACATCAGGTTTCCGCGTAGATCATTCTCAGCCAGATGACCAGTTAGCGAGACGATCTCACCGCGATCAGACCAAGGGCGAAAGAGACAATGGACACGGTAGTACCGCTCGTCTTTGGTCTCCCTCCAAAGGTCATTGAGAATTTCCAGACGCGTATTACCACCAGTACGAATGATGAATTTCTCTTCACCCGGGCGCCTGGTTACAGGTGGAGGCTGATCAAGTCCCCGGGCCCTGATGGACTCCTTGATCTCATCATAGAGAGGATTCCGGGTTGTCCTGGGGTTGTGGTCGTAAGGCGCCATCTCGTCTAACGTCAGGACCATGGGCGTTTCCTTGATGGGATCCGCCAGGCGTGCGACAGGAGCGCTCGATCCGGCAAAGCCGCCGGCCAACAGGCGCTGAGTGACTGCTTCGTTGCTGGGCTTGCTCATGCGTGCATCTCCTGAGCAGCCCGAGCTGCGGGCCGGCTGGGCTCATCATTGGCGGCCAGCAGCTGGTCGATGACGCGCTGCAGGCGAAAGACCTCATCCTCGAGCTCGAGCGTGCGGCCCATGCGGCTGATGATCTCGGCGTTCATCGACCGATGGGCCTGCTTGGCGGCCTCGGCGATTTGAGGACGAAGTCCCTTGGGAAAGCGGACGACGAACTTCTCATCCTCTGTTGCAGATTTCCGTACGGATGGCTTGCGCTTGGTTGCGGTAGTCATAGGGTTTGGTCCAATTCGTTCATAGGCTGGGCGCGGCGCAGCAGGGCGCGGGCATTGAGGCCGGCGCGGCGATCGCTGGGCGTGAAAGACGTGAAAATGGGGCAGTAGCCGACTTTCAAGAACTTGACGTGGCCGCCCTTGGTACGAGCGACGATCCAGCCCTCATCCAGGGCGAAGGCCACCAGGTCCTGCAGGTTCTTGTTGGCACCGCGTAGGGCATGGGCGGGCGTCGTCATGAGCGGCTACCCCCTTTCACGTACCCGACTTTGAAAGGCAGGCGATGCGCCCGGGCAAGGGCATGGCAACGCTCCAGGGGCTGCTGTAGGCGCTTGGACGCGGTACGCAGGGTATCTCCGAGCAAGGCGCGGGCTCGAAGGAGCCGCACCAGATCCTCGTCGGAAGCTTCGGTCGCCGGCTTGGCCTCGGCCAGCTGGCGCAGCTCTTCGCGCTGCGCGCTGATGACGAAGCTGGGACCGCCGGCGGCGCGCTCGGTGGGCTTCACTTCAACGACCTGGCCACCATTGGCCAGGAAGTCGTTCAGCGCTGCATCCAGCCTCTGGCGGTCACGTTCGCGACCGGTATGAGAGGGGAGATCCTGTTCCGGGGTGTGATAGGGAAGCATGTCATTGGCCTCCCGCCCGGTGCTGGAGCTGGTTGCCCGATTCGATGGCCACGATCTCGGCCAAACCATCGTCCTTGAACAGCAGGTCCAGGGTCTTGATCAGCCCTGCCGCGTCATTGCGGGAGCCGGCGACGCGGAATACCACGGTGGTTTCGTGGTAAGGGCCAGGCTCGGGCTGCTCTACAGGCTCCAGGGGCTCTACATCGAACGAGTGGCATACGCTGCAGACGAGGAGCTCATCTGGGGTGAGGGAGCGACGGCAGAAGTGATGGCCGCAGTGGCGGCACTGGTGAGTAACCCCAGACAACATAGCTTGCGGGCTCATCGAGCAGCTCCTTGCCGGCTCCCGCCGGCGAACGATCGAGGGGAAGGGCAGGGGAGAGGGTTGCGACTCGTCGGTAGCGGGCACGAGGGCATCGGTCAGCAGGTTCATGCGTTCATCTCCTGCCAGGCCTGAGCGCTCAGGTTCTCGAAGCGCGTCTGCTTCGCGATGAAGGCGGCGCGGACCGTGCCGACTTCGCCGTTGCGGTGTTTGCCAACGATCAGCTCAGCAATGCCCTTGAACTCGGTTTCCGGGTGGTAGTACTCGTCGCGGTACAGGAACATGATCACGTCCGCGTCCTGCTCGATGGCGCCGGACTCCCGGAGATCGGCAAGGCCAGGCCGCTTGTTCGGCCGGGACTCGAGTCCCCGGTTGAGCTGGGATAGCGCAATGACAGGGCACTTCATCTCTTTGGCGAGCGCCTTGAGCGAGCGAGAGATCTCGGCGATCTCGTTGGCGCGGTTCTCCTGACCATCGCAGCGCATCATCTGCAGGTAGTCGACCAAGATCAGGGCGGGCGGGCCGAAACGGCGCGCGGCGCGACGGGCTCTGGCCCGTAGCATCGTGGGGGATAGGCCCGCCTCATCGTCGATGACCAGGCGATCGCCAAAGCTGTTGATGGTGTTGACGGCCATGGTCAGCTTCGGCCAGTCCTCATCCTCCAACTGTCCGCTCTTGAGCTTCGTGGCATCGATACGGCCGATGATCGCCACTAGCCTGAGCATCAACTGCTCCGCCGGCATCTCCAGGCTGTAAACCTGCACCGATTTGTTCTGCGCATGCTGGAGTGCCCTGGTAATGCAGTTGAGCAAGAAGGCGGTCTTGCCCATGGCCGGGCGGGCACCGACGATGATCAGGTCGGTGTCCTGCCATCCCGAGGTGAGGGTATCGAGGTCGGTAAGACCTGAAGGAATGCCCGTCACCGGCATAGGGTTGTTGAAGCGCTCGTCGATGGTGTCGATCAGCTTGCTCAACGTTGCAGTGACGTTGCAGAACTCGGCGCCCTTGCGGTCTTGGCCAAGCGCGAACAGCCGCTGCTCGGTCTGCTCCTGCACTTCGGCGGCATTGGCACCTGGTGCTGAGGCCTCGCGACTGCTGGCAAAGCCCAGCAGGATCAGGCGGCGCAGATGCGCTCGCTGGGCGACGATCTCCGCGTACGCGACGATGTTGGCCACCGAGGGAGTGTCCTTCGCCAAGGTCCCCAGATAGGCAAGGCCGCCCACCTTGTCGACGTCGGGCATCACCTCCGCGAGTGTCACGACATCGAAGGGCCGCGACTGCGAGGCGAGCAGGGCGATTCGCCGGAATATGAGCTGGTGGTGCCTGAAGAAGAAGTCTTCCTCCAGCAACACGTCAGCGATCAGGTCCCAGGTGCTGTTGTCGAGCATCAGTCCGCCCAGGACGGACTGCTCGGCTTCTTGGGAGTGAGGCGGGACCAAGCCGGCTGCTACGCGCTCAGCGTCTGAGACATGCTCGGTGTGATCGTGAGCGGTGGCTTGCAGGAGCTGAGCGACGCTCATGACCGACCTCCCAACGCTACCTGGTCGCGGCGCTGGCCAACGCCGCGGTGGAGCTGTGCTTGAGTCCCCAGCTCGTAGCCCTGGTAGCGCGCCCGCACGTCGTGGCCTTTGGCCTCAAGGTGCTCGAGCTCCAAGGTCGTCAGGTCCGGATGGTGAAGGGCCAGGTAGGCATCGATGACGCGCTGGGTCTCATCAGGTTTGCCCTTGGCGAACTGGTGGACCTTGACGCTGACTGCTTCGATCCAGCCTTCGGCGAAGACCTGGCCACGACGGCGTTTGGTGGCCAGCTTGCAGCGAGTTTGGCTACGGACGAAGACCTTGCGCGCGGCCAGGAGCTGCTGGTGGAGCGCGGAATAGGCGTAGCTGGCCATCTCAGGCCCGACACCGATACCAACGAACTTGAAGGCCCACCCCAGGCGCTGATCGCGAAAGGCCAGGGGATCGCAATCGAATGCCTGGGCACACACCAGTGCGAGCTGGTGAAGCCAATGGGCGGGCGCTTTGCGGGTGCCGGTGGCAACAACTGCTTCGCTGGCCAGCACTGCCTGGACGTCAACGTCCATGAGGTTGTGCTGCTGCATGAGCTTGCGCGCCTGACGCAGCGCGATCTCAGCTTCGTTTGGCGCGGCGCCGGCGTCCTTGGCCAGCGCGAAGCACTTGGCAACGCGCTCCAGGATCTTCTGCTTGTTGGCGTCCATCAGGCGGCTCCCCCCTGAGAGGAAGCCATCGACGTCTCTGGGCCTGAGGCCTGTGCGACTTCCAACAGCGCTTCGGTCCAGATCCTGATGGTCTCCTGAGTACCTGGCTTCGAGAGCTGCGCTTCCCGGACCTCAGCGATGCGCTGCTGCAGGGATTCCAGTCGCTGGGAGGGAGACTGGTCCACGAAAACAAGGTGATATTCAACTGAGGATTTCAGATCCGCGATGAGGCTAGTTACCTGGTCCAGGCGCCATTTCATGGTGGTTGTCCAGCGTGGAGCTGGAGAAAGCATCATGTCGCGAAGGTGATGATCTTCCTTCAGTAGCCAGCCATCGGTGAGGGTCCTGATGGCGATATACAGCTTCAGTACTTCGACTTGCTGCTCGACCGTCGTGGTCGGCAGTTGGAAGTGCTGGGCGACCAGCTGTTTCGCTTGTCGCTCGCGCTGCTCACGAAGCTTGGCAGCAGCTTTCTCTTCTCGTGCCTTCCGTTCCTTGGCGTGCTCGACGTTGTACTTCACCGAGTCCAGGAGGGCAGCAGCGTTGCTCAGCAGCTCGCGCTGCTCGTGGGAGAGCCTCGCGCCGAGGCGGCCGTGGATCGAGTTGTTGTACTGGGTCAACGAACGAGGCTCGCGGGCCGCGCTGGAGAGCCCGGTCTGCACCTTGCGGAAATCCTTCGCGTCGTAGAAATTCCCCTGTTCCAGCACCACTTCTGCAGTGATACCTGTGGCCTGGGTCAGATCATGCTCTTGGGGAGTGGCCATCTCACTTGCCCTCTCTCACCAGGGCATGCACAACCGACTCATTCATGGCCGTAAAGCGATCAGCCCACTCAGGGAAGAGTTCGATGGCGAGGTCACGTATGACCTGCAGTGCCGCTGGGGCCTTGCGGTCAGAAGGCTGGCGGTATTCAAGGCGATGAGCTGGGATGCCACGAGTCGCGGACTCTCGGTAGACGACCGCCTTAGGAATGATGGTGTTCGTGACCTGAATGTCGGGATGATCTCTGAAGGTCTGGCGGATCGTCGCATCAAGCTGGCGAGCGTCCGAGGTGAGATCAAGGCCGTTCACGACGGCTTTGATGGGCGGTATCGGCAGTCCAAGGCGAGCGTAGGGCCGAAGCCCCTCCAACATCTGGAGAGTGCCGCGGTTGAATTCACGGGCGGACAGCATTTCAGGGGGGAGGGGAGAGACGGCTAGATCTGAAGCGAGCATCACCATCTCGAGGAGCACGGTACGGGCGCCCTGCGTATCGATCAGCACCAGGTCGAAGTCATCCTGGAAGATGTCCTTCAGATGAGCCAGGCGAAGCCGGCCATCAGGCGCCTGCAGGAGGAGGTTGATCAGGTGGTTGTGCGGATCGTTGGAATAGATCAGCGACAGGTTCTGGATATTCGTCTTGGAGACGATGCGATCGAGGCGGGTCTCGTTGCTGGCGATCAGCTCGAAGACGCCGCAGGGGGCGGGCTCTACGAGGTCATAATACGAGGAAAGGGAAGGCTGGACGGGGTCCAGATCGATCAGTAGGGTACGGAGCCCGGCGTCGGCGCAGAATGCGCCTAGGTTGGCTACCGAGGTGGTTTTTCCGGTACCGCCCTTGCCAGAAATCTTGGATGTAGTTTTCAAGTTTGCAGCCTCTAATGGGTTCATTAGAGGCCGCTTGTTTTCACTGAGAGGCGCGTCGCGCCTGGGTGCAGTGATGGGTCAAAAGCAATTGGCTTTTAACCAATTGGTCGTAGGTTCGAATCCTACACGACCCACCATTTTTACCAGAAGCCCTCCGCAAGGAGGGTTTTTGCGTTTCCAGGGGGGCTGTTTTCTCTGTCCGAGATCTGGTCCCTCTGCTTGTGAGGCGCCGATCCCACTAGGGCTCAGGACTAAGTTGCTCTCTCAAATCCCCCTGTTTCGAGCAGACTCTGGAGCGGGCCGTATTCTGGTCTGCCACTCTCGATTCTCTCCGCCGTCCTCTATTTCGCCCATCTCCGGCGAACGCCTTGATCCAGGTGGTTACCCGCGCCTATCGAAGCGATAGCCGGTCATAGCGACTGCCCGAGCCCTTACTACTATCAGGTGAGGTAACAGGTTTTCAGGCGGTGGGGATGCAGTCGAAGCGCCTCTCGGGATTCACGCTCATCGAGGTCCTGGTCGTCATAGCGCTGCTGGGCATCGTCACGGCGCTGGCGGCGCCGGGCTTCGCGAGCCTGGTGCAAAGCAACCGTGTCCAGGCGGCAGCGGGGGAGTTGCAGCGTGCCCTCTATTACGCGCGCAGCGAAGCCATGAGTCGCGGTGTGAATGTCGTCGTCACCACCGATCCGGAGGATGCCAACGGCTGGATGGGCGCGCTGAGGATCACCACGGCCAAGACGGTGGTGCTGCCCACTGCCGAAGTCTTGCGGCAGTACAGCGGGGGGCTGGGTAACGGCGTCAACGGAACCGGATCCATGGGAGGTACCCCCCTGACCAGTCTGACCTTCCAACCCAATGGCAGCCTGAAACTCAGCGGTGAAGCCACCATTCGCGTCTGCGCTACCAATGCGCTCACCCAGGGCAAGCAATTTACCCTCAGTCAGGGTGGGGTGCTGACTGTGAGCGACTATGTGCCCAACCGTGCTAGCGCCGTGGGGTGCAGCTAGATGAAGCGCTGGCAAGGTGGGTTCAGCATGATCGAGGTGCTGGTCAGTCTGGTGATCATCTGCATTGGCGTGCTGGGCATGGTGGCGCTGCAGACCCGCAGTGTGGCGCTGTCCCAGGATTCGGTGCAGCGCAGCAATGCCATGGTATTGGCCAACGACCTGCTCGAGTTGATGCGCAGCAACCGCGATCAGGTGGTGGCAAGCGACAAGGTCAAGGTCGACGGGGCCTACATCAAGCAGCCTGGTACCAACTTTCGCACCAAGGCGCTTGATGCTGGCAAGACCTGCCTGACCCGGGATCGCTCTGCAGGCGGGGAGACGGTGGCGGGGCAGGATCTGGGGTGTTGGCTGAATCAGGTAAAGGCGCTGCTACCCGTAACGGACGCCCTGATCGCCAGCAGCTTCGCAGTCTGTCCGGCGTCCGGCGTACCGAAACTGCCGTCCAGCGATCCCACAGGTAACACGACGCCGCTGGGTGCCTGCGAGACCAATGCGGTGGCACCGGTGATGGTGGTAGTGGCCTGGCAGGACGTCAGCAACGACTCGCTGAATTGTCCCAAGGGCGTCTGTTATTACGCCCTGCGCTCGGAGCTGTAGGCCATGAACCTCAAGCCGTGTAGACAGAGGGGCTTTTCCCTCATCGAAATGATGATCGCCCTGACCGTGGGTACCTTCCTGGTGCTGGGCGTCTCGGAGATCTATATCAACAACAAGCGCAGCTTTCTCTTCCAGCAGGGCCAGACCGGCAATCGCAACAACGCCCAGCTGACCTTGCAAGTGCTCGACCGGCAACTGGCAAGGACCGGCTTTCGCGCGGAAATCCGTTATCAAGGTAGCCTCCAGGCAGCCTTTCCGGCGGTCGGTGAGGTAAAGGATACCGATGACATCAGCTGTCCTGCCTTTGCCGCTGGCGCCACCTTCGCGGCGACCACGGATAACGCCAATGCGCCCACTGGGGTCTGCATTCGCTATCAGGGCGCATTGGACAGCAAGGATCAGGACTGTCTGGGCAACCCCATCCCGCGGGTGAACCTCAATGCCGGCGGCAACGTGCTGCTCAAGCTGCGTTACACCGCGGGCAATACCCCCGGCGGGGGCACCCTGAGCTGCACCGTCTGGAGCGAGCGTGGGGGCGCGCTGACGCGCAAGGGCAGTGCGGTGCTGGTGCAGGGGCTGCAGGATTTTCGCTGGTCCATCCCCCCCAAGGCGGATGCACCCGCCGTGCGCTACGCGGCGTTGCTCAGCACCACGGAGGCATTGACCAGCGATGTGGCCAGCAACACGGCTGCCAATTGGCAGACCCTGACCGGCCTGCAGATCGCGGACACCAATCGCCCCATGCAGATCCTGCAGAGCACCGTTACCCTGAGGAATCTGGCGCTATGAGTCCGGTCATTGGCAGGCAGCGCGGCGCGACCTTGCTGATCGCCCTGGTGATGTTGCTGCTGCTGTCGCTGCTGGCCGCCTCCAGCATGCGTCAGACCCTGCTGCAAGCCCGCAGCGGCGGCGCCGCCCTGGAAAACACCCAGGCCTTCAATGCCGCGGAGGCGGCGTTGCGCGAAGGCGAGCGGCGATTGGTGGCCCTTAGTCAGCAACCGTCCTTCACCGCCTTCAGTGCAGGTTTCGCCACCTGCCCGGAAAGTGTGCCAGCCGTACGCAGTGCCTTCGCCAAGGCGTCGACTGGTGACCTGTGCATCCTGACCAAGGCCAGCGATCTCAATACCGGTGCCCTGACCCAGACCTGGGCAGCGGCGGCGCTCCAGGCGAGCGGGACCGATCCTACGACGCGGACGGTTGCCTACCGCGGCTCCGATGGCAGCGCCTCCTTCGCCCAGATACCCCGCTGGGTAGTGACAGCCATCGGTAGCAGTTCGGTCGATGTGTCCGCGCCCGCCACCAACCTGTTCCGGATCACCGCCGTGGCCCAAGATCGCGGCAAGCGCTTCCCGGTAATACTGCAGAGCGTCGTCGCCCTGGAGGTGCCATGAGCCGAGCTGCGTCGGGCACTGGGTCTCTGATCCTGCTACTGACCCTGGCCGCACCGATGGCTCAGGCCGCTGCCTTGAATCTCAGTCAGCAACCACTGTTCCTGACCAATAGTGTCGGTCCCAATCTGTTCGTGACCCTGGACAACTCCACCAGCATGCAGATGGCGGTGGTGCCGGATGCCTCTAATACCGATGCCATCCGACCAACCCGCCGCGCCAAATCGGCGGCTTTCAATAGCCTCTACTACAACCCATCGATCACCTATCCAGCGCCCTACGCCGTGAGCTACAGCAATACCGGTGGACTGACGCGCACCCGCTTGACCACCAGCTTCACCAGTGCCTATGTCAATGGCTTTCGACCTGGCTTGGGTAGCGTCAATCTCTCCACCGACTACCGCGTGAGCTGGAGCTATAACCCTAATTTGGTGACTACAGATCCCAATGTGGCGCGGGGTAATGCCTACGGAAACCCGGGGTTGCAGAACAATAGCCCGAGCATGCTGGCGGAGAACCCGTCTCAGGATTTTTTCAGTAGTGGTACTTACCGTGGAACAAGCTCGACCTATGGCAGCCTCACGCTGCTCAATATCTTGTTGGGTGCCGGCTTCACCGAGAACATCAACGGTGCCCAAGTCAGTATCAGTGACGCCTCCCTGCTTGAGCGCCTGTTGACAGGAGCTGCGCTTAACGGTGGCTGTACCGCGAGCATTGCCAATACGGCGGCAGTCACCTACAGCAATGTTACCTGTACCCGAAACGTGGACTATGGACTGCTTGGGGTGGTTTCCTCGGTCAACTACACGGTCACCGCCAATACCAACATTTCTGCTGCCATCACTGGCGTACAGGCCTACTACTATCTCTACGATACGACGCTCAGCACCTGTCTTCCCGTCGCCTCGCAGACCGAGGGCTGTTACCGGCGGGTACTGGTCGGCAGCTCTTCCGGTCCCAACGGGACGGACGAAAGGCAGAACTTCGCCAACTGGTATTCCTTCTATCGCAGTCGCGCCCTGGCGGCTCAAACTTCGACCAACCTCGCCCTGGCGGATGCCTCAGAAAATCTCCGGCTTGGCTGGCAGGCACTGGGAACCAGCGACAGTTGCATCATGGTAACGGCCAATGCCAACTGTCGCGGTATCAGCAACTCCAATTCCACCACCTACGACAATCGACTGAGACCCTTTACCGGTGCGCACCGAGCCGCTTTCTTCACCTGGCTCGGAGATGTCTATTACAACCAGAGCACGCCGCTGCTCCAGGCGGTTGCTCGTGTTGGCGAACTGCTCAAGACCAGCGGTAGCAACAGTCCATATGCGTACGATCCGGGCAATAGCGAATCACCGGTCTACGGCTGTCGCGCCAGCTACAGTCTGGTAGTGACCGATGGCATCTGGAATTCGGCCTATACCTCCAGCAATGTCGACGGCTCTCCCGCAACTCTCCCGGACGGGCAGCAGTACGCACCCCAGGCACCTTTTCAGGACACTACCTCCAGCACTCTCGCAGACCTGGCCTTTCTTTACTGGCGCACCGATGCCCAGCCCGGTCTCGACAACAAGGTACCGCCCTACAATACAGTGACCAGCAATGAGGTTCGGGGTACCAATACGCTTTCGCCCTACTGGAATCCGCGTAACGATCCAGCTACCTGGCAGCACCTCACGGGGTTCTACGTGGGTATCGGCTTGAGCAGTGCGCTGATCAATCCTGATTGGGATGGCGATACCTTTGCCGGCGGCTACGCTGGCTTGGCCGCAGGTACTACGCCCTGGCCGGTGGCGGGTGCGGACAACTCGGTCAATCAGAACAATGTCTATGACCTCTGGCACGCGGCGATCAATTCGCGCGGCGAGTTCTTCAGCGCGGAAAATGCCAGTGATCTGATCAACTCCCTTGGCAAGGTCGTCACGCGCATCACCCAGTCCACCAGCGTCGGGGCCAGCCAGACCGTTTCCCCCACCCGGGTAGGAGATACCACCGCGCTCTTTACCTATTCCCCGTCCTTTTCCAGCGCCGACTGGAGTGGGGATGTCATCAAGTATCAGCGCACGGGTACCACCCAGACGAGGATCTGGAGCGCCGCTCAACAACTCGATGGCAGGTTCGCTCCGGGTAATACCGGCTTCGGCACTCGCAAGATCTACATGGCCAAGGGCGGCGCCTTGACCGATTTCGCCTGGGCGAATCTGAATGCCGATCAACAACTCAGCCTCAACAAGGCCTCCGGTGGTGCCACCGACACCTATGGCAGTCGCCGGGTGGATTATCTGCGCGGCGATCGCAGTCTGGAATCGCCCGGGGCCACGCCAGCGTTTCGACCGCGTAGCCATATCCTCGGTGATATCGTGAATTCTTCTCCGGTGGTGGTAGACGGCCCCAACAGCCCCATCGCCCTGATGAATGCGACCGTTGGCGACAACTCCTACGCCACGTTCCGCAGCACCAATGCGTCCCGGGAGCGACGTATCTATGTCGGTGCCAACGACGGCATGCTGCATGCCTTCAACGATCAGGGGCAGGAGGTCTATGCCTTCGTTCCGAGCGCGGTCATCGGCAATCTCAATCGACTGACCGAGCGCAGCTATAACGGTGGGGGCCATCAGTCCTATGTCGACAACACGCCAGTGGTGGGCGATGTCTATGTCAATGGGGCCTGGCGCACTGTGCTGATCGGCACGCTGCGCGGGGGAGGGCGGGGCATCTTTGCCCTGGACATCACCAACCCCAATGCCCCGGTGCTGCTCTGGGAAAAGTCGGACGCGGATGCCAGCTACAAGGACCTGGGCTTCACCTACGCGCAGCCGATCATCACCCGGCTGCATACCGGTGGTTGGGGCGTGGTGGTCAGCAACGGTTACAACAGTGCGCAGGACAACGCGGTGCTCTATGTGATGAACGTGGCCGACGGCAGCCTTATCAAGGCCTTGCCGGCCAGCGATAACATCGCCACACCCAACGGCTTGAGTTCGCCCTTCGTGGCCGATGTCGATGGCGACCTGATCGCCGATTACGCCTATGCCGGTGACCTGCACGGCAATCTCTGGCGCTTCGACCTGATCGGCACCTCCCTGACCGCGACGGCTGCGGCGGACAATTTCCGTGTCGCCTTCGGTGGTCGACCCCTCTATACCGCCCAGGCCAGTAGCCTGGCGCCTGGTACCACCAACGTGGTCCAGCCGATCACCGCAAGTCCTCTGGTCGTGGCTCATCCCAGTGGAACGGGACATCTGGTGCTCTTTGGTACCGGTAAGTATCTCGAGGCCAGCGATGCCCTCGCCAATACCAGCAAGGCCATGACGCTCTATGGCATCTGGGATCGCCAGACCGATGGGGCGGCGGCCAGTAGTACCTCGGTACTGACGATCGCCAACCTCCAGCAGCAGACCCTGGGCACCGACCAGCGCATCAGCTACACCAGTTCTGCCGGTTCCAGTGTCAGCAGTACGGCGAACACCATTTCCACGACGTCAGTCAGCTATGACGCCACTACGGCGACCAATGGCAAACAGGGCTGGTATTTGAATCTGCCCTTGAATGGCGAACTGGTAATCAACAAGCCCCAACTGTTCAGCGGCACCCTGTTGATGAGTTCGCTGATTCCCAGCACCGATGCCTGTACCGCCGGGGTCACCACCTATCTCTATGCCTTGGATCCCTACACCGGCGGCAACAACAGCGGCCTGTTCAACCTGGGGACGGATACGGTCTATGGACGTATCCAGCTCGATGGTCTGCTCGGTGGGATCGTGCCGTTCGTCTACGGTGACGGCACTTTCAGCATGGAAGGGACCCTGGCGGACGCGGCGATCTATGGCAGCGACAGCAAGTCGCCGAATGGCTTGCGGGGTGACTTGCCCGCCAGTCGTCGCCAGACCTGGCGCGTCATCACCAACCAGGACTAGCGGCAGCAGCTTTCACGCAGGCATGAAAAAGCCCAACACTGGGCCGGGCTCTTTCATGGAACGGTGCGTCTCAGCGTGCGTAGGTCAGCAGCACGTCGCCCGGGATCTGGAAGTCCACCGACATCATGACGCTCAGGGCGGTTATGGCGATGATGGAGAACCCGA
The DNA here is from genome assembly GCF_004341115.1 of Pseudomonas sp. JUb52. Classification (NCBI taxonomy): domain Bacteria; kingdom Pseudomonadati; phylum Pseudomonadota; class Gammaproteobacteria; order Pseudomonadales; family Pseudomonadaceae; genus Pseudomonas; species Pseudomonas sp. JUb52. The sequence continues at coordinate 49,973 of NZ_SLYS01000009.1, forward strand.
ACAGCTTGCGTGCCCACTGGACATCGTTCTCGGCCTGATAGCCCATGAAGGCCAGACGCAGCCACCAGGCACCGATCACGGCGGCCACTGCTAGATAGACGTAGCCGGCGTAGCCGAGCACGGTCAGCAGCAGGGTGGCGGCCATGAAGGCCACGGTGTACCAGACGATGTGACGCTTGGTCACCGAGATCCCCTTGGCCACCGGCAGGACCGGAATCGAGGCCGCGGTGTAATCCTTGAGACGGAAGATGGCAATGGCGTAGGAGTGCGGCATCTGCCAGAGGCAGAAGATCAGCAGCAGCACCGCAGCGCCACTGTCGAACTGGCCGCTGGCGGCGCAGTAGCCGATCACCGGCGGTGCGGCACCGGACAGGCTGCCGACCAGGGTGCCGTATACCGAGGTGCGCTTGAGCCAGAGGCTGTAGAGCCCTACGTACACCACGAAACCCATCACCGCGAAGGCGGTGGCGACCGCATTGGTCGCCACGTACAGCAGTCCTACCCCGGCCAGGCCGAGGAGGGTGGCATAGGCCAGCGCCACCTTCGAGGAGATCGTGCCCTGGACCAGCGCACGATTGCGGGTTCTTTCCATCTTCTGATCGATGTCCATATCGATCACGTTGTTGAACACACAGCCGGAAGCAATGACCAACGACACCCCGATAGCCGTCGCCAGCAGCAACAGCGGGTCGATGCTCCCTTTGGAAGCCAGGAAGAACCCGCCGGCAACCGAGATCAGGTTGCCGAAGATGATGCCCGGCTTCGTCACGAGAAGGTACTTCTTGATCATCACGTCGGCCCGGTTCAGTGGATCATCATGTTCTGGTGCATGTGGTACATGATCCACAGGGATCCCACGACCAAGATACCAACGATGACCACGGTGAAACCAAAGGAGATCACGTTCCAACGCTGCTCTTCGGAGGTGTTCAGGTGCAGGAAGAAGTACAGGTGCACCAGCAGCTGTACCACCGCCATGATCACCACGATCGCCAGGGTCGCGCCCTTGGAGAAGGTGGGGAACATCACCAGGCCGAAGGGAATGACCGTCAGGATGACCGACAGGATGAAGCCGACCATGTAGCTCTTGAAAGTGCCATGGCTCTCGGCGGTATGCCCGTGGGCGTTATGGTCGTGCGCCATTACAGCACCCCCATCAGATAGACGATGGTGAAGACGAAGATCCAGATGATGTCCAGGAAGTGCCAGAACAGGCTCAGGCACGACAGGCGGGTCACGTTGGTGGTGGTCAGACCCTTGGAAGAGATCTGCAGCATCAACACGATCATCCAGATCAGACCCGAGCTCACGTGCAGACCGTGGGTACCGACCAGGGCGAAGAACGCGGACAGGAAGGCACTGCGATCCGGACCATAGCCCTCATGGATCAGATGGTTGAACTCATAGAGTTCCATGCCGATGAAGCCGGCACCGAACAGCCAGGTAACCGCCAGCCAACCCAGGACGCCACCCTTGCTGCCATGATGCTGGGCAATCATGGCGAAGCCGTAGGTGATACTGGAGAACAGCAGCAGGAAGGTTTCGACCAGGACGAACGACAGTTCGAAGATGTCCTTCTGGGAGGGGCCATCGGCATGGGCCCCGCTCAGGACTGCATAGGTCGCGAACAGCGTCCCGAACAGAATGCAGTCGGTCATCAGGTAGGACCAGAAGCCGAACGTCTTCATCGATCCGGCGTCGTGGTGCCCATGCTCCTCGGCATGGGCGACTTCGTTATGCATAACTTGATTCGCCATTGGGTTAGGCCTGCTTCAATTTCGCCAGGGACTGAATGCGCGCGGTTTCAATGCGTGCCACTTCTTCCGCTGGTACGTAATAGTCGACGTCGTCGTCGTAGCTGCGGACGACCGCAGTGACGATGCAGCCCACGAAGCTGGCGATGGCCAGCCACCAGATGTGCCAGATCAGGGCGAAGCCAAGGATCAGGGCGAAGAGGCTGATCACGATACCGGCGCCAGTGTTGCGCGGCATGTGGATCTGCTTGTAGTCCGCATCCTTCTTCTCGGTGATGCCTTTCTCTTTCATGCCCCAGTAGGCGTCGATGTCGTGCACTTCCGGCACTTCAGCGAAGTTGTAGAAGGGCGGCGGCGAAGAGGTCGACCATTCCAGGGTACGGCCATCCCACGGATCGCCCGTCACGTCCACGTTCTCTGGCAGATTGCGGTCGCGGATACTGACGTAGAACATCCACAGCTGGCTCAGGATGCCCAGGGCGATGATGCCGGCGCCGATGGCAGCGGTCACCAGGAAGGGGTGCCAGTCGGGGTTGTCGTAGTGGTTCAGACGACGGGTCATGCCCATGAAGCCCAGCATGTACAGCGGCATGAAGGCGACATAGAAGCCGATCAGCCAGCACCAGAAGGCCTGCTTGTTCAGCTTCTCGTTCAGCTTGAAGCCGAAGACCTTCGGGAACCAGTAGATCATGCCGGCGAAGTAGCCGAACACGGCGCCGCCGATGATCACGTTGTGGAAGTGGGCGATCAGGAACAGGCTGTTGTGCAGCACGAAGTCGGCACCCGGTACCGCCAGCAGAACGCCGGTCATGCCGCCGATGCTGAAGGTCACGATGAAGCCCAGGGTCCAGAGCATCGGCGAGGTGAACTGGATGCGGCCCTGATACATGGTGAACAGCCAGGTGAAGATCTTCACCCCTGTCGGGATCGCAATGATCATGGTCGCGATGCCGAAGAAGGCGTTGACGTTAGCGCCCGAGCCCATGGTGAAGAAGTGGTGCAGCCAGACGATGAAGGACAGCACGGTAATGGCTACCGTTGCCCAGACCATCGAGACGTAGCCGAACAGACGCTTCTTGCTGAAGGTGGAGGTCACTTCCGAGAACACGCCGAAGGCCGGCAGGATCAGGATGTATACCTCAGGGTGGCCCCAGGCCCAGATCAGGTTGGTGTACATCATCTGGTTGCCGCCGGCTTCCGCGGTAAAGAAGTGGAAGCCCAGGTAACGGTCCAGGGTCAGCAGCGCCAGGGTCACGGTCAGGATCGGGAAGGCTGCCATGATCAGAATGGCAGTACACCAGGAGGTCCAGGTGAAGATCGGCATGCGCATCAGGGTCATGCCCTTGGTACGCATCTTCAGCACGGTCACGAAGAAGTTAACGCCGGTCAGGGTCGTACCGATACCGGAGAGCTGAAGCGCCCAGATATAGTAGTCCATCCCTACGCCTGGACTGTACTGGATGCCTGACAGCGGCGGATAGGCCACCCAGCCGGTCGCGGCGAATTCGCCCACGAACAGCGACATCATGATCAGCACGGCACCGGCCACGAACAGCCAGAAGCTCAGCGAGTTCAGGAAGGGGAAGGCCACGTCGCGGGCACCGATCTGCAGCGGGGTCACCACGTTCATCAGACCGGCCACGAACGGCATCGCCACGAAGAAGATCATGATCACGCCGTGGGCGGTGAAGATCTGGTCGTAGTGATGGGGTGGCAGGTAGCCCTCGGCGCCGCCGGAGGCGATGGCCTGCTGGCTACGCATCAGGATGGCGTCGGAGAAGCCACGGAGCAGCATGATCAGGGCGACGATGAAGTACATCACGCCGATCTTCTTGTGGTCGACGGTGGTCAGCCACTCTTTCCAGAGGTAGCCCCACTTGCCGAAATAGCTGATCGCTCCCACCAGTCCCAGGCCGCCCAGGGCGACCACAACGAACGTTACGAGAATGATCGGCTCGTGATACGGAATATCCGCGAGAGTTAATTTACCGAACATGACTTATTCCTCGGTACCGTGTTGACCGCCGTGCTGGCTCATGTCCATCACGTGATCGGTCTGCTTGCTGAAGTCGGACTTCATGAACTTCTTGATGACCGTTCTGAACAGATCCGGCTCGACCGTCGAGTAGTAGGCGACCGGCTGCTTCTCGCTGGGCTTGGCCAGCTCGGTGTAGCTCGCCTGGTCCAGGGTCTTGCCACCCGACTGCTTGACCTTGTTTACCCAGGCGTCGAAATCACCGGCGGTGGGTACCGCGTGCACGGCAAAGATCATGTCGGAGAAGCCGGCGCCGCTGTAGTTGGCCGAGCGACCTTCGAATTCGCCGGGATGATCGGCGATCAGGTGCAGCTGGCTCTGCATGCCGGACATGGCATAGATCATGCCGCCCAGGGCCGGGATCGACAGGGTGTTCATAACCGACTCGGAGGTGATCTTGAACTGCACCGGACGATTCACCGGGATGGCGATCTCGTTCACCGAGGCAATGCCTTGCTCGGGATAGATGAACAGCCATTTCCAGTCCATCGAGACCGCTTCGATCACCAGCGGCTGCTCGGAATGGTCGAGCGGCTTGAAGGGATCCAGCTCGTGGGAAGTCTTCCAGTTCAGGATGCTCAGGAACACCACGATGGCCAGGGGGACCAGCCAGACCACGGCTTCGATCTTGTAGGAGTGAGCCCAGTTCGGGGTGTACTTGGCTTCCTTGTTGGTAGCGCGGTACTTCCAGGCGAACAGGAAGGTCATCACGATGACCGGGATCACCACGATCAGCATGAGGCCGAACGCTGTGTAGATGAGGTTGCGTTCTTGCACGCCGATGGAGCCTTTCGGGTCCAGCAGCACGGCGTCGCACCCGCTGAGCAGCAGCGCGGCGGCACCGGCCAGAAGCCAACCGGTTGGTTTTAGATACTTCGTTAGTTTCATCTCACGACCTCAGTAGAGCGGCTCATCGTGGTTATTCTCTCAACGTGCCTGTCGCCAGCCTCATGCTCCGCAACGGACAGGCATCCGTGCGGCAGGCTGATGGATTGCAGAAATTGCGGGATTTCGCAGCGCGGTATGGTGCCACAGAGGGGCTGGATATTCGACCCTTTGGTCAGCCGCTGTTCAGGTGTTGCCGCCCGTCAAGCAAGCCGAAATCAGGCGGTGTAAGGCACTGTCATGCGCTGGGTAAGAGTAGCCGAGGGGCAGGGAGTCGCCAGTTTGCTCGGGCGTTTGCGGTCAGCTCGCACGCAAGGCGCAGATCGGAAAGGGACGCAGAAAGGCTCGGCCCAAGGCGGCTAAGGCCTTGAAGGCTTTGAAAAGAGCGAGGAGGGATGAGGCGGAAGGATGGTGCCGGAGATAGGAGTCGAACCTACGACCTTCGCATTACGAATGCGCCGCTCTACCAACTGAGCTACACCGGCACGAAGCTTTCAATGATAAGTCTTCGGTCATCTGCTGTGCAAGCCTGGTCATCGGGCCTGTGCCAAGCCCTGTGGCGATGTGTCGCACTGCTGTCCGCCGCTGATTTCGCGATTCGTTAATGCTTCTCGGCCTGACGTGATTTTTGCGCGCGAAGGTCAGCGGTCAGGGCGGCATGCATTCGGGAAACCTTTATGGGAGTCGTCATACCTAAACCTTCGCGGATCCAGCCTTGCCGCAGCTTCGCCCCCATGATCCTGCCAATAGATAGCTGCCCATGCGGAGAGCCTCGATGACCGATTACTCCCTTACCCGTCGTAACGTGCTCGTCGGCTCCGCCGTGGGGCTCGCCGCCGCTGCTTCGGGCGCTGCCGTCGCCCAGGAAGGCAGCAGCGCGACTCGTCCCGCCAAGCCGCTGCAGGACCCGCGCACCAAGTACACCCGCGAGCCTTTCAAGGAGCAGCGCCAGGAATGGCCGGCGCTCACCAGCAAGATGGAGCCGCGTCCCGACCATGGCGAGACCAGCTATCACGGCTCGGGTCGCCTGGCCGGGCGCAAGGCCCTCATCACCGGCGGCGACAGTGGCATCGGTCGCGCCGTGGCCATCGCCTTTGCCCGGGAAGGGGCGGATGTGGCTATCAACTACCATCCTTCCGAAGAGTCCGACGCTCAGGAGGTGGTCAAGCTGATCCAGGAAGCCGGCCGCAAGGCCATCACCCTGCCGGCTGACATCCGTACCCAGGAGGCCTGCGAAGACGTCGTGAGCAAGGCCGTCCAGCAACTCGGCGGCCTGGACCTGCTGGTGAACAATGCCGCCTATCAGCAAAGCAAGGCGGACATCCTCGAGATCACCGACGAGCAATTCGACCGCACCTTCAAGACCAACGTCTATCACGTCTTCCGCTTCAGCAAGGCCGCCATCCCGCACCTGCCGCCGGGCGCCAGTATCATCAATACCGTCTCGGTGAATTCCTATGATCCCGGCGAGGAACTCATCGACTACGCCGCGACCAAGGCCGCCATCCTTAATCTCACCAAGGGCATGGCCAAGCAACTGGCCAAGAAGGGTATTCGCGTCAACGCCGTGGCGCCGGGTCCGGTGTGGACGCCGCTGCAGGTGGCGGGTGGTCAGCTGGAAGGGCAGATGAAGGAGTTCGGGCAGGACACGCCGCTGGGGAGGGCAGGGCAGCCGGCGGAGTTGGCGGGGTTGTATGTGGCGTTGGCGGAGGAGGAAGCGAGTTTTAGTACGGGGACGGTGGTGGGGGCGTTTGGGGGGAAGGGGATGCCTTGAAAGGCGGCTTTATATGGCTAGTGCGAATATTTTTAGAAAAAATACTATCTATTAATTTCCAATTTCATAGTGCTACCTGAAGCTTATCAAGTATTAAAAGTCGACCAATTGACATTGATCGACTTTTAATGGTTCTAGCCTATGTTAATGCAGTATGCATCAACGGCACTCGGACGGGGCAAAAGTAGCAGCCAGACTTCCTTCGGTAGTGCCTTTGAATCCGCCATCGGCCGATCCTTTGGCTCTGCATTTCCAGACAACTGCATCACTCGGAGGAGTGAAGGTCTTAGTTCCATCTGGCAGTGCAGTACCTTTTGGAGCATTAGGGGTTAGAATAATAGTACCGCCCCCCGCTGCGGCTGTAGTCGTAATGGTGATTGCACCGGTCGTTGCATCAATTGCGACGCTAGAGGTATTCGCAGTCGCGCTCGGTTGAGTATAACCAAGACCATAACCAGATGCCGATGCTCCAGGATTGCCTGAAGAGAGCACATCAGCAACATTTACTTTTGCGGCGTCTGCCAGGCCTAGGCCTTCCGCGACGCGAGCTCTAGTAGTGTAGTTTTGGTAGGCAGGAAGAGCTACCGCCGCCAAAATACCAATGATCGCAACGACGATCATCAGTTCGATCAAGGTAAAGCCTTTCTGAGCTTTCATTCCAAATCTCCGAGGTTGGATCAGGCCAACGTGCCTGTTTGAGGTATAGCACAGGCCGTGCCAAAGAAAAGTGGCGACTGCAGCACGTTTTCCTTGTGGTGGGCGTCAACAAAAGGGCAGGTGATGACAAAAAATGTCAGCTGTCTGGCGTCATTTTGCGGGCGCCATTGGTGGTGCTATAACGCTTTCTGTAGCTAAGGGTAGGAATGACGATGAACGAGACAGTGATGCTGTCGGGACTAGCGCGGCAGCTAGTGGATGCTCAACTGCTGGCGGAGGCGGCAGCGCAGCAGGCGGTGGTCAAGGCCAAGCAGGCCAAGGTGCCACTGGTGACCTATCTCGTTCAGCAGCGGCTGGTGCAGAGCCGCCCTTTGGCGGAGTTGGCTGCCCAGGAATTCGGCGTACCCTTTGTTGATCTTGCGGCTATCGACAAGGAGCAGCTACCCAAGGACATCGTCAACGAAAAGCTGATGCAGCAGCACCACTTCCTGCCTTTGAGCAAAAGAGGCAACAAGCTTTTCATCGCGCTTTCCGATCCTACCAACCAGCAGGCCATCAATGATGTGTCCTTTGGCAGCAAGCTGGCGGTGGAGGTCGTGCTGGTCGAAGATGACAAGCTACATCAGGCCATCGAGCGCTACCTCGATACGGGAACCGGTGGGCTTGAGTTGTCCGATCTCGATCTCGATCTGGAAGCTGAGGGAGGAGAGCGGGCGCAAGAAGCCGTGGCTGGTACCGACGCCGACGATGCGCCCGTGGTGAAGTTCGTCAACAAGATGCTGCTCGATGCCATCAAGAAGGGCTCGTCCGACCTACACTTCGAGCCCTATGAAAAGATGTACCGGGTACGCTTCCGTACCGACGGTGTCCTGCACGAAGCGGCGCGGCCCCCGGTGCAGCTGGTGTCACGGATTTCGGCTCGGCTCAAGGTGATGTCCAATATGGATATCTCCGAGCGGCGCAAACCCCAGGATGGCCGGGTAAAGCTCAAGGTCTCCAAGACCAAGTCCATCGACTTCCGGGTCAACACCTTGCCTACCCTCTGGGGCGAGAAGATCGTGATGCGGATTCTGGATTCCTCCAGCGCCCAGATGGGGATCGATGCCTTGGGCTACGAGGATGTGCAGAAGGAGCTCTATCTGCAGGCACTCAAGCAGCCGCAGGGGATGATCTTGGTGACCGGTCCGACCGGTTCGGGCAAGACGGTATCCCTCTATACCGGCCTCAACATCCTCAATACCGAAGACATCAATATTTCCACGGCGGAGGATCCGGTGGAAATCAACTTGGAAGGTATCAACCAGGTCAACGTCAACCCGCGTCAGGGACTCGACTTCTCTCAGGCGTTGCGGGCCTTCCTGCGTCAGGATCCCGACGTGATCATGGTGGGTGAGATCCGGGACCTGGAAACGGCGGAGATCGCCATCAAGGCAGCCCAGACCGGTCACATGGTGATGTCGACCCTGCACACCAACAGCGCGGCGGAAACCCTGACGCGCTTGCGTAACATGGGCGTGCCCGCCTTCAACCTGGCGACCTCGGTCAATCTCATCATCGCCCAGCGGTTGGCACGCAAGCTGTGCAGCAAGTGCAAGAGAGTCCATGAAGTGCCGCGTGAGGCATTGTTGGCCGAAGGGTTCAAGGAAGAGGAGGTCGGTAGCTTCACCCTTTACCAGCCTATCGGTTGCGAAGACTGCAATGCGGGATACCGCGGCCGGGTGGGGATCTACGAGGTGGTGAAGATCACCCCGGCACTGCAGCAGATGATCATGGAGGAGGGCAACTCCATCGAGATCGCGGCGCGGATGCGTAAAGAGGGCTTCAATGATCTGCGGCGGTCGGGGCTGGTGAAGGCGATGCAGGGGATTACCAGTCTGGAAGAGATCAATCGGGTAACCAAGGACTAGCGGCTTTCCCTCACCCTAGCCCTCTCCCGGAGGGAGAGGGGACTTGATCCGAGCGTTGGTCGATCATCGCTGCAAGCCTCGGATACGTCGGGGCGCGGCGACTGTCGCTGTTTGGCGTGATGCTTGCCTTTAAAGCCGCAACCAGCTCTACATAGAGCATTCTTTTGACGGGCTCGCCACCGCGGGCCGAGCCTTTGACGAGTCGAGGCCATGGCCGATAAAGCTATCAAGATGGGCAGCTTCACCTGGGAGGGGACCGATCGCAAAGGGACCAAGGTGAAGGGCGAGATGACGGGCCTGAACCCTGCGTTGATCAAGGCGCAGTTGCGCAAACAGGGAATCAATCCGACCCGGGTACGCAAGAAGTCGGTGTCCCTGTTCGGCAAGGGCAAGAAGATCAAGCCCATGGATATCGCCCTGTTCACTCGACAGCTGGCGACCATGATGAGTGCCGGTGTGCCCCTGCTGCAGGCCTTCGACATTATCGGCGAGGGCTTCGATAATCCCAACATGCGCAAGATGGTCGACGACATCAAGCAGGACGTCGCCGCGGGTAACAGCCTGGCCAACTCCTTGCGCAAGCAGCCGCAGTATTTCGATGACCTCTATTGCAACCTGGTGGACGCAGGTGAGCAATCGGGTGCCTTGGAGACCCTGCTGGATCGGGTAGCCACCTATAAGGAAAAGACCGAGGCGTTGAAAAAGAAGATCAAGAAAGCCATGACCTATCCCGCGGCGGTGATCGTCGTCGCGGTGATCGTGTCGGCCATTCTATTGATCAAGGTAGTGCCTCAATTCCAATCGGTGTTCGAGGGCTTCGGGGCTCAGCTGCCGGCCTTTACCCTTATGGTCATCGCGATTTCCGAGGTTTTGCAGGAGTGGTGGTTGCTGGTACTGGGCGGGCTCTTTGTGCTGGCTTTCGTCCTTCGTCACTTCTACAAGAAATCGGAAAAATTCCGCGACGCGGTCGATCGTGGATTGCTCAAGATCCCGTTGATCGGCTCCATTCTCTACAAGTCGGCCATTGCCCGTTATGCCCGGACCCTGGCCACAACCTTCGCAGCGGGTGTCCCGCTGGTGGATGCCCTGGACTCGGTGGCGGGTGCGACCGGCAACGTGGTATTCCGCAATGCCGTGGAGAAGATCAAGGGCGATGTGTCCACCGGTATGCAGCTCAATTTCTCCATGCGCACTACCGGGGTGTTCTCTTCCATGGCCATCCAGATGACAGCTATTGGTGAGGAATCCGGTTCGTTGGACGAAATGCTGTCCAAAGTCGCGACCTTCTATGAAGACGAGGTCGATAACATGGTCGACAACCTCACCACCCTGATGGAGCCGATGATCATGGCGGTCCTGGGGGTTCTGGTGGGTGGTCTGATCATTGCCATGTATCTGCCCATCTTCCAGCTCGGCTCGGTGGTCTGATGGCGCTGCTGGAGTTCCTGGCCGGCGCGCCGCTGGCCGCGGCGCTGTGCGCGCTGGTCCTGGGGCTGCTGGTGGGCAGCTTTCTCAATGTGGTGGTCTATCGCCTGCCGGTGATGCTGAGGCGGGCTTGGCAGGCGGAGGCGCGTGAGGTGCTGGAGCTGCCGGCCGAGCCGGCAGGCGCCCCCTTCAACCTGGCGCGACCTGCTTCACGCTGTCCTCATTGCCAGCGCGCGGTGCGGCCCTGGGAAAATGTGCCGGTGCTGAGTTATCTGGTCCTGCGCGGTCGCTGCAAGGGGTGTCAGGCCTCTATCAGCCTGCGTTATCCGCTGGTGGAGCTGGCCTGTGGACTGCTGTCGGCCTGGGTCATCTGGCACCTGGGCGTGACCTGGCAGGGTGGGGCCTTTCTGCTGCTGACCTGGGGGCTACTGGCGGCCAGTTTGATCGACGCCGATCACCAACTGTTGCCGGATGTGATCGTGCTGCCGCTGTTGTGGCTGGGACTGGTCGCCAATCAGTTCGGCCTGTTCACCAACCTCGGCGATGCCGTCTGGGGCGCGGTAGCGGGGTATCTGAGTCTGTGGCTGGTATTCCAGCTGTTCCGTCTGGTGACTGGCAAGGAAGGCATGGGCTATGGCGACTTCAAGCTGCTGGCGCTGCTCGGCGCCTGGGGCGGTTGGCAGATCCTGCCGTTGACCATCCTGCTGTCCTCGCTGGTGGGCGCCATTCTGGGCGTCATCACCCTGCGGCTGCGGCGGGCGGAAAGCAGCACGCCCTTGCCCTTCGGTCCCTATCTCGCCGTGGCGGGGTGGATTGCCTTGCTCTGGGGTGATCAAATAACCGGCCTGTACCTGAACTTCGCCGGATTCCGATGACTTCTGCCTGGACCCTCGGCCTGACCGGGGGTATCGGCAGTGGCAAGAGCGCCGCTGCCGAGCATTTCGCCCAGTTGGGCATCACCTGTGTCGACGCCGACCAGGCCGCCCGCTGGGTGGTGGAGCCGGGACGACCGGCGCTGGCCGAGATCGCCGGGCATTTTTCGCCCGCTGTCTTGCAGCCGGATGGCAGCCTGGATCGAGCGGCGCTGCGAGCCGCGATCTTTGCCGATCCAACTGAGCGGCGCTGGCTGGAAGCCCTGCTGCATCCCCTCATTCGCCAGGAAATCCTGGCGGCCCTGGCTGGTGCCGAGTCGCCCTATGCCATCCTGGTGTCGCCGCTGCTATTCGAGTCCGGACAGCGGGCGTTGGTGCGGCGGGGGCTGGTGATAGACGCGCCGGAAGCGCTGCAGCTCGAGCGGGCCATGCGCCGCGACGGGGTGGACGAAGCCCAGGTACGGGCCATCCTGGCGGCGCAGTTGCCGCGCGCCGAGCGGCTGGCCAAGGCGGATGACGTCATCTGCAACGACGGCGATCTCGCCACGCTCCACGCCGAGGTGGAGCGCCTGCATTCCTTTTATCTGACCCTTGACGGAGGCCAAGTATGAGCACTCTTACCGTGGACTGCCCCACCTGCGGCGCACCCGTGGAATGGAGCGAGAAGAGCGCCAACCGGCCCTTCTGTTCCGACCGCTGCAAACTGATCGATCTGGGTGCCTGGGCGGCGGAAGAGCACGCCATCCCCGGCAATGAGCTGGAAGACGATCTCTACTCCGAAGACCTCAATCGGCGCGGCCACTAGGGCGCGCCTTCCCCTATAGCCGCTGCGCCCAGGCCTGGGCGGTCGCCTGGGCCGCCTGGCGCAGCTTGGCCGGCAGCTCGGGTTTCTCGTATTCCAGCGGGCTGGACGCCGTCACCGTATGGATCCGGTCGCGCTTGATGAAGAAGACCTGGGTGCCCAATAGCGGCTTGCTGCAGGCGCTGGCGCCTTCGCCCAGGCCGTCGATGGCCTTGCACTCCAGTTGTTCGCTCAAGGATTGCACCTGCCGGCGCAGCTTGGGCAGCGCCCGACCGCCATTCTCGTAACCCGCCGACAGGCCCAGCAGGTAGTTGGCCGGCTGGCCGGTGTCGCGATCGGTGAAGGCGCAGCCGCCGGCGATCTGCCGGGCATAGGCCAGGGGCAGGCCGGAGGTCTGCTGGAGCAGGGGCAAGGGCAATTGCGCCTGCAGGCTGGCGCAGTCGACGGGCTCGCCGGTGTCGGCATGGGCGAAGGCGGCACCCAGAAGCAGGGGAAGGGCAACGAGGAAACGCATGAAAACATCCTGTCGAAGGCCGGCGGCCGATAGCGGCTGAGTCTACCGGCTCGAGTCCCGCGATAGGCGGGTGGACGGAGCGGCTGTGCACTGCGTCATGCGTCGGTCAACACATTGCGGGCTGGTGTCTGGCGCGGGTGATCCTTACCCTGGCCGCAGATAGCGAACAGCGAGGCGTAGGATGTCCGAGGCGCTCACTCCCGGATTCATGGTGGTACACGGCAATCGGCTCGAAGAGCTGCGCGGCCTGGCGGTCGGCTGGATGCGGCGGTATCCCCTGGCGCCGCTGGAAAACGAACAGGTGCTGGTGCAGAGCAATGGCATCGCCCAGTGGCTCAAGCTGGCGCTGGCCGAGGATCCGCGCGGTGACGACGAGGGCGGTTGCGGGATCGCCGCGGCCCTCGAAGTGCAGTTGCCCGCGGCCTTTCTCTGGCGGACCTATCGCCAGGTATTGGGGCGTGACCAGGTCCCACCCTCCTCGCCGCTGGACCGCGCGCCCCTGACCTGGCGTCTGATGCGGCTCCTGCCGACCCTGCTCCTGCAACCGGACTTCGCCGCCCTGCGGCGCTTTCTCGACGACGACGGCGATCTGCGCAAGCGCTATCAGCTGGCCGAGCGCCTGGCCGATCTCTATGACGGCTACCAGGTCTATCGCGCCGACTGGCTCAACGACTGGGCCGCGGGGCGCGATCTGCTGGCCAGCCTGCGCGACGGTCGGCGTCCTTTGCCGGAAAGTTGCCGCTGGCAGGCGCAGCTGTGGCGGGCGCTGCTGGACGATGTGGGTGACGGTGGTCTGGCCCGCAGTCGGGCCGGGGTGCACCGGCGCTTTCTGGAGGTCATGCAGGCGGCGACCGAGCCGCCAGCCGGTCTGCCGCGGCGGGTGGTGATCTTTGGCCTGTCGGCGATTCCGGCGCAGACCCTCGAAGCCCTGGCCGCCCTGGCGCGCTTCAGCCAGGTGCTGCTCTGCGTGCACAATCCCTGTCGCCATCACTGGTCCGATATCGTCGCCGACCAGGATCTCCTGCGGCAGAATTACCGGCGCCAGCAGCGCAAGCCGGGCATGCCGCAGACCCTGGATGCCGAGGCGCTGCACCAGCACGGCCAGCCGCTGCTGGCGAGTTGGGGCAAGCAGGGCCGCGACTATATCCACCTGCTGGACGAATTCGACGAACCCGATGGCTATCGCCGCCTGTTCGAGGACCTCAACGGTGGGCGCATCGACCTCTTCGCCGAAACCGAGCCCCAACACCTGCTCGGCCAGTTGCAGGACGACATCCTCGAATTGCGTCCGCTGAGCGAGACCCGCGAGCGCTGGCCGGCGGTCGATCCGGCACGGGACAGGTCCATGCGCTTCCATGTGGCCCACAGCCCCCAGCGCGAGGTGGAGATTCTCCACGACCAGCTCCTGGCGCGCTTCAACAGCGACAGCAGCCTCCGGCCGCGCGACGTCATCGTCATGGTGCCGGACATCGACGCCTATGCGCCGCACATCCGCGCGGTGTTCGGCCAGCTCGAACGTCAGGATCCACGCTTCATCCCCTTCAGCCTGGCCGACCAGCACCAGCGCGGTTTCCAACCCTTGCTGATCGCCCTGGAGCACCTGCTGCAGCTGCCCGACAGCCGCTTCGCCCTGAGCGAGATCCTCGACCTGCTGGACGTACCGGCGCTGCGCGCCCGCTTCGGTCTGCGCGAGGGCGATCTGCCGACCCTGCATCTGTGGCTGGAAGGCGCCGGCGTGCGCTGGGGACTGGATGCCGAGCAGCGCAGTCGCCTCGACCTGCCCGAGGGGCTGACGCAGAACACCTGGCGCTTCGGTCTGAGGCGCATGCTGCTGGGCTACGCCGTCGGCAGTGGCGCGGCCCTGGGGGATATCGAGCCCTTCGACGAGGTGGGCGGCCTGGACGCAGCACTGGTCGGACCGTTGGTGGATCTGCTCGATGCCCTGGACGCGGCCCAGGCGGCGCTGGCCCAGCCGGCGCGACCGGCGGAGTGGGGCGCCCGCCTGCAGGCGCTGCTGGCGCTGTTCTTCAGTGCCCAGGATGAGCACGACGAATACCTGCTGGAACAGCTGGAAAATCTGCGCGAGCGCTGGCTGGAACTGTGCGAGGACGTGGCGCTGGATGAAGACCTGCCACTCACCATGGTGCGCGAGGCCTGGCTGGCGGGGCTGGACAGCGGTGGCCTGGCCCAGCGCTTTCTCGCTGGCGCGGTCAATTTCTGCACCCTGATGCCCATGCGCGCCATTCCCTTTCGCGTGGTCTGCCTGCTGGGCATGCATGACGGTGCCTATCCGCGCATCCAGTCACCGCTGGATTTCGATCTCATGGCCCAGGACTACCGTCCTGGGGACCGCTCGCGACGGGAGGACGACCGCTATCTGCTGCTGGAAGCGCTGCTCTCGGCGCGCGATCAGTTCTATGTCAGCTGGGTGGGGCGCAGCATCCGCGACAACAGCGAGCGCCCGCCGTCGGTGCTGGTCGCCCAGTTGCGCGACCATCTCCAGGCCGGTTGGCGGCTGGCGGGGCATGAAGAGGAGCCGGAGCGCCTGCTCATGGCCCTGACCCAGGAGCATCCCCTGCAGCCTTTCAGTGCCCGCTACTTCCGCGGTGAGCGCGGCTATTTCAGCTTCGCGGCCGAGTGGCTGGGCGTGCATGACCGCACCACGCGTGACGAGGATGAGCTGTTGCCGCCGCTGGTGCCCGAAGAACCCCTGGGCCTCGATGATCTCGCACGCTTTCTGCGCGGACCGGTGGACCTCTTCTTCGCCAATCGCCTCAAGGTGCACTTCGCGGCGCCCGATGCGCCGGCGGAAGACGAAGAGCCTTTCGGCCTGGACGCCCTGACCCGCTACCAGTTGGGCGAAGACCTGCTGGCGGCGGCTCTGGCCGCGCCGGCCGAGGCGGATCAGGCGCTCTTGGCCGCCGCCGAGCGCCTGCGCGGCAGTGGTCGGCTGCCGCTGGCGGGTTTTGGCGAGCGGGCCGGGCGGGCCTTGCGCGAGCCGCTGCCCGCCGTGGTGGCCCAGGTCGAGGCCCTGACGCTGCGCTGGCCCGAACCCCTGGAAGAGGCCCTGACCCTGGATATCGAACATCGCGAGCTGCAACTGGTGGCCAACCTCGAACGGCTGCGCCGCGGCCCCGAGGGCCTGCTGGCCCTGAACGCCCAGGCCAATGGCCTGGGCAATACGCGTACCCGCAAGTGGCACCGGCTGTTGCGGCCCTGGGTACAGCACCTGGTCGCCGCGGCCGGTGGTCTGCAGCTGACCACCGCGGTGGTGGCGACCGACCTGACCCTGTTGCTGGCGCCACTGGACGCTGAGCTGGCTCGCCGTCAGCTGAACGAATTGCTGGACGCCTGGGCCCTGGGGCAGCGGCGGCCGCTGCCGGTGGCGCCGCGCACCGCCTTCGCCTGGCTGGCCAATGACCCGGACAAGGCCCTGGCGGCGGCCGAGCAGGCCTATCAGGGCGAGGCGGCGACTCATCCGGCGCTGCGTCGGCAATACCCGGACTTCGCCGCCCTGCTGGCCGACGAGGAATTCGATGGCTGGTGCCAGACCCTCTATGCCCCGGTCTATAACGCCGGTTGGCAGGTGATGGGTGGGGAGGGCCAGGCATGAGTCAGCGTCCGCTCGCCCTACGCTTTCCGCTGCAGGGCAATCAGCTCATCGAGGCCAGTGCCGGCACTGGCAAGACCTTCACCATTTCCGCGCTCTATGTGCGTCTGGTGCTGGGCCACGGTACGCCGGAGACGGCCTTCGGCCGCGAACTGCTGCCGCCCCAGATCCTGGTGGTGACCTTTACCGAGGCAGCCACCCAGGAATTGCGCGATCGCATTCGCCATCGCCTGGCCGAAGCCGCGCGTTTCTTCCGCGACGAGATCGCCGCGCCCGATCCGCTGCTCGCCGAGTTGCGCGAGGACTTTCCGGTCGAGGCCTGGGCCGACTGCGCCCGCCGTCTGGACATCGCCGCCCAGTGGATGGACGAGGCGGCCGTCTCCACCATCCACAGCTGGTGCCAGCGCATGCTGCGCGAGCACGCCTTCGACAGCGGTAGTCTCTTCGTGCAGAACCTGGAGCAGGACCAGAGCGAGCTACTCGCCCAGGTGGTGCGCGACTACTGGCGACGCTTTTGCTACCCCCTGGAAGGGGAGGCGCTGGACTGGGTGATCGAGCACTGGGGCGAGCCCCGCGCTCTGGCCGCACGCCTGCGACCCTTGCTGAGCGAGGCCCTGGGCGCGCCCCAGGGCGAACCCGCCGCCTTGCTGGCCACCGCCCTGACGGAGCGTCGCGAGCGATTGGCACGGCTCAAGGCGCCCTGGGCCCAGTGGGCGGAAGAGGTGCGTGACCTCTGCCAGGCCGGCTGCGACGCCAAGGTGGTCGACGGCCGCAAGTTGCAGAAGCGATTCTTCGGGCCCTGGTGCGACAAGCTGGTCGCCTGGGCTGACAACCCCGCCAGCGAGGACCTGGATATCGGCACCGGCTTTACCCGGCTGACCGAGGAGGGCTTCGCCGAGGTCTGGACCAAGGCCAGTCCGCCGGATCATCCGGCCCTGGCGGCCATGGCGCGCCTGCCCGGGCAACTGGCCGAGCTGCCCAGCCCCGAGGTGCCGCTGCTGGAGCACGCGGCGGCCTGGGTGCAGCAGAAATTCGAGCGCGAGAAGCTGCGTCGCGCCGAGCTGGGTTTCGACGACATCCTCACCCGCCTGGATCGGGCATTGCAGGCCGATGGCGCCGGCGCGCGGCTGGCGGCGCTGATCCGCGAGCAATTCCCGGTGGCGCTGATCGACGAATTCCAGGACACCGATCCGGTGCAGTACCGCATCTTCAGCAGCGTCTATGGCGCGGGGGAGGGTACCGGGCTGTTCCTGATCGGCGATCCCAAGCAGGCCATCTATGCCTTCCGCGGCGCCGATATCCATACCTATCTGCAGGCGCGTCGCGCCAATGCCGGCCACCTGCACTCGCTGGACACCAACTTTCGTTCCACCGCCGCCATGGTCGCGGCGGTCAACCAGGTGTTCGCCCATGGCGAGGCCACGGCCCCGCGGGCGGCCTTCCTGTTCCGCCAGGGCGAGGACAATCCGGTGCCCTTCGAGCCGGTCCGCGCCCAGGGGCGGCGTGAAGTCCTGGAGATCGACGGCACGCCTGGCGCGGCCCTGACCTTCTGGCAGCTGGCCGGCGACGAGCCCCTGGCCGGCACCGCCTATCGCGCCACCCTGGCCGAGAGCACCGCCAGCGAGATCGTCCGGTTGCTGAGCCTGGCCGCCGAGGCCAAGGCCGGCTTTCGACGCGAAGACGGCGAGCTCACGCCACTGCGGCCGGCCGACATCGCCATCCTGGTACGCGCCGGCAGCGAAGCCCAGGCGGTACGCCAGGCGCTGGTGCGACGCGGGGTGCGCAGCGTCTATCTGTCGGACAAGGATTCGGTGTTCACCGCCCAGGAGGCCCGCTGCCTGCTGGACTGGCTCAAGGCCTGCGCCGAGCCCGACGTGGATCGTCGGCTGCGCGCGGCGCTGGGCAGCCTGACCCTCGACCTGCCCTTGGCCGAACTGGATGCCCTCAATCACGACGAGCAGGCCTGGGAGGCGCGGGTGTTGCAATTCCGCGGCTATCGCCAGCTATGGCGCGGCCAGGGCGTGCTGCCCATGCTGCGCCGACTGCTGCAGGACTTCCGCCTGCCGCAGCGGCTGATGGCCCGCGCCGATGGCGAGCGGGTGCTGACCAATCTGCTGCACCTCGCCGAACTGCTGCAGCGTGCCGCCGGCGAGCTGGACGGCGAGCAGGCGCTGATCCGCCACCTGGCCGAGCAACTGGCCGCCCAGGGCGCCGCCGACGAGCAGATCCTGCGCCTGGAAAGCGACGCCGAGCTGGTCAAGGTGGTGACGGTGCACAAGTCCAAGGGCCTGGAATATCCGCTGGTGTTCCTGCCCTTCGCCTGCGCCTATCGCGCCGAGGAGAGCGCCAGCCTGCCGCTGCGCTATCACGACGATCAGGGCCAGCTGCGCCGCACCTTCAAGCCCTCCGCCGAGGAACTGGCCCGCGCCGACGACGAGCGCCTGGCCGAAGACCTGCGCCTGCTCTATGTCGCCCTGACCCGGGCCCGCCATGCCTGCTGGGTCGGGGTGGCCGATCTCAAGCGCGGGCGCAGCAAGGAATCCGGCTTCGCCCGCAGTGCCCTTGGCTACCTGGCCACCGGCGGCGAGCCCCTGGCGAGTTCGGCGGCCCTGGGCACCGCCCTGACCACCCTGATCGGCGCGCAACCTGACACCCTGATCCTGCCGCTGCCCGCAGCCAGTCCGGCACGCCTGCCCGAAGCCCGCGAAGCGCCGGTGACCCTCAAGGCGCTGACGGCCCGTCGGGCGGCCCGCGAGGACTGGTGGATCGCCTCCTACAGCGCCCTGCGCATCGGTACGCGCCTGGGCGAGGCGCGGGAGGAGGTCCCGTTCAACCTGGAGCTGGATCTGGATACCCCGGCGGCCCAGAAGCTGTTCGACGACGATCGCCTCGCCCCGGACGAGGCCCGCCAGCCGGCGGCCGGCGAAGACCTGCATCGCTTTCCCCGCGGCCCCGGTCCGGGCACCTTCCTGCACAGCCTGCTGGAATGGGTGGGCGAGGAGGGCTTCACCGCCATCCAGGCGGCGCCCGAGCGGCTGGACGATCTGATCGCCCGGCGTTGCCAGCGGCGTGGCTGGAATCACTGGATTCCCATCCTGCAAGGCTGGCTGCGCCAGTTGCTGGCGCTGCCGCTGCCCCTGCCGGGGGGCAGCCAGCGCCTGGGCGAACTGGCGCGCTACCAGGTGGAGATGGAATTCTGGTTCGCCACCCATGGCGTCGATCTGGAGCGGCTGGACGAGCTGGTGCGGCGCGGCACCCACGGCGGCCAGGCGCGGCCGATGCTGGAACCGGGACAGCTCAACGGCCTGTTCAAGGGCTTCATCGATCTGGTCTTCGAACACGAGGGGCGCTATTTCGTGGTGGACTACAAGTCCAACTGGCTGGGCGCCGAAGCCGGGGCCTATACCCGCGCGGCCATGGAGGAGGCCGTCCTGGCCAAGCGCTATGACCTGCAGTACGTGCTCTACAGCCTGGCCGTGCACCGGCTGCTCAAGGCGCGACTGCCCGACTATAGCTACGAGCGCCACTTCGGCGGCGCCGTCTACCTGTTCCTGCGCGGCTGTGATCCGGCCGGCCACGGCGTCTTTGTCGAGCGGCCCGCCCAGGCGCTGATCGAGACCCTGGATCTGCTGTTCAGCGGTGCGGAGAATGCCCATGTCTGATTTCAGCCCCGCCACCGAACGGCTGCTGCGCCTGGCGTCCCTGGCCCAGGAGCGTCCACTTACCCCGCTCGAACAGCGGGACGACCTTTTTCGCCTACTGGAACTCTGGGTGCAGCGCGGCTGGTTGCGCCAGGTGGACCGGGCCTTCACCGGCTTTCTCGGCGAACTCGAACCCCAAGGCGACTCGGCGGTGCTCTTGGCCGCGGCCCTGGCCAGCCATCAGCTCGGCCATGGCCATGTCTGCCTGGATCTCGCCGCCACCCTGCGTAATCCCGATGCCGCCCTGTCGCTGCCACCCGAAGGCGACGAGGCGCGCGCGTCGCTCTTGCCGTCGCAGTTGCTGCACGGCCAGACCCTCGAGGCCTGGCAGCAGGCGCTGCGGGCCAGCGCCCTGGTCGATGGCGACGGCAGCTGTCCGGAACGACCGCTGGTGCTGGGCGGTGAGCGCCTCTACCTGCGTCGCTACTGGAATTACGAACGCGCGGTGGCGGCCAGCCTGCGCCAGCGCCTGGCCACCCCCGAGCCTTTGCCGGCGGATCTTGCCGAGCGTCTCGATCGGCTGTTTCCGCCGGACCCCGACGCGGGTGGCGAACCCGACTGGCAGAAACTGGCCTGCGCCCTGGCGGTGCGCGGTGCCTTCAGCATCGTCACCGGCGGCCCCGGCACTGGCAAGACCACCACCGTGGTGCGCCTGCTGGCGCTGCTCCAAGCGCCCGCGGTGGCGGCCGGTCGCCCCTTGCGCATCCGCCTGGCCGCACCGACCGGCAAGGCGGCCGCGCGCCTCACCGAATCCATCGGCGGCCAGGTCAGTCGCCTGCCGGTGGATGACGAACTGCGCCGGCACATCCCCACCGGGGTGACCACGGTGCACCGGCTGCTGGGCAGTCGGCCCAATACCCGCCACTTCCGCCATCACCGCGGGCATCCCTTGCCGCTGGACGTGCTGGTGGTGGACGAAGCCTCGATGATCGACCTGGAAATGATGGCCAGCCTGCTGGCGGCCCTGCCGCCGCGGGCGCGTCTGGTGCTGCTGGGGGACAAGGATCAGCTGGCTTCGGTGGAGGCGGGCGCGGTGCTGGGCGATCTCTGCCGGGATGCCGAAGCCGGACGCTACAGTCCGGCCACCCGCGCCTGGCTGGAAGCCGTGAGCGGCCAGTCGCTGGCCCAGACGACCCTGGCGGTCGGCGACGACCAGGGTGACGCCCTGGCCCAGCAGGTGGTGATGCTCAGGCGCTCACGGCGTTTCGGCGCTGGCAGCGGGATCGGCCAGCTGGCCCGTCGGGTGAATGCCCAGGACGGCCAGGGTGCGCAGCAGGTGCTGGTCGACGGCGGCTACGCCGATCTCCATCGGGTCCTGCTCAAGGGGCCGGAGGATCGCGCCCTCGAACGCCTGGTGCTGGAGGGACGCGGGCGCGCCCGGGGCTATCGACATTATCTCGAGGTCCTGCAGGGGACGCGGCCTCAGCTGGATACCGTCCTGGAGGATCCCGCCTGGACGCTCTGGGCCGGCCAGGTGCTGGCCGCCTTCGACGACTTCCAGCTGCTCTGCGCCGTGCGCAAGGGCCCCTGGGGTGTGGAAGGTCTCAACCTGCGCATTGCCAGTGCCCTCTTGGCGGCGGGCCTGCTCGCGGGCGAGCACGGCTGGTACGAGGGCCGTCCGGTGCTGGTGACGCGCAACGACTACAGCCTGGGGCTGATGAATGGCGACATCGGCATCACCCTCTGCCTGCCGGACGCCAACCAGCCGGCGCGCAAGGTCCTGCGGGTCGCCTTTCCCCGCGGCGATGGCAGCGGCGGTCTGAGATTCGTCTTGCCCAGCCGGTTGGCGGCGGTGGAGACGGTGTTCGCCATGACCGTGCACAAGTCCCAGGGCTCGGAATTCGCCCACACCGCGCTCCTGCTGCCCGAGCAGCTCAGTCCGGTGCTGACCAAGGAGCTGGTCTATACCGGCATCACCCGGGCGCGCGATGATTTCACCCTGATCGAGGCCCGTGGCGGCATCTTTGCCGAGGCGGTGGCCCGGCGGGTCCGTCGCGTCAGCGGCCTGGACCTGGATTTGCGAAACACTGTGTAAATGTACAGATAAACGCTGGACGCTCCCCTCGCGCCTGCCTAAGGTGAGGGGAGCCGTCCGCGATGAGAGCGCTATGACTTCCCTGCCTTTCGTTTCCCTTGTGCTTCCCCTGTTGCTGCTGGCCGGCTGGGCGGGTTCGGCCGTCTGGCTGACCGGACGCCAGCGCTATCTGCAACAGCAACTCGACAGCGCCGCCGAGCGCTACGACATGCTGCGCGACGACCTGCAACGCGCCGAGCTGGCCAACGGTCGCCAGGTGGTGGAGCTGGGCGCCGAGCGCGAACGCACCGCCGCTCTGCAGCGCCAGCTGGAGGCCAATCGCGAGCTGGAGGCGGAGTTGCGCCAGCAGACCCGCCAGGCCCAGTTGCAGGCCGCCGAACAGCACGCCCTGGCCGAGGCCACCCGCGCCCAGCTGCAGGGCATCCAGGAGCAGCTCGCCGAGGTGCGCGAGCGCCAGCACCGCGAGCAGCAGCTGCACGCCGAGGTGCAGGAACGCCATGCGCGCCTGACCGAAGAACACGCGACGCTCCGGACCACCCTGGAACAGAAGGAAGAGCACTTCCAGGCGCAGCAACAGCTGCTGCGCGAGAGTCGCGAGCAACTCAAGCTGGAATTCGAGCAACTGGCCGGACGCATCTTCGACGCCAAGGGCCAGGCCTTCGCCCAGCACAGCCAGCAATCCCTGGATGCGCTGCTACGGCCCTTCCGCGAGCAGATCGAGGGCTTTCGCGCCAAGGTCGAGGACATCCACCACAAGGATGTGCAGCAGCAGGCGGCCCTCGGCCAGCAACTGCTCGACCTCAAGGAGCTCAACCGCCAGATCACCCAGGAAGCCCACGACCTGGCCACCGCCCTGCGCGGCCAGAAGAAGGCCCAGGGCAACTGGGGCGAACTCATCCTGGAAAACGTGCTGGAGCGCTCCGGCCTGCGCGAGGGGCGCGACTTCGTCCGCGAACGCAGCTTCACCACCGAGACCGGTCGCCGGCGACCGGACGTGCTGGTCCATCTGCCGCAGAAGAAGCACCTGGTGGTGGACGCCAAGGTGTCGCTCAACGCCTATACCCGCTACGTCAACAGCGAAGACGAGGGCGAGCGCCGCCTGGCCCTGGGCGAGCACGTGCGCGCCGTGGGTGAGCGCATCCGCGAACTGGCCGACCGCGAGTACTTCAGTCTGCCGGGGCTGAATTCGCCGGAGATGGTCTTCTTGTTCATCCCCATCGAATCGGCTTTCGTCGAGGCGCTCAAGGCCGACGAGAGCCTGTTCCAGCGTGCCATCGAGCAGAATGTCTTGGTGGCGACGCCGACCACCCTGCTGACCAGCCTCAACATCGTCCGCCAGCTCTGGCGCTTCGAGGACCAAAATCGCCACACCGCCGAACTGGCCGAGCGCGCGGGCAAGGTCTACGACAAGCTGCGCACCTTTCTCGGCAGCATGGACGGCATCGGCAAGAGTCTGGACAAGGCCGGCGAAGCCTATCGCAAGGCCTGCGGCCAACTGGTGGGCGGGCCGGGCAACCTGGTCAAGCAGGTGGCCGACTTCAAGGAACTGGGCGTGGCGGTACGCACCGAGCTCGACGGCCAGTGGACCGAGCGGGCAGAACTGGAGCTGACCATGGTCGAGCTGGAAGCCGCGGCCGAGTCTTCCGATCGGGACTGATTCGCGCAGACCGGGCAGGAGCGCCGGCGATCCGCCTGGACGATTCCGGGAGGAGGGCGGTACGCCTGACCGGCGCCAGGCGCGCCGGTCAGGACGGTAGGCTTAGTGGTGCTCGCGGGTGGCGCGGAATTTGATCTCCGGCCAGCGCTCTTCCATCAGCGCCAGGTTGACCCGGGTCGGCGCCAGGTAGGTGAGGTGCCCGCCGCCGTCGACCGCCAGGTTCTCGAAGGCCTTGTTCTTGAAGTCTTCGAGCTTCTTCTTGTCATCGCACTCGATCCAACGCGCCGACCAGACGTTGATGGCCTCGTAGGCGCACTCCACCTTGTATTCTTCCTTCAGGCGGCTGGCGACCACGTCGAACTGCAGCACACCCACCGCGCCGAGCACGATGTCGTTGTTGCGCTCGGGAAAGAACACCTGGGTGGCGCCTTCCTCGGCCAACTCCTGCAGACCCTGGCGCAGCTGCTTGGATTTCAGCGGATCCTTCAGGCGCACGCGGCGGAACAGTTCCGGGGCGAAGTGCGGGATACCGGTGAAACCCAGGGCTTCGCCTTCGGTGAAGGTGTCGCCGATCTGGATGGTGCCATGGTTGTGCAGGCCGATGATGTCGCCGGCGAAGGCCTCGTCCAGGTGCTCGCGCTCGCTGGAGAAGAAGGTCAGGGCGTCGGCGATCTTCAGATCCTTCTTGATGCGCACATGGCGCAGCTTCATGCCCTTCTCGTACTTGCCCGAGCAGATGCGCATGAAGGCGATGCGGTCGCGGTGCTTGGGATCCATGTTCGCCTGGATCTTGAACACGAAGCCGGAGAACTTCTCTTCCACCGGCTCCACCACCCGCTCGTGAGCGGCGCGCGACAGCGGACGCGGGGCCCAGTCGACCACGGCGTCGAGCACCTGGTCGACGCCGAAGTTGCCCAGGGCGGTACCAAAGAATACCGGGGTCATCTCGCCGCGCAGGAAGGCCTCGCCATCGAATTCGTGGCAGGCGCCCTGGACCAGCTCCAGCTCCTCGACGAAGCGGTCGTAGAGATCGCCCAGGTGGGCGCGGGCCTCGTCGGAGTCCAGTTTGTCGATGGTCTTGGTGGCGATGCGCTCGTGGCCATGGCCGGGGGTGTAGACGTAGATGCGGTCGTCCGAGAGGTGATAGACGCCCTTGAAGTCGCGATAGCTGCCGATCGGCCAGGTGATGGGGGCGGCCTTGATCTGGAGCACTGCCTCGATCTCGTCGAGCAGCTCGATGGGATCGCGGATGTCGCGGTCGAGCTTGTTGATGAAGCTGACGATGGGGGTGTCGCGCAGGCGGCAAACGTCCATCAGGGCGATGGTGCGGGGTTCGACGCCCTTACCGCCGTCGAGCACCATCAGCGCCGAGTCCACCGCGGTCAGGGTGCGGTAGGTGTCTTCGGAGAAGTCTTCGTGACCGGGGGTGTCGAGCAGATTGATCATGTGCTCGCGGTAGGGGAACTGCATCACCGAGGTGGTGATGGAGATGCCGCGCTGCTTTTCCATCTCCATCCAGTCGGAGGTCGCGTGCCGGTCGGATTTGCGCGACTTCACCGTGCCCGCGACGGCAATGGCCTGGCCCATCAGCAGCAGCTTTTCGGTGATGGTGGTCTTGCCCGCGTCGGGGTGGGAAATGATGGCGAAGGTACGGCGCTTGGCGACTTCGGCGGCCTGGGTGGTCATGGATGAACCTGGGCGGGAAGAAAAAAGAGGGGGCGGAGTATAGCAGAGGGCAGCCCCACCGGCTCGAGGTCGGTAGGGCTGTGCCAGGCGTCGCTCAGCGCTGCGGCTGGATGTTGCCGTCGCAGCAGGGCGGGGTGCGCTTGCGGCGCACCAGGCGCTTACCCAGCGCCATACCCGGGATCTCGATGTATCTGTGGGTCAGGCAGGCGAAGGCGAAGACCACCGCCAGTTCCACTACCACCACCAGGTTGTCCAGCACGACGCTGCCGGTGGCGATGTAGCGGATCATGAAGGGCAGCGGTGCATCATGGGAGGGCGCCACCACGGTGAGGTCCTGATGCAGCAGCTTGCCCAGCACGATGAAGGCGCTCTTGATCACGAAGATCACCGCGGCGTGGCACAGATAGATGGAGTAGGAAAGCACCCCCAGGCGCACGAAGAGGCCGTGATGCAGCACGCTGGAGATCAGGCCGCGCTCGAAGGCGAAGGTGAGGATGGTGACGCAGAACACCAGGGTCGCCAGCACGCCCTTCTTGGGCACCGGCAGGTCAGAGGTCATCACCGCGGCGCCGGCGATCAGGCAGGCCAGTTCCAGGAGGGTGCCACCGAATTGTCCGCCGTTGTGCTGCTTGATCCAAACATAGAGGCGATAGGTGCAGGCGCCGGCGAAAAAGCACGACAGGCCGCGGAAGATCTCGGTCTTCAGCGGCAGGAAGGGAAACAGCAGCTGCACAAAGGTCAGCAGGGCGATCGCCAGGAACCACTGGCGCTGATGACCCTGGCCCTTGAGCACCAGCAGGCCAAAGACCAGATAGAGGTAGAACTCGATGCTGATGCTCCAGGACGGGTAATTGAAGGAGCCGGTGATGGCCTGGCCGAGCCAGGATTGCAGCAGCAACAGATTGGGCAGGAATTGCTCGGGCGCGGTGGCGCCGCTGAACGCCGGATCGTTGAAGCCGACCCCCAGTTTTTCCGCCAGCAGGCGACCGCACTCCAGCAGCACATAGAGACCGAGCATGGCTAGATGCAGCGGCAGGATCCGCGTCGCGCGACTGATGGCGAAGTCGCGATAGTCGTCCAGGGTGCGCAGCCGGCTCTCATAGGTGTGCATGAGCACGAAGCCACTGAGCACGAAGAAGAACTCGACGAACAGGTAGGCATTGGCAATCAGCGGATTTTCCGAGGCGGCCTGAGCGACATAGGTGTGAAACAGGACGACGGCGACGGCCAACAGACCGCGAAAGCTATCCAAAGCGACAAATCTTTCCATGGGGTATCCCTGAGGGTGCGGCAAGAAGAGGCGAACGGATGCAGCGCTGCCGTTAGGGGGAAAGACTGGAGGGGTAGTGCGGAAACGTGAAAGCTGACATGGCATCCTGGCTCTTGTGCGTCGCAAGCGTCTTAATAGTCGAACTATTACTTGCTGTTACATTTTGATCGCCAAAAACCAGCAAGTTCTTGCTAGGCCGTCCCTGGCCCGGCGTTTTGTGATTGCAGTCACCGATTTCCGGGCAAGTTGTCACCCAACGGCAAGAAGGCGCCGCCCGTACTGCCCGGTGGCGCTTCGCTCAGCGAGGACCCAGGGTCTGGCAGTCGGCCGGCTTCACGTATATCTGCAGCACCTTCCACTGCGGGCGGGGCTTGCCCTTGACCGGTTCGATCGCCAGCGGATAGTCGCCCCAGTTGGGGCCGGCTGCCCAGTACATGGCCGGGATGCATTCCTGGCGCAGCCGCGCCAGCAGGCGGTCCATGGCGGCCAGCCAGCGGGGGTCGTTGTCCGGCACGCCGAATTCGCCGATGTGACCGCGCTTGCCGTGCTGCTTGAGCCAGGTGATGAAGGGCTCGACCCGGCGGATGCCGACATCCGGATCGAAGTCGGTCATGTCCTTCTTGAGGTACTTGCCGCCACCGTCATTGTCGAAATAGACGTGCGCCGAATAGATCAGGTTGTCGGCCGGATCCTTGAGGCCGAGCAGCTTGGCGTTGTAGCGCGGCCAGAGATAACTGCTGGACCAGCCATTGCCTTCGATCAGGAGCGGACGCGCCCGATCCACCTCGCGCACCGCGTCGATACCGTGCTGGGCTGCCACCGGCCATTGCTCAACGGCATCGTGGGGTTCGTTCATGATGTCGTAGGCGGCGAGGGCGGGGTGCTCGTGCCAGCGCTGGGCGATCCGGCGCAGGACATCGGCGTAGGCCGGATAGGGCACCGCCGCGCTGCCGATGATCTGGCCGCGGTATCTCATGTAGTTGTGCAGATCCAGGATCACGCTCATGCGATAGCGCTTGGCGTTGTCCAGGGTCTGGTCGATCAGCTTGGCGTAGGCGGGATCCAGGGGTTGTCCCAGCGTGGGCTGGAGGCGCTCCCAGATGACCGGGAAGCGGATCACCCGAATGCCTTTGGCCGCCCAACGTCGGTAATGGCCGGCATCAGGAAAGAAATAGTTGGTTCCCGGCTTGCCCGGCAGTACGTGGGGCGCGAAGCCGGCGCCGGAAAAATTCAGACCGACGAGATCGGTGGGGAAGTCCCGTGAGGCAGCCTGGGCAACCGGCATGGCGGCCAGACCGCAGAGCAGGGTGAACAACAGGGTGAGCTTGGATTTCAGGCGTAGCGTCATCGGCAAGGTCCCGGACAGTGACGGAAGACGTGGGAATATCGGGCGGTCGTGGCCCGATCCGCCATGAGGCCTGAAGAGACGCCGGGAAGTTGCAGTGCAAGGCTCAGAAGGTGCGCCAGACAACGTTAATGTCGGGCGAAAACCGCGGAAATGCGAGCTGGTTAGGCTGGCGGGCAGCTAGGCGCAGGACGCCGCGGCGTCTGGATCCGGGCACCGCGACCCCCAGGTAGGAAAGGAAGGGTGGAGCGGGTAATGAACTGCCTGTGACTGCTTTCCATCTTTCCATGGCGCAGGCAGGTCATTCGAAAGCGGTCTTTAGCGACGCAGGCAGATCCCAGCCCACTGCTCGGCTTCGCGGCGGGCCGAGGCCTCGTCGCTGAATTCGGCGATCAGGCCGCCGTGCGCATACACCACCACCCAATTTTCCACCTTGGGTTGCAGCAGCATTACGGGGGCAGAGGAGAGAACAGCGGAGTCCAACGATGCACAAGCCGTCATGTCATTCATAACGTTCCCTTTGAAGTTAGCTCGGTGAATAGTCTGTTTTTATAGCGGTTCCAGAAACGGCGCTTGGTGCTATCACTGGGCCACCTATTGACCTTGGTATGGCTGAATGATCCCTCAAAGCGTCAGCCATTCGTCGGCATGATAAAGGGGTGCCAAAACCCCGTCACCGCACTGGCTCACAGAAAGATGTTTCAGATATGACCGTACGTCAGCTGAGCTGTGTGCCGCTCCACGAAACGGCGGCGGCTTGCCTCGTCATCTGTGACGGGTATCGCTCGGGTACTGCAAAGCGGATAACAGTAAGCGTATTAAATTTATCGTCACACATTCGCCGAAGGCTCTAGCGCGCGACTCTCGCTTTTTGCTGGCTGTCCGAGCCTCTCGGCCGGGCCTTTCACCCTGTCAAGACGTTCCGCTTCGCATGATCGGGTTGGCATTGAGCGAGTCTATTGGGTTAGCCTGAAAAGGAGCTGGCGAACTATCGACTGCGATGGACGTCAATCTCTTCGGTCGAGACAAGGCGCCATGTCGTTCCCCCGGAGCGACACCCAAGGGCTAGGCAGATCCGAGATCCGCAGTGCCCCGTTGGTCCAGCCGGCATACCCGCCATGCCCTGCTGTGTCTCGACCCTGAACCCGGACAGCCGTCCTGCGCCTCGCCCCGTGCGAGGTCCGCACTCGGAAGGCATGCGGCCTGTCCGCCCGTTGAAGGAGCCTGACATGGCGAAGTTCAAGACCCTCCTGCTCGGCACGGCCGTGGGAGTGGTGATCCTGGCACTGCTGGTGCACTGGATCGGTAGGGATACCCTCAGTACCTATCGTGCGGATCTGCTGTTCTATCTCCAGGCCCACCTCTACCTGGTGGCCGTCTCCATGGTCCTGGCTCTGCTGGTGGGCATCCCCGCCGGCGTGCTGCTGAGTCGGCCAGCCTTCGCCCGCAGCGCCGAGCGCTTCATGCAGGTGTTCAACATCGGCAATACCGTGCCGCCGCTGGCGGTGCTGGCCATCGCCCTGGGCATCGTCGGCATCGGCGACGGACCGGCGATCCTGGCGCTGTTCCTGGCCTCGCTACTGCCCATCGTGCGCAACACCTACGAGGGGCTGAAGAACGTGCCGGCCTCGCTCAAGGAGGCTGCCACCGGCATCGGCATGACCCCCATCCAGGTGCTGACCAAGGTGGAGCTGCCCAACGCCGTGCCCATCATCATCGGCGGGGTGCGGGTCGCCCTGGCGATCAACGTCGGCACCACGCCGCTGGTGTTCCTGATCGGCGCCAACAGCCTGGGCAGCCTGATCTTTCCCGCCATCGCCCTGGAAAACCAGTCGCAGCTGCTGCTGGGCGCCGCAGCCACCGCCCTGCTGGCCCTGCTGCTCGACGGCTTGGTGCTGCTCGCCAGTCGCCTCTGGCTGGAACGCGGCCTGGCCCGCTAAGGAGACGAGATGAAGAAGTTGCTTATCGCCCTGGGCGCCGCCTGGTTCGGACTGACGCTGGCCAGCGCCGCCCAGGCCGATCCGATCCGCATCGGCGCCAAGGTCTTTACCGAGCAGGCCATCCTCGCCGAACTCACCGGACAGTATCTATCCCGCCGCGGCTATCAGCCGGAGATCGTCGGCGGCCTGGGCAGCACCATCGCCTGGAACGGCGTGAAGAACGCCCAGCTCGACCTCACCTGGGAATACACCGGCACCTCGCTGGTGGCCTACAACCATGTCACCGAACGACTGGACAAGGAGGCCTCCTACCAGCGGGTCAAGCAGCTGGACGCCAAGGTCGGTCTGGCCTGGCTGGCACCTACCCGCTTCAACAACACCTATGCCCTGGCGTTGCCGGAGAAGATCGCTCGACAGCATCCCGAGCTGAACAGCATCAGCGACCTGGCCGGGCTGCTCAAGGCCGAGGCCGGCAAGCAGCACCTCACCGCCCTGGACATCGAATTCGCCAACCGCTCCGATGGCCTCGCCGGCCTGGTCAAGGCCTATGGCCTGAGCTACACCCGGGACGACATCCGTCAGATGGACCCGGGTCTGGTCTATACCGCCCTGCGCAACGGCCAGGTCTTCACCGGCCTGGTCTACACCACCGACGGCCGCCTGGACGCCTTCAGGCTCAAGGTGCTGGAAGACGACAAGGGCTATTTTCCCGACTACACCGCCGCCCCCGTGGTGAACGCCGGGTACCTGGCCAAGCACCCGGATCTCGCCGCCTTGCTCAAGCCCCTGGCGGAAAGCCTGGACCAGGCCACCATGCGCCAGCTCAACGCCAAGGTGGACATCGAGCGGCAGACGCCGGCCCAGGTGGCCCGCGACTTCCTCGCCCAGCACCCCCTAGACGGAGGGCAATGACCCATGGATTTCGTCACCTCCTTCAATCACATCGACTGGCTGCAGGTCCTCGAACTGACCCGCCAGCACATCACCCTGGTGGGGATCGCCGTGACCCTGGCGATCCTGGTGGGCGTGCCCCTGGGCATCCTCATGACCCGCTATCCCTGGCTGGCCGGACCGCTGCAGGCGGTGGCCACGGTGGTCATGACCCTGCCCTCCATCGCTCTGTTCGGTCTGCTGCTGCCGTTCTATTCCAAGTTCGGCCAGGGCCTCGGTCCGCTGCCGGCCATCACCGCGGTGTTCCTCTATTCGCTGCTGCCGATCCTGAGAAACACCTACCTGGCGCTGACCAGCGTCGAGCCGGGCATTCGCGAGGCGGGTGCCGGTATCGGCATGACCTTCTGGCAGCGCCTGCGCATGGTCGAACTGCCCATCGCCCTGCCGGTGATCCTGGCCGGGGTGCGCACCGCCGTGGTCATGAACATCGGCGTCATGACCATCGCCGCCACCATCGGCGCCGGCGGCCTGGGCGTGCTCATCCTCACCTCCATCAGCCGCAGCGATATGGCCACCCTCATCGTCGGCGCGGTGCTGGTCAGTCTGCTGGCCATCGTCGCCGACCTCGTCCTGCAGTGGCTGCAACGCCGCCTCACCCCGCGCGGCCTGCGCAGCGCCCCTTAAGGAGTCCCAGATGATCGAACTCGACCGCCTGACCAAGACCTTCAAGCAGCATGGCAAGGACGTGACCGCGGTGGACGCCGTGAGCCTCACCGTGGAGGAGGGCCAGATCTGCGTCTTCCTCGGTCCCTCCGGCTGCGGCAAGACCACCACCCTGAAGATGATCAATCGCCTGATCGAGCCCACCTCGGGACGGGTGCTGATCAATGGCGAGGACACCACCGGCATCGACGAGGTGACGCTCAGACGCCATATCGGCTACGTGATCCAGCAGATCGGTCTGTTCCCCAATATGACCATCGAGGAAAACATCACCGTGGTGCCCAAGCTGCTGGGCTGGGACAAGAAGCGATGCCGCGAGCGCGCCACCGAGCTGATGAGCATGGTGCAGCTCGAACCCAAGCAGTACCTGTCGCGCTATCCGCGCGAACTGTCCGGTGGCCAGCAGCAGCGCATCGGCGTGATTCGCGCCCTGGCGGCCGAGGCACCGCTGCTGCTGATGGACGAACCCTTCGGCGCGGTGGACCCGATCAACCGCGATGCCATCCAGAACGAGTTCTTCCAGATGCAGCGGGCGCTGAACAAGACGGTGATCATGGTCAGCCACGACATCGACGAGGCCATCCGCCTGGGCGACAAGATCGCGGTGTTCCGCGGCGGCCGCCTGGTGCAGTTCGACCACCCGGACACCCTGCTGGCCCATCCCAAGGACGACTTCGTCAGCAACTTCGTCGGCCAGGACAGCACCTTGAAGCGTCTCCTGCTGATCCGTGCCGAGGATGCGGCCGACAACGCGCCCTCGATCCAGGCCGAGACCCTGATCGGCGATGCCGTGGAATTGATGGAGGAGCACGACCGCCGCTACCTGGTGGTGACGGATGCCGCCAACAAGGGCCTGGGCTATGTGCGCCGGCGTGACCTGCGCGGGCAGAGCGGCCCGGTGGCGCCCTTCATCACCCCGTTCAAGGCCACCGCGGCCTTCGACGAGCACCTGCGCATCCTGCTGTCGCGCATGTACCAGTTCAACAGCTCCTGGCTGCCGGTGCTCAGCGCCGACAACGATTTCCTCGGCGAGGTCACCCAGGAATCCATCGCCGACTACCTCAGCAGCGGTCGGTCGCGGGGCAAGACCACCATCGTCTCGCCGGCGGAGCAGGTGGCGGGGTAGGGCAGGGACTCAGGCGGCGGTCGCAGGGCTGCCGCCTGACGGCCTGTGGCTCAGGGGCGGATCTCGATCAGGGTGCCGTCCTTGACCAGGCCCCAGACCTCGCGCATGTCGTGGTTGGTCATGGCGATGCAGCCCTCGGTCCAGTTCAGCGAGTTGAAGTACCACTCCGGGTACTCCTCGTCGATGGGCGTGCCGTGCAGCATGATCATGCTGCCGGGACGCACGCCGGCCTGGCTGGCGCGGGCCAGGTCCTCGCGATTGGGATAGGAGATGTGCATGGCCAGGTTGAACTTGTCGCTGGTCTTGCGCCAGTCGATCCAGTAGAAGCCTTCCGGGGTGCGCTTGTCGCCCTCGCGCAACTTGGGGCCGCGGGGATTCTTGCCCAGCGAGATGCGATAGGACTTCATCACGGTATCGCCGCTGAGCAGTTGCAGCTGATTGCGCGACTTGATGACCAGCACCTTGTCGATCAGCGGCGCGGCCGGCTGGCGGATCACCGTGACGCTAGTACTGGCGTGGGCCAGCTGGGGAAGCAACGAACCGCACAGCACATAGCAGAGCGCCAACAACAGGTGCAACGGACGCATGTCGGGTAGATCCTCGGAAGAGCTCAGGCAGGCTTGGGTGCGACCACCATGGGCGCCATGCCTTCATGGCGCAGGGAAAACTCGCCGCGACGGCGGTCGGCGAAAAAGCATTCTAGTGTCCGCTTGATGGTCGGAAAAGCCAGAGACGACCAGGGGATGTCGGCTTCGTCCAGAAGGCGCACGTCGAGGCTTTCCTCGCCGACGCCAAAGCGGCCGTCGACCAGTTCGCCGCGGAACAGCATGTAGATCTGGTCGATGTGCGGCAGGTCGAAGAGGGTATAGAGCTCCAGGCCCTGCACGGTTGCGCCGGCTTCCTCGAAGGTCTCGCGGGCGGCGGCCTCGGTGGTGGTCTCGCCGTTTTCCATGAAGCCCGCCGGCAGCGTCCAGTAACCCTTGCGCGGTTCGATGGCGCGCTGGCAGAGCAGCACCTTGCCTTCCCAGGTCGCCAGGCAGCCGGCCACTACCCGCGGATTTTGATAATGCACTGCACCGCACTGGCTGCAGACCAGGCGCATCCGGTTGTCACCCGCGGGAATGCGCTCTTCCAGCAGTCCGCCACAGTGATTGCAATGCTTCATGGTTCATCCTCGTTTTGCTGCAGTGTGCCGGGGCGATCCCAGGCCTCGCAAGCGATGGCTGGGCTTGGGATTGCCCGACGGGCGTGCCATGATCCAGGGGATACGATGAGCAAGGGAGAATTCCGGCGTGGATGAGTTGCTCCAGCGCCTGCGTCACTATCAGCCGCGCACCCTGAGCGGCACCGAGAGCTACCAGGAAGCGGCGGTGCTGGTGCCCATCATCCGTGGCGAGCATCCCGAGTTGCTGCTCACCCTGAGGGCCAGCAACCTGTCCACCCACGGCGGCGAGGTGGCCCTGCCGGGCGGCCGGCGCGATCCCGAGGACGCCGATCTGGTCGCCACCGCCCTGCGCGAGGCCGAGGAAGAGGTCGGACTGCCACCGGGCCTGGTGGAGGTGATCGCCCCCCTGAGTCCGCTGGTGTCGCGCTACGGCCTGGCGGTGACCCCCATCGTCGCGCTGATCCCCGATCAGCTCGAATATGTCCCCAGCGAAGCCGAGATCGCCGCGATCTTCAGCGTGCCCCTGCAGTTCTTCTGCGAGGTGCCGCCGGATTTCACCCTCAGGGTCGACCACGACGGCCGGCGCTGGCAGGTGCCCAGCTATCAGTATGGCGAGCACCGCATCTGGGGACTGACGGCGGTGATCATCGTCGAACTGGTGAACCTGCTGTACGACGCCGGTATCGCGCTCAAGGCACCGCCCAGGCGGGATTGAGCGGTATCGGCAAGGTAAAGGCACATGCCAAGACGGGCATTAACGGGCACAATGCGCGGCCATTCGAGGGAAGCCGCATGACCACCGCCGATTCACCCGTGCGTTCGCCTTGCGTCCATGTCTGTGCCCTGGACGAACAGGACATCTGCATCGGTTGCCAGCGCAGCGCCGCCGAGATCACCCGCTGGATGTCCATGAGCGACAGCGAGCGCCGCGAGGTGCTGCTGCGCTGCAGCGAGCGGGCGCGAGCAGGCGGTGCGGCCTTCCTGACCTGACATCAGCCGGAGAGATCTGTCATGCCCCGTATCGGTACCCCCCTGTCCCCCAGCGCCACCCGCGTGCTGCTCTGCGGCTCCGGCGAACTGGGCAAGGAAGTCGTCATCGAACTGCAGCGCCTGGGCGTCGAGGTAATCGCCGTGGATCGCTACGCCGATGCCCCGGCCATGCAGGTCGCCCACCGCAGCCACGTCATCGACATGCTCGACGGTGCCGCCCTGCGCGCGGTGATCGAGCGCGAGCAGCCGCACTTCATCGTGCCGGAAATCGAGGCCATCGCCACCGCCACCCTGGTGGAGCTGGAAGGCGAGGGCTACACCGTGGTGCCCACCGCCCGCGCCGCCCAGCTGACCATGAATCGCGAAGGCATCCGGCGCCTCGCCGCCGAGGAACTTGGCCTGCCCACCTCGCCCTATCATTTCGCCGACACCTACGAAGACTATGCCGCCGCCGCCGAGGCGCTGGGCTATCCCTGCGTGGTCAAGCCGATCATGAGTTCCTCGGGCAAGGGCCAAAGCCTGCTGCGCAGCGCCGACGAACTGCAGGCCGCCTGGCAATACGCCCAGGAAGGCGGTCGTGCCGGCAAGGGTCGGGTGATCGTCGAGGGCTTCGTCGATTTCGACTACGAGATCACCCTGCTGACCGTGCGCCACGTCGGCGGCACCTCCTTCTGCGCGCCGGTCGGGCATCGCCAGGTCAAGGGCGACTACCACGAGTCCTGGCAGCCCCAGGCCATGAGCGACAAGGCCCTGGCCGAATCCGAGCGGGTCGCTCGCGCG
Organism: Pseudomonas sp. JUb52; assembly: GCF_004341115.1. NCBI lineage: Bacteria > Pseudomonadati > Pseudomonadota > Gammaproteobacteria > Pseudomonadales > Pseudomonadaceae > Pseudomonas > Pseudomonas sp. JUb52. Next base: position 85,517 of record NZ_SLYS01000009.1, read on the forward strand.
GTCACCGAAGCCCTGGGCGGTCGCGGCCTGTTCGGTGTGGAACTGTTCGTCAAGGGCGACCAGGTCTGGTTCAGCGAGGTCTCGCCGCGGCCCCATGACACCGGCCTGGTGACCCTGATCTCCCAGGACCTCTCCGAATTCGCCCTGCATGCCCGCGCCATCCTCGGTCTACCGATTCCCACCATCCGCCAGTTCGGCCCCTCGGCCTCGGCGGTGATCCTGGTGGACGGCGACTCGCGCCAGACCGCCTTCGCCAATCTCGGCGCGGCCCTGGCCGAACCCGACACCGCGCTGCGCCTGTTCGGCAAGCCCGAGGTGAAGGGACAGCGGCGCATGGGCGTCGCCCTGGCTCGCGACGAAAGCATCGAAGCCGCCCGCGCCAAGGCCGTGCGTGCGTCCCAGGCGGTGAAGGTCGAGCTGTAAGGCCGGCTGCGTCCCCACGAAAAAGGGCCTCGCAGGGCCCTTTTTCATTGGCTGGAGAAATCTACAGCGACTGGTCGCGCGTCTCGCGCATGCAGAGCACCGCCACCAGGCTGATGGCCGCCGCCGCCGAGACATAGCCGCCCACCCAGCTCAGGCCACCGGCTTCCACCAGTTGCTGCGCGGCGTAGGGCGCCAGGGAGGCGCCGAGGATGCCGCCCAGGTTGTAGGCCGCCGAGGCGCCGGTGTAGCGCACCCGGGTGGGGAAGATTTCCGGCAGCAGGGCGCCCATGGGGCCGAAGGTCATGCCCATGAGAAACAGCTCCAGGGCCAGGAACAGGCCGACCGCCTGACTGGAGCCGTGGGTCAGCAGCGGCTCCATGGCGAAGCCCGACAGCAGGGCGGCGATGGCACTGGCCGCCAGTACCGGCTTGCGGCCGAAGCGATCCGCCAGCCAGGCCGACAGCGGCGTGGCCAGGGCCATGAACAGCACGGCCACGCAGAGCAGGCCGAGGAATTCCTGGCGGCTGTAGCCGAGGTTCTTCACCCCGTAGCTCAGCGAGAACACCGTGGAGATATAGAAGAGGGCGTAGCACACCACCATGCTCAAGGCGCCCAGCAGCACCGCCTTGCCGTGCTTGCCGAAGGTCTCGACCATGGGCAGGCGCAGCTTCTCGCGCCGCGCCATGGCCTCGGCGAATACCGGTGTCTCGTGCAGCGACAGCCGCACATAGAGGCCGACCACCACCAGCAGGGCGCTGAGCAGGAAGGGGATGCGCCAGCCCCAGGCGCGGAATTGCTCGTCGTCCAGCAGCAGCGCCAGGGCCAGGAACAGGCCGTTGGCCATGAGGAAGCCGATGGAGGGGCCGAGCTGGGGAAACATGCCGAACCAGGCGCGCTTGCCGGGCGGGGCGTTCTCGGTGGCCAGCAGCGCCGCGCCACCCCATTCGCCGCCCAGCCCCAGGCCCTGGCCGAATCTCAGCAGGCACAGCAGGATCGGTGCCCAGACGCCGATGCTGGCGTAGCCGGGCAGGAGGCCGATCAGGGTGGTGGAGATGCCCATCAGCAGCAGCGAGGCTACCAGGGTGGACTTGCGCCCGATGCGATCGCCGAAGTGGCCGAACAGCAGCGAACCCAGCGGCCGCGCCAGGAAGGCGATGCCAAAGGTGATGAAGGCGCTGAGGGTCTGGGCCATGCCCGCGCCCTGGGGAAAGAACACCGGGCCGATCACCAGGGCCGCGGCCGTGGCATAGACGTAGAAGTCGTAGAACTCGATGGCGGTGCCGATGAAGCTGGCGGTGGCCACGCGGGTGGGAGAGTTGCGCGGCACGGAGGTGGGCGCGTCGAAGGCGGCAGCGGTCGTGGACATGCAGGGGTACCGGGCAGTCGTTCTTGTAGGAGGCGTCTGCCGGAGCGGCCCGATGGGGCAGCGGCTGTCCGAGGATGGGGACGGGCGGGACGACCTGTTATGACGTGCCGGGCGCGAAGCGGCTGTTGGCCGGGTCGCGCCGAACGTGGTTCGGTCGCCTGATTATGCAGGTAGTGGAACGACGACTGTCAACGATGCAGGATGAATTCCCGCACCAGCTTGCTGCCGAAGTAGGCCAGCATCAGCAGGATGAAGCCCAGCAGCGTCCAGCGGATCGCCCGGTGGCCGCGCCAGCCCAGCCGATTGCGCCCCCACAGCAGGATGCCGAACACCACCCAGGCGATGCAGGAGAGCACCGTCTTGTGCACCAGGTGCTGGGCGAACATGTCTTCGACAAAGAACCAACCGGAGATCAGCGACAGCGAAAGCACCACCCAGCCGGCCCAGAGAAAGCCGAACAGCAGGCTTTCCATGGTCTGCAGCGGGGGAAAGCTGCGGATCAGCCCGGACGGGTGCTTGTTCTTGAGCTGGCGATCCTGGATCAGCAGCAGCAGCGATTGCAGCACCGCCAGGGTGAAGAGCCCGTAGGCGATGATCGACAGCAGCACGTGCACGACGATCTTGGGCGACACGTCCAGCGGGGTCACGGTGCCCGGCGGCACGAATTCGGCCAGCAGCGCGGTGATGGCGCCGAGGGGATAGACCAGCACCAGCAGCGGTTGCAGCGGCATGCGCAGGCAGCCGATCAGCATCAGCGCGATGGCGGTCGCCGAGATCAGGCTGGAGGCGTCGAAGAAGTCCAGGCTCAGGGTCGGTTCGAGGATCAGCTGCAGATAGACGGCCAGGGCGTGGGGCAGCAGGGCCAGGATGCCGGCGCCCAGGACCAGGGGCTTGCTCGACGGCTGTTTGCGCAGCAGGCAACTGCCCTGGTAGAGGGTCGCGAGCAGATAGAGGGCGGCGGCCAGGAGGGTGGGCAGCAGGGCGTGCATGGTCCGGTTTCAGCAGAGCGGAAAGCAGGCGAGTGTGGCACAGACAGGGCGGTACAGAAAGTCTGAGCCGCGCCTTGGCGCCGGCTGGCCAGGCTGGGCGAACCCTGGCCGCCAGCGGGTGGTCCCAAGAGGTACATATCTTGAAGAGGTCACGACCATGCTTAAATTTCTCGGCGGTACCATGGGCATCATCTTTCTGATCGGCCTGGTGGTGGTCATCGGCATCTTCTCGCTGATTTTCTGACCCCATCCCCTCGGGTACCGGCCTGGCGCCGGTGCCTGCCTTCCTCTCCCCGGCTTCTCGTCGACGCGGGCACTGCTGACGGATTCACGCGGTAGCGGCCCTAGCGGCTATCCCTGCTCAGGCGCTCTTTCGTTATACTTGCCGGTCAGCCGCCGTTTCTGCCCTGGATGTCCGCATGTTCGAGAATCTCACAGACCGCCTGTCCCAAAGCCTGCGCCACATTACCGGCAAGGCCAAGCTCACCGAAGACAACATCAAGGACACCTTGCGCGAGGTGCGCATGGCGCTGCTCGAGGCGGACGTCGCCCTGCCGGTGGTCAAGGAGTTCGTCAATCGGGTCAAGGAGCGGGCGGTCGGCACCGAGGTGTCCAAGAGCCTGACCCCGGGCCAGGCGTTCGTGAAGATCGTGCGCGCCGAGCTCGAAGCCATCATGGGCGCGGCCAACGAAGACCTGGCGCTCAACGTCGCGCCGCCGGCGGTCATCCTCATGGCCGGCCTACAGGGCGCGGGCAAGACCACCACTGCGGGCAAGCTGGCGCGCTTCCTCAAGGAGCGCAAGAAGAAGACCGTCATGGTCGTCTCCGCCGACGTCTATCGTCCGGCCGCCATCAAGCAGCTGGAGACCCTGGCCGGGGAGGTGGGGGTCACCTTCTTCCCCTCCGACATCAGCCAGAAGCCGGTGGAGATCGCCCAGGCCGCCATCCGCGAAGCCAAGCTCAAGTTCATCGACGTGGTCATCGTCGACACCGCAGGTCGCCTGCACATCGACAGCGAGATGATGGCGGAGATCCAGCAGGTCCATGCCGCCACCAAGCCGGCCGAGACCCTGTTCGTGGTCGACGCCATGACCGGTCAGGACGCCGCCAACACCGCCAAGGCCTTCAACGACGCCCTGCCGCTCACCGGCGTGATCCTGACCAAGGTCGACGGCGATGCCCGGGGCGGTGCCGCCCTGTCGGTCCGCCACATCACCGGCAAGCCGATCAAGTTCATCGGCATGGGCGAGAAGAGCGAGGCCCTCGATCCCTTCCACCCGGATCGCGTCGCCTCGCGCATCCTCGGCATGGGCGACGTCCTCTCGCTGATCGAGCAGGCCGAACAGACCCTGGATCGCGAAAAGGCCGACAAGCTGGCCAAGAAGCTCAAGAAGGGCAAGGGCTTCGATCTCGAAGACTTCCGCGACCAGCTGCGCCAGATGAAGAACATGGGCGGCCTGGGTTCGCTGATGGACAAGCTGCCGACCATGATGGGTGGCATGAACATCCAGCAGATGGGCAACGCCCAGGGCGCCGCGGAAAAGCACTTCAAGCAGATGGAAGCCATCATCGACTCCATGACCCCGGCCGAGCGCCGCGATCCGGAGCTGATCAGCGGCTCGCGCAAGAAGCGCATCGCCCTGGGTTCCGGCACCCAGGTGCAGGACGTCGGCCGCCTCATCAAGCAGCACAAGCAGATGCAGAAGATGATGAAGAAGGTCACCGCCAAGGGCGGTATGGCCAAGATGATGCGCGGCATGGGCAGCATGTTCCCCGGCGGCGGCATGCCCAAGATGTGATTTCCGGGTGCCGCCCGTCGCCAGATGGCCGGCATTGGAAAGGGCTCTGCGAAGGGCGTCGGCACCAGTACTGATGCACCTTCGCGAGCGACGGGGCTCCACCGCTGGAGTCTCCAGGCTGCCGCTATGCCGAGGGTGCCGTTGAAAGCCATTGGCAAACCGGGTAACAGCCCTTAGAATATGCGGCCTTTCGGGCCATGTGGCCCAGTGTGCCCACAGCTACAAGCACCGACTACAGGAACGAAGTTCAATGGTAACCATCCGTCTAGCCCGTGGCGGCTCCAAGAAGCGCCCCTTCTACCACCTGACCGTGACCAACAGCCGCAATGCGCGCGATGGTCGTTTCGTCGAGCGCATCGGTTTCTTCAACCCGGTGGCCAGCGGCGCCGAAATCCGTCTGTCGGTAGACCAAGAGCGTGCCAGCTACTGGCTGTCGCAGGGCGCCCAGCCGTCCGAGCGCGTCGCTCAGCTGCTCAAGAGCGCTCAGGCTACCGCCTGAAGACCATGAGTACGCCGACCTCCGCCCCCGACCTGGTGGTCCTGGGCAAGATAGTTTCGGTCTTTGGCGTACGTGGTGAGCTCAAGATCTACTCCTTTACCGATCCGCTCGACAATCTGCTGGACTATCGGACCTGGACGCTGCGGCGCGAAGGCGAGACCCGGCAGGTCAAGGTGCTCGGCGGTCGGATGCACGGCAAGGTCCTGACGGTACGTCTGCAGGGCCTGGACGATCGCGAAGAAGCCCGCCTGATGGCCGGTTTCGAGATCTGCGTGCCGCGCAGTGAATTGCCCCAGCTGGGCGCCGGTGACTACTACTGGCATCAGCTGGAAGGTCTCAAGGTGATCAATCGCGAAGGCCAGTGGCTGGGCGTGGTGGATCATCTGCTGGAGACCGGGGCCAACGACGTCATGGTGGTCAAGCCCAGTGCTGGCAGCCTCGACGATCGTGAGCGTCTGTTGCCTTATCTGCCCGACCAGTACGTGCTGGCGGTGGATCTGGCCAAGGGCGAGATGCAGGTCGACTGGGACGCGGATTTCTGATCCATGCGTATCGATGTCATCAGCCTCTTTCCCGAGATGTTCGAGGCCGTCAGCGCCTATGGCGTGAGCGGTCGCGCGATGAAGCAGGGGCTCCTGGAGCTGACCTGCTACAACCCGCGCAGCTATACCGAGGATCGTCACCAGACCGTGGACGACCGGCCCTTTGGCGGTGGTCCCGGCATGGTCATGAAGATCCAGCCGCTGGAGCGCGCCCTGGCCGATGCCAAGGGTGATTCGGCGGCGAAGGTGATCTACCTGTCCCCCCAGGGTCGCAAGCTCGACCAGGCGGCGGTACGGGAACTGGCGCAGGAGGAGCATCTGATCCTCATCGCCGGGCGTTACGAAGGCATCGACGAGCGTTTCATCGAGACGCACGTGGATGAAGAATGGTCGATTGGCGACTATGTGCTGTCCGGCGGTGAATTGCCGGCCATGGTGCTGATCGATGGGGTCACGCGACTGCTGCCTGGAGCCTTGGGGCATGCGGATTCCGCCGAGCAGGACTCGTTTACCGATGGCCTGCTCGATTGCCCGCACTACACCCGACCCGAGGTGTACGAGGGCCGTCGCGTACCCGACGTGTTGCTCAGTGGTAACCACGAGCATATCCGGCGCTGGCGACTGCAGCAGTCCCTGGGACGCACTGCGGAGCGACGCGCCGATCTTCTGGATGGCCGCTCGCTTTCTGGAGAAGAGCAGAACCTGTTGGCGGAATACCTCCGTCAGCGGAACGATAGTTAGGTATCGATGGCGGGCCGCGGCCTGTCTTAGGAGCAGAGTGACATGACCAACAAAATCATTGCCCAGATCGAAGCTGAGCAGATGAACAAAGAAATCCCGGCGTTCGCCCCCGGCGACACCGTGATTGTCCAGGTTAAGGTGAAGGAAGGCGACCGTCAGCGTCTGCAGGCCTTCGAAGGCGTGGTGATCGGCAAGCGTAACCGCGGCCTGAACAGCGCCTTCACCGTACGCAAGATCTCCAACGGCGTTGGCGTCGAGCGTACCTTCCAGACCTACAGCCCGCTGGTCGACAGCCTGAGCGTCAAGCGTCGCGGTGACGTGCGCAAGGCCAAGCTGTACTACCTGCGCGAACTGTCCGGCAAGGCTGCCCGCATCAAGGAAAAGCTTTCCTGATCGCGGCGTGACCAGAAAAAAGCAGCTTCGGCTGCTTTTTTCGTTTCTGAGGTTCGAGGTAAGCAATGACGACCCGCGAAGCGGAAATCCAGCGGCGCACCGCGCTGTCGGAAACCCGGGTGGCCAAGGCGGTCTTCCCGCCCACCACCAATCATCACGACACCCTGTTCGGCGGCACCGCCCTAGCCTGGATGGACGAGGTGTCCTTCATCACCGCGACGCGCTTCTGTCGCAAGCCGCTGGTCACGGTCTCCACCGACCGCATCGATTTCAACCATCCCATTCCCGCGGGCTCCATCGTCGAGCTGATCGGCCGGGTGGTGAAGGTCGGCAACACCAGCATCAAGGTGCAGGTCGAGGTCTTCGTCGAAGGCATGCTGGCGGAAGGCCGCGAACGCGCCATCAACGGTGCCTTCAGCTTTGTCGCCGTCGATGACGAGGGCAAGCCGACCCCGGTGCTGCCCGGATTCGCCGCGTGAGCGCCGAGCGGCTGATCGAGGAATTCCTCGACGCCCTGTGGCTGGAGAAGGGGCTGTCGCCCCATACCCGCAGCGCCTACCGCACCGACCTGCTGGCCTTCGCCCGGTGGCTGGAGGGCAGGGGGCTGACCCTGGAGTCCGTCGGTCGCGACGCCGTGCTCGATCACCTCGGCTGGCGCCTGAGCGAGGGTTACCAGGCGCGCTCCACGGCGCGTTTCCTCTCCGGGCTGCGCAGCTTCTACAAGTATGCGGTGCGCGAGGGGCGGCTGGCCGAGGACCCGACGCTGCTGGTGAGCATGCCGCAGCTGGGGGCGCCGCTGCCCAAGAGCCTGTCCGAGGCGGATGTGGAAGCCCTGCTGGCCGCGCCGGATACCGAGGACACCCTGGGCCTGCGCGATCGCACCATGCTCGAGGTGCTCTATGCCACCGGCCTGCGGGTGACCGAGCTGATCAGCCTGACCCTGGACGAGATCAACCTGCGCGAGGGTTCGCTGCGGGTCTTCGGCAAGGGCAGCAAGGAGCGGCTGATCCCCCTGGGCGAAGAGGCCATCGCCTGGCTGGAAAGCTATCTTAAGACCGCGCGTCCATTGCTGTTAGGCGGCCAGCCCGGCGACATCCTCTTTCCCAGCCAGCGCGGCACGCCCATGACCCGGCAGACCTTCTGGCACCGCATCAAGCTGCATGCCCAGGTGGCTGGCATCCGCACCTCGCTGTCGCCACACACCCTGAGGCACGCCTTCGCCACCCATCTGCTCAATCACGGCGCCGACCTGCGCACGGTGCAGATGCTGCTCGGCCATACCAGCCTGTCCACCACCCAGATCTACACCCACGTCGCCCGCGTGCGGCTGCAGCAACTGCACGCCCAGCACCATCCGCGCGGCTAGGGCGGGGCCGCCGTAGCCGGCAGGTCTGTGGTAGGCTTGCCGGCGTCTCAACAGGAGTCAAACATGCGTATTTCCCAACTGTTGCTCGCCGCTTGCCTGGGGCTCGGCGTGCAACTGGCTCAGGCCGAACCTGAGCAGGCCATTCGCCAGAGCCTGACCGCGCTGCAACCCAATCTCGCCATCGAGTCCATCGCCAAGAGTCCGCTGGAAGGCCTCTATCAGGTCCAGCTCAAGGGCGGCCGCGTGCTCTATGCCAGCGGCGATGGCCAGTTCGTCATGCAGGGCTATCTGTATCAGGTCAAGGACGGCAAGGCCTCCAACCTGACCGAGAAGGCCGAGAATGTCGCCGTGGCGCGGCAGATCAATGGCCTTGATCGCAACCAGATGATCGTCTATCCCGCCCAGGGCGAGACCAAGGCGCACATCACCGTCTTCACCGACACCACCTGCCCCTATTGCCAGAAGCTGCACGCCGAGGTGCCCGAACTGAACAAGCGCGGCATCGAGGTGCGCTACCTAGCCTTCCCGCGCCAGGGCATGGGCTCGCCGGGTTCCAAGCAGCTGGAGGCGGTGTGGTGCGCCAAGGACAAGCCGGCGGCGCTGAACCAGATGTTCACCGGCCGTGAGGTCAAGTCCGAGAGCTGCCAGAATCCGGTCGCCCAGCAATTCGCGCTGGGGCAGAACATGGGTATCCAGGGCACGCCGGCGATCATTCTCGCCGATGGCCAGATGATCCCGGGCTACCAGCCGGCCGACCAGCTGGCGGAAGCGGCAATCGGCGCCCGCTAGGCGCCTCAATCAGAGCTATGAACGGGGCCGCGGAGCGGTCCCACACGACATGGGGATAAGGGTGTGAAGCCGGTCAAAGTAGGCATCTGTGGTCTGGGTACCGTGGGCAGCGGGACCTTCAACGTACTCAAGCGCAACGCCGAGGAAATCGCCCGGCGCGCCGGGCGGGGTATCGAGGTGGCGCAGATCGCCCAGCGCCGGCCCAATCCCCAGTGCGACACCGGTAGCACGCCGATCACCGCCGATGTCCTGGCGGTGGCCGACAATCCCGAGATCGACGTGGTGGTGGAGCTGATCGGTGGCTACACCCTGGCCCGCGAACTGGTGCTGCGCGCCATCGCCAACGGCAAGCACGTGGTCACCGCCAACAAGGCGCTGATCGCCGTGCACGGCAACGAGATCTTCGCCAAGGCGCGTGAGCAGGGCGTGATCGTCGCCTTCGAAGCCTCGGTGGCCGGCGGCATCCCGGTGATCAAGGCGCTGCGCGAAGGCCTGGCCGCCAACCGCATCAACTGGGTGGCCGGCATCATCAACGGCACCGGCAACTTCATCCTTTCCGAGATGCGCGAGAAGGGTCGGACCTTTCCCGATGTCCTGGCCGAAGCCCAGGCGCTGGGCTATGCCGAGGCCGATCCGACCTTTGACGTGGAAGGCATCGATGCCGCCCACAAGCTGACCATCCTGGCCTCCATCGCCTTCGGCATCCCGCTGCAATTCGACAAGGCCTACACCGAGGGCATCACCCGCCTGACCACCGCCGACGTCGGCTACGCCGAGGCACTGGGCTATCGCATCAAGCACCTGGGCGTGGCGCGCAGCACCGACCAGGGCATCGAGTTGCGGGTGCACCCGACGCTGATCCCGGCCGATCGCCTGATCGCCAACGTCAACGGCGTGATGAACGCGGTGATGGTCAACGGTGATGCCGTCGGCTCGACGCTGTTCTATGGCGCCGGTGCCGGCCAGGAGCCGACCGCCTCGGCGGTGGTGGCCGACCTGGTGGACGTGGTGCGCGCCATGACCTCGGATCCGGAGAATCGCGTGCCGCACCTGGCCTTCCAGCCCGATGCGCTGTCCGACCATCCGGTGCTGTCGATCGAGGCCTGCGAGAGCGCCTACTATCTGCGCATCCAGGCCAAGGATCACCCGGGCGTGCTGGCCCAGGTGGCGAGCATCCTTTCGGCGCGCGGCATCAACATCGAATCCATCATGCAGAAGGAAGCCGAGGAACATGACGGCCTGGTGCCCATGATCCTGCTGACCCATCGCGTGACCGAGCGCCACATGGTCGAGGCCATCACCGCGCTGGAAGCCCTGGACGACGTCGTCGGCGATGTCGTCCGCATCCGCGTCGAGCACCTGAACTGAGCAGCCTGGCGGCGCCCGGCGCCGCCGTCTTTCCCGAGGTCGAGTCATGCGTTACATCAGTACCCGCGGCCAGGCGCCCGCGCTGAATTTCGAAGAAGTGCTGCTGGCGGGTCTCGCCAGCGACGGTGGTCTCTATGTGCCGGAGAACCTGCCGCGCTTTTCCCTGGAGGAGATCGCCTCCTGGGCCGGTCTGCCCTACCACGAGCTGGCCTTCCGGGTGATGAAGCCCTTCGTCGCCGGCTCCATCGCCGATGCCGAATTCAAGGCCATCCTGGAAGAGACCTACGCCGGTTTCGCCCATAGCTCGATCGCGCCGCTGCGCCAGCTGGACGCCAACGAGTGGGTGCTGGAGCTGTTCCACGGCCCGACCCTGGCCTTCAAGGACTTCGCCCTGCAACTCCTGGGGCGGCTGCTCGACCATGTGCTGGCCAAGCGCGGCGAGCGCGTGGTGATCATGGGCGCCACCTCCGGCGACACCGGCTCGGCGGCCATCGAAGGCTGCAAGCGCTGCGAGAACGTGGACATCTTCATCCTGCATCCGCACCAGCGGGTGTCGGAAGTGCAGCGTCGGCAGATGACCACGCTGCTGGGCGACAACATCCACAACATCGCCATCGAAGGCAACTTCGACGACTGCCAGGAGATGGTCAAGGCCAGCTTCGCCGACCAGGGTTTCCTCAAGGGCACCCCGCTGGTGGCGGTCAACTCGATCAACTGGGCGCGGATCATGGCCCAGATCGTCTACTACTTCCATGCGGCCCTGCAGCTGGGCGCCCCGGCGCGCTCCATCGCCTTCTCGGTGCCCACCGGCAACTTCGGCGACATCTTCGCCGGCTACCTGGCGCGCAACATGGGTCTGCCGGTGAGCCAGCTGGTGGTCGCCACCAACCGCAACGACATCCTGCACCGCTTCATGTCCGGCAACCGCTACGACAAGCAGCAGCTGGAAGCCACGCTGTCGCCGTCCATGGACATCATGGTCTCGTCCAACTTCGAGCGCCTGCTGTTCGACCTGCACGGTCGCGACGGCCTGGCCCTGGCCGAGCTGATGGCGAATTTTCGCAGCAGCGGCACCCTGACCGTGGCCGACGATCGCTGGACCGAAGCGCGCAAGCTGTTCGACTCCCTGGCCGTGAGCGATGAAGAGACCTGCGCCACCATCGCCGAGGTGTATGCCGCCACCGGCGAGGTGCTGGATCCGCACACCGCCATCGGCGTGCGCGCCGCTCGTGAGTGCCGGCGCAGCCTGGCCACGCCCATGGTGGTGCTGGGCACCGCCCACCCGGTCAAATTCCCCGAAGCGGTGGAAAAGGCCGGCATCGGCGCGACCCTCAGCCTGCCGACCCACCTGGCCGACCTGCTGCAGCGTGAAGAGCGCTGCACCGTGCTGCCCAACGACCTGGCCGCCGTCCAGGCCTTCGTCAGCCGCCACGGCAAGCGTGGTCAGCCGCTGTAGGGTTTCAGCCCTCCAGATCGCGATGAGCGGCGTAGGGTGGGTAACGGCGCAGCCTTACCCACCGGTACCCGAGGCCCGGCGTGGAAAACGCTGCGCGGTTTTCCACCCTACGTATCAGGTAGGTTGGGTTGAGACGGCTCCACCGCCGAAGCCCAACGAGGCGGACTCCAACCGTCTCTGTTGGGCTTCGCTGCGCTTAACCCAACCTACGGATCCACGGTCCAAAGCCTCCCGATCTTTTCCGGTACAATGCCCGGCTTTCCCTGCCGGTGACCCGCCCATGGCTCTGCAAGCCACGCCCTACAAAGTCGAACTCAACCTCACCGATCTGGATCGCGGGGTCTACGAGAATCTGCGCCTGACCGTGGCGCGGCATCCCTCAGAGACCGAGGAGCGCATGGCGGTGCGGTTGCTGGCCTATGTGCTCTGGTACAACGAGCAGCTGGCCTTCGGCCGCGGCCTGTCCGACGTCGACGAGCCGGCGCTGTGGGAAAAGAGTCTCGATGGCCGGGTGCTGCACTGGATCGAGGTCGGCCAGCCCGATGCCGAGCGCCTGACCTGGTGCAGCCGCCGTACCGAGCGCACCAGCCTGCTGGCCTATGGCAACCTGCGCGTCTGGCAGACCAAGGTGGTGGACGCGGTCAGGACGCTGAAGAATCTGCACATCGCCGCAGTCCCCGCCGAGCCCCTGGCCGAGCTGGCCCGCGATCTGCCGCGCAGCATTTCGTGGCAGGTGATGATCAGCGAAGGCACCCTGTTCGTCACCGACGACCGTGGTCAGCACGAATTGCAGCTGGAATGGCTGCTGGGCGAACGTTGATGCGCCTGGAGCCCCGTCCGCTGCCGGCGGTACTGCCCGACCTGGGCGATCTGCCGCCGCTGCTCACCCGGCTCTATGCCGCCCGCGGCGTGACCCAGCCGGAAGAACTCGACAAGGGCCTGGCGCGGCTGGTGCCCTATCACCAGCTCAAGGGCATCGAGGCGGCGGTGGAGCTGCTGGCGCGGGCCCTGGAAGAGCGCCGGCGCATCCTCATCGTCGGCGACTTCGATGCCGATGGCGCCACCGCCAGTGCCGTGGGCGTGCTGGCCCTGCGGCGCCTGGGCGCGGCCTGGGTCGACTATCTGGTGCCCAATCGCTTCGAATACGGCTACGGTCTGACGCCCGAGATCGTCGCCGTGGCCCTGCAGCGTGAACCCGAGGTGCTGCTCACCGTAGACAACGGCATCTCCAGCCTGGACGGCGTCGCCGCGGCCAAGGCGGCCGGGCTGCAGGTGGTCATCACCGACCACCACCTGCCAGGCGCCGAGTTGCCCGCCGCCGACGCCATCGTCAATCCGAACCAGCCGGCCTGCGCCTTCCCCAGCAAATGCATCGCCGGGGTCGGGGTGATCTTCTATGTGATGCTGGCCCTGCGCAGTCGCCTGCGCGAGAACGGCTGGTTCGCCCGTCAGGGCCTGGCCGAGCCCAATCTGGCCGAGTTGCTGGATCTGGTCGCCCTCGGCAGCGTCGCCGACGTGGTCCCGCTGGACGCCAACAACCGTATCCTCGTGCACCAGGGGCTGATGCGCATCCGTGCCGGTCGAGCACGACCGGGGCTCAAGGCGCTGCTGGAAGTGGCCGGGCGCCAGCCGGGCAAGGTGGCCTCCAGCGACCTCGGTTTCATCCTCGGCCCGCGCCTCAATGCCGCCGGCCGGCTGGACGACATGTCCATCGGCATCGAGTTGCTGCTCTGCGAAGACCCGCAGCTGGCGCAGGAATACGCCCAGCAGCTGGACGACTTCAACAAGGATCGCAAGAGCATCGAGCAGGGCATGCAGCGCGAGGCGCTCAAGCAGCTCAAGGAGTTGCCGGAAGACGATCTGCCCTTCGGTCTCTGCCTGTTCGATCCGGAGTGGCACCAGGGCGTGATCGGCATCCTCGCCTCACGGCTCAAGGAGAAGTATCACCGCCCGGCGCTGGCCTTCGCCGACGACGGCAGTGGCAACGGCATGCTCAAGGGCTCGGCGCGCTCGGTGCCCGGGCTGCACATCCGCGATGCCCTGGACGCCGTGGCGACTCGACATCCGGGGCTCATCACCAAGTTCGGCGGTCACGCCATGGCCGCCGGCCTCAGCCTGCCCCAGGCGCATTACGAGACCTTTGCCGCCGCCTTCGACGCCGAGGTGCGCCGCCATCTGCAGGCCGAGGATCTCAGCGGTCGTCTGCAGACCGATGGCTGCCTGGCCCCCACCGAATTCCAGCTCGGCCTGGCCCAGGCCCTGCGCCAGGCCGGCCCCTGGGGTCAGCAATTTCCCGAACCGCTGTTCCACGGCACCTTCGAGATCCTCTCCCAGCGCCTGCTCAAGGAGCGGCATCTCAAGCTGACCCTGCGCAGCGAGCAGGGCGGACCGGAGCTGGACGGCATCGCCTTCAACATCGATCGCGACACCTGGCCCGATCCCAACATCCGCTGGGCCGAACTGGCCTATCGGCTGGACGTGAACGAATTCCGCGGCAACGAGAGTGTGCAACTGCTGGTGGTGCACCTGGCACCACGTTAGGTCTCGCCTGAAAAGTGCCTGCGCTCGGTGATGCTGCGTTAAAAATCAGCTGGTTCGCCAGTTCGATCGGAATGCTCATTTACCACTCGTAAACTCCGCTTCCTCGCTGATTTTCGCCTTGCCTGACCTTCGCTCGGCGACTTTTCAGACGAGCCCTGTCGGATCGGCGACCTATTCTGTTCGGGAACACTCCAATGCGGTGAATCCCGACTAGACGAGGTCCGCCATGAGTCTCCTGTTCCAGCCCCTGACCCTGCGTCAGCTGACCCTGCCCAATCGCGTGGTGGTCTCCCCGATGTGCCAGTACTCCAGCGAAGACGGCTTCGCCAACGACTGGCACCTGGTGCACCTGGGCAGTCGCGCCACCGGTGGTGCCGGCCTGGTGATCTTCGAGGCCACCGCGGTCACCCCCGACGGGCGCATCACGCCCCAGGACCTGGGGTTGTGGAAGGACGAGCAAATCGAGCCTCTGCGGCGCATCACCCAGTTCATCGAGGGGCAGGGCAGTGTCGCCGGCATCCAGCTGGCCCATGCCGGGCGCAAGGCCAGCACCTGGCAACCCTGGCTCGGCAAGCACGGCAGCGTGCCCATCGCCGAAGGCGGCTGGGTGCCGGTGGCGCCCTCGGCCATCGCCTTCGATCCCCAGCACACCCGGCCCACGGCGGTGGATCGCGACGACATCGCCAGCATCCGCCGGGCGTTCGTGGACACCGCCGAGCGCGCCCTGGCGGCCGGCTTCAAGGTGGCCGAGATCCATGCCGCCCACGGCTATCTGCTGCACCAGTTCCTCTCGCCGCTCTCCAATCGCCGCGAAGACGACTACGGCGGCAATTTCGAGAATCGTATCCGCCTGCTGCTGGAGGTGACCGCCGACGTGCGCGCGGTCTGGCCGGAGGAGTTGCCGCTGTTCGTGCGGGTCTCGGCCACCGACTGGGTGGAAGACGGCTGGGACGTCGACGAGACGGTGGAACTGGCGCGCCGGCTGAAGACCCTGGGCGTCGACCTGATCGACGTCTCTTCCGGCGGCACCGCGGCCCAGGCCGACATCCCCACCGGCCCCGGCTACCAGACCCAGTTCGCCGAGCGGGTGCGTAAGGAGGCCGGGATCCCCAGTGGCGCGGTGGGCATGATCACCGATGCCGCCCAGGCCGAGCACGTGCTGCGCACCGGCCAGGCCGATCTGGTGCTGCTGGCCCGTGAGTTGCTGCGCGATCCCTACTGGCCGCTGAATGCCGCCGAAGCCTTGCGCGAAAAGGTCTCCTGGCCGCCGCAGTACGTCCGCGCCGCGCATCGGGATACGCCGCTGCGCAAGCCGTTCGGGGTGGAATAGGGGAGAGCAGGAGCCTTCCGTCCGGATGGCTCTCCGGTCAGGGCTTGGCTGGTCGCAGCATCGCTTCCAGGGCATCGCTGTCGTAGTAGTCGCCCAGGTACCAGATGCGACCGTCGCGGATCTTCATGATGCTGGCGCCGCGGATCTTCACCGGTTGCTTGCCGGTGGCGGTGGCGCGGTTGCCGGTCAGTTCCCATTCGAAGGCGATGCTGCGCGGGCCGATGACCGGCTTGTGCACCATCTTCACCTGCAGATCCGGTACCGCCTTGAGGGTGACCTTGACGATCCTGTCGCGGGCCTGGGTGCGGCTGGTCTCGGTGGTGGCGGCGCCACTGTCGAAATACTGCACCTTGGGATCGAGCAGGGCGCTGGCGGCCTCGGCGTCGTGATCGTTCCAGGCATCGAGATAGCGATTGGCGATGAGGCGCGCGTCCTCGGCGGCGGCCTGGACCTGGCCGGCGGTGAGGGCGAGCGAAAGCGCGAACAGCACAGCCAGACGCGAGCGCATGGGGGTGTCTCCGGCAACTGCAGGGGGAAGGCGCAAGAGTAGCGCCGCGGGCCACCTGTGGTCAGCAATATTTTGTATCGGCTGGCCGCTGGCGAGGGCGGTCCTGGCAACATCCGGTAAGCAGGTGCGGGGAGCCGGACGGTGTGGGCAGCGGTCCTAAGGGGCTGAATCCCGACTCTGTGGAGGTCATCCATGAACACCCGCGGTTTGCTCGATCAATTGCTCAAGGCAGGCCAGCAGGCCCTGGCCAAGAAGACCGGCCAGTCGACGCCGCGACCCGGTACGGCATCTACCGGCAAGGATCCCCTGGGCGGTCTGCTCTCCGGATTGGGCAACAGCGGTCTGGCCGCTGGCGCCCTGACCGCCCTGCTGGGCAGCAAGCGCGGCCGCGCCCTGGGCGGCAAGGCGGTCGGCTATGGCGGTCTGGCGGCGCTGGGCATGGTGGCCTACAAGGCCTATCAGTCCTGGCAGGCCAACCAAGCCCAGGGGACGGCGGCTGTCGAGCCCCGCACCGTGGATCGGGTACCGGAGCACGAAGCCGAGGCCCACGGCCGGGCGGTGCTGATCGCCCTGATCGCGGCGGCCAAGGCCGATGGTCATGTCGATGACCAGGAGCGCCAGGCCATCGAGGCCGAGATGGCCAAGCTGGACAACGATCCCGAGTTGCGCAGTTGGCTGCAGCGCGAGCTGGAACAGCCGCTCGACCCGGCCAAGGTCGCCGCCGCGGCGGAAACGCCCGAGATGGCCGCCGAGATGTACCTGGCCAGCCTGATACTGATCGACGATCAGCAGTACATGGAAAAGGCCTATCTGGACGAGCTGGCGCGCCAGCTGCGCCTGGAGCCCGGCTTGCGGGCCGAACTGGAGCGCGAGGCCGCGGCGGTCTGACGGCTAGGCGAGGGCGCGTTCCTCGCCCAGTAGGATGCTTCGCTCCGCTGCGCAGAGGTGCAGCAGGAAATCCCAGACCACGCGCAGGCGCGCGGAGCGGTGCAATTCCCGGTGGGTCGAGATCCAGTACTCGCGGGTAAAGGACCGCTCCGGCAGCACGCCTTCCAGCGGGGTGTCCTGACCCACCAGGTAACAGGGCAGCACCGCGATGCCGATGCCGGCACAGGCGGCTTCGCGCTGGGCGATGACGCTGGTGCTGCGAAAGACGATGCGCGGCTCGGGGCAAAGTCCCTGGATGAATTGCAGTTCACGGGTGTACAGCAGGTCGTCGACATAACCGATGAAGGTCTGCTCGCCGAGGTCGGCTTCGGCACCCAGGGGTGGTGCCCGATCCAGGTAGGCGCGACTGGCATAGAACCTCAGGCGATAGGGCGCAAGCCGCCGGCCGATCAGGCCCTCGGCGGTGGGCCTTTCCAGGGTGATGGCGATGTCCGCCTCGCGGTTGGTGACGCTGACGAAGCGCGGCACCGAGACCAGTTCCACCTCCAGCCCCGCATAGTCGCGCAGTAGCGCCCCCAGGCGCTGGGCGAGAAAGCCGGTGCCCAGGCCTTCGGTCACCCCGACCCGCACCTGGCCCAGTGGATTGAGCCTCTGGGTCACCGCCTCCTGGGCCAGCAGCGCGGCTTCTTCCATCGCCTGGGCATGTGCCAGCAGGGCCTGACCGGCCGGGGTGAGCTGATAACCGCTGGCCTGCTGCACCAGCAGCTGGCTGCCCAGGGCGCGCTCCAGCGCCTCCAGGTGGCGGGCGACGGTGGCATGGCTGACGCCCAGGCTACGGGCGGCGGTCAGCAGGCGGCCATGGCGCTGGACCTCCAGGAAAACCCGCAGATCGTTCCAGTCGAACATCCCTTTTCCTCGTCTAGGCCTATCTGAGCGGGCGCTGGCGGGTCGCTGTTCAGAAATGCACAGCGGGTGCCCGTTTTCTGCGACTGTTGTTCGCGGATGACGACACTAGGATAGGGACCACAACAACAAAAAAGCGAGGGAACGTCATGCCCGGTCCTGCTGCTGCGGAATATGACTTCATCATCGTCGGCGCCGGTCCGGCCGGCTGCCTGCTGGCCAATCGACTGTCCGCCGATCCGGCCCATCGCGTGCTGCTGCTGGAAGCCGGCGGGCGCGACAACCATCCCTGGATCCACATCCCCGTCGGCTATCTGTTCTGCATCGGCAATCCGCGCACCGACTGGTGCTTCAAGACCGAGGTGGAAGCGGGCCTGGGTGGCCGTGCGCTCAACTATCCACGCGGGCGGGTGCTGGGTGGCTGCTCCTCCATCAACGGCATGATCTACATGCGCGGCCAGGCCCGCGACTATGACGGCTGGGCCGCCGCCGGCAATCCCGGCTGGGGCTGGGAGGACGTGCTGCCGCTGTTCAAGCGCATGGAGGATCATTGCGACGGCGCCTCGGCCGCTCATGGCGCCGGGGGCGAATGGCGGGTCGAGCGCCAGCGCCTGCACTGGACGCTGCTCGACGCCTTTCGTGCCGCCGCCGACGAAACCGGCATCGCGCCGGTGGAAGACTTCAATACCGGTGACAACGAGGGCTGCGGCTACTTCCAGGTCAATCAGCGCAATGGCGTGCGCTGGAATGCCGCCAAGGCCTTTCTCAAACCCATCCGCCAGCGCGCCAATCTCGAGGTGCTGACCGGCGTCCAGGTCGAGCGGGTGCTGCTGGAAGAGGGCAGGGCACGGGCGGTGCTGGCGCGCCTGCCGGGCCAGGCCGAGCCCCAGCGCCTGGTGGCGCGGCGGGAGATCGTGCTCTGCGCCGGCGCCATCGGCTCGCCGACCCTGTTGCAGCGCTCCGGCATAGGGCCGCGCGGTCTGCTCGAAGGCCTGGGCATCGGTGTCCGGCACCGGCTGGAGGGCGTGGGCGGCAATCTGCAGGATCACCTGCAACTGCGCCTGATCTATCGGGTACACGGCGTGCCGACGCTCAACGCCCTGGCCGGCAGCCTCTGGGGCAAGCTGGGCATGGGCCTGGAATACCTCTGGAAACGCAGTGGCCCCCTGGCCATGGCACCGAGTCAACTGGGCGCCTTCGCCCGCTCCGATCCCGGGCAGCCCTCGGCCAATCTGCAGTATCACGTGCAGCCACTGTCGCTGGAGCGCTTCGGCGAGCCGCTGCATGGCTTTCCCGCCTTTACCGCCTCGGTGTGCAACTTGCGCCCGGCCAGTCGCGGCCAGGTGGCCATCCGCAGCGCCGATTCTCTGGCCGCGCCGCTGATCCAGCCGCGTTATCTCAGTGCGCCGGAGGATCTCAGGGTGGCCGCCGACGCCATCCGCCTGACCCGGCGCATCGTCGCCGCCCCGGCCCTGGCCGCCTATCGACCCGAGGAATACCTGCCGGGACCGGCCTACCAGAGCGAAGAGGAGTTGCAACAGGCCGCCGGCGCCATAGGCACCACCATCTTCCATCCTTCCGGTACCTGCCGCATGGGCCAGGACGCCGAGGCCGTGGTCGATGCGCGCCTGCGGGTGCATGGCATTCCCGGGCTGCGGGTGGCCGATGCCTCCATCATGCCGACCCTGGTCTCGGGCAACAGCTGCTCGCCGACGCTGATGATCGCCGAGCAGGCGGCCACCTTCATGCTGGCCGAGGCGCGGGAGCAGAGCGGTCACGAGCTGCCCGCCGCCGTGGCCCGGGCCAGTACGGTTTCGGCTGCCTAAACTCGTCCATCCGGTTTCACCGACGGCGGGGTCTCCCGCCGTTTCCACCGTAGTAGCTGTCGCCCATAACAACAATCAGCCCGGCGATCCCGGGCCAGGAGAACGTGCGATGTCCGACTATGCCCAACCCCGGGTACAACCCAGCGCGGCCAGCAGTCGCCGCGAAGAACGCAAGGTGATCTTCGCCTCGTCCCTGGGGACCGTCTTCGAATGGTACGACTTCTTTCTCTATGGCGCCCTGGCGGCGGTGATCAGCAAGCAGTTCTTCGCCGGCGTCAACGACACCACCGCCTTCATCTTCGCCCTGCTGGCCTTTGCCGCCGGCTTCGTGGTGCGGCCCTTCGGCGCCCTGGTGTTCGGCCGCCTGGGCGACATGGTCGGCCGCAAGTACACCTTTCTCGCCACCATCATCCTCATGGGCATCGCCACCTTCGGCGTCGGCCTGCTGCCCACCTACGCCAGCATCGGCGTGGCCGCGCCCATCATCCTGGTGGTGCTGCGCCTGCTGCAGGGCCTGGCCCTGGGCGGTGAATACGGCGGCGCCGCCACCTACATCGCCGAGCACGCACCGCCTGGCAAGCGCGGCGCCCATACCAGCTGGCTGCAATCCACCGCGACCCTGGGCCTGTTGCTGTCGCTGGTGGTGATCCTGGTCTGCCGCTATCTGACCGGCGACCAGTTCGAGGTCTGGGGCTGGCGCCTGCCGTTCCTGCTGTCGATCTTCCTGCTGGCCATCTCCACCTGGATCCGCATGTCGATGCACGAGTCGCCCGCCTTCGTGCGCATGAAGGCCGAAGGCAAGCAGAGCAAGGCGCCGATCCGCGATTCCTTCACCAACTGGAGCAACCTCAAGGTGGTGCTGATCGCGCTGTTCAGCATCAACGGCGGCCAGGCGGTGACCTTCTACCTGTCGCAGTTCTATGTGATGTTCTTTCTCACCCAGACCCTCAAGCTGGATCCGGTGCTGGCCAACAACCTGCTGATCGTCAGCGTGATCCTTGGCGCGCCCTTCTTCGTCATCGCCGGCTGGCTGTCGGACAAGGTCGGGCGCAAGCCGATCCTGATGCTTGGCCTGCTGCTGGCCACGGTGCTCTACTTCCCGCTGTTCAAGGCCCTGACCCACTACGCCAATCCGCAGATCTACCAGGCCAGCCAGCAGGCGCCCATCGTGGTCACTGCCGATCCGGCCACCTGCACCTTCCAGTTCGATCCGGTAGGCAAGGCCCGCTTCGACAGTCCCTGCGACCGGGTCAAGACACTGCTGGCCAAGAGCGGGTTGCCCTACCGCAGCGTGGCCGCGGCGCCCGGCGACGCGGTGCAGGTCAGCGTTGGCGACAAGCTCATCGTCGGCTTCGACGAACCGGCCCTGCGCGCCGCGGTGCAGGCCGCCGGCTATCCGGCCAAGGCCGACTCGGCCCAGGTCAACAAGCCCATGGTGGTGGCGGTGATCTTCGCCCTGATCCTGATCGCCACCCTCTGCTACGGGCCGCTGGCGGCGCTGATGGTGGAGCTGTTCCCCACGCGCATCCGCTACACCTCCATGTCGCTGCCGTACCACATCGGCAACGGCTGGTTCGGCGGCTTCCTGCCCACGGTGTCCTTTGCCCTGGTGGTCTATACCGGCGACATCTTCTATGGCCTCTGGTACCCGGTGCTGATCACTGGCGTCAGCCTGGTGGTGGGGCTGCTGTGCCTGCCGGAAACCCGCCATCGCGATCTCGACGCCGATTGAGGCGCGTGCGGGCGGCGTGGCCCGCCGCCCGCTGAGTTTCGCCGCCGATTGGGTTATACTCGCGAGCTTTTCCACAGCTTTTCTCGCGAGTGTTTCCCCCATGGAAATCAACCCGATCGTCACCAGCATCAAGGACCTCACCAGCCGCACCCAGACCATTCGGGGGTATCTTTGACTACGATCTGAAAAAGGATCGTCTGGTCGAAGTCGAGCGCGAGCTCGAGGATCCCGCTGTCTGGAACAAGCCCGAATACGCCCAGAATCTCGGCCGCGAGCGCGCCCAGCTGGCCCAGGTGGTCGGGACCCTGGACGAGCTGACCGGTGGCCTGGCCGATGCCAGCGACCTGCTGGAGATGGCCGCCGAAGAGGAAGACCAGGGCGCGGTCGATGACGTGGCGACCGAGGTGGAGCGCCTGCGCGGCATCCTCGAGAAGCTGGAATTCCGCCGCATGTTCAGCGGCGAGATGGACCCCAACAACTGCTACCTGGACATCCAGGCCGGCTCCGGCGGCACCGAGGCCCAGGACTGGGCCAACATGCTGCTGCGCATGTACCTGCGCTGGGCCGACCAGCACGGCTTCAGCGCCGAGATCGTCGAGCTGTCGGAAGGCGAGGTCGCCGGTATCAAGGGCGCCACGGTGCACATCAAGGGTGAATACGCCTTCGGCTGGCTGCGCACCGAGATCGGCGTGCACCGCCTGGTGCGCAAGAGCCCCTTCGACTCGGGCAACCGTCGTCACACCTCCTTTACCGCGGTGTTCGTCTCGCCCGAGATCGACGACAACATCGACATCGAGATCAACCCGTCCGATCTGCGCATCGATACCTACCGCTCCTCGGGCGCGGGTGGTCAGCACGTGAACACCACCGACTCCGCGGTGCGGATCACCCACGTGCCCACCAACACCGTGGTGGCCTGCCAGAACGAGCGTTCCCAGCACGCCAACAAGGACACCGCCATGAAGATGCTGCGGGCCAAGTTGTACGAGCTGGAGATGCAGAAGCGCACCGCCGCCTCCCAGGCGCTGGAGGACTCCAAGTCCGATATCGGCTGGGGCCACCAGATCCGCTCCTACGTCCTCGACGCCTCGCGGATCAAGGATCTGCGCACCGGCGTGGAACGCAGCGACTGCGACAAGGTGCTCGACGGCGATCTGGACGAATACCTCGAAGCCAGCCTCAAGCAGGGCATCTAATCCTTCTCTGGCCGGTCGCCCGCCGGGCGCCGGCCCGCAACACCCTTCCCCAGGTAAACAGCAGACATGAGCGAACAACCCCTAGACCCCCAAGCCCAGGAACAGGAAGACAACAAGCTGATCGCCCAGCGCAAGGAAAAGCTCTCCGCGCTGCGTGCCCAGCAGGCCATTCCCTTCCCCAACGACTTCCGCCGCGACAGCCTGGCCGGTGATCTGCAGCAGCAGTACGCCGACAAGACCAAGGAAGAGCTGGAAGCCGCGGGCATCAAGGTCAAGGTGGCCGGCCGCATCATGCTCAACCGCGGCGCCTTCATGGTGCTGCAGGACACCAGCGGGCGCATCCAGGTCTACGTCGACCGCAAGACCCTGCCGGCCGAGACCCTGGAAGCGGTCAAGACCTGGGACCTGGGCGACATCATCGCCACCGAAGGCACCCTGGCCCGCTCCGGCAAGGGCGATCTCTACGTCAACATGAGCGACGTGCGCCTGCTGACCAAGTCGCTGCGCCCGCTGCCCGACAAGCACCATGGCCTGACCGACACCGAGCTGCGCTATCGCCAGCGCTATGTCGACCTGATCGTCAACGAAGAGGTGCGCCAGACCTTCCGCGTGCGTTCCCAGGTCATCGCCCACATCCGCCGCTTCCTCATGGAGCGGGGTTTCCTCGAAGTGGAAACCCCCATGCTGCAGACCATTCCCGGCGGTGCGGCGGCCAAGCCCTTCGAGACCCACCACAACGCCCTGGACATGGCCATGTTCTTGCGCATCGCGCCGGAGCTGTACCTCAAGCGCCTGGTGGTCGGTGGCTTCGAGAAGGTCTTCGAGATCAACCGCAACTTCCGTAACGAAGGCGTCTCGACCCGGCACAACCCCGAGTTCACCATGCTCGAGTTCTACCAGGCCTACGCCGACTACCGCGACAACATGGACCTCACCGAGGAACTGTTCCGCGAACTGGCCATGGCCGTGCTCGGCACCACCGACGTGCCCTATGGCGACAAGGTCTTCCACTTCGGCGAGCCCTTCGTGCGCCTGTCGGTGTACGACTCCATCCTCAAGTACAACCCGGACATCACTGCGGCAGACCTGCAGGACGTCGAGAAGGCCCGCGTCATCGCCAAGAAGGCCGGCGCCAAGGTGCTCGGCCACGAAGGCCTGGGCAAGTTGCAGGTGATGATTTTCGAGGAACTGGTGGAGAGCAAGCTGGAGCAGCCGCACTTCATCACCGAGTACCCCTTCGAGGTCTCGCCGCTGGCGCGCCGCAACGACGACAATCCCAGCGTCACTGACCGCTTCGAGCTGTTCATCGGCGGCCGCGAGATCGCCAACGCCTACTCCGAGCTCAACGACGCCGAAGACCAAGCCGAGCGCTTCATGCTGCAGGTCCAGGAAAAGGACGCCGGTGACGACGAGGCCATGCACTACGACGCCGACTTCATCAACGCCCTGGAATACGGCATGCCGCCCACCGCCGGCGAAGGCATCGGCATCGACCGCCTGGTGATGCTGCTGACCAACTCGCCGTCGATCCGCGACGTCATTCTCTTCCCGCACATGCGTCCGCAATAAGAGTGGCGCCCCGTCCGGGGCGTCGCTCCGGCTCCTGCCGACCGGGGCTCTGTCATCAAAGGTTCATCCGGACCTGCTAAGAGCCTGTTCATAGTCTAGCGAGCTAGAGCCAAACAAGGCGAAAAGGGCTGAGGAAGCGGAATTTACGAAGGGTAAATGAGCATTCCGACCGGGCTGGCGCCCCAGGCCCTTTTCAACGCGGTTTGGCCGACGCGCAGCAGACTTTGAACAGGCTCTGACAGAGCTCTGATGTCGCGTCCCTTTGCAGGTAGCCATGACCAACACCCTGATCCCCCTGCATCCGGCCGCCGAACGGCTGGGGCTGCTCTACGCCTATCATTTCACCTCCGGCCAGCCGGGCCGGGCCCTGACCATGGCGCCGGAAGATCCCTGGGAGGCGGAAGAGGGCGGGTTTCGCTGGCTGCACTTCAACCTGGCCCACGCCGCCGCCGAACGCTGGATGCGCGAGCACCTGGGACTGCCCGAGGAATTCTTCGAATCCCTGCACGCCGGTTCCCACTCGACCCGCCTGGAGCCGGCCGACGACACCCTGCTCGGGGTGGTGAACGACGTGACCCTGGCCTACGGCCAGGTCTCGGTGGACGTGGCCACCCTCTGGGCCTGCGCCCGCCCGGGGCTGCTGGTGACCGCCCGGGCCCAGCCACTGCGTTCGGTGGATCGCCTGCGCCACGCGGTACGCCGCGGCGAGGGCTTCGGCTCGACCCTGGAACTGCTGGTGCACCTCCTGCGCGACCAGGCCGATGTGCTGACCGGCATCATCCGTGACACCACGGTCAAGGTGGATGCCATCGAGGACCGCCTGCTGTCCCAGCGGCTGTCCGCCAGTCGCGCCGAACTGGGCAGCCTGAGACGTGCCCTGGTGCGGCTGCAGCGATTGCTGGCCCTGGAGCCGGGTTCCCTGCTGCGGCTGCTCAACCGGCCGCCGGCCTGGCTGCGCCGCGACGACATCCAGACCCTGCGCGAGGCCACCGAGGAATTCGACCGGGTGCTGGACGACCTCGCCGCCCTGGTGGAACGGCTCAAGTTGCTCCAGGAAGAGATCGCCGCCGCCTCCGCCGAGCAGACCAACCGCACCCTGTTCACCCTGACCCTGGTCACGGTGCTGGCCCTGCCGATCAACATCATCGCCGGCTTCTTCGGCATGAACGTCGGCGGCATTCCGCTCGCCGACTCGCCCCATGGCTTCTGGATCCTGGTGGCGCTGGTGGCGACCTTCACGGTGCTGGCCGGCAGCCTGGCCTTTCGCAAGCGCGGCGACTGACCGGCTGCGTGCAACCCCCGGGCGTGCGCCGCGGTCTCTAGGACAGCCCCCCACTGGAGACCGCGATGGACTTCAAGGACTACTACGAGGTGCTCGGCGTCGCCCCCGACGTCGATGACAAGACCCTCAAGACCGCCTATCGCAAGCTGGCGCGCAAGTACCACCCCGACGTGAGCAAGGAGGCCGACGCCGAGGCCCGCTTCAAGGACGTGGCCGAGGCCTATGACGTGCTGCGCGATCCGCACAAGCGCGCCGAGTACGACCAGGTACGCCTCTATCAACAGCAGGGCGAGCGCTTCCAGGTGCCGCCCGACTGGCAACCGGGTTCCGGCGCCGACTACAGCGATCCCCATGCCGGCTTCGGCGCGGACTATTCCGACTTCTTCGAATCCCTGTTCGGCGCCGCGGGCCGTTCCCAGCATGGTGGTTTTGCCCGCCGTGGTCGCGATATCGAACTGGAGCTGCCGCTGTTTGTCGAAGAGAGCCAGGCCGGCAGCACCAAGCCGCTGAGTTTCAACCTGCCGCAGCGCGACGAGCTGGGCCGGCGCGTCGGCGAGACCACCAGGACCCTCAACGTCAAGATTCCCGCCGGCAGCGCCGACGGCGAACGTATTCGCCTGAAAGGCCAGGGCGAGCCGGGCGTCGGTGGCGCGGAGGCGGGAGATCTCTATCTGGTCATCCGCCTGGTGCCTCACCCTCTGTTCGACGTCGATGGCCAGGACCTGGTGGTCAGCGTACCGCTCGCCCCCTGGGAAGCCGCCTTGGGCGCCAAGGTGCAGGTGCCGACGCTGGATGGGCAGATCATGCTCAGTATCCCGCCCGGCAGCCAGAACGGTGCCCGGTTGCGGGTGCGCGGCAAGGGCCTGGCCGGCAAGGCCGGGCAGGGCGATCTGCATGCCCTGCTCAAGGTGGTGATGCCGCCCAAGGGTGATGAAGAAACCCAGGCGCTGTGGCGCCAACTGGCCGAGCGGGCGACCTTCGATCCCCGCCGCGACTGGAGGAAAGTCTGATGAGCAGTCTGATCGTCCTGCAGGAATTCTGCGTGCTCTGCGAGGTGAGCGAGCCGGTGGTGGTGGAGATCGTCGAGCACGGCATCCTGGCGCCCCAGCGGGGCAAGCGTCCGGCCGACTGGCACTTCGACACCGGCGCCCTGCACCGTGCCCGCCGCGCCGTGCGCCTGAGACGCGAGCTGGAATTGGATTGGGCCGCCACCGCCCTGGCCCTGCACCTGCTGGATGAGGTGGAAGAGCTGCGGCGGGAAAATCAGCGTCTGCGGCGGCGCCTGGAGCGCTTCGCAGGTGAGCTGCGGGACGTGGGCGCCGATACGTAGGTTGGAAAACCGCGCAGCCTTTTCCACGCGCCTTGCCCCTTCGCAGGATAGTGGAAAAGGCTGCGCCGTTTTCCAACCTACGAGGTTGCGATGTGTTGGGCTTGGCTGCGCTCAACCCAACCTATGGGAATTCCATCCGCACCGGGTATCCTCATCTCCCTCCGGGAGATGGCTGGGGTGAGGGAAGCGAGATAGCGTCGGTAAGGGCATGGATTCCATCGCGGCCATGGCGGTGCGCCAATGAGACCGCTCCTGCAGCCGCGGATGAGCCCTGTAGGAGCGGCCCATGGCCGCGATGTCGTAGGGTGGAAAACCGCGCAGCGTTTTCCACGCACCTCGCCAATTCGCAGGACAGTGGAAAAAGGCTACGCCGTTTTCCACGCTACACCAGGAGTTCGACAGCCATGCCCAGCCATATCCTCGACCATCGCATCCTCGGTGAATCCCTGCAGGCGGTGGAGATCGGCCTCGATCCGGGCGAGACGGTGATCGCCGAGGCCGGCGCCATGACCTACATGGAGGCCGACATCGCCTTCACCGCGCGCATGGGCGATGGCTCCGCCGGCCTGCTCGGCAAGCTCTGGGGCGCTGGCAAGCGCATGCTCGGCGGCGAGTCGCTGTTCATGACCCATTTCACCAACGAAGGCCGCGAGAAGCGCCACGTCGCCTTTGCCGCGCCCTATCCGGGGCAGGTGATTCCGCTGGATCTCGCCGCCCTGGGGGGCACGCTATTCTGCCAGCGCGATTCCTTTCTCTGCGCGGCCATGGGTACCCGCATCGGCGTGGCCTTCACCCGGCGGCTGGGCGCCGGCTTCTTTGGGGGCGAGGGCTTCATCCTGCAGCGGCTGGAGGGCGATGGCATGGCCTTCGTGCATGCCGGCGGCACGGTGATCCGCAAGGAGCTCAGGGGCGAGACCCTGCGCCTGGATACCGGCTGCCTGGTGGGTTTCACCAGTGGCATCGACTACAACATCAAGCTGGCCGGTGGCCTGCGCAGCATGCTGTTCGGCGGCGAGGGCCTGGTGCTGGCGACCCTGAGGGGTCACGGCACCGTGTGGATCCAGACGCTGCCCTTTTCCCGGCTAGCCGGCCGGGTCCAGGCCGCGGCCGGTGGCGGCGTCGGTGAACGCCGCGCGGGTGGCGACTGATCTCCCGCCTACCCTAGGCCCGCTGCAGGGCGCTCTGGGGCGCCATGCGCTCCAGCCAGTCGCGCCAGCGCACCCGGCTGTCGTGGACCAGCCAGCCGTCCTGGCGGGCGAAGCTTTCCGACAGCCAGAGGCCGCGGGTCGACACCGGCAGGCGCTGGCCGGCGGACAGGGTATAGAGCTCGCCGGTGGGTTTGCCGTCGTCCAGGGCGACCAGATAGAGATCCGGGCGTTGCCGGGCCAGGCGCGCCAGCAACTGACCGTTCTCGATCTTCTCGTCGACGTGGAACAGACTCGGCGCCTTGCATTCCCTAGGCAATTCTAGCAGCAGGTCATAGACCAGCTGCAGCGAGGCGGTAGGGGTGTGCACATAGGCACGAGGGCGCTCCAGCAGCGCCAGACTGCCGCAGCGCACCGGCCGTGCCGCCCCCGAACGCGGAGTCAGGCGAAAGGCCACGTCCTCGCGATAGGGCAGGGCCGGGGCATAGGGCGTCGGCAGCCAGGTGTCGGCAAAGCGGCCGGCCAGCCAGCCACGCGGCGTCTCGATCAGGCACTCCTCGGCCACCTCCTGGACGGCGGTGAGCAGCGGCAGGGCCAGTTCGTGGGTCGGGATGTAACCGGAGATCAGCTTGAGCACCACGTCGCCCCGGTCGGGCCGGCGTTGACGCACCAGCAGCCAGTGGTCCTGGCCCTGCCAGTTCAGCGTCAGGCGTACCGAGACGCCCAGGTTGGCGAGTCTGGCGCTGAACTGCTGGGCGTCGTCGATCTCGATGGGCTTGCGCCGCTCCAGCATCTCGCTGAAATTCAGCGGTTGGCCGAGGGCCTGGTAGGTGAGGCCGTCACGATTGGCCTCGACCGAAAGGGGCAGGGTCTTGAACGCCTTGGGATTGTGGCGGGCGATGAGCTGGGGCATGGCCGACTCCTGTTTGTTGTATGCCGCGGACGCGCCGTCCCGGGCAAGCCGGGCAGGGGCGTCCAGCGGACGAAGGCAAGGGTTCAGCGAAACGCTCTGGATCAGAGCCGAGCGGTGATCACCTCGGCCAGGGTACGGACATTATGTGACAGGTGCAGGGGATCGATAGTGCCGACTATCGCACCGCTCACCCCGGGCTCGCCGAACACCCGGGCGAAGCTGGCCCGCACCGGATCCTGGCCGGCGCCGAGTACGGCATGGCCGCTGGCCAGGGCCTTCTTGACCAGGATGCCCTTGCCCTGGGTGGCGGCGGCCTGGATCACCGGGATCTCGGTGTCTTCGTTGAGGTTGAAGGTGACCATGGCGCAATCGCCGGTCGCCAGCGCCTTGAGGCCGCCGGCGACGGTCTTGCCGGAAAAGCCGAAGGCGCGGATCAGGCCTTCACGCTTGAGCTCGGCCAGGGTCTCGTAGCAGCCGCTGCCTTCGAGGATGGCCAGGTCGTTGCCATCGGAATGCACCAGCACCAGGTCCAGCCAGTCGGTCTCCAGGCGTTGCAGACTGCGTTCCACCGAGCGGCGGGTATGGGCCGGGCTGAAGTCGAAGCTGGACAGGCCGCCTTCGAATTCCTCGCCGACCTTGCTGGCGATCACCCAGTGCTGGCGCTGGCCGCGCAGCAGCGGACCCAGGCGTTCTTCGCTGTGGCCATAGGCCGGGGCGGTGTCCAGCAGATTGATGCCCAGTTCGCGGGCAAGACTCAGCAGGTCCGCGGCGGCGTGGTCGTCGGGGATGGTGAAGCCATTGGGATACTTCACGCCCTGGTCACGCCCGAACTTGACCGTGCCCAGGCCCAGCGGGGAGATCTCGAGACCGGTGCGGCCCAGCGGACGATGCAGGCCGTGCAGGGTGCGCAGACTCATGGCAGCAGCTCCTCCCAGAAGGGCGCGGCCACCGGCGGTTGCGGATGTGCGGGCAGGGCGGGGTGCTGCCCGGGCGCGATGCCGTCGCGGTCGAGATTGGCCAAGACGCGGTCGGCCAGGTCCGGCGACAGGGCCAGCTTAGTCGGCCAGCCCACCAGCAGGCGGCCTTCCTCGGCGAGAAAGGCGTTGTCCGGGCGCACCAGTCCGGATTGCGCCGGCTCGGCGCGATCCACGCGCAGGGTCGCCCAGCGCGCGCCGGCGAAGTCGATCCAGGGCAGCAGGCGCTGCAATTCCTCGCGTGCCGCGGCGATCTGCGCCTGGGGTTCGCGCGCCACGCCCTCGGCTTCGGCCAGGTCGCCACCCAGGTACCACAGCCACTGGCCGTCGGCAGTGGGATGGCTGGTGATGGTCACCCGCGGCTTGGGGCCGCCGCCCAGGCAGTGGGCATAGAGGGGTTTGAGCATCGGACCCTTGACCACCACCATGTGCAGCGGGCGGCGCTGCATGGCCGGTTGTTCGAGACCAAGCGCCTGGAGCAGATCGGCCATGCCGGCGCCGGCGGTCAGCACGATGCGGCGGGCGCGGATGGGCTGGCCATCCACCACCAGGCCGGTCAGTTCACCGGCTTCGCGCAGGGGTTGCAGCTCATGCCCGGCCAGCAGGCTGTCGCCGGCCAGCTCGGCCAGGCGCGCGACCAGGCTGGGCACGTCCAGCACCAGTTCGGCCAGGCGATAGACCTTGCCCTTGAAGGCGCGATCGCGCAGGGCCGGGGGCAGTTCCTCGCCCTTGACCGCATCTACCCGGCCGCGCACCGCCTTGCTGGCGAAGAAGCTGGTGAGGTTGCCGGCCAGGCTGCCCGGCGACCAGAGGTAATGGGCTTCGGAGAGCAGGCGCACGCCGGTGAGATCCAGCTCGCCGCTGCCGGCCAGGCTCTCGCGCCAGCGCCGCGGCATGTCGGCGATGGCCTCGGAGGCACCGGTGAGCATCCCGGTCAGGGCGTACTTGGTGCCGCCATGGATGATGCCCTGGGACTTGCCGCTCTGGCCGCCGCCCAGGGCGCCGGTCTCCACCAGCACGGCGGCGTAGCCAGCGCGTCTGAGGCGGGCGTTGAGCCAGAGGCCGGCGACGCCGCCGCCGACGATGAGGATATCGGTGGACCAGGGTTGGGACATGAACGGCCTGCTCGGGTGATCGGCAAAGAGGCGATTTTACACGCTCCTCGCCGCCGCTGGTCTCAATGCCCGGTGCTGCCGGAAAACAGCTGGATCACCACCACCCCGGCGACGATCAGCCCCATGCCTAGCATGGCCGGCAGGTCCAGCTTCTGGTCGTAGAGAAAGGCCGCGGCGATGCTTACCAGCACGATGCCAAGGCCAGCCCAGATGGCGTAGGCGATGCCCACCGGGATGCTGCGCACCACCAGGGTCAGCATCCAGAAAGCCAGCCCGTAGCCACAGATGACCAGGATCAGCGGCAGCGGCTTGCTGAAGCCGCTGATGGCCTTCATGGAGGTGGTGGCGACGACTTCGGCGGCGATGGCGATGGCCAGGTAGATGTATCCGCTCATGGGGCTTCCTCCTGTAGAAGGCCCATTGTGCCTTTCTACACGATGGGTGAAAGTTGATACCTATCTGCTGGGGAGATGGGTCGTGCAGTGGAATCTTGAGCAGCTGGAGATCTTCGTCGGCATCGCCGAGGGCGCGAGTTTCTCGGCGATGGCGCGGCGTCTGGGGCGGGCGCAATCGGCGATCAGCTCGGCCATCGCCCTGCTGGAGACCGACCTGGGCGTGGCCCTGTTCGTGCGCAGCAACGGCCGCACGCCGGTCATCACCGCGGCCGGTCTGGCCCTGCTGGAGGAGGCGCGCGAGGTGCTGCGCCAGTGCCAGCGCCTGGACAGCCGGGCCCAGGCCCTCTGTGCCGGACAGGAACCGCTGTTGCGCCTGGCCTTGGACGAGGCCATGCCCTACCAGCCGGTGCTCGATGCCCTGGACGCCCTGGCCGCGGCCTTTCCGCACCTGGAGGTCCAGCTCACCAGCGGCGCCCAGGGCGATGTGGCGCGCAAGCTGCTGACCGACCAGGCCGACCTCGGCCTGCTGTTTCGCCATGAGCACATGCCCGAGGCCCTGGAGCGCCAGGCCCTGGGCGATGTCGCCCAGGTCACCGCCTGCGGCGCCCAGCATCCCCTGGCGCGCCAGCAGGGCGTGGGGCGGCGCGCACTGGCCCGCCACCGCCAGCTGCTGATCGCACCGCTGGAGAATCCCTATCCCGGCGGCGAGCAGATCGCCCCCCAGCTCTGGCGCGCCGACAGCTTCTACCTGCTCGCCGAATTGCTGATGCGCGGCCTGGGCTGGGGCTGGCTGCCGCGGCACGTGGCGCGCTATCCCACCTACCAGGGCTTGCTGGCCGAACTGGCCTGCGACTGGGTACCGCCGGCCTTGGTGGTGGAGCTGGCCTGGCGCCGCAACGCCGCGCCGGGACCGGCCGCGCGCTGGCTGGCGCAGCGGCTGGCGGAAGAGTTACGGGCGATCGGTTGAGCGCGGCGAAGCCCAACAAGACGGACCCCCGGCACTCGCCCACAACTCTTTCAACGAGCACCCATTCTGGCCAGATCCGTGGGCCAGCTTGGCCAGCGCCAGGTCGTCCGGGCTGCAATACTCGACTCCTCCCTTTCCCGCCGGTGAAGATCGCCATGACCACACCTCCCGCCCTCGGCCAGCGCTACGTCTTCGTCGTCCTGGCGCTGATCTTTCTCGCCCTGCTGGTTTCGGCGGGCGTGAGATCCACCCCCGGCGTATTGCTCTTGCCGCTGCAGGACACCTTTGGCTGGAGTCGCGAGACGGTCTCGCTTGCCGCCGCCATCGGCATCTTTCTCTACGGCCTGGTAGGCCCCTTCGCCGCCGCCCTGATGCAGACCCTCGGCATCCGCCGCACCCTGCTCGGCGGCCTCACCCTGATCAGCCTGGCCACCGCCCTGAGCACCCTGATGCGCGAGCCCTGGCAGCTGGTCGCCACCTGGGGCGTGCTCAGCGGCCTGGGCACCGGTTGCGTGGCCATGGTGCTGGGCGCGGCCATCGTCAATCGCTGGTTCGTCGCCCGGCGGGGGCTGATGATGGGGCTGCTGGCGGCCAGCACCGCCACCGGCAATCTGGTCTTTCTGCCGCTGCTGGCCCATCTCGCCAGCCATGAGGGCTGGCAGACCGTGGTGCTGACCGTGGCCGTGGCCAGCGCCGCGCTGATCCCGCTGGTGGCCTGGCTGCTGCCGGAGCGGCCGGCGGACATCGGCCTGCGGCCCCATGGCGCCCCGGCGGACTACCAGGCGCCGGCTGCTACCGCCCCGGGCAACCTGTTTCGCGTGACCCTCGGCACCCTGGCCATGGCCAGTCGGCGGCGCGATTTCTGGCTGCTGTTCCTGACCTTCTTCGTCTGCGGCTTCACCACCAATGGCCTGATCGGCACCCACTTCATCGCCATGGGCCATGACCACGGGCTGTCCCAGGTGCAGGCCGCCGGGATCCTCGCGCTGATGGGCCTCTTCGATCTGGTGGGCACCACCGCCTCCGGCTGGCTGACCGACAGATACGATCCGCGCCGGCTGCTGTTCGTCTACTACAGCCTGCGCGGTCTCTCGCTGATCTATCTGCCGTTCTCCGGTTTCGCCCCCGAGCAGCTGCTGCTGTTCGGCATCTTCTACGGACTGGACTGGATCGCCACGGTGCCGCCCACGGTCAAGCTGACCAACCAGAGCTTTGGCGAAAAGAGCGCGCCGGTGGTGTTCGGCTGGGTGTTCTGCGGCCACATGCTGGGCGCCGCCTGCGCGGCCTTTCTCGCCGGCGCCCTGCGCGAGCACTTCGGCTCCTACCAGGAGGCCCTGGTGCTGGCCGGCCTGACCGGCATCCTGGCGGCGCTGATGGCCTTGTGGATCGGCCGGCCGAGCGCCGCGGGTGCCGGGCGCTCGGCCGTGCCCGAGGCGGGCTAGGCGGGCTAGGCGGGCTTCAGGTCCAGCGGCACGGCGGTCGGCGCGCGGTGCAGCATCGAGGCCGGGATCGCCAGGATCAGCAGGCCGCTGACGAATAGGCAGGCGCCGAGCACATAGGTGCCATTGTTGATATCGCCGGTGAGGGTTTCCATGGTCGCGGTGATCATGGAGCCGGTGAAGCCGGAGAGGTTGCCGATGGCGTTGATCATGCCGATGCCCGCCGCGGCGGCGACGCCGGAGAGCAGGGTGCCGGGCAGCGACCAGAAGATCGGCATCAGCGCCAGCAGGCCCGAGGCGGCCACGGTGAGAAAGAGGATCGACAGCACGATGTTGTGGATGAACCAGGCGCTCAGCACCAGGCCCAGGGCGCCGACGAAGGCCGGCACCGCCGCATGCAGCCGCTGCTCGCCGGTGCGGGCCGAGTGGCGGGCGTTGAGCAGCATGACCACCAGGGCGACGCTGTAGGGGATGGCGGTAAGCAGGCCGATCTGCAGGCTGCCGCTGACTCCGGCGTTCTTGATGATCGAGGGCATCCAGAAGGCCAGGCCGTAGAAGCCGGTGTTGAAGGTCAGCAGGATGAACACCAGCAGCCAGACCCGCGGATTGAAGAACACCTCGCCGAGCCGCGAGGCCTTGCCGGCGTTCTGCTGCTCCAGGTTGCGCTTGAGCAGGGCCTTCTCCCGGGCGTCCAGCCAGGGCGCCTTGTCGATGTTGTCGCTCAGGCAGCAGAACACCACCACCGCCATGATGATCGAGGGTACCCCTTCCACCAGCAGCATCCACTGCCAGCCGGCCAGGCCGTGCCAGTTGTGCAGGCTGCTCATCAGCCAGCCGGAGAGTACGCCGCCAAAGCTCAGGCTGAAGGGCAGGGCGATGAGAAAGCCCGACATCACCCGACTCTGCCGGCGGGTCGGAAACCAGTAGTTGAGATAGAGGATCACCCCGGGAAAGAAGCCCGCCTCGCAGACGCCCAGCAGGAAGCGCAACACATAGAAGAGGGTGCTCGCCTGCAGGCCGAAAAACTGCGCCAGCGGCTGGGTGAAGGCCACCGCCATGGAGATGATCGCCCAGGTCAGCATGATGCGGGCGATCCAGAAGCGCGCGCCGTAGCGGTGCAGCAAGAGGTTGCTGGGGACCTCGAAGAGGAAGTAGCCCCAGAAGAACATGCTGGCGCCGAGTGCATAGACGGTGTTGCTGAAGCCGAGGTCGTCGAGCATGTCCAGCTTGGCGAAGCCGACGTTGACCCTGTCCAGGTAGGCGGCGATGTAGCACAGCAGCAGGATCGGCAGGATGCGCAGCACCACCTTGCGATAGGTGCGTTCTTCGAAGGCGTCGCCAGCGGCGCCCTGGGGAGCGGTGGTCTCGAACATGGGAATGACCTTCGGGGCCTGGGGGCCCGTTGTTGTTATTGAAGAGGTCGAAGGCGGCCGGGGATGCAGGGTGGCCGTCTGAATCGCCAGGCCACTCTAGGAGCGAGAGCGATTCTTTCCCAATGGCATTTGCGGATCATTCGATAACGACGCGTTATCGAAGCCTCTAGGCCAAGGCCTCCTCGCGACCGGCATGGCTCAGCAGGATGGCGGCGAATTCCCGGGCCGCCTCGCCCAGGGGTTCGCCCTTGCGGGTGAGAATGCCGTAGTCCTGCGCCGGCAGGTGCAAGGGCAGCTCCAGGGCACTGAGCGCGCCGCTGGCGAGATAGGGTTCGACCATGGCCTCGGGCAGCATGCCGATCATGGGGCCGGCGCGCAGCACCTGGAGAAAGGTCTGCATGGAGATGGTGTCGATGGTGTTGCCTGGCACCGGCAGGCCGGCGGCGGCGAAGGCCCGCTCCATGCGCCCGCGGATGGGCGTGCCTTTGGGATAGAGGATCCAGGGCCAGGCCAGCACCTGGTCGAGGCCCACGGGCCCGCTGCCCACCAGCGGGTGATCGGCGTTGACCACGAAGCGGAAGGGCTCCGGTGCCAGGGGCTGGAAGTCGAAGCGCTGGGCCTGGGCTTCGTCGGTGAAACGCGCCACCGCCAGGTGCAGCAGCTTGTCGTCGAGCATCTCCATCAGGTGATCGCTGGTCTGCTCCACCACCTCGATGGCCAGCAGCGGCCAGCGCTGCTTGATCGCGACGATGGCCTGCGGCAGGGCCACCGCCGTGGCGGCGAAGATGCCGCCGACCTTGAGCTGGCCGTGGCCGCCGCGCCTCAGGCTGTCGATCTGCTCGGCGAAGTCGCGGGCATCGTTGAGCGCTACCCGGGCGTAGCGCAGCACGTGCTCGCCCAGTGCGGTGGGCGGCATGCTGCGCGGCTGGCGCTCGAACAGGGCGAAGCCCAGCAGGTGCTCGATCTCCTTGAGCATCTTGCTGATGGCCGGCTGGCTGAGATTCATCTGCTGCGCCGCCAGGTGCATGTTGCGGGTGCGCCCCAGGGTATCGATCAGCAGCAGGTGGCGAAACTTGAGCCAGTGGCAGATCTGGCTGAACGATGGCTCGGACACGCGTGCCTCCTAGACGATAAGCGCAGGTTATCGAATGATGACATAAGCCCATTTGAGTTTATCAGTCCGGCTGCCTAGCGTGGACCCATCAGCCCTGGAGTCCTGCCCATGTCCCTTCGTCTCTCGCCTGCCAACACCCTTCCCACCGATGGCCTGGCCGGCACCCTGGTAGGCCGCGCCTGGGTGCCCGGCCCGCTGGCCGGTCCCTCGCCCGTGGTGCTGCGCGAAGACGGCGTCTTCGATGTCTCCCAGCGGTTCGCCACCCTGAGCGCCCTGTTCGAAGAGGAAGCACCGCTGCAGGCCCTGCGTGACACCCCCGGGCGCTACCTGGGTAGTGTGGAGGAGCTGCTGGCTAACAGCGGTGAGCAAGCGGATGCACACCTCCTGCACCTGCTGCCGCCAGCCGATCTGCAGGTGATCAAGGCCGCCGGGGTGACCTTTGCCGCCAGCATGCTGGAGCGGGTGATCGAGGAGCAGGCCGGCGGCGATGCCGGGCGCGCCGTGGCCATTCGCGAGCAGGTGCAGGCGGTGATCGGCGCGGATCTGCAGGGCCTGGAGCCGGGCAGTCCGCGCGCCCAGGCGCTCAAGGCGCTGCTGATCGAAAAGGGCATGTGGTCGCAATACCTGGAGGTGGGCATCGGGCCGGACGCCGAGATCTTCACCAAGGCGCCGGTGCTGGCCGCGGTCGGCTCTGGCAGCGCCATCGGCATCCACCCGGTGTCCCAGTGGAACAATCCCGAGCCCGAGGTGGTGCTGGTGGCCGACAGCCGCGGTCGCCTGCATGGCGCCACCCTGGGCAACGACGTCAACCTGCGCGACATCGAGGGCCGCAGCGCCCTGCTGCTGAGCAAGGCCAAGGACAACAACGCCTCCTGCGCCCTGGGGCCCTTCATCCGCCTGTTCGACGAGACCTTCGATCTCGACCAGGTGCGCCAGTGCGTGGTGACCCTGGAGGTCCAGGGCGAAGACGGCTTCCGACTCCAGGGCAGCAGCTCCATGGCGCAGATCAGTCGCGATCCCACCGATCTCGCCGCCCAGACCCTCAATGCCAACCACCAGTATCCCGACGGCTTCGTGCTGTTTCTCGGCACCCTGTTCGCCCCGACCCAGGACCGTGACGCCCCGGGCGGTGGCTTCACCCACAAGGTGGGTGACCGGGTCAGCATCGCCAGCCCGCTGCTGGGGACCCTGCACAATCGGGTGACCACCAGTGACCAGGCCCCGGCCTGGCGCTTCGGCCTCGGAGCCCTGATGCACAACCTGGCCGCCCGTGGCCTGCTGGGCCGCTGATCCTTTTTTCCTAATAACAACTAGAGACCATCATGACTTCCGCCAAACGCCCGCTGCGCAGCCAGCTCTGGTTCGATGACCCTGCCCACGCCGACATGACCGCGCTCTATGTCGAGCGTTACATGAACTATGGCCTGACCCGCGACGAACTCCAGTCCGGTCGGCCCATCATCGGCATCGCTCAGACCGGCAGCGACCTCACCCCCTGCAATCGCCACCACCTGGAACTGGCCCAGCGGGTCAAGGCCGGTATCCGCGATGCCGGTGGCATCCCCATGGAATTCCCGGTGCACCCCATCGCCGAGCAGAGTCGCCGGCCCACCGCCGCCCTGGATCGCAACCTGGCCTACCTCGGCCTGGTGGAGATCCTGCATGGCTTCCCGCTGGATGGCGTGGTGCTCACCACCGGCTGCGACAAGACCACCCCGGCCTGCCTGATGGCCGCGGCCACTACCGACCTGCCGGCCATCGTGCTGTCCGGCGGACCCATGCTGGATGGCCATTTCAAGGGCGAGCTGATCGGCTCCGGTACCGTGCTCTGGCACGCGCGCAACCTGCTGGCGACCGGCGAGATCGACTACGAGGGCTTCATGGCTCTGACCACCGCCGCCTCGCCCTCGGTGGGCCACTGCAACACCATGGGCACGGCCCTGTCGATGAATGCCCTGGCCGAGACCCTGGGCATGTCGCTGCCCGGCTGCGCCAGCATCCCCGCGCCTTACCGTGAACGCGGCCAGATGGCCTATGCCACCGGCAAGCGCATCTGCCAGCTGGTGCTGGACGATGTCCGCCCCTCGCAGATCATGACCCGCGAGGCCTTCGAGAACGCCATCGTAGTGGCCTCGGCCCTGGGCGCCTCCAGCAACTGCCCGCCGCACCTGATCGCCATCGCCCGGCACATGGGCATCGAATTGACGCTGGACGACTGGCAGCGCCTGGGCGAGGACATCCCGCTACTGGCCAACTGCATGCCCGCCGGCAAGTACCTCGGCGAGGGCTTCCACCGCGCCGGCGGGGTGCCGGCGGTGCTTCACGAATTGCTCAAGGCCGGGCGCCTGCACGGCGACTGCCTGACGGTGTCCGGCAAGACCATCGGCAGCATCGCCGAGGGCGCCGCCAGCGCCGATCCCACTGTGATTCAGCCCTACGAGGCGCCGCTCAAGCACCGCGCCGGCTTCATCGTGCTCAGCGGCAACTTCTTCGATAGCGCCATCATGAAGATGTCGGTGGTGGGCGAGGCCTTCCGCCAGACCTACCTGGCCGAACCGGGCAAGGAAAACAGCTTCGAGGCGCGCGCCATCGTCTTCGAAGGCCCGGAGGACTATCACGCGCGCATCGACGATCCGGCGCTGGACATCGACGAGCGCTGCATCCTGGTGATTCGTGGCGCCGGTCCGGTGGGTTATCCGGGCAGCGCCGAGGTGGTCAACATGGCACCGCCGGCAGCGCTGATCAAGAAGGGCATCGATTCCCTGCCGTGTCTGGGCGACGGGCGCCAGAGCGGCACCTCGGCCAGCCCCTCGATCCTCAACATGTCGCCGGAAGCCGCGGTGGGCGGCGGCCTGGCGCTGCTCAAGACCAACGACCGGCTGCGCGTGGACCTCAATGCCCGCAGTGTCGACGTGCTGCTGGACGATGGCGAACTGGAACGTCGCCGCGCCGAATGGACGCCCAACCTGCCGCCGGCCCAGACCCCCTGGCAGGAGCTCTACCGGCAGCTGGTGGGCCAGCTCTCCACCGGCGGCTGCCTGGAACCGGCCACCCTGCACCTCAAGGTGATCGCCCGGGAAGGCGGGATACCGCGGCATTCGCATTAAGGCCGAACAGGCTCGCACTGGCGGCCCTGCTTCATTAAGCTCTGCCGCCATGAACCGTACCCTCTATACCCTGATCTTCACCCTGGCGTTGCCCTTCATC
Organism: Pseudomonas sp. JUb52; assembly: GCF_004341115.1. Classification (NCBI taxonomy): domain Bacteria; kingdom Pseudomonadati; phylum Pseudomonadota; class Gammaproteobacteria; order Pseudomonadales; family Pseudomonadaceae; genus Pseudomonas; species Pseudomonas sp. JUb52. Next base: position 124,995 of record NZ_SLYS01000009.1, read on the forward strand.
TTGCTGCGCCTGCTCTGGCGCGGCCGCAAGGCGCCCGCCTACCGGCAACGCATCGGCGAGCGCCTGGCGCTGGGCTTGCCTGAGGTACCGCCCGGCGGCATCTGGGTACACGCGGTGTCGGTGGGGGAGAGCATCGCCGCCGCGCCGGTGATCCGCGCCCTGCGCCAGCGTCATCCCGACCTGCCGATCACCGTGACCTGCATGACGCCCACCGGCTCGGAGCGCATCCGCGCCCTGTTCGGTGATGACGTCCAGCATAGCTATCTGCCCTACGACCTGCCCTGGCTGGCCGGGCGTTTCCTCGACCGGCTCAGGCCCAGCCTGGGGGTGGTGATGGAGACCGAGCTCTGGCCCAACCTCATCCATCAGGCGGAGCGCCGCGCTATTCCCATCGCCCTGGCCAATGGCCGGCTGTCCGAACGCTCGGCCCGGGGCTACGGAAAACTGGGTGGGGTCACTGGGCCGATGCTGGCGGAGCTGGCCTGGCTGGCGGTGCAGACGCCGGTGGAAGCCGAGCGCTTTCGCGCCCTGGGCGCCCGCGCCGAGCGGGTCACGGTGACCGGTTCCATCAAGTTCGACCTGCGCATCGACCCCGCGCTGCCGGCCCGCGCCGCTGCGCTGCGCCAGGGCTGGGGCCAGCGCCCGGTATGGATCGCCGCCAGCACCCATGCCGGCGAAGACGGGATCCTGCTCCAGGCCCATCGCCAGCTGCTGGCCGCACGCCCCGATGCCTTGCTGATCCTGGTGCCGCGTCATCCCGAGCGCTTTCCCGAGGTATTGGCCGAGGTGCGTCGCGAAGGCTTTGGCGTGGTGCAGCGCTCGACGGGGGAGGCGGTGCAGCCGCAGACCCAGGTGCTGCTGGGCGACACCATGGGCGAATTGCTGTTTCTCTACGCCCTGGCCGACGTGGCCTTCGTCGGCGGCAGCCTGATCGAGCGGGGTGGTCACAATCCGCTGGAGCCGGCCGCCCTCGGCGTGCCGGTGCTCAGCGGGCCGCACGTGTTCAACTTCCTCGACATCGTCGCCCAGTTGCGCGACGCCGGCGCCCTGGAAACCATGGCGGAAGCACCAGCCATTGCCGCCGCCGTGGCCCGGCTCTGGTCCGAGCCGGCGGAGGCCGAACGCCGCCGTCAGGCCGGGCTGGCGGTACTGGCCGCCAATCAGGGCGCGCTGGAGCGACTGCTCTCCGGACTGGACAGGTTGCTCACCCCCTGAGCCGAGCGCGCCGGCAGGACGTCGGCGCGGGTCTTGGCCAGGTCCGGCGGCAGGAAGTCGCGATCCGGGTCGTAGTGGGGATCGAGATAGCCGGACAGCGCCAGCAGGTCGTTGGGCGCCAGGGTGCCGGCCGCCTGCTTGAGCCTCAGAGTGTCCAGGATGTAGTTGTAGCGGGCATCGTTGTACTGGCGCACGGCGTTGTACAGCAGCCGCTGGGCGTCGAGCACGTCGACGATGGTGCGGCTGCCCACCTGGTAGGCGATCTCGGTGGCGCGCAGCGCGCGCTGGCTGGAGGCGATGGACAGCCGCCGGGCGCGCACCTGCTCGATGTCGGTATTGATCGCCCGGTGGGCGTTGCGGGTGTTCTGCACCACCTGGCGACGCAGACTCTCCTGGCGCTGTTCGCTTTGGTCCAGCTGCTGATAGGCCTGACGCGCCTGGGAACTGGTGGCGCCGCCGCTGTACAGCGGTACCTCGACCTGGATGCCGATGCTGCGGCTGTTGACCGGGCTGCCGAACAGCGACAGCTGCTCGGCGTTGGGCAGATTCACCGCGTCGTTGTCGCTGTGGCTGTAGCGCGCCACCGCATCCACCGTCGGCAGGTGCCCGGCGCGGCGCTGGCGCAGGGCCTCCTGGGCGGCGTTGACGCCCTGGCCGGCGGCCAGCAACTGCAGATTCTGGCGCATGGCGGTGTCCACCCACAGCCGCGCATCGTTGGGCTGTGGCGGCAGGATCGGCAGGTCGTGGCGGATGCCGGCGATGCTGCCGTAGTCGCGATCGGTCAGCCGGGTCAGGGCCTGGAAGGCGTCGGCCACCTGCTGCTCGCTCTGGGAGCGGTTGGCCTGGGCGTTGTCGAAGCTGGCCTGGGCCTGGAGCACGTCGGTGTCGTCGGTCAGGCCGACCTTGTAGCGCTCGCGGGACTGGTCCAGCTGGCGGTACAGCGCCTTTTCCTCGGCGCGGGCGGTGGCCAGGGCGTCCTGGGCGCGCAGGGCGCTGAAGTAGCCCTCGGCGGTTTGCAGGATGAGTTGCTGCTGGGCGGCGGAGAATTGCAGCTCGGCCTGCTCGGTGGCGGCCTGGGCGGCCTTGAGCTGGAACCAGCGATCGGCACGGAACAGCGGCTGGCTGAGGGTCGCCTGAATCAGCTGGCTGCTGCGATCGCTGCTGTAGCGGCCACCCTGGACGCCCAGCGCCGGATTGTCCTTGAGTTGCAGGCTGGTGTGGGTGTCGTTGAACTGGGCGCCGAGCCCGATCTGCGGCAGCAGGCCGGCGCGCGCCTGGGGCACCGCCTCGCGCTGGGCACCGAGGCCGGCGCGTTCGGCGGCGAGATCGGCGTTGTTGTCCAGCGCTTCGCGGTAGACGTCGAGCAGGCCATTGCCGGCGACCTGGGCCTGGGCCAGGCCGGCCGAGCCGCAGAGCGCCGCGAGCAGCAGGAATCTTCGCATTCTAGGAGCCTTCCTTGAGGGACCGCGCCAGTGTAGTGGCTTCGTCCGAATCCGCCATAGGAGAGGAAATAGCGGTCGAAGTTTCTGCCGCTCTGGGTTTACACTGGCCGCGTTCTTGTCGGGGTGCGCTACGAGGCGCTGAGATCGGGTAGTCCCGGATCCCGTTGAACCTGATCAGGCTAGGCGCGCCGCATGGCGGTGCGTCAACCTGCGTAGGGAACAAGAGGGCGTCCGCAGCCTTATTCCGTGGTCGCCATCCGTCCGGGCTTGCCGCTTCTTGCGTGCCCACCCTTCGTCCAGGTTCTTCCCTCGGCAACGCGCCCACCAGGAGAGCCTCGATGAACAAGCAGAACAACGTCACCGACTTCACCCGCGTTGACCGCCAGTCCACCCAGCCGTTGCCCAATTCGCGCAAGGTCTATCTGACCGGCTCGCGTCCCGACATCCGCGTGCCGGTGCGGGAGATCGCCCTCGCCGACACCCCCACCGCCTTTGGCGGTGAGCAGAACGCCCCGGTATTCGTCTACGACACCTCCGGTCCCTACACCGACCCGGCGGCACGCATCGACCTGCGCAAGGGCCTGCCGGACGTGCGTTCGCGCTGGATCGAAGAACGCGGCGACACCGAACTGCTGGCCGGGCTCTCTTCCGAATTCGGCCAGGCGCGCCTGGCCGATCCGAGTCTCGCCGCCCTGAGATTCGACCTGGCGCGCCAGCCGCGCCGCGCCAAGGCCGGGCGCAACGTCTCCCAGATGCACTATGCCCGCCAGGGCATCGTCACCCCGGAGATGGAATACATCGCCATCCGCGAGAACATGAAACTGCAGGAAGCCCGCGCCGCCGGCCTGCTGGGCAACCAGCACCGCGGCCAGAGTTTCGGCGCCAGCATTCCCCAGGAAATCACCCCGGAATTCGTCCGCGACGAGGTGGCCCGCGGCCGCGCCATCATCCCGGCCAACATCAACCACCTGGAGCTGGAGCCGATGATCATCGGCCGCAACTTCCTGGTGAAGATCAACGGCAACATCGGCAACAGCGCCCTGGGTTCCTCCATCGAGGAAGAGGTGGAAAAGCTGACCTGGGGCATCCGCTGGGGCGCCGACACCGTGATGGACCTGTCCACCGGCAAGCACATCCACGAGACCCGCGAGTGGATCATCCGCAACTCGCCGGTCCCCATCGGCACCGTGCCCATCTACCAGGCCCTGGAAAAGGTCGGCGGCGTCGCCGAGGAGCTGACCTGGGAGCTGTTCCGCGACACCCTCATCGAGCAGGCGGAGCAGGGCGTGGACTACTTCACCATCCACGCCGGGGTGCGCCTGCACTACGTGCCCCTGACCGCCAAGCGCGTCACCGGCATCGTCTCCCGCGGCGGCTCCATCATGGCCAAGTGGTGCCTGGCGCACCACAAGGAAAACTTCCTCTACACCCACTTCGAAGACATCTGCGAGATCATGCAGGCCTACGACGTGAGCTTCTCCCTGGGTGACGGCCTGCGCCCGGGCTCCATCGCCGACGCCAACGACGCCGCCCAGTTCGGCGAGCTGGAAACCCTCGGCGAGCTGACCAAGATCGCCTGGAAGCACGACGTCCAGACCATGATCGAAGGCCCCGGCCATGTGCCCATGCAGCTGATCAAGGAGAACATGGACAAGCAGCTGGAGTGCTGCGACGAGGCGCCGTTCTATACCCTCGGCCCGCTGACCACCGACATCGCCCCCGGCTACGATCACATCACCAGCGGCATCGGCGCCGCCATGATCGGCTGGTTCGGTTGCGCCATGCTCTGCTACGTGACGCCCAAGGAGCACCTCGGCCTGCCCAACAAGGACGACGTCAAGACCGGCATCATCACCTACAAGATCGCCGCCCACGCCGCCGACCTGGCCAAGGGGCATCCCGGCGCCCAGATCCGCGACAATGCCCTGTCCAAGGCGCGTTTCGAATTCCGCTGGGAAGACCAGTTCAACCTGGGCCTGGACCCGGACACGGCGCGCGCCTTCCACGACGAGACCCTGCCCAAGGACTCGGCCAAGGTGGCGCACTTCTGCTCCATGTGCGGGCCCAAGTTCTGCTCCATGAAGATCACCCAGGAAGTCCGCGACTACGCCAAGGAAAACGGCCTGACCGACGAGCAGAAGGCCATCGAGGCCGGCTTCCAGGAACAGGCGGCGCGCTTCAAGGACGAAGGCGGCGTGATCTACAAGCAGGTCTGACGACCGTAGGTTGGGCTGAGCGCAGCGAAGCCCAACGTTGTCCAGGACGACCTCGCAACGTTGGGCTGCGACGATGGAGCCGTCTCAGCCCAACCTACGTCTGCGAGGCCAGCACCCTGTTTCCGTAGGTTGGCGCTGAGCGCAGCGAAGCCCAACAATGCCCAGCGCCGCCCAATGACGTTGGGCGCCCTTAACCCTTGCTCACGAGATCCATCATGGCCCAGGCCCCCGGCCTCTATACCCCCACCGTCCCCGTTCCGGCGGACCGCCGCATCCTTGGCGGGCGCGACCTCTTCACCCTCTGGTTCTCCCTCGGCATCGGCCTGATGGTGGCCCAGGCCGGCGCGCTGCTGGCGCCCGGACTGGGCCTGGCCGACGGTCTGCTGGTGCTGGTGCTCGGCACCGCGGTCGGGGTGCTGCTGCTGGCCGCTGCCGGCCTGGTGGGCAGTGACACCGGCCTGGCCGGCATGACCGCCCTGGGGCAGAGTCTCGGCCAGCGCGGCGCGCTGTTGCCGGCGGTGCTCAACATCACCCAGCTGATCGGCTGGGGCGCCTTCGAACTGGTGGTGATGCGCGAGGCGGCCAGCGTGCTGCTGGGCAGCTGGGGTCTGCAGGGCTGGGCCTCGCCGATGCTCTGGACCCTGGTCTTCGGCGCCCTGGCCACCGCTCTGGCGGTGGCCGGTCCGCTGACCTTCGTCCGCCGCTTTCTCAGTCGCTGGGGCATCTGGCTGCTGCTGGGCGCCTGCACCTGGCTGACCCTGGACCTGTTCCTGCGCGCCGACCTGGCCGCGCTCTGGCAGCGCCCGGGCGACGGTTCCCTGACCCAGGCCCTGGGCTTCGACCTGGTGGTGGCCATGCCGCTGTCCTGGCTGCCGGTGATCGCCGACTACACCCGCTTCGCCCGCACCGGCCGTAGCGCCGGTCGCGGCGTCATGCTGGGCTATTTCTGCGGCAACCTCTGGCTGATGGGCCTGGGCTTCGCCTATACCCTGGCCTTTGCCAGCGGCGGTGAAGCCGATGCCCTGCTGCGCGCCCTGGCCGTGGCCGGCCTCGGCCTGCCGCTGCTGCTGATCCTGCTGGACGAATCGGAAAACGCCTTCGCCGCCTATCACTCGGCGGCAGTGGCCACGGGTTTCCTGGCCCAGGTGAAGATCTGGCAGCTGACCCTGGCCATCGGCATCCTCTGCACCCTGCTGGCGCTGCTGGTGCCCCTGGCCCAGTACGAACACTTCCTGCTGCTGATCGGTTCGGTGTTCGCCCCGCTGTTCGGCGTGGTGCTGGTGGATCACTTCCTGCTGCGCCGCCGCAAGGCTCCGCAGCGGGTACGGGCGCTGCGCCTGGAGTCCCTGATCGCTTGGGCCCTGGGCGTGGCCGTCTACCACCTGCTGCCGACGCTGCTGCCGGCCTGGGGCGCGACCCTGCCGGCCATCGTGGTGGCCGGCACCGCGCAGGCGCTGTTGGGGTTGAAACGGACTTGAGTCACCGCACGTGGATGAGGCTGCGCCGTCATCCACCCTACGCCGCACCCCGCGCCGAAGGTTGTTCCGAAGGCTGAACAACCCCCTCTTCCGCGTGCGAGGGAGGGTGGGGTGGGGGGTGAGCAAGTAGCTAGGCTCGCGTGGATGAGGCTGCGCCGTCATCCACCCTACGCCGCGCCCCGCGCCGAAGGTTATCCCGAAGGCTGAACGACCCCCTCTTCCGCGTGCGGGGGAGGGTTGTCGCGGCCATCGCGGTCCGTCGATGCATGCGCAGGTTGGAGCCTGCTGTAGGAGCGGCCCATGGCCGCGATCAAATCCGATTGCGGCAGCCGAGTAGGGTGGAAAACCGCCTGGCGTTTTTCACGCGCCAGATCTACGGCTGCCGCGCCTTGCCTCGGCCCGGGAAATACTCGCCCTTGAGGATGCCGTTGAGCTTGGGATAGGGGATCTTCAGCTCCGGATGGCCCATGGCGTAGGGGGCGATGCTGCCGATGTCGTACTTGAGCGTCAGGGCGCCGAAGTCCAGGGCCACGTTGTTGGTCTTGAGGAAGGGCCATTGCTGGCGGAATTCGGCATCGCCGACGTTGTTGCTGAGCATCCAGGCCTCGCGCGAGAGCTGCGCCAGGCGCCAGAATTCGGCTTCCTGTCCCGGCACCAGCATGTCGCCCAGGGTGATCTGCCGGTTGAGATGGCGATCCCAGGTGACGAAGTCGCGGCCGGCCAGGCCATGGGCACCGCCGTTGGCCAGGTAGCTGGAGAATTCGATGATCACCAGGCCGTCATGCTGTTCACGCACCTTGGCCTGCAGATAGCTGCTCCAGCGCGACTGGGCCTTGGCGAGGAAGTCTCGCTCGTAGCCCGCCAGCGAGGCGGGGATGGGCGCACCCGGCTCGGCGCGGGCCAGGCCCAGCAGGTGCCGTTGCACCAGGGCGTCCAGCGCCGGGTCGCCGAATTCAACGTAGTCGATGTTGATCAGCGGGCAGTCTTCGCCCTGGCAACCGGCCGGGCGGTGCTCCCAGGCCTGGTGGCGAGGCGTGAGGGGTTTGTCGAGGTTGGGGCCGAAGACGCTTTGACAACCACCGAGCAACAGGCCGGCGAGCAGGAGGAACGAGCGGATACGCATGGGATTCCTTGTCATGGAAACGGAGAACGACGGCTTTCGAACCCGTCTGGCCCCATAAGTTTGCCAGGGGCGGGCGGAGGTTTCCCGGCTTGTTGTCCTTTTCGCGACTTGACGCGTCAGGGGCTGCACGCACGCAGGCGGCACGCTAGGATGATCTGATTACCTGCAATCAGCGCTGGAGCGCCCATGACCGAAGCCAACGAATCCCAGGTGCCCGCCGTTGAAATCCTGAGCCGCGAGATCTGCTTCCAGGGCTTCTACCGCATGGCCCGCTTCCGGCTGCGCCATCGCCAGTTCTCCGGTGCCCTGGGCCCGGAACTGGAACGCGAGGTCTTCGTGCGTCCCGACGCCGTCTGCGTGCTGCCCTACGACGCCGTGCGCGACGAGGTGGTGCTGATCGAGCAGTTTCGCGTCGGCGTCATGGAAAAGACCGCTCATCCCTGGCTGCTTGAGCCGGTGGCGGGCTTGGTGGACAAGCAGGGCGAGGCCGTCGAGGCGGTCGCTCATCGGGAAGCCGAGGAAGAAGCCGGGCTGACCTTGCAATCGCTCTGGCCCATCTCCACCTACTTCCCCTCGCCTGGCGGCAGCGACGAACAGGTCTATCTCTACCTGGGTCGCTGCAGCACCGCGGATGCCGGTGGCGTCCATGGTCTTGAGGAGGAGGGCGAGGACATCCGCGTCCATGTCTGGTCGCTGGACGAGGCACTGGCAGGGGTTCGCGACGGTCGAATCAATAACGCAGCGGCAATCATCGCCCTGCAATGGTTGGCGCTCAATCGCGCCGAGGTACGGGGGTTATGGGGCTGAAACTGCGAGATCGCTATCGGGTTGACCTGCCGGGCCTGCAGGCCACGTGCGAGGCCAACTACGTGCGGCTGATGCGGCTTCTGCCCAAGATGCGCGAAGCCGTGGTATCGCGCCGCGTCATGTTGTCGCAAGGCGAGCGTCCGCTGGGAGTGCTCGCGCTGGAAGTGACCGAGGCCTGTCCCTATACGACGGTCCTGCGGGTGCGCCAGGAACTGGGGCTGCCCTGGCTGCCGGTGCCAGAACTGGAAGTGCGCGTCTATCACGATGCGCGGATGGCGGAAGTGGTGTCGGCCGGGGCCTCTCGGCACCTGCTCGGACGCTATCCCTATCCGAACCAGGCGATGTATCAGCCTGACGAAAAGAGCCAGCTCAATCTGTTTCTCGGTGAGTGGCTCAGTCACTGCCTGGCCTGTGGCCACGAAGCTGAACCTATCCTGCAACGATGAGCACTAGGGCGCAACGCTGACAGCCGCAGCTTCCCTCACGTTCTGCAAACTGCGAAAATGTGAAGCATGCACGCAAGTTCCCGGGAACTTTTCTGCACCCTGCCTGCGCTCGTTGTCCCCTTATGCCTAGGAGGCTTTGGTGAGTTTGCCGGATAGTGTCAACGCACCCCTCGTCGTCCAGTTGACCGATAGTCATCTGTTCGCGCGTGCCAACGGTCGGTTGTTGGGTATCGATACGGCAGCCAGCCTGCAACAGGTGGTCGCTCAGGTGGTACGGGAGCAGCCACGCATCGATCTGCTGCTGGCCAGTGGTGACCTCTCCCAGGACGGCTCCGTGGCCTCCTATCAACGCTTTTGCGAGCTGACCGAGCCTCTGGCTGCGCCCATGCGCTGGCTGGCCGGCAACCATGACGAGAACGCGCCCATGGCCAAGGCCTGTGGCGATCGCGATTTCCTGGAGGCCGTCACCGACCTGGGCGCCTGGCGCCTCATCCTGCTCGACAGCACAGTGCGCGGCTGCGTGTTCGGCGAGCTGGAGCAGGCGCAGCTGCTGGCCCTTGACGAGGCCCTGAGCGCCGCGCCCGAGCGTCCGGCATTGATCTGCCTGCACCATCATCCGGTGCCAGTGGGCTGTGGCTGGATGGAGCCCCTCGGCCTGCACCGGGCGGACGAGCTGTTCGCCGTGCTGGATCGCCATCCCCAGGTCAGGGTGGTGCTCTGGGGGCACATCCACCAGGAGTTCGATCAGCTGCGCAACGGCGTACGCCTGCTGGCCTCGCCCTCCACCGGTCTGCAATTCGAGCCGGGCAGCGAGGACTTCAAGGCGGGCGATCAGGCCCCGGGCTATCGCTGGTTGCGCCTGTTGCCCGACGGCACTCTGCAAACCGGTGTCTCGCGCCTGCAACAGCATGCCTTCACCGTGAATCACAGCGCCGCAGGCTACTAGGGCTGCCAGGCCGACGCCGGTCGGCTGCCTTGGTTGCGAGGGTCGAAACGGGTTATTCTTTACCTGTTTATTTATCCAGTAGGAGCGGCCCGATGCCGTCGATCCTCTATATCCATGGCTTCAACAGTTCACCCGCATCCCTCAAGGCGCGGCAGCTGACCGCCTGCATGACCCAGCTGGGCCTCGTGGACCGCCTGCGCGCGCCGGCGCTGCCCAACGATGCCGACGCCGCCTTCGCCCTCCTGGAGCGCGAACTGGCCGAGCTGGACGCCCCCTTGCTGGTCGGCAGCTCCCTGGGCGGCTACTATGCCACCGTCCTGGCCGAGCGCCACGGGCTCAAGGCCGTGCTGATCAACCCGGCGGTCCGGCCCTGGCGCTTCATGGAGCATTACCTGGGCCCCCAGCGCAATCACCATACCGGCGAGAGCTGGATCCTCACCGAGGCCCACGTCGAGGCCATGCGGGCGCAGGAAGTCGCTGCGCCGGCGGATCCCGAGCGCTTCCACGTCTGGCTGCAGACCGGCGACGAGACCCTCGACTACCGGGACGCCGAGCGCTATTACGGCGCCTGCACCCTGCGCATCGAGCAGGGCGGCGACCACGGCTTCCAGGGCTTCCATCGCCAGCTGCCCCTGTTGCTGGAGCTGGCCGGCTTCGACCCGGCGCTCTGGCGCGAGCTGGATTTCAACACCTTCGAATAGAGACCCCATGGCCACGCAGAACGCCTATAACGCCGACGCCATCGAAGTCCTCTCCGGACTCGATCCGGTGCGCAAGCGCCCTGGCATGTACACCGACACCTCCCGGCCCAACCACCTGGCCCAGGAAGTCATCGACAACAGCGTGGACGAGGCCCTGGCCGGTCATGCGCGCCAGGTGCAGGTGATCCTGCACGCCGACAACTCCCTCGAGGTGATCGACGACGGTCGCGGCATGCCGGTGGACATCCATCCGGAAGAGGGCGTCTCCGGCGTCGAGCTGATCCTCACCAAGCTGCACGCCGGCGGCAAGTTCTCCAACAAGAACTACCAGTTCTCCGGCGGTCTGCACGGCGTGGGCATCTCGGTGGTGAACGCCCTGTCGACCCGCGTCGAGGTGCGCGTCAAGCGCGAGGGCAACGAATACGCCATGGCCTTCGCCGACGGCTTCAAGGCCAGCGAACTGGCCGTGGTCGGCAGCGTCGGCAAGCGCAATACCGGCACCAGCGTGCACTTCTGGCCGGACCCCAAGTACTTCGATTCGCCCAAGTTCTCCGTCAGCCGCTTGAAGCACGTGCTCAAGGCCAAGGCGGTGCTCTGTCCGGGCCTGGCGGTGAGCTTCCTGGACGAAGCCAGCGGCGAGCGCAGCGAATGGCATTACGAAGACGGGCTGAGATCCTATCTGATCGACACTGTGGGCGACGCCCTGCGGCTGCCCGAGGCGCCCTTTCACGGCAGCCTGGCCTCGGCCCGGGAAGCGGTGGACTGGGCGCTGTTCTGGCTGCCCGAGGGCGGCGAGTCGGTGCAGGAAAGCTATGTCAACCTGATTCCCACCGCCCAGGGCGGCACCCATGTGAACGGCCTGCGCCAGGGCCTGCTGGACGCCATCCGCGAATTCTGCGAATTCCGCAACCTCCTGCCGCGCGGCCTCAAGCTGGCCCCGGAAGACGTCTGGGAGCGCATCGCCTTCGTCCTCTCGATGAAGATGCAGGAGCCGCAGTTCTCCGGCCAGACCAAGGAGCGCCTGTCCTCCCGCGAGGCCGCGGCCTTTGTCGCCGGGGTGGTCAAGGACGCCTTCAGCCTCTGGCTCAACGCCCATCCGGAACTGGGTCAGCAGATCGCCGAACTGGCCATCAACAACGCCGGCCGCCGCCTCAAGGCGGGCAAGAAGGTCGAGCGCAAGAAGATCACCCAGGGCCCGGCGCTGCCCGGCAAGCTGGCCGATTGCGCCGGTCAGGACCCGATGCGCTCCGAGCTGTTCCTGGTGGAGGGCGACTCCGCCGGCGGCAGCGCCAAGCAGGCGCGCAGCAAGGAATTCCAGGCCATCATGCCGCTGCGCGGCAAGATCCTGAACACCTGGGAAGTGGACGGCAGCGAGGTGCTGGGCAGCCAGGAGGTGCACGACATCGCCGTGGCCATCGGCATCGATCCGGGCAGCGCCGACCTGAGCGGCCTGAGATACGGCAAGATCTGCATCCTCGCCGATGCCGACTCCGACGGCCTGCACATCGCCACCCTGCTGTGCGCCCTGTTCGTGCAGCACTTCCGGCCCCTGGTGGATGCCGGCCACGTCTATGTAGCCATGCCGCCGCTGTACCGCATCGACCTCGGCAAGGAGGTGCACTACGCCCTCGACGAAGCCGAGCGCGACGGTATCCTCGATCGCCTGGCGGCGGAGAAGAAGCGCGGCAAGCCCCAGGTCACCCGCTTCAAGGGCCTGGGCGAGATGAATCCGCTGCAGCTGCGCGAGACCACCATGGACCCCAACACCCGCCGCCTGGTACAGCTGACCCTCGAAGACGTGCCCGGCACCCTCGAAATGATGGACATGCTGCTGGCCAAGAAGCGATCCGGCGATCGCAAGAGCTGGCTGGAATCCAAGGGCGACCGCGCCGAAGTGCTGATCTAGCGCCTGACTTATTTGGTCGTGTCTATCGCGGTCATGGCGGTTCGCCGCAGCGACCGCTCCTACGGTATCCATCGCCCTGTAGGAGCGGCCCATGGCCGCGATGGACACGACACCCCGATTACCGACGTAACACCAAAGGATTCCCATGAGTGCACCCCTCGACCTGAGCCTGGATGGCGTCGAACGCCGTTCGCTGGCCGACTTCACCGAGCAGGCGTACCTGAACTACTCCATGTACGTCATCATGGACCGCGCCCTGCCGCACATCGGCGACGGCCTCAAGCCGGTCCAGCGTCGCATCGTCTACGCCATGAGCGAACTGGGCCTGGACGCCGACGCCAAGCACAAGAAGTCCGCCCGTACCGTGGGCGACGTCCTCGGTAAATACCACCCCCACGGCGACTCGGCCTGCTACGAAGCCATGGTGCTCATGGCCCAGCCGTTCTCCTATCGCTATCCGCTGGTGGATGGCCAGGGCAACTGGGGCGCGCCGGACGATCCCAAGTCCTTTGCCGCCATGCGCTATACCGAGGCGCGGCTGTCGCGCTATTCCGAGGTGCTGCTCAGCGAACTGGGGCAGGGCACCGTGGACTGGGTACCCAACTTCGACGGCACCCTGAACGAGCCGGCGGTGCTGCCGGCGCGGTTGCCCAATCTGCTGCTCAACGGCACCACCGGCATCGCCGTGGGCATGGCCACCGACATCCCGCCGCACAACCTGCGCGAGGTGGCCGCCGCCTGCGTGCGTCTGCTGGACGATCCCATCGCCGGGATCCCCGAGCTGCTCGAACACGTGCCCGGTCCGGACTTCCCCACCGAGGCCGAGATCGTCACGCCGCGGGCCGACCTGCGCAAGATCTACGAGACCGGTCGCGGCTCGGTGCGCATGCGCGCCGTCTACCGCCGCGAGGACGGCGACGTGGTCATCACTGCGCTGCCGCACCAGGTCTCCGGCTCCAAGGTGCTGGAACAGATCGCCGCCCAGATGCAGGCCAAGAAGCTGCCCATGGTGGCCGACCTGCGCGACGAGTCGGACCACGAGAACCCGACCCGCATCGTCATCGTGCCGCGTTCCAATCGCATCGATGCCGACGAGCTGATGCAGCACCTGTTCGCCACCACCGATCTGGAGTCCAGCTACCGGGTCAACCTCAACGTCATCGGCCTGGACGGCAAGCCCCAGGTCAAGGACCTGCGGCAGATCCTCCAGGAGTGGCTGATCTATCGCATCGGCACCGTGCGCCGTCGCCTGCAGTTCCGCCTGGACAAGGTCAATCGGCGCCTGCACCTGCTGGATGGCCTGCTGGTCGCCTTCCTCAACCTGGACGAGGTGATCCACATCATCCGCACCGAGGAGCATCCCAAGCAGGCGCTGATGGCCCGCTTCGAGCTCTCCGAGGAACAGGCCGACTACATCCTGGAAACCCGGCTGCGCCAGCTGGCGCGGCTGGAAGAGATGAAGATCCGTGGCGAACAGGCTGAGCTGCTCAAGGAACAGAAGCGCCTGCAGACCCTGCTGGGCAGCGACAAGAAGCTGCGCAACCTGGTCCGCGACGAACTGATCAAGGACGCCGAGACCTATGGCGACGCGCGCCGCTCGCCCATCGTCGAGCGTGCCGAAGCCAAGGCCCTGTCCGAGACCGAGCTCATGCCCACCGAACCGGTGACCGTGGTGCTCTCCGAGAAGGGCTGGGTGCGCCAGGCCAAGGGCCACGACGTCGATCCGACCGGGCTGTCCTACAAGGCCGGCGACGGCTTCAAGGCGGCGGCCCTGGGTCGCTCCAACCAGTTCGCCGTGTTCATCGACTCCACCGGGCGCAGCTATTCGGTGGCCGCCCATTCGCTGCCGTCGGCGCGTGGCCAGGGCGAGCCCCTGACCGGACGCCTGACCCCGCCGCCGGGCGCCAGCTTCGAATGCCTGTTGCTGCCGGACGATAGCGGTCTCTATGTCATGGCCTCGGACGCCGGCTACGGCTTCGTGGTCAAGGGCGAGGACCTGCAGGCCAAGAACAAGGCTGGCAAGGCGCTGATCAGCCTGCCCAATGGCGCCAAGGTACTGCCGCCCAAGCCGGTGGCTTCCCTGGAGGACACCTCCCTAGCGGTGGTCACCAACGAGGGACGGCTGCTGGTGTTCGCCATCAGCGAACTGCCGCAGCTGGCCAAGGGCAAGGGCAACAAGCTGATTTCCATCCCTGGCGAACGGGTCGCCAAGCGCGAGGAATACGTGGTCGATCTGGCCGTGGTGCCGGCCGGCGCCTCCCTGACGCTGCAGGCCGGCAAGCGGCCCTATACCCTCAAGGGCAGCGACCTGGAGCACTACCGGGCCGAGCGCGGTCGGCGCGGCAACAAGTTGCCGCGGGGCTTCCAGCGGGTGGACTCGTTGCAGGTGGAAACTTGAGCCGCTCGCGGTCAGCCGCTAGCATAGCCCGGATTTTTTCGACCAGGACTCGCCGGGCCGTGGCGCCCGTCGAGAGAGAGCCTCGATGAAACGGATGTGTCTCGCCAGGCTGGCGCTCGTTGGCCTGCTGGCCGGCCTGGGTGGCTGTGCCAGCCTCGGCCCCAGCCACTACTATCAGCTCGATGGCGGCAATGCGCGCACGCCCGCGAGCAGCGAGCGTGGCCTTGCCGTGTGGATCGAAAGCCTGCAGCTGGCCGACTACCTGCAGCGCGATGTGCTGCTGGAACGCCAGCCGGACGGCAGTCTCAAGACCACCCGCGATCATTGGGCCGGGCCGCTCGACGCCAACGTGCGCCAGTTGCTGCAGCGGCAGCTCGCCGGTCGCCTCAACAGCGGCCGGGTGGTGGTAGGCGAACAACCCGCCGGCTTCGATCCGCAGTACCGGGTGGAACTGGTGGTGACCCGCCTCGATGCCGGTGATCAGGCGCCTGCCGCCCTCGACGCCAGCTGGCAGCTGCGCGACGGTCAGGGTCGTTTGCTGGACACCGAGGTGGTCCATCTGCAGGCCCGTCATGCGGGCGATCGCGCGGCCCAGGTGCGCGCCCAGAGCGAATTGCTGCAACAGCTGTCGGCGCGGCTGGCCACCGATCTTACCAAGGTCGCCCAGCGTGGCCGGCGTGACGGCGAAGTAGCGCGCAAGGAGCCGAAGAAACTCGTGGAAGAGGCCCAGGCCCGGCCGACGCTGCCGGCCGTGGTGCCCATCCGCACCGGCGCCGAGGTCTATCGCTTCTGATTCGCGAGGCTCCCGCGCGTCGCCGCACGGGAGCCTTCGGCGGCGCGCGATGCTCTATCCAGCAGGACCCTCAAGCCCCGGAGGTTTCATGACGCTGCCCCTGTTTCCGCTCAATACCACCCTGTTTCCCGGCTGCCGCCTCGACCTGCAGCTATTCGAAGCCCGCTATCTGGACATGCTCGGCCGCTGCCTCAAGCAGGGCAGCAGCTTTGGCGTGGTGACCATCCTCGAAGGCCGCGAAACCGGAGCCGCGCCGAATCGCCTGGGTGCCTACGGCTGCGAGGCGCTGATCCGCGACTGGCAGCAGCAGAGCAACGGCCTCTTGGGCATCCGCATCGAAGGCGGGCGGCGCTTTCGCCTGCTGAGCCAGGAAGAGCAGCCCGACCACCTGGTGGTGGGAGAGGTGGAGTGGCTTCCGGAGACCGAGCCCCAGCCCCTGCGCGATGCCGACGCCGATCTCATGGCGCTGCTGGTGGCCCTGGCCCAGCACCCCATGGTCGCCAGCCTGGACATGGGGGGCGAAGTCGCCGACCGCCAGGCCCTGGGTTGCCAGCTGGCCTACCTGCTGCCGTTCGAGGCGCATCTCAAGCTGGATTGGCTGGGGCTGAACGACCAGGGCCAGCGCCTGGCCGACATCGAGCGCCATCTGGTGGATCTGCAGGGTGATTTCCAGGCCTGAGAGCCTGTTCATAATCGGCTGCGCGTTGGCCAAACGGACGTTGCAAACACCCTGGAAGGCCAGCCCCGTTGGGGGGCTCGTTTACCCCATGTAAACCCGACCGCAGACCAGATCCGCTTCCTCAGGCGTTCTTGCGGGGCCGCCTAGGCCTTGTTTGGCTCTAGCTCGCAAGATGCTGGACAGGCTCCGGCCCAAACGCCGGGCAAAAGAAAGCCCGCCGGGCAGGGCGGGCTAAAAGTGCTTTGGGGGCACTGGATGAGACTCTGGCACTTTGCCATAAGTTCAGTCTTATGAGATCAAAGTGCCATTCTTGAGAGCTCAGCCTGCCAGCAGCTTGATGAACTCGCGATTGAAGGCCGGGATGTCGTCCGGTTTGCGGCTGCTCACCAGTTGGCCATCGACGATGACCTCTTGGTCCTGCCAGTTGGCGCCGGCATTCTTCAGGTCATCGGTCAGCGACGGCCAACTGGTCATGGTCTTGCCCTGTACCAGGCCGGCGGAGATCAGCAGCCAGGCGCCATGGCAGATGACGGCGACCGGCTTGCCGGCGTCGGCGATCTGCTTGGTCAGCCGCTGGGCCTGTTCGTCGATACGGATGGTGTCGGCATTGACCACGCCGCCGGGCAGTAGCACGGCGTCATAGTCACCGGCATTCGCCGCGGCGAAGGTGAGGTCTACCGGAAAGCTGTCGGCCGGCTCGGTGCCGTCCCAGCCGCGCACCTCGCCGCCCTCGGCGGAGATGATGTGGGTCTGGGCGCCTGCCTGCTCCAGCGCCTGCTTGGGGCCGGTGAGTTCGGCCTGCTCGAAGCCGTCGGTGACCAGGATGGCGATTTTCTTGCCGCTTAAGGATGTAGCCATGGTTGCGGATACCTCGATGGAAATTCGGTCGGGCTAGCCTTTTGCCAGCGCTCCTAAATCCGGCTCCATTTGCCCTCGCGAAGTTCCTTCGTCGCGCCCGATGGCATCGCCGAGCGGCGCGGAGTAAATTTGCGACATCCATCGCAGAGTAGTCCCCATGTCCCAAGCGTCCCCTCAGCTGACCGAGGAGCAGATCCGTCAGGCCCTGCAAGGCATCAGCATACCTCCGCAGCCGCAGATCATGGTGGATCTGCAACTCGAACAGCTCATGCCCAGCCCAGATCTCAAGGTCATCTCGCGCCTGATCGGCCAGGATCCGGGGCTCTCGGGTGCCCTGCTCAAGCTAGTTAACTCGCCGTATTTCGGCCTCAGCAATCGCATCACCTCGATCCAGCGGGCGGTCAATCTGCTGGGCAGCCAGTCGGTCATCAACCTGATCAACGCCCAGTCGATCAAGGGCGAGCTCACCGACGAGACCATCGTCATCCTCAACCGTTTCTGGGACACCGCCCAGGACGTGGCCGAGACCTGCCTGAGCCTGGCCAAGAAGACCGGCTATCCGACCCCGGACGAAGCCTACGCCCTGGGTCTGTTCCACAACTGCGGCATCCCGCTGATGCTCAAGCGCTTCCCCAGCTACATGGCGGTGCTGGAAGAGGCCTATGCCAGCGTCAACGAGCAGGTGCGGGTGGTGGACGTGGAGAATCGCATCTTCAGCACCAACCACGCGGTGGTGGGCTATTTCATCTCCCGCTCCTGGCGTCTGCCGGAGCACGTCGGCCAGGCCATCGCCAACCATCACAACGCCCAATCGGTCTTCGACGAGGAGTCGACCACCGACATCCAGATCAAGAATCTGCTGGCCCTGCTGAAGATGGCCGAACACATCTGCGGCTGCTATCGCGCCCTCGGTGGCCAGGACGAGGATCACGAGTGGCAGGCCATCGCACCGCGGGTGCTGGATCACGTCGGCCTGTCCGAGTACGACTTCGAGTCGCTTAAGGAGACCATCCTTGAAATGGGCAGCGGTCGGATCAATTACTAGATTTGGTTAAAAGGGCCTGCGCTCGACCATGCGGCGTTGAAAACCAGCTGGTTCGCCAGCCCGGTCGGAATGCTCATCTACCCTTTGTAAACTCGTGCGCGAGCCCGACCGCCCGCGGCCCGGTCCGCTTCCTCGCTGTTTTGATTCGCTGGCGCTCACCCTTCGGGCCAGCCTTCGGCTGTTACTCCCGTTGGTCGTTGCGCCTTGCCTGACCTTCGCTTGGCGCCTTCTAAGCCAAATCTCTGGAATAAGCCTCCTGGATCCTCATGCCCGAACTACCTGAAGTCGAAACCACTCGCCGGGGCATCGCGCCCCATGTCGTCGGTCAGCGTGTGCGCCGGGTCATCGTCCGCGATGGCCGGCTGCGCTGGCCGGTGCCCGACGACCTGGACGTGCGCCTTTCCGGGCAGCGCATCGAGGCCGTCGAGCGGCGGGCCAAGTACCTGCTGATCCGCGCTGAGAGCGGCACCCTGATCGGTCACCTGGGCATGTCCGGCAGCCTGCGCCTGGTGCCGGCCGACCAGCCGCCGGCCAAGCACGAGCACGTCGACATCGAGCTGGAATCCGGGCTGTCGCTGCGCTACACCGATCCCCGGCGGTTCGGTGCGCTGCTCTGGACCCAGGATCCCCATGCCCATGTGCTGCTCAGCAAGCTGGGCCCCGAGCCCCTGACCGAGGCCTTCGACGGCGGTCGGCTGTACGAGCTGTCGCGCGGACGCAGCATGGCGGTCAAGCCCTTCATCATGGACAACGCCGTGGTGGTGGGGGTGGGCAACATCTACGCCGCCGAGGCGCTATTCGCCGCCGGTATCGATCCCCGGCGCGCCGCCGGCAGCGTTTCCCGGGCGCGCTACGACCGCCTCGCCGAAGAGATCAAGAAGGTGCTGGCGCGCTCCATCGAGAGTGGCGGCACCACCCTGCGCGACTTCATCGGCGGGGATGGGGCGCCGGGCTATTTCAAGCAGGAATTGTTCGTCTACGGCCGCAAGGGCGAATTCTGCAAGGTCTGCGGGACGGGATTGCAGGAGATCCGCCTCGGCCAACGCGCCAGCGTCTATTGCCGCAAGTGCCAGCGATGAAGATCCTGACCGCGGTGGTCCTGCTGACGCTGCTGGGTGGGGAGGCGGGCTGGGCGGATGCCGACAACGGCCGCAACCTCTTCCTGCGCCGCTGCCACAACTGCCATTCGGTGGGGCCGGGCGCCCAGTCCGGCTTCGGCCCCCAGCTCAACGACCTCTTCGGTCGTCAGGCCGGGAGTCTGGCCGGCTACAACTACTCCGACGCCATGCGCAACGCCGGCTTCGCCTGGGATCGCGAGGCCCTGGCGGCCTTTCTGCGCGATCCCGAGCAGAAGGTGCCGGGTACCAAGATGAGATTCTGGGGCATCGGCGATGCCGAGGATCTGGGCGACATCGCCGACTACCTGCAGACCCAGCGCGGCATTCCTTAGAACCTGTTCACGATCTCGCGAGCTAGAGATAAACAAGGCGAAAACGGCTGAGGAAGCGGAGTTTACGAATGGTAAATGAGCATTCCGAAGCCGTTTTCAACGCCGTTTAGCCGACGCGCAGCAGATCGTGAACAGGTTCTTAGTGGTCGCCGCCGCCGGCCCCCGGCTTGGCCGCAAAGGGCGGCTTGGCCAGCCAGATGATCAGGAACAGCCCCATGAAGATCCAGCCGAGCAGGGTGAAGTAGTCCACCGTGGAGAGCATGTACGCCTGGCCTTCCACCACCTTGTCCAGCTGGGCATAGGCCTGCTGCGACGGCCCCCCAATGGCGTCCAGGTAGTGCTGGGTAGCCGGGCTGTAGGGGGTCACGTCCTCGGTCAGCTGGGCATGATGATGGATGGCACGACGTTGCCACAGCCAGGTGGTCAGGGAGGAGGCGAAGCTGCCGCCGAGGACCCGCAGGAAGGTCGCCAGGCCGCCGCCGTCAGCCAGTTCCGAGGGCTTGAGGCTGGACAGCAGGATGCTGGTGGTGGGCATGAAGAACAGCGCCACGCCCAGGCCCATGAAGGTCTGCACCTCGGCGATGTGACGATAGTCCACCTCGTTGTTGAAGGTGGCGCGCATGAAGCAGGAGGCGCCGATCACCAGGAAGGAACCGCCGGCCAGCAGCCGCAGGTCGGTCTTGTGCGCGAACTTGCCCACCATGGGCGAGAGGATCACCGGCAGGATGCCGATGGGCGCCGCGGCGAGGCCCGCCCACACCGGGGTGTAGCCGAGCTGGGTCTGCAGCCACTGGGGCAGCAGCAGGTTGATGCCGAAGAAACCCGAGTAGCCCAGCACCAGCGCCAGGGTGCCGAAGCTGAAGTTGCGATAGCGGAACAGCCGCAGATTGACGATGGGGTGCTTGTCGGTCAACTCCCAGATCACCAGGGCGGTCAGGGCCACGGCGGAAAAGGCCGCGCCCAGGCAGATCAGGTTGGATTCGAACCAGTCCAGGTCGTTGCCCTTGTCCAGCACCACCTGCAGCACGCCGACACCCAGCACCAGGAGGATCAGCCCGACGTAGTCGATGGGCTGGTGCACCAGTTTTTCCGGTTTCTTGCCCAGTTGGCTCCAGACCACCAGGGTGGCGAAGATGCCGATGGGGATATTGATGAAGAAGATCCACGGCCAGCTGTAGTTGTCGGTGATCCAGCCGCCGGCGATGGGACCGATGATGGGCGCCACCACCGTCACCATGGCCAATAGCGCCAGGGCCATGCCGCGCTTGGCCGCCGGAAAGATCGCCAGCAGCAGGGTCTGGGCCATCGGGTAGAGCGGGCCGGCGACGAAGCCCTGCATGGCGCGGAAGATCACCAGCTCCGGCATGGAGGTGGCGATGCCGCAGAGAAAGGAGGTGATGACGAAGAGCACCACGGCGGCCATGAACAGCTTGACCTCGCCGAAGCGGCGCGCCATCCAGCCGGTCAGCGGCAGGGCGATGGCGTTGCTCACGGCAAAGGCGGTGATGACCCAGGTGCCCTGTTCCGAACTCACCCCGAGGTTGCCGGAAATGGTGGTCAGGGCGACGTTGGCGATGGTGGTGTCGAGCACCTGCATGAAGGTGGCCAGGGACAGGCCCACCGTGGCGAGCACCAGGCTCGCCGGGCGAAAGGCGTTATCGCTCATGACGGATTACCAGAAGAGGTGGGCGGGGAGGCTCGCCAGGGAGCCTCCTTGGCTCTCAGCGCTTGGCGACGCCGGCGGCGCGGGCGGCCGGACCGTTGTTGTGGACGATCTGCTGGATCAGCTGATCGGCCTCGGCCAACTGATGGTCGTAGACGTCGGTGCTGTAGCGCGGCTGCTGCGGGGTGGTGGTAGGCAGGCGGGCGCCGTCCTGGTCGTGCAGGTCGACG
This sequence comes from Pseudomonas sp. JUb52, assembly GCF_004341115.1. Lineage (NCBI taxonomy): Bacteria > Pseudomonadati > Pseudomonadota > Gammaproteobacteria > Pseudomonadales > Pseudomonadaceae > Pseudomonas > Pseudomonas sp. JUb52. Next base: position 146,391 of record NZ_SLYS01000009.1, read on the forward strand.
TCGACCACGGTCGACAGGCCGATGCGCAGCGGGTGCTTGTCCAGGTTGTCGCCTTCCAGGCGGATCCGCACGGGCAGCCGCTGGACGATCTTGATCCAGTTGCCGGTGGCGTTCTGGGCCGGCAGCAGCGAGAAGGCGCTGCCGGTACCTACGCCGAGACTTTCCACCACGCCGCGATAGCGCACGTCGTCGCCATAGAGGTCGGAATGGATTTCCACCGGTTGGCCGATGCGCATCTCGGCGAGCTGGGTTTCCTTGAAGTTGGCGTCGATCCAGATCTGGTCCAGGGGCACCACGGCCATCAGCGCCGCGCCGGGCTGCACGCGGCTGCCGACCTGCACCGAGCGCTTGGCGACATAGCCGCTGACCGGCGCCACCAGGGTGCTGCGGGCGTGGTTCAGGTAGGCCTGGCGCAGCTGGGCGGCGGCGGCCTTGACGTCCGGGTGCGAAGCGATCTCGGTGTCGTCCACCAGCGCCTGGTTTGTGTCCAGTTGCTGCTGGGCGGAGGTCAGGGAGCTCTGCGCCGCCACCAGGGTGTCCCGGGCATGGGCCAGTTCTTCCTTGGAGATGGCGCCGCCCTTGGCCAGTTGCTGGCGGCGGGCGTAGTCGGCACGGGCGCGCTCGACCTCGACGCGCCGCGCGGCCACCTGGGCCTTGTAGCTGTCGACGTTGCTGAACAGGCCGCGCACCTGGCGCACGGTCTTGGCCAGGTTGGCCTCGGCGCTCTGCTGGGCCACGGCGGTGTCGCTGGGATCGAACTCCACCAGCGGCTGGCCCTGGCGGACGAAGTCGCCATCGTCCACGGCGATACGGGTCACGGTGCCGGTGACCTGGGGCGTGATCTGCACCAGGTTGCCGTTGACATAGGCGTCGTCGGTGCTGGCGTGGAAGCGGCCATAGAACAGGTGGTAGCAGTAGACGCCCACGCCGGCCAGGATCACCACCAGCAGCAGGAGCAGCAGGAAGAGTTTGCGTTTGCCGGAGCGCTGCGGCTTCTGCTCCTGGGCATTGTCGTTGGGGGTTGCGGCGGAATCGGCCATGGTCGGGCTCTCGGTATCAGTGTGTGGCCGCGGCGGCGGGTGCCGGCGGCAGATTGGACGGTTGGAAGCCGCCACCCAGGGCCTGCATCAGCAGCACGCCGCTGTCGATGCGATCGGCCCGGAGGCTGGCTAGCTGGCGCTCGGCCTGCAGCAGTTGCTGCTCGACGGTCAGGGCGTCGAGGTAGTTGCCGATACCGGCGCCATAGCGCTGCATGGCGATGTCGAAGGAGCTCTTGGCGATGTCGCGGGCCCGTTGCTGCTCGACGATCTGCTGGTCCAGCGAGCGCTGGCGGGTGATGGCGTCGGCGATGTCGCCCAGCGCCTGCACCAGGGTCTGGTTGTACTGGGCCACGGCCAGGTCGTAGTCGGCGTCCCGGCTGGCGAGATCAGAGCGGCGGCGACCGCCGTCGAAGATCGGCAGCGACAGCGCCGGGCCGACGTTGAAGAAGCGCGCCGGTCCGCCGAACAGGGCATCGCCGAGGATGGCCTTGCTGCCGGCCGCCACCGTCAGGTTGAGATTGGGATAGAAATTGGTCTTGCTGGCGGTGATGTTCTTGCTCGCGGCCTCCACGCGCCAGCGGGCGGCGATCAGGTCCGGGCGGCGCCCGGCCAGCTCGGCGGGCAGCTGGGCAGGCAGATTCACCGCGGCGGGAGCGATCAGTTTCGGCCGCGGAATCTCGGCGCCACGGTCGGGACCCTTGCCCAGCAGCACGGCGAGACGGATCTGCGCGCTGCGCACCTGCTGCTCGGCGGCGGTGTGGGAGGCTGCCGCGCTGGCTTCCAGACTCTGGGTCTGCTGCAGCTGGTAATCACTGTCGAGACCGGCGTCGACGCGGCGCTGGGCCAGGTCGAGCATGCCGCGGGTGCGCTCCAGATCCTGCTGGGCGACGTCCAGGCTGGTGTAGGCCAGACCGAGCTGGTTATAGGCGCGGCTGACGTTGGCCGCCAGGGTCAGGCGCGCGGCCTGGCGATCCACCTCGCCGGCGCGGGCACGACCCAGGGCGGCTTCCCAGGCGGCACGCTGGCCACCCCAGAGGTCGAAGCTGTAGCTGCCGCTCACATCGAACTGGCGCAGGGTACTGTAGCGGTCGCCCTGGCCGAGGGGATCGTCCGGTCGCGCCAGGCGTGAACGGGTCACACCGCCATTGGCGTCGATCTGCGGATAGCGATCGGCGTCGGCGGCGAGCACCGCGGCATCGGCCTGGCGACTGCGCGCATCGGCTTCCTGCAGCGAGGGGCTGTCACGCAGGGCCTCGCGGATCAGGCTGTCGAGTTGCGGATCGCCCAGCCGGGTCCACCAGTCGGCGCTCGGCCACTGGGCGGGGGAGAGGCGGTCGCTGGCAAAGGTGGCTTCGCCCTTGAGCGTCGCCGGGTCCACGGCGCGCCCCTGGGTGTGCAGCCCTTCGGACGACACGCAGCCGGCCAGCAGCAGGGCGGCGCAGAGGGCGGTCAATGGCAGGCGAAAGGTCATGGGTCAGAGGTCTCCAGAGTTCTCCGGCAGCAGGCCGGAGGGGCTGAGCAGGCGGCGCAGCAGGCGTTCGAGGTCATCCAGCTCCTGGCGGTCCAGGCAGTGGGTCAGGTCGTTGAGCGCGTCCACGCCGATCTGCATGAGTTCACTGCTCAGGGCCTGACCCTGTTCGGTCAGCTCCAGGCGCACCTGGCGGCGGTCGCTGAGGCTACGCACGCGGCGCAGCAGGCCCTTGGCCTCCAGGCGATCGAGCATGCGGGTCATGGCGCCGCTGTCGAGGGACAGGCAGCGGCTGAGTTCGGCCGGGGTGTCGGTCTGGTCGCGGGCGAGCAGCAGCAGCACCTTGAACTGGGCAGCGGTGATGTCGTAGGGCGCGAGGTGACTGTCCAGCACGCGATCCTTGTACTGGTTCGCCAGGTGGATCAGGTGGCCTACGGAATTGCGCAGCGGAAAGTTGCTACGGTCGAAATGTGACATTGCAGTATCTGCCCAGGCAATCAAGCGTATCCAGAATACTGCCTAGGCAGTGAAATATTCAGACACCTTTGCGCAGGGGAGAGTTGCGCATTTTGAAACAATTGGAAAAGTCTGCTGGCCGGCCCTTGTTCAGTGGCTACCTGGACGCCGATCATGGCGACAACTTCACGCCGAAACGAGCCATGACGCCTCTCTTCGATCTAGACCGATTGCGCCAGGCACTGGTGCCCTTGCGGCACGACCAGCCGCCGGATCTCGACCACCAGGGCTATCGTGCCCATTACCGCCTGGCGGACAGCCTCGCGCGGCCGGAGGTGACCGTGGCCCTGGGCGCGCTGGACGCCGGCGGCTACCGGCTCGCCGTGCAAGGCTGGTGGCCGCGCGCGCCGCGGGGCAGCCTGCTGATGCTGCACGGCTACTACGACCACATGGGTCTCTATGGCCACGTGGTGGACTGGGCCCTGTCACGGCAGTTGGCGGTGCTGGCCTGCGACCTGCCCGGGCATGGCCTGTCGAGCGGTGCCCGCGCCAGCATCAACGACTTCGCCGAATACCAGACCGCCTTGGCGGCCCTGATCGCCGAAGCGCGGCGCCTGGACCTGCCACGGCCCTGGCACCTGCTCGGCCAGAGCACCGGCGGCGCCATCCTGCTGGACTATCTGCTGCGCGGTGAGCCCGCCCCCGAACTGGGCGAGACGATCCTGCTGGCGCCCCTGGTCAGGCCCCACGCCTGGCGCCAGGGGCTGTGGACCTATCGGCTGGTGAAGCCCTTCGTGCGCGCCCTGCCACGGCGCTTCTCGGTGAATTCCGGGGATCCGGCCTTTCTCGAGTTCCTGCAGCAGGACGGCCTGCAGCCGCGCGAGCTACCCGCGCGATGGGTTGGCGCCCTGGCGCGCTGGATTCCGCAACTGGAGGGGGCACCGGCCAGCTCCCGCAGCCCGCTGGTGATCCAGGGCGAGCAGGATTTCACCGTCGACTGGCGGCACAACCTGGGGGTGCTGGAGGCCAAGTTCGCGCGGCCCGAGGTGTTGCGCCTGCCCGAGGCACGGCACCATCTGGTCAACGAGACCGAGGTCCTGCGCCAGCGCTATTTCCGCTGGCTGGACGAGCGTCTCGCCTGAGCCGTGCTACTGACCGCCGCCACCCAGGCCGGCGCGCAGCGCCGCCACGGCGGCGCGGTAGTAGGCACTGCCGTTGGCCGAACTGGCGAAGTCGGCGAACTGGCCGAGTTCGTTGTCGTTCAGGGTGCGATAGACATAGAGCAGGGTGTTTTCCAGGTCACCGGCATTCATCTGCTGGATGAATCTCTGGCGTTGCTGCTCGATCATGCCTCCGGACTGCTGCTGGCCCATCAGGCCCGGCAGCATCGAACTCAGGCTGTCGGCGGCGAGACCCGCCAGGGCCACGCTGACCTCGGCCCCGGCTTCGCGCACGGGCAGGGCGGTGGCCAGGCGCTTGGCCTGGGCGCGGCGGGCCGGGCTGGCCTGCATCTGGGGCACGCCATTGGCGTTCTTGGCCAGCTGGTCGCTGCGGGTGGCGGCGATTTCCGCGGCGACCACCTTGCGGCCCACCGGCGACTGGAAGAACTGCAGGGCGGGGCCGTCGGCCGGCAGGCTCTGGCGCAGCGCCGCCAGGGCGCGCTGGTCGATGGCTGCGGCGGTGTAGCGCTTGTTGCTGTTGTCCACCAGGCTCTGATAGAGCGCCGGCGGCAGGCTGTTCTGGTAGCGCTGCTGGGCGGCCTGCAGGGCGTCGCGGAAGTGTCCGCGCTGCTCGGGCCAACCTGCGGCCTGATAGAGGCTGACCGTATCGTCGGCCAGGACGGGCAGGCTGATGGCGAAAAGCAGGGAAGCGAACAGAACGCGCATGGACACCTCGGGCAGCGGCACTGAGCCGGAAAGTCCGCCATTGTCGGCAACCCCAGGCTGGCTGTCGAGGCGCTCATCCCGGGCATTCGTCGCCTGGTCAAGGCAGGCGCGCAGCCGTGGCCGACTTCTCTTACACTCGGCATCCCGCCGGCCTGGCCCGGTCCGCTACGGTTTTCCCGATGGCTCTGCATCCCGAGCATCCCCTGCTGCAACGTATCGTCGACGATCTCGCCGAGCACGGCTGGTCGCGGCAGAGCATCTTCCTGCCCCTGGATCTCACCGCCGAGCTGGCCGCCGAATGCCGGTTGCGCCATGCCCGCGGCGAGCTGGAGCGCGCCGGCATCGGCCGTGGCGAAAGTCCGCTGATCCGCGAAGGCGTCCGCGGCGATCACATCGCCTGGCTGGAGCCGGACGATGAGCATCCCGGCGTGCAGCGCTACCTGCAGCTCATGGACATCCTGCGCGAGGCCTTCAACCGCACCCTGTTCCTGGGACTGGAAGACTACGAGAGCCACTTCGCCCTCTATCCGCCAGGGGCCTTCTATGCCCGCCACCTGGATCGCTTCCGCGACGATGACCGGCGCATGGTCTCCCTGGTGCTCTATCTCAATGACGCCTGGTTGCCCGAGCAGGGCGGCGAGTTGCGCCTCTATCTGGACGAGCGGCGCCACCAGGACGTCCTGCCCCTGGGCGGCAGCCTGGTGTGCTTTCTGTCCGGCCAGTTGCCCCACGAGGTGCTGCCGGCCACCCGCGAACGGCTGTCGCTGACCGGCTGGTTCCGTCGCCGTGGCGAAAATCCGCTGCAGGCCTAGGCGGTAGACTGGCGACGGACCCGGAGGGTGTATGGAAAAGATACTGGTGAGTCGCTGCCTGCTGGGGCATCGGGTGCGCTATGACGGCGGCGCCCATGGCCCCTTCGATCTGCTGGGCGTCTGGCAGTCGGAAGGGCGCATCGTGCCCCTCTGTCCGGAGGTGGCCGGGGGCCTGCCCACGCCGCGTCCGCCGGCCGAGATCCCCGGTGGCCAGGGCGGGGCGGTGCTGGATGGTCGGTTGCCGGTCATGACCGATGGCGGCGAGGACGTGACGGCAGCCTTCGTTGCCGGTGCCGAGGCCGCCCTCGAACTGATCGCGCGGCATGGCATCCGCCTGGCGGTGCTCAAGGCGCGCAGTCCGTCCTGCGGCAATCTGGAAAACTACGATGGCAGCTTCAGCGGTACCCGGGTGGCGGGCGAGGGTGTCACGGCGGCGGCGCTGAAACGCGCCGGGGTCGCCGTCTTCAACGAGACCGAACTGGTCGCGGCGCAGCGCCTGCTCGCGGCGTTGGAAGGCAGCGCCTAGAGGGTCTCCGGCTGGCGCCCCAGCAGGCTCTGGAAATGCGCCTTCTGCACGAAGCAGCCCTTCGGAAAGCGCCAGCCGACCAGCTCGCCCGGCTGCTTTTCGAGGTTCTGGGCAAAGACGGTGGCGCCCATGGCTCGGGCCAGGACGGCATATTCGCGCAGCGGGACCTTAACGACAGGAACATCCGGGCTGATCATGGGCGCTCTGCTGGGTGGGTCGCCCACGATCGAAACGACGATCGCGGCAAACCCACAGGTGACTTGCCCAGGCTATCGGCACCCCTGCGCGGAACTTCAGCCCGCGGATGAAAAAGCCTGGTCTAGCCAGCGGCTTTTGGCGTCTCCGGCAGGAACCAGTTCATCAGCAGGGCGCACAGGCCGCCGGTGGCGACGCCGGATTCCAGCACCGCCCTCAGGCCGGCCGGCATATGGGCGAGAAATTCCGGCACCTGGGAGATGCCCAGGCCCAGGGCCAGGGACACGGCGATGATCAGCAGCGCGCGGCGGTCCAGCTCGACGCCGGCGAGGATGTTGATCCCCGAGGCGGCGACCGCGCCGAACATCACCATGGCCGCCCCGCCGAGCACCGGCTCGGGCACCGCCTGGATCACCCCGGCCACCGCCGGGAACAGCCCCAGCAGGACCAGGATGGCGGCGATCCACAGGCCGACATGGCGGCTGGCGATGCCGGTCAGCTGGATCACCCCGTTGTTCTGGGCGAACACCGAGCTGGGAAAGGTGTTGAACAGCCCGGCCAGCAGCGAGTTGGCGCCATTGACCAGCACCCCGCCCTTGATCCGCTGCATCCACAGCGGGCCTTCCACGGGCTCGCGAGAGACCTTGCTGGTGGCGGTGATATCACCGATGGCCTCCAGCGAGGTCACCAGGTAGATCACCAGCAGGGGCACGAACAGCGACCAGGAAAAGCCCAGGCCGAAGTGCAGGGGCACGGGAATCTGCACCCAGGCGGCCTCGTGCATGCCGGTGAAATTCAGCCGGCCGAGCCAGGCCGCCAGGGCGTAGCCCAGCAGCAGGGCGACGACGATGGCACTGCTGCGCAGGGCGCGCAGCGGGAGGCGGTTGAGCACCACGATGGTAGCCAGCACGGTGCCCGACAGCAGCAGGTTCTCGCCATTGGCGAAGGTGCCGTTGCCCAGCGCCGCGAAGCCGCCGCCCATGCTGATCAGGCCGACCTTGATCAAGGTCAGGCCGATCATCAGCACCACGATGCCGGTCACCAGCGGGGTGATCAGTCTTTTGACGAAGGGTAGCACCCGCGATACGCCCATCTCGACGAAGGAGCCGGCCATGACCACACCGAAGATGGCCGCCATCACGCCTTCCACCGGGGTGCCGTTCTTGACCATCAGGGCGCCACCGGCGATCAGCGGACCGACGAAGTTGAAGCTGGTGCCCTGGACGATCAGCAACCCGGCGCCAAAGGGCCCGAAGCGGCGACACTGGACGAAGGTGGCGATGCCCGAGATCACCAGCGACATGGAGACGATCAGATTGGTGTCGCGCGGCGAGACGCCCAGGGCCTGGCAGATCAGCAGGCCGGGGGTGACGATGGGCACGATGATCGCCAGCAGGTGCTGGATGGCGGCGAGCAGGGCGATCAGCGGGCGCGGTCGGTCCTGGGGACCATAGAGCAGTTCGGAGCGGGAGGGCTGGGACATGGCGGGGTCGTCGCGGAAAAAGCGCCGATCTTACCGGATGCCCGCCCCGGGGCGCAGGGTCTTCGGCCGGGAGACAGCCGTCGGCCTGGCGGCCGGCGGCTGTGCCTGAGGTCTTAGAGGATGAAGCGGGCCACGTCGCGATTGAGGTCGGCGGCGTGATGCTGCAGGGAGCGCGACTGGCGCTCCGAGTCCTCGGCGCCGCTGGCCAGGGTGTCGCCGAGGCCCTTGATGGTGATGACGTTGCGGGTGATCTCCTCGGTGACCGAGGTCTGCTCCTCGGCCGCCGTGGCGATCTGCAGGGACATCTCGGAGATGACGCCGGCACTCTGGGCGATCTCTTCCAGCGCACTGGAGGCGCGTTCCACGTCGGCCACGCTGCGCTCGGCGATAGCCATGCTGCTGTCCATGCGCTGCACCGCCTGGCGGGTCATCTGCTGCAGGGTGCCGATGGTCTCGTTGATCTCTCGGGTCGACGCCTGGGTCCGCTGCGACAGCGTCCGCACCTCGTCGGCGACCACCGCGAAGCCGCGGCCATGCTCGCCGGCGCGGGCCGCTTCGATGGCCGCGTTGAGCGCCAGCAGGTTGGTCTGCTCGGCGATGCTCTGGATGCTGTCCAGCACCTTGGCGATGGCCTGGGAGTGGTGATCCAGCTCGCCGATCACCCGGGTGGCGTCATCCACTTCCCGGGCCAGGCTGTTGATGGATTCCTTGCTGGTCTGCACCAGGGTCAGGCCCTGGGCGGTGCTGTCGGAGGACTGGCGGATGGCCTCGGCGGTCTGCTCGGCATTGCGGGCGATCTCCTGGGTAGCGGAGGACATCTCGGTCACGGCCGTGGCCACCAGGGTGATTTCCTGCTGCAGGCGACCCAGCTCCTGGGTAGCCGCGGCGCTGCGCTGCAGGACCTTCTGCGATTCGACGTCCACGCTCTGGGCATGCTGACGCACGCCACCGATCAGGCCGTGCAGGCTGGCCACGAACTGGTTGAAATGGCCGGCCAGCCCGCCGACCTCATCGGTACTCTGCACGGCGATGCGACGAGTCAGGTCACCCTGGCCGTCGGCGATCACCTGCAGACCGGTCGACACCACGCCCAGCGGCCGGAGCAGATAGCTGCACAGCAGGTTGATCAGCAGCAGCGAACCGCCCAGCACCACGGCCAGGATGGCGAGACTGATCCAGAGTTGCCGCTGCAAGGGCGCCAGGAGCACGCCGCTGTCGACGATCATCACCAGGGTCTCGCCATCGCGATTCATGGGCGCGGCATAGAGCCGCTGGCCGGCGCTGGTTTCGACATAGCGCTCGCCGGGTGCCTGGGCCAGGCGCTGGAGGGTGTCCGCGGTCAGTTGCGGATAGAGCTCGGTGATCGGCTTGGCCAGCAGGGCGGCGTCTTCGTGGCCCAGGACGATGTTCTGGCCGTTGACCAGCACGGCGCTGCCGGCGCCTGGCAGTTGCACGCGCTTGAGCTGGTCGAGGATATCGCTGATGCTGACGTCCGCGCCGAGGATCGCGGTGGTCTTGCCCGCCGACTGCAATGCCCAGCCCAGTGACAGCACATTCTGCTTGGTCGCTGCCGCCACGGTGGGAATGGAAAAGAACACCTTGCCGGGATTCTGTTGCGCCTGCTGGTACCACAGCCACTTGCGCGGATCGTTGTTGTCCGGCGGCAGCTGGACGCCATTGGCATTGACCTGGCTGCCATCGCCCCGGGCATAGAAGACATTGTCGAAGGCGCCGGAATTCTTGACCTGATTAAGCCCGGCCGGGAGTTGGACATCCTGGGTGTCTGCCGCCAGGGCACGCAGCGCGGCCGCCTTGCCATCGAGCCACTGACGAACCCCGCCGTTGAAGACGAAGCTGACCGTCTTCAGCTGCTCGACCGTGGAGGCTTCCAGCGCCGTGCGGGTATTGAAGAAGTTGATGGTGGTAAGACCCACGCCCACGACCAGGACGGCCGCGGTGGCAGACAACGAGAGTTTCTGTTTCAACGACAAGGCAGGCACGGCGGGTTGACTCCGATAAATAATTGTTCCGGGTTATCGGAGCAAACAGGAGGTAACTTGAGCGGCCAGTCAGGTTTTCCGGATGGGGTCAGATTAACGGAGAGCGAACAGGCCCCGGCTCTCCGGGTCAGCCGTGGCCTGGGAGAGCCGGGGCCTGGCCTGCGCCTAGGCGGCGACCGTCTGGGCGCCGGTCATCAGCGCCACGGCGTCGGCCATGGAGTGCTGGCGTGGATCGATCACCGTCAGGCGGCGACCCAGGCGATGGATGTGGATACGATCGGCGATCTCGAACACGTGGGGCATGTTGTGGGAGATCAGCACGATGGCGATGCCGCGAGCGCGCACATCGAGGATCAGCTCCAGCACCTTGCGCGACTCCTTCACCCCCAGCGCCGCCGTGGGTTCGTCGAGGATAATCACCTTGGAGCCGAAGGCCGCCGCCCGGGCCACGGCCACACCCTGGCGCTGACCGCCGGACAGGGTCTCCACCGCCTGGTTGATGTTCTGGATGGTCATCAGTCCCAGTTCGGAAAGCTTTTCCCGAGCGATGCGCTCCATCTCCTTGCGGTCCAGGGTGCGGCAGAGGGTGCCCAGCAGTCCCGGCTTGCGCAATTCGCGACCGAGGAAGAGGTTGTCGGCGATGGACAGCGCCGGCGACAGCGCCAGGTTCTGGTAGACCGTCTCGATGCCGGCGCGGCGCGCGGCGATGGGCGAGGCGAATTGCACCGGCTGGCCCTCGAAGCGGATCTCGCCTTCATCGGGCCGCAGGGCACCGGAGATGGCCTTGATCAGCGAGGACTTGCCGGCGCCGTTGTCGCCGATCACGGCGAGGATCTCGCCGGGCAGGAGGTCGAAGTCGGCGTGGTCGAGGGCCGTGACGCGGCCATAGCGCTTCACCAGGCCACGGGCCATGAGCAGGGGTTCGGTAGTCATCAGCTGGCCGCCTTTCTGATCCATTGGTCGATAGCCACGGCCGCGATGATGAGCGTGCCGATCAGCAGATAGGTCCATTGCACATCGGTGCCCAGCAGCCGCAGGCCGAGCGCGAAGACGCCGACGATCAGGGCACCGAACAGCATGCCGAGGATCGAGCCACGGCCGCCGAACAGCGAGATGCCGCCGATCACCACCGCGGTGATGGATTCGATGTTGGCGAACTGGCCGGCGGTGGGCGAGACCGAGCCGATGCGGCCGATCAGCACCCAGCCGGCGAAGGCGCAGATGAGTCCGGACAATCCGTACACGGTGATCAGCATGCGCCGGACGTTGACCCCGGCCAGCGCCGCGGCCTCGGGATCGTCGCCCACCGCATAGAGATGGCGCCCCCAGGCGGTGTGGTTGAGCACGTACCAGAGCAGGGCGACCAGCGCCACCAGGGCGATCACGCCATAGGTGAAGACCGCGCCACCCAGGCGGAAATTGTCGCCGAACACCTGCAGCAACGGCGCGGCCGCACCGATTTCCTGGGCGCGGATGGTCTCGTTGCGCGAATACAGGAAGTTGGCCGCGAGCACGATCTGCCACATGCCCAGGGTGACGATGAAGGGCGGCAGCTTGATGCGGGCGATCAGCCAGCCGTTGGCCATGCCGCACAGGGTGCCCACCGCCAGGCCGCAGAGAATCGACAGTTCCACCGGCAGGCCGTAGCGGAAGGTGAACTGGCCCATGACCACCGAGGACAGCACCATGATGGCGCCCACCGAGAGGTCGATGCCGGCGGTGACCACGACCAGGGTCTGGGCCGCGCCGACGATGCCGGTGATGGCGACCTGCTGCAGGATCAGGGTGAGGGCGAAGGCGGAAAAGAACTTGCCGCCCAGGAGGGCGCCAAAGATGCCCAGCGACAGCAGCAGCACCAGCAGCGAGACCGCCGAGGGGCGCGAATGCAGGAAGTGACGGAATTTGACCAGCGGGCTGCGCTCGTCGCGGGCGAAGGAGGCGACCTCCGTGGCGCTGTGCTTGAGCACCTGTTCGAAGGGCTGGCCGGACGGAGAGGGTGAGGTCGGATCGCTCATGGCAATCTCCTGAAAGCGGGAAAGCGGCCGAGAGTCGACCGCCCGCGCCGGCGCGGCGGGCGCTCAGGCGGGGACGGTCGATCTCTTCTAGCGTAGACGAGAGGCCATCAGCCCCAGCATTTCTGCAGCGCGGTCTTGCTGTCGATGGACTGGATGCCGGGTACGGGTTTGTCCGTCACCAGCTTCACACCGGTGTCGACAAAGCTCTTGCCCTCGGTCGGGGTCGGCTTCTTGCCGGTGTCGGCGAAGGTCTTGATCGCCTCGATGCCCAGGGCCGCCATCTGCAGCGGGTATTGCTGGGAGGTGGTGCCGATGACGCCGTCGGCGACGTTATGCACGCCCGGGCAACCGCCGTCGATGGACACGATCAATACGTCCTTCTCGCGACCCACGGCCTTGAGCGCCTCGTAGGCACCGGCGGCGGCCGGCTCGTTGATGGTGTGCACCACGTTGATGGTCGGATCCTTCTGCAGCAGATTCTCCATCGCTGCGCGGCCGCCTTCTTCGTTGCCGTTGGTCACGTCGTGGCCGACGATGCGCGGATCGGTCTCGTCGCCGATGCGGCTCTGATCCTTGGGGTCGATGCCGAAGCCGAGCATGAAGCCCTGGTCGCGCAAGACGTCCACCGACGGCTGGGAAGCGTTCAGGTCGAGAAAGGCCACCCGCGCATCCTTGGCCTTGTCGCCCAGGGTTTCCCGCGCCCATTGGCCGATCAGCTTGCCGGCCAGCAGGTTGTCGGTGGCGAAGGTCATGTCGGCGGCGCTCACCGGATCCAGCGGGGTGTCCAGGGCGATCACCAGCAGGCCGGCCTCACGCGCCTTCTGCAGATTGGGCACGATGCCCTTGGTATCCGACGCGGTGATGAGGATGCCCTTGGCGCCATCGGCGATGCAGGTCTCGATGGCGGCCACCTGGCTTTCGCTGTCGCCGTCGATCTTGCCGGCGTAGGCCTTGAGCGTCACCCCCAGCTCCTTGGCCTTGGCGGTGGCGCCTTCCTTCATTTTCACGAAGAAGGGATTGGTATCGGTCTTGGTGATGAGGCAGGCGGAAACGGGGGCTGCCTGGGCGGTGCCACTGGCCAGGGCGGCGGCCAACAGGCAACCGGCGAAGGACGCGAGGGAGACGGTTCTTTTCATTGTTGTGCGCTCGGGTTCAGAGACAGGAACGCGACCGGCAGAACGCCGGTCGCGGTGGAGCTGTTACCACCACTGCTCGATCTGGAAGCCGACGTTGGAGCCGTGCAGGTCGTTGCCGAAGGTACCGGTGCTCGACAGCGCAGAGCCGGCGTCGAATTCGTCGGCCGCCTGCTGGGCTGCCCGGTTCCAGGCCGCATAGGTGTAGAACAGGCGGAATTCGGGACGCGACTTGAATTCCGGACCCTTGGGCGACCAGGTCGGTGCCAGGGTCAGCTTGGTCAGCTTGCGGGTGCCACCCGGGGCCTGCACCTGATCATGACCCAGCTCGGTGGAGAACTTGAACTGGTCGGTGATGCCGTAGACCAGGCGGCCACCCAGCGAGGTCCAGCGCAGATCGTTGCCATTGGGACGCTCGTCCTTCTGGTAGACCGCGGCGATCTGGCCACCCCAGTAACGGCTGATTTGCCAATCGAAGAAGTCGACGACGCGATAGGAGACGTCGGCGCTGCTCAGGGTGGGGTCGCCAGTGCTGCCCAGGGCGGTGCCCGGACCCTGGCCCCGCTGCACGGCAAAGGTGTTCACGCCACCCCAGCCCATGAAGTTGGCCTGCTTGTGCTGCAGCGTCAACGCGACACCACTGTTGGCGTTGGGCTGGTTGCTGGGCTTGTCCAGATAGCTGACGCCGATCTCCAGCGAGCCATTGGGGTTGGTGTTGAAACCGGCGACGTTGAAGTCGATACGGTTCTGGAAGTCCTTCTGGTTCTGGTTGTCCTTGCGCGAGAAGGCCAGGCTGTACTTGAGACCGCCGATGTTGACGTCCTCGATACCGCCGCCGGTGGCGCTCTGGTTCCAGTAGAAGAAGTCGGAGATGTGGATGTCGTTACGCTTGTAGTAACGGCGACCGGCCCAGAGGTTACCGCCGTTCAGCGCGGCGATGTTGTTCCAATAGGCGTAGGCCTGGACCGCGCGGATCTCGCCGTTGTCGCCATTGAAGGTCGGGGTGCGATCATACTTGTTGAAGAAGCTGCCCATGCCATAGACGCCGATTGCCGAGCCGTCGTCGAGATTGAAGACGTTCTGCTTCAGCGCCAGTTCGCCGTACTGCTCGCACTCGTTGCCCAGACGGTACTTGGACTGCGCGCCCTGCAGCTTGAAGCAGCGCATGGAGTCGGAACCGGAGGAATCACCGAGACCGGTACGGAAGTAACCGGTGGTTTCCAGGGCGTTAGCCGCAGGAATCAGCAGAAGAGTGCTCATCAAGGACGCGACCGAAACCCTGGCCAAGGGCATAGCCTTTTTCTTATTCATTTATGTTCCCTATTTATTGTTGTTGTGTAACTCAGTGCCTGGCCTGCACCTGACCCGCCGTGCTCCAGCGGAAGATCAACATAGGTGTGACCATTGGAACCCAACCTGACTACAAACTCATCGCTGAATCAATTCAGCGGCAGACGGAGGGTAGCCTTTGATCACTCAACGGCCTAGCGGCTCGATTACAGCGATGTGTGAGCTGAATCACAGGTTGTGCTTCTGCAAAAATAGCAAGCCAAGCAACTGTGGAACCCGTCTGGAATGGGGGTCACCGGCGGGCGCCCGCGAGGTGAAACCGGGTCAGCCGAAGCGGAGAAGAGCGGAGGGAGGCGAAGGGGCGGAATAGAGCGGGAGAGCAGGAGGAAAGGTAGGGCAGTGCTTCCAGGCGACGACGGATGCCGTCGCCCGGAAGTCGCGAATCAGCCCAGCAGGGCCTTGTCGCGCACGCCGCCCTTGTCGGCACTGGTGGCCAACAGGGCATAGGCCTTGAGTGCGGTGGTCACGCGACGGGCACGGGGTTGTGCCGGCTTCCAGCCCAGCTTGTCCTGCTCGATGCGGCGGTGGGACAGCTCTTCGTCGCTCACCAGCAGGTTGATGCTGCGCTGGGGAATGTCGATGAGCACCTTGTCACCGTCGCGCACCAGGCCGATGGCGCCACCCGCCGCCGCTTCCGGCGAGGCATGGCCGATGGACAGGCCCGAGGTGCCGCCGGAGAAACGACCGTCGGTGAGCAGGGCGCACTGCTTGCCCAGGCCCTTGGACTTCAGGTAGCTGGTGGGGTAGAGCATCTCCTGCATGCCCGGGCCACCCTTGGGCCCTTCATAGCGGATGATGACGATGTCGCCGGCCTCGACCTCGTCGGCGAGGATGCCGCGCACCGCGGCGTCCTGGCTTTCGAAGACCTTGGCATTGCCCTCGAACACGTGGATGGATTCATCCACGCCAGCGGTCTTCACCACGCAGCCGTCCAGGGCGATGTTGCCGTAGAGCACGGCCAGACCGCCTTCCTGGGAATAGGCATGGGCGACCGAGCGGATGCAGCCCTCGGCGCGGTCGTCGTCCAGGCTGTCATAGCGAGTCGCCTGGCTGAAGGCTTCCTGGGTCGGGATACCGGCCGGACCGGCGCGGAAGAAGGTCTTCACCGCCTCGTCCTGGGTCAGGGTGATGTCCCAGTGCTCGATGGCTTCACCCAGGGTCCGGCTGTGCACGGTGGGCAGGTCGGTATGCAGCAGACCGCCACGGGCCAGTTCGCCCAGGATGCTGAAGATGCCCCCGGCGCGGTGCACGTCTTCCATGTGGTACTTCTGGATGTTCGGCGCCACCTTGCACAGCTGCGGCACCTTGCGCGACAGGGCATCGATGTTGCGCAGGTCGAAGTCCACCTCGGCTTCCTGGGCGGCGGCCAGCAGGTGCAGGATGGTGTTGGTCGAGCCGCCCATGGCGATGTCCAGGGTCATGGCGTTCTCGAAGGCCGCATAGGAGGCGATGTTGCGCGGCAGCGCCGACTCGTCGTTTTCCTGGTAGTAGCGGCGGCACAGCTCGACGATGGTGCGGCCGGCCCGCAGGAACAGCTCCTTGCGGTCGGCGTGGGTGGCCAGGGTCGAGCCGTTGCCGGGCAGGGCCAGGCCGAGGGCCTCGACCAGGCAGTTCATGGAGTTGGCGGTGAACATGCCCGAGCAGCTGCCACAGGTGGGGCAGGCGCTGCGTTCGTATTCGGCGACCTTCTCGTCGCTGGCCGAGCTGTCGGCGGCGATGACCATGGCGTCGACCAGGTCCAGACCGTGGCTGGCCAGCTTGGTCTTGCCGGCTTCCATGGGACCGCCGGAGACGAAGACCACCGGGATGTTCAGGCGCAGGGCGGCCATCAGCATGCCGGGGGTGATCTTGTCGCAGTTGGAGATGCACACCAGGGCATCGGCGCAGTGGGCATTCACCATGTATTCCACGGCGTCGGCGATGATCTCGCGACTGGGCAGCGAATAGAGCATGCCGTCGTGACCCATGGCGATGCCGTCGTCCACGGCGATGGTGTTGAATTCCTTGGCCACGCCGCCGGCCTTCTCGATCTCCCGGGCGACCAGCTGGCCGAGGTCCTTGAGATGCACGTGGCCCGGCACGAACTGGGTAAAGGAGTTGGCGATCGCGATGATGGGCTTCTTGAAGTCTTCGTCCTTCATCCCGGTGGCGCGCCAGAGCGCTCGGGCGCCAGCCATGTTGCGGCCCTGGGTGGAGGTTTTCGAGCGATAGTCAGGCATGAAGCGTCTCTCCGAGGCGGCTTTCTAGATCACGGTTCTGGTCATCGTGAGCGCAGACGGGGCACGGTGCAAACGCGGAGTGACGGTTGCCGGGCCGGAGGGCGGCCACGCATGCGGGATCTCCACAGGGGCTGCCAGGGCTCACGAACCCGCCGGAGGATGCTGGCGGAGGGGAATTCGGATCATACACCTGGGCGCCAGCACTGCACAGCAGGCCAGCGCCGGATGGATCAGGGCGCTTCCTGTTCGCCGTCGGGGGCGTCTTCCAGGTATTCGTCCATGGGCTCCTGGCCTGCCAGGGTCTTGAGACTCAGGTCCACGGCTTCGGGCAGGGTGATGTCGACGCGCTGCTTGTCGCTGCCTTCCAGCGAGGACTCGTAGCTCAGCGCATGGCGTAGATGGCCGTTCTCGAGGATGGCGCCGACGCTGGCCAGCTGGGCAGCGGCCGGAGCCAGGCGTTCGAGGGCGGCCTTGGGCCAGGTGGCCTCGACGGTCGCGTTGCAGGTATAGAAGCCCGCTTCGCCGCTGTCCGAGGGTTCTTCCTGGGTCTTGATGTCGACCAGCGAGACCTGGCCGGCTTCCAGCGCGGGCTGGCCGGCGGCGATGTCGTCCGCATAGATCTCGTTGATGGTCTGGGCGTATTGCTGACGAACCAGTTCGGCGGTCTTGGCCGCATCGCAACTGTAGTCATAGCCACCGCAGCCAGTCAGGGAAAGCACCGCAGCTGTGAGTATGAGGTGACGTCTGGACATGCCTGAATTCCTTGGAACGATGGGTAGAGCCTGGCGGCGCTGGCCACGCCTGCGTCGATCCACAGTGCAGGAGGTTGGCGCAGCGGTCGGGATGGCGAGGGCCCATGGTGCTGCCGCTCGCCCATCCTGTCCATCAGACGCCGCCAGCGTCCTTCAGGACACCCGGCCTGGCTGGCCGGTCAGTTCCCGGCTCAGGCGCGATCGGCGCTTTCGCAGGTTTCGAAGTCCTTGCTGTCGACGCGGTTCATGCTGTCGAAGCCGATCGAATAGACCTGCTCCTTGCCGTCCTTGTTGAGCACATAGTTGTTGCAGGTACCGGGGCGGTACTTGCGGGTATAGGTGCTCGACGGGGTACCGCCGATGCGCAGCACGTCGGCCTTGCTCATGCCCTTGTCCACCTGCTTGACCAGGGGTTGCTCGCGAAACTCGACGCGGCCCACGGTGTAGTCGGCGGTGTTCTTTACCGAGGCGCAGCCCGCCAGGACGGTGCCAGCCAGCAGGGCGGTCGCGACTGCAATCTTCTTGTTCATGGTGTGATCCCTTCAAAGGCGGAAGTGCCTGACACTTCGACGATGGCGGCGCCGATAAATTCGCTCTCCGTCGCACTTCTCGCCGTTTGCCGCTTTGACGGATCATCCGCTGGCGACGGCAAGTGACTGTATCTAAAGCTGATTCTGCAAACGAACGCTATGCCCCCGTTTTTTAAGGATTATTTTGTCCGAACGGCAGTTGACAGGGGCCAGGCGGCAGGCGATCTTTAGCGTTATGTTGTAACTTCCCAGCCGTTTCTCGTTTCTCGCGAGGACCTCATGAATCGCCGTCGTTTGCTCAATCTGATCCTGGCTGGCATGACCTTGCCCGTCGGGTTGCCGGCGTTTGCCGCCCGGCAGCAACTCAAGGGTGCCCGGGCCTGGCAGGATGCCGACAAGCTCCGCCTGGTGTTCGATCTCACCGGACCGGTCCGCTACAAGACCTTCACCCTGGTCGCGCCGGATCGCATCATTCTCGATCTCGCCGATACCCAGGCGCCCGCGGTGCTCAACCACCTCGCCCTGCAGGGGTCACCGGTGCGCGCCGTGCGTAGTGCCCACTACGGCGCCCAGGACACCCGGGTGGTGCTGGAGCTGGCCCATCCGGTGGAGGTGGAGAGCTTCATCCTCGGTCCGGGCGAAGGCGCGGCCAATCGCCTGGTACTGGATCTCAAGCGCGCCGGGACGCCGGCGGTGGCCGCGCGCAAGCCGGTCGACGCCGAGCCGCCGCTGGAGGTCAAGCGCGGCAAGGGTCTGGCCACGGGGCGCGACATCATGGTGGTGGTCGATGCCGGTCACGGCGGCAAGGATCCCGGGGCGCTGAGCGCGCGCGGTGATCGGGAAAAGGACATCGCCCTGATTGTGGCGCAGAATCTGGCGCGTCGGATCAATCTGCAGAAGGGCTTCAAGGCCAAGCTGGTGCGCAACGACGACTTCTTCGTGCCGTTGCGCAAACGGGTCGAAGTCGCCCGCAGCTACAACGCCGACATGTTCGTCTCGGTGCATGCCGATGCCGCGCCACGTCGCACGGCCTATGGCGCCTCGGTGTATGCCCTGTCGGAGCGCGGCGCGACCTCCACCACGGCGCGTTTCCTGGCTGACAGCGAGAACAACGTCGACCTGATCGGTGCGAACGAGATTCTCAAGGGCCGCGATCCCATGCTCGCCGGCGTACTGCTGGACATGTCGATGAACGCCACCATCTCGTCGAGCCTGGACCTGGGCCACAAGGTGCTGGGGCAATTGTCGAGCATCACCAACCTGCACCAGAAACGAGTGGAGCAGGCGGGCTTCGCTGTGCTCAAATCGCCGGATATCCCTTCGATCCTGGTCGAGACGGGCTTCATTTCCAATGATCGCGACTGCCAACGCCTGCTCGACAGTCGCCACCAGAAGCAGCTGGCCGATTCGATCTTTGCCGGACTGCATGGCTATTTCCAGGAGCGCCCCCCATTGGGTACCTACCTGGCCAGCCTTAAGAACACCCAAGGAGTGACATGAGTTTGCAAGACAAGGCGCGTCGTTACTGGCGCGTGGTGGTGCTGGTGATAGGCGCACTCTGTGTCGTGGCCGGACTGATCGGCTACGGTCAGGGCGGTGGCGACAAGAAGAGCGCTGCCCAGGAAGGTTTCGTCAACAAGGTCTGGCAGATCAAGACCAGCAACAGCATCGAGCCGGGAATGCTCTACGTCTTTCTCAGCGATGGCACCCTGGTGATGGCCTCGCCGAGCAGCCAGCCCTCCCTGGGCCGCTGGACGCGCACCGAGAAGGGCCTGAACCTGATCGAGGAAGGCATCACCTATCCCACGGAAATCCTCAGCCTCACGCGCGACGAATTCCGTATCCGCAGCCTCAACCCCGGCGATCCGGTGGAACTGCAGCTGGCTCCAGCGGCGCGCTGAGACGTCTTCAGGCGTCGTCAGCGTAGCGCTGTTCCTGCCAGGGATCGCCGCGGTCATGGTAGCCGCGCATTTCCCAGAAGCCCGGCGTGTCGCCGACCCGGAAGTCGATGCGCCTGAGCCACTTTGCGCTCTTCCACAGATAGAGATGCGGGATCATTGCCCGTACCGGCCCCCCGTGTTCGGCGGTCAGCGGCTGGCCTTCCCAGCTGTGCACCAGCATGGCGCCCGGTGCGGCGAAATCGGCCAGGGGCAGATTGGTGATGTAGCCGTCGTAGCTGTGCAAGAGCACATGGGTCGCCTCGTCCCGCGGCTGCACCTCGTCGAGCAATGCGCTTACCGGCAGGCCGGTCCAGTGATTGTCATAGCGTGACCAGGTGGTTACGCAGTGCATGTCGCTGACGGCCTGGGTGGTCGCCCGCGCCGCGAAGGTCTCCCAGTTCCAGCGCAGTGTCCTGCGAACCGCGCCGGTCACCGCCAGTTGCCAGCGCGCCAGGCTGACCTCCGGACGCATCCCCAGGTCCAGGACCGGCCAGTTGCTGACGCGATGCTGGCCGGGCGGCAGACGCTCGCTTTCCGGACGCGCGCCCTGGCCGGTGAGGAAGCGGCCCTCCTGGGCCCAGCGCTCCTTGGAGCGGGTCAGCTTGCTTGGCTCATCGCTCATCGGTGAATCCTCTTCACAGGTCTCGGGCTTCTGACCGCCATGATGGCCTTTCGTCGGCACCGGCCGAACCCAGACGGCGTCTTGCGCCTCCTATCTTGCAGGCACTCAGAGAGGCGCCTCCTTTTTCTTAACCTGCCGGAGAACCACCATGGTAGATGCAACCCAGATCAAAGAGCATGCGGAAGTTGTCGGTTCGGACGGCCAGCACGTGGGCACCGTCGACCATATGGAGGGCGCCGATCGCATCAAGCTGACCAAGCGCGATCAGGATGCCGATGGCAAGCATCACTACATTCCGCTGAGCTGGGTCCAGTCCGTGGAAGGCAGCCAGGTACACCTGTCCAAGACTCGCGACGAGGCCGAAAGCGAGTGGCAAGCTGCCTAAGGCACGCCGCCCAATAAAAAGCCCCGCTGATGCGGGGCTTTTTATTGGGCGGCGAATACCGATCAGTTGATGTATTCGAACAACTTGACGATGCGCTGCACGCCCGAGACGCTCTGGATCAGCTGCACGGCGTGGGCGGCTTCCTGCTGGGTCACCAGGCCCAGGAGGTAGACGATGCCGTTTTCCGTGACCACCTTGATGCGCGAACCGGGGATGTCCTCGTCGGCGAACATCTGGGTCTTGATGCGGGTGGTCAGCCAGGAATCGTTGCTGCGTGCCAGCAGCGAGGAGTTGCCGGTCACTTGCAGTTCGTTGTGCACGGTCTTGACCCGCTGCACGCTGCGCACGGCCTGCTCGGCCTGGGCCTTGAGGTCGGCACGCGGCGTTTGGCCGGCGATCAGCACCACGCCGTTGTAGCTCACCACCACGATGTGCGAGCTGGCCAGATCGGCATTGGCCTTGGAGATGTTGACCGAGGCCTTGGTCTCGATCAGGGCATCGTCCACGGTGCTGCCCAGAGTGCGGGTACCGCGGTTGTCGTCGATGGGCTTGTCGCGGCTGGCGGTGACCACGTTGCTGCAGCCGGCGACCGCAAAGGACAGCGCCAGGATGGCGAGCAGAGGAGCCTTCTTCATTCTTCGCTTCCAAACAGTTGCTGATCGATCTGGTCGCACAGGCAGTGGATCACCAGCAGGTGCACTTCCTGGATGCGGGCGGTGACCTTGGCGGGCACGCGGATCTCGACGTCCTCGGGCAGCAGCAGGGAGGCCATGCCACCGCCGTCGCGGCCGGTGAGGGCGACCACGGTCATCTCGCGGTCGTGGGCGGCCTGGATCGCCTGGATCACGTTGGCCGAATTACCGCTGGTGGAGATGGCCAGGAGGATGTCGCCCGGCTGACCCAGGGCCCGGATCTGCTTGGAGAACACCTCGTTGTAGCTGTAGTCGTTGGCGATGGAGGTCAGCGTCGAGGTGTCGGTGGTCAGGGCCAGGGCCGGCAGGCTGGGACGCTCGCGCTCGAAGCGATTCAGCAATTCCGAGGAGAAGTGCTGGGCATCGCCGGCGGAACCGCCGTTGCCACAGGTGAGAATCTTGCCTTCGTTGAGCAGGGCCGCAACCATGACCTGGCTGGCCAGATCGATATGCGGAATCAGGACTTCCATGGCCTGACGCTTGGTTTCGATGCTGTCCCGGAAGAGTTTCTGGATGCGGGCGTGGGTGTCCATCGCGATATCTTTGACCTGTGCTGTAGAGGGTCTCAGGCGTCGAAGGCCTGTTTGATCCATTCGAGTGCCTGAGGAGATGCGTCGGCCCCGGGGCCGATCGCGATCACGTCGAAACGACAGGGCCGCTTGGCCCAGCGCGCTTCGGATTGCAGAAAGAGGGCGGCGCTGTTGACCAGTCGCTGCCGCTTGCGGGCATCTATGCTCTCCGCGGCGCCGCCCCAGGCGGTGTGCCTGCGGGCGCGTACCTCGACGAATACTACTGTATCGCCCTCGAGCATGACCAGATCGAGCTCGCCGCCCTGCCAGCGCCAGTTGCGGGCGATCAGGCGCAGACCACGCGTCTGCAGGAACTGCAGGGCGCTGTCCTCGGCCTGCTTGCCCCGCTGGAGGTGCGGCGCCTGCTTCACGGGGTGCTGAGCGAGGCCGGCACGCTGGTGGTGGGCAGCGGCGCATTGCTGGCCGGCAGAGGCTGAGCCACGCCGTTGCGGAATTCCGCCCAGGGCAGATGACGCACCACGCGCTGATCGGGCGCCACGCTCAGGTTGCCGGACAGGCCGGGCAACTCGGAGTTGGGCAAGGCCTTGAGCTGCTGCAGGTGCAGCGCCAGCAGGTAGGCGTCGGCGCCCATGGCATAGAGGCGACCGATGCTGGTGCCGGCCTGGGGCCACTGGGCGGTGATCTTGGCGCGCAGCGGATTGCTCGGGTCGAGCAGCCAGGGCGTTTCGCAGAACAGGATGCCGTTGAGATCCTGGTTCACGCCGGGTTCATTGACCCCGCTGTTGAGGTTGGAGGTGGCGTATACCGGCAGATCGCGGGCGTTCTGGTAGACCAGGATCGGCTTGATCTGGCGGGCCTGGGCCGGCGTCGAGGCGAGGAAGATGAAGTCCATGCCCTGGCGCATCTGCAGCAGGCTGGTGATGCGATTGGCGATCTCGACCGGCTGGCCGATGCGCTCGGCGGCGACCAGGCGACCGCCCAGTTGCTGCCACTCGTTCTGGAAGGCAGCCAGCACGCGAGTGCCCCAGTCCCCCTGGGGCACCATGGCGCCGGCACTGCGCTTGCCATCGGCCCAGGCGCGGCGCGCGGCTTCGCGGGCCTCGTCCTCGGCGGCCAGGCCGAACTGGAAGAGCTGCGGCGGCTGGGCGCCCTGGCTGTCGCCATAGTTCAACGCCAGGGTGTTGATCGGCAGTTGCGGGCGATCGCCGAGCTGCTTGACGAAGTTCTTCTCCAGCGGACCCACCACCAGCTGGATGCCGGCGGCCTGGGCCTGGCGGTAGAAGGCGTCCAGCGAGCCCATCTGGGTGCTGTCGTAGACGGTCACGGCCGGCGCGGTCTGGCCGGCGGCCAGAGCTTCGTAGCGGGCGGCCATGAAGCCGTCCTGCAGCGCGCGCGAGACGCCGGCGAGCTGGCCCTGCAGGGGCAGCAACAGGGCCACGCGATTGAGCGGTTCCCGGGCCAGGGTCCTCAGGCGCTCCAGGTCATCGGGCAGGTTGCGCGCGGCGGGATGGCCGGGGTGCTGCTTCTGCCATTCCTCGATGGCGGCCAACTGCTGATCCAGCGCCAGGTTGCCGCGGGTGATGGCGGCCAATGCCAGCCAGCCATTGAGATCGGCGTCCTTGACGCTCTGGCGCAACTGCGCATCCGGCAGGCTGGTGACCAGTTGCCAGATCTGCTCGCGATTGTCATGGGCGGCATCGCCGTCCAGCAGCGGGCCGAGGAAAATCCGCTCCTGGGCGGCGGCGAGCGGCTGACCGCTGGCAGCCTGGGCGTCGGCCTTGGTCAGGCCGCTGCGGATCTGCTGCTGGGCCGGCAATTCGCCCAGCTGGGCGAAACTCTGATGGTCGAAGCGTTTGATGGCCTGGGCCGGCTGCTTGTCGAGCAGGTCGAGCTGGGCCAGCAGGGTCTGGGCAAACATCTGCTGGGCCGGCTTCAGGCCTTCGAGATTGATAGAGCCGAGGATCTGCCGCGCTTCGCGGGAGTTCTGCTGGGCATAGGCCTTGTCGGCGGCGGTCAGGCGCAGCAGATTGGCCTGCTCGGACTGACTGGAGCCGGCCTGGTTCAGCAGCTGCTCGATGCTGGCCTGGCTGGGCTGGGGCAGGTCGCCGAGGGAGTTGTTGACGGGCGAGCTGCTGCAGGCGGCGAGCAGGGCGAAGGCGGTGGCGCAGAGCAGCGGACGCAGGCGGAACTTCATGCTGTGGTTCCTGAGCAAATGTCTGGAAAGGGGGCGATTGTCTCACAGCACCCAAGCGCTGCGAACGCCGAGGGCGAGAGCGGCGTACACTGTTGGGCTATTTCCAGTCCGTCAGGTTTCATCATGATTTCGCCGGGTACTCTTTATGTGGTTGCCACGCCCATCGGCAACCTGGACGACATCACCGCCCGCGCGCTCAAGGTGCTGCGCGACGTGGCCCTGATCGCCGCCGAAGACACCCGTCATTCGGCGCGCCTGCTGCGCCATTTCGGCATTGAGACGCCCCTCGCGGCCTGCCACGACCACAACGAACGCGATGCCGGTGGCCGCTTCATCATCCGGCTGCTGGCGGGGGAGGACGTCGCGCTGATCTCCGATGCGGGCACGCCGCTGATTTCCGATCCGGGCTTCCACCTGGTACGGGCGGCGCGCGCCCAGGGCATCCGGGTCTCGCCGATTCCCGGTGCCTGTGCGCTGATCGCGGCGCTGTCGGCAGCCGGGTTGCCCTCGGATCGCTTCAGCTTCGAAGGCTTCCTGCCCGCCAAGGCGGTGGGCCGGCAGGGGCGTCTGGCGGCCCTGCGCGAAGATCCGCGCACCCTGATCTTCTACGAGGCGCCCCATAGGCTCGACGATTGCGTGGCCGACATGGTGAGCACCTTCGGTCCTGAGCGGCATATCGTGCTGGGGCGTGAGCTGACAAAGACCTTCGAGACCCTGCGCTGCCTGCCCGCTGGCGAGTTGCTGGCCTGGATCCGCGCGGATCTGGATCAGCAGCGTGGCGAGTGCGTGCTGCTGGTGGCCGGCTGGGCGGCGCCCGAGGATGCCGAGGTCGATGCCGAGACCCTGCGCATCCTCGATCTGCTGCTGGCGGAGCTACCGGTCAAGCGCGCCGCCGCCCTCGCCGCCCAGATCACCGGCGCGCGCAAGAATCAGCTCTATCAGCTGGCGCTGGAGCGCAAGGGCGAGTAGAGCGAGCAGGTCGAATTAGTGGGCATCTTTCCTTGTTATCCGCCCTCAGTCTCTATACCCTTGCGCCGCGAGAGCCGACCGGGCAGTCGCTGTCGTGATCCGCAAGGGTTGCGAGGGAGGAAAGTCCGGGCTCCATAGGGCGAGGTGCCAGGTAACGCCTGGGAGGCGTGAGCCTACGGAAAGTGCCACAGAAAATAACCGCCTAAGCGCGCAAGCGCCGGTAAGGGTGAAAAGGTGCGGTAAGAGCGCACCGCACGGCTGGCAACAGTTCGTGGCTAGGTAAACCCCACCTGGAGCAAGACCAAATAGGAATCCATAGGCGTGGCCCGCGCTGGATTCGGGTAGGTCGCTAGAGGCAATCAGCGATGGTTGTCCCAGAGGAATGACTGTCCTCGACAGAACCCGGCTTACAGGTCGGCTCTCGCACCCCTCCCTCCCAGGCCTCTGCGCCCGGGGTCTGAGACCTCTTCTTGAGACATCACTTTAATCAATTGAGCCAATCAATTGACTTCATTTCCGTTTGTCGGAAATAGATGTCGTTCGTCCTGGCCGTGAACTCGTGCAATTTGCTCGAAATCCCCGTCCCACGCGGCCTGGCTACCCCCTTGCTTACCTTGACTGAAACCGGCCCTCCTCAATATAGTGGCGGCCGGTGGTACGAAGTGGGGCGAAGTGGGATTTAATGGCAAGGACAGCCTATTAGAGGACGCGAAATTGTTCCGGGGAGCGAACGCCATCAGTCTCGACGCCAAGGGGCGCGCCGCGATGCCGAGCCGGTATCGTGACGAGCTGCTGGAGCGTTGCGCCGGCCAGCTCATCGTGACGATCGATGCCGTCGACCCCTGCCTTTGCGTCTATCCACTCCCGGAATGGGAAATCATCGAAAGCAAGCTGCGGCAGTTGCCCTCGCTACGCGAGGAGACTCGCCGCTTGCAGCGCTTGCTGATCGGCAATGCGGTGGATCTGGAGCTCGACGGCAGTGGCCGTTTCCTGGTTCCGCCGCGCCTGCGTGAATACGCCAAGCTGGACCGACGCGTGATGCTGGTCGGGCAGCTCAACAAGTTCCAGTTATGGGATGAGGATGCCTGGAGTGCCGTGTGCGACGCGGATCTCCTGGCGATTAAGGAACCCGGCGGTATGCCGGATGAAATGCGCGATTTGATCCTGTGACCATGAACCCAGTCTTCCACCACGTCTCCGTTCTCCTGGACGAGGCCGTACAGGCATTGGCGATCCAGCCGGCCGGCCGTTATCTGGACGGCACCTTCGGCCGCGGCGGACACAGCCGGGCCGTGCTGCGCCTGCTGGGTGGAGAAGGGCGGCTGCTGGGCTTCGACAAGGATCCCCAGGCAATCGCCGCCGGCCAGGCCCTGGCCGCGGAAGATCCGCGTTTCGAGATCGTCCAGCGCAGCTTCGCCGAGCTGGGCGATGAACTCGTCGGCCGTGGCTGGTCGGGCCAGGTCGATGGCGTGCTGCTGGATCTGGGCGTGTCCTCGCCCCAGCTCGACGATCCCGAGCGCGGTTTCAGCTTCATGCAGGACGGTCCCCTGGACATGCGCATGGATCCGAGTCGGGGGCAGAGCGCCGCCGCCTGGATCGCCACGGCCCCTGAGGCCGACATCGCCCAGGTGTTCAAGGAATTCGGCGAAGAGCGTTTCGCCAAGCGCATGGCGCGTGCCGTGGTGCAGCGCCGTGACGTCCAGCCTTTCGAGCGCACAGGGGACCTGGCCAAGGTGCTCACCGAGGCCAATCCGGCCTGGGAAAAGGGCAAGCATCCCGCGACCCGCGCCTTCCAGGGGCTGCGCATCTACATCAACCGCGAACTGAGCGATCTGGAGCAGGGCCTGCAGGCCGCCTACGAACAGCTGGCCGTGGGTGGCCGGCTGGTGGTGATCAGCTTCCACTCGCTGGAAGATCGCATCGTCAAACAGTTCATGCGCCGGCTGGCCAAGGGCGAGGCCGACCAGTTGCCGCGCGACCTGCCGATCCGCGCCACGGTCTTCGAGCCTTCGCTGCGCCTGTTGGGCAAGCCGGTCTATGCCAGCGAGGCCGAACTGGCCGCCAATCCCCGCGCGCGCAGCGCCGTGATGCGCGTTGCCGAGAAGCTGAAATGAGCCGGCTCTTCGTCAAGAAACTGCCCCTGGGCAGCAGCGTCATGCTGGTGCTGTTCGCCGGGGTACTGCTGTCGGCGGTAGCCGTGGCCTATAGCGCCCACTGGAATCGCCAGCTGCTCAATACCCTCTATGGCGAGATGGCCATCCGCGACAAGGCCCAGGCCGAATACGGGCGGCTGCTGCTGGAGCAGAGCACCTGGACCGCCCACAGCCGTGTCGAGGCCCTGGCCAGCGGCCAGTTGCAGATGCGCATCCCCGATCCAGCCGAAATCCGGATGGTCAATCCGTGAAAGGCCTGATCGCGCGCCTGCCATGGCGCTTCAGCCTCATTATCGGGCTGTTGCTGGTCATGGTCGGCACCATCATCTGGCGTATCGTCGATCTGCACGTGATCGACCGGGCCTTTCTTAAGGGGCAGGGCGATGCGCGCAGCGTGCGTACCATCCCCATTCCCGCGCACCGTGGGCTGATCACCGATCGCAACGGCGAGCCCCTGGCCGTGAGTACGCCGGTCACCACCCTGTGGATCAATCCCAAGGAGCTGCTGGGCGCCGAGGATCGCTGGGCGACCCTGGCCGATGCCGTCGGCCAGCCGCGAGCGGAACTGGCCAAGCGCATCGAGCAGAACGCCAACAGGGAATTTCTCTACCTGGCCCGTGGCCTCACGCCCGAGCAGGGCGATGCGGTGATGACCCAGGTCAAGGCGCACAAGATTCCTGGTGTCTACGACATCGAGGAATTTCGGCGTTTCTATCCGGCAGGTGAGGTGGCGGCCCATGTGGTCGGCTTCACCGACATCGACGATCATGGGCGCGAAGGCATCGAGCTGGCGTTCAACGAGTGGCTGTCCGGCGTGCCGGGTCGTCGCCAGGTGGTCAAGGACCGCCGCGGTCGCCTGATCCGCGATGTCCAGGTCGCCAAGAACGCCAAGCCGGGCAATACCCTGGCGCTGTCCATCGACCTGCGCCTGCAGTATCTCGCCGCGCGCGAACTGCGCAATGCCCTGACCCAGTTCGAGGCCGAGGCCGGCAGCCTCACCATCGTCGACGTCAAGACCGGCGAGGTCCTGGCGATGGTCAACATGCCCACCTACAACCCCAACAATCGTCGCAGTCTGGAACCGGCCGCCATGCGCAACCGGGCGATGATCGACGTCATGGAACCCGGCTCGGTGATGAAGCCGATCTCCATGACCGCCGCGCTCGCCAGCGGTCGCTGGAAGCCCACCGACAAGGTCAACGTCTATCCCGGCTCGCTGCAGATCGGTCGCTACACCATCAAGGACGTCTCCCACAGCGACGGCGCCCTGGACCTGACCGGCATCCTCATCAAGTCCAGCAACGTCGGCATGAGCAAGATCGCCTTCGACGTCGGTGGCGAGAACATCTACAACGCCATGCGCGCCGTCGGCCTCGGCCAGGACACCGGTCTGGGCTTTCCTGGTGAGCGGGTCGGCAATCTGCCCAACCATCGCACCTGGCGCCCGGCCGAGACCGCGACCCTGTCCTATGGCTATGGCCTGGCAGTGACCGCCGTGCAGCTGGCCCATGCCTATTCGGTGCTGGCCAACGACGGACGCTCGGTGCCGCTGTCCATGGTTCGCCTGGACAAGGCCCCGGCCAGCGATCAGGCGGTGGAAGAGCGGGTCGCCAAGACCCTGCAGGGCATGCTGCAGCAGGTCGTGGAAGCTCCGGGCGGGGCCTTCCGCGCCCAGGTGCCCGGCTACCATGTCGCCGGCAAGAGCGGTACCGCGCGCAAGACCAGCACCGGCACCCGTGGCTATGCCGAGAATTCCTATCGCTCGCTGTTCGCCGGCTTCGGCCCCACCAGCAATCCGCGCCTGGCCGCGGTGGTGGTGATCGATCGTCCCAGCAAGGGCGGCTACTACGGTGGCGTGGTCTCGGCGCCGGTGTTCAGCCGCGTGATGTCCGGTGCCCTGCGCCTGATGAACATCCAGCCGGACAACCTGCAGCCGCTGCCCGTGCAGCAGGCCCAGGCCCAGGCTGCCGCCAAACCGCTGCTGGTCGGGGAGCGTGATCGATGAGCCGCCTGCTGACCGATCTCCTGCCTGAAGCTACCACTGCCGTCGATATCGGCGGGCTGGTGCTGGACAATCGCGAAGTCCGTTCGGGCTCGCTGTTCCTCGCCATTCCCGGTCTGCGCAGCGACGGCCGTGCCCATATCGCCAGTGCCGCCGAACGGGGCGCCGCTGCTATCGCCTATGAGGCGAAAGATGCCCCCGCGCTGCCGACCCTGGACATTCCTCTGGTCGCCGTAGAGGGCCTGGCTGCTCAGCTTTCCGCCATCGCCGGTCGTTTCCATGGTGAACCTAGTCAGCGCCTGGCGCTGGTCGGCGTCACCGGTACCAATGGCAAGACCAGTGTCAGCCAACTGATCGCCCAGGCCTGCGACCTGCTCGGTCAGCGCTGCGGCATCGTCGGCACCCTGGGCAGCGGCTTCCATGGCGCCCTGGCCGAAGGCCGCCACACCACTCCGGATGCCCTCAAGCTGCAGGCGACCCTGGCCGAACTGGCCGAGGGTGGCGCCGCCAGTGTGGCCATGGAGGTCTCTTCCCATGGCCTGGCCCAGGGCCGGGTGGCGGCGCTGGCCTTCAAGGTCGCGGTCTTCACCAATCTCTCTCGCGACCACCTCGATTATCACGGGACCATGGCCGCCTATGGCGAAGCCAAGGCCCAGCTGTTCGCCTGGCCGGGGCTGGGTACCCGCGTTCTCAATCTGGATGACGCCTTCGGCCGCGAGCTGGCGGCTCGTCCCAGCCCGGCAGCGACCCTGACGTACAGTCTGAGCGACCCGGCTGCCAGCCTCCATTGCCAGGCTGTCCAGTTCGACGACCACGGCGTGCGCGCCCAACTGGTCACCGCCCAGGGTACCGGCGAACTGCGCAGCCAGCTGATCGGGCGCTTCAACCTGAGCAACCTGCTGGCCGCCATCGGTGCCCTGCTGGGTCTCGGTCATTCGCTGGCCGACATCCTCGCCATCCTCCCGCAGCTGCAGGGCCCGGCCGGGCGCATGCAGCGCCTGGGTGGTGCCGGGCGGCCGCTGGTGGTGGTGGACTACGCCCACACCCCTGACGCCCTGGACAAGGTGCTCACCGCCCTGCGGCCCCATGTCGGCGCCGAGGGTCGTTTGGTCTGCGTATTCGGCTGTGGCGGTGATCGCGATCGCGGCAAGCGGCCGGAGATGGCCGCCGTGGCCGAGCGCCTGGCCGATCAGGTGGTGGTGACCGACGACAACCCACGTACCGAGGATCCGGCCGCCATCGTCGCCGACATCCGCGCCGGGTTCGCGCAGCCCGAGCAAGTGAGCTTCGCCGGCCGGCGCGAGGTGGCCATCGCCCAGGCCGTGGCCGCGGCGACGGCCCAGGACATCGTGGTGCTGGCCGGCAAGGGCCATGAGCCCTACCAGGAGATCGCCGGTGTCCGCCATCCCTTTTCCGATCTCGACCAGGCCGAGCGGGCCCTGACCGCCTGGGAGCGACAGCATGCTTAGAACCTTCACCCTCACCGAGGTGGCCGAGGCCCTCACCGGCAACCTGCTGGGCGCCGATGCCCTGTTCGACGGCGTCGGTACCGACAGCCGCAAGGCCGTGGCCGGACAGCTCTTCGTCGCCCTGACCGGGCCGCGCTTCGATGGTCATGCCTACCTGGCCGACGTGGCCGCCCAGGGCGCCGCGGCAGCCCTGGTGGAGCGAGCGGTGCCCGAGGTCCATCTCCCCCAGCTGGTGGTGGCCGATACCCGTCTGGCGCTGGGTCGCCTGGGCGCCTTCAATCGTGACCTGTTCCAGGGCAAGCTCGCCGCCGTGACCGGCTCCAGTGGCAAGACCACGGTCAAGGAGCTGCTCGCCGCCATCCTGCGTCAGCAGGGCGCCACCCTGGCCACCCAGGGCAACCTGAACAACGACCTGGGCGCGCCCCTGACCCTGCTGCAACTGGCCGCCGAGCACGCCTTCGGCGTCATCGAGCTGGGTGCTTCCCATGTCGGCGACATTGCCTACACCGTGAGCCTGACACGCCCGGATGTCGTTATCATTACCAACGCCGGCCAGGCCCATGTGGGCGAATTCGGCGGCGTCGACCGGATCGTCGAGGCCAAGGGCGAGATCATCGAAGGCGTGGGCGAGGCGGGCACCGTGGTGCTCAACCGCGACGACGCGGCGTTCGAGACCTGGCAGCGCCGCGCGGCCGGTCGCACCGTCGTCGCCTTCGGCCTGGATGCCCGCGCCGATGTCCGCGCCAGTGCGGTGACCCTGGACGCCCAGGGCCGCCCGAGCTTCCTCTTGCACACCCGCCAGGGCGAGGTACCGGTCACCCTGCAGCTACTGGGTGCCCACAACGTCGGCAACGCCCTGGCCGCGGCTGCCGCAGCCCTCAGCCTGGGCCTGGAGCTGACCACCGTTGCCCACGGCCTCGCCGCCGCGGCTCCGGTCCAGGGCCGCACCCTGACCCGCACCAGCCAGCGCGGCGCCCAGGTTATCGACGACAGCTACAACGCCAACCCCGCCTCGGTGAAGGCCGGGATCGATCTGCTGGCGGCCCTGCCGGGCCGTCGAGTGGTGGTCCTGGGCGACATCGCCGAGCTGGGCGAATGGACCGAACAGGGCCATCGCGACGTGGGCGAGCATGCCCGCGGCAAGGTGGACGCCTTCTACAGCGTCGGTCCCTTCATGGCCCATGCGGCCCGCGCCTATGGCGCCGAGGCCCGACATTTCGCCGATCGCGAACAACTGATTGAGGCCCTGGCGGACGAGGACCGGGCCGGAACCACCCTGCTGATCAAGGGATCCCGCAGCGCCGCGATGGACAAGGTCGTCGCCGCGCTCTGCGCTCTCAACACCGAGGAGAAACACTGATGCTGCTGCTGTTGGCGGAGTTCCTGCAACAGTTCTACAAGGGCTTCGCCGTCTTCCAATACCTCAGCCTGCGCGGCATTCTGGGCGTCCTGACCGCCCTGATGCTGTCGTTGTGGCTCGGCCCCTGGATGATCCGCACCCTGCAGATCCGCCAGATCGGCCAGGCCGTGCGCAACGATGGCCCCCAGTCGCACCTGTCCAAATCCGGCACCCCCACCATGGGCGGCGCCCTGATCCTGACCACCATCGGCATCAGCACCCTGCTGTGGGCCGATCTGCACAATCGTTACGTCTGGACCGTGCTGGCGGTGACCTTCCTGTTCGGCGCCATCGGCTGGGTCGACGACTATCGCAAGGTGATCGAGAAGAACTCCCGCGGTCTGCCCAGTCGCTGGAAGTACTTCTGGCAATCGGTATTCGGCCTGGGGGCGGCGATCTTCCTCTATGTCACGGCCAAGGCGCCGATCGAAACCACGCTGATCCTGCCGCTGCTGAAAAACATCGAAATCCCGCTGGGGATTTTCTTCGTTGTGCTGACCTATTTCGTCATCGTCGGCTCCAGCAACGCGGTCAACCTCACCGACGGCCTCGACGGCCTGGCGATCATGCCCACCGTGATGGTCGGCGGCGCCCTGGGCATCTTCTGCTACCTGTCGGGCAACGTGAAATTCGCCGACTACCTGCTGATTCCCTATGTGGAAGGCTCCGGCGAACTGATCGTCTTCTGCGGCGCCCTGATCGGCGCGGGCCTGGGCTTTCTCTGGTTCAACACCTATCCGGCCATGGTCTTCATGGGTGACGTCGGCGCCCTGGCGCTGGGCGCCGCCCTGGGCACCATCGCCGTGATCGTCCGCCAGGAAGTGGTGCTGTTCATCATGGGTGGCGTCTTCGTCATGGAGACCCTCTCGGTGGTCATCCAGGTCGCCTCCTTCAAGCTGACCGGCAAGCGCGTCTTTCGCATGGCGCCGATCCACCACCATTTCGAATTGAAGGGCTGGCCCGAACCGCGGGTCATCGTGCGCTTCTGGATCATCACCGTGATCCTGGTGCTGTTCGGTCTCGCCACCCTGAAACTGAGGTAATCGCAGTGCTCATCGCTTCCGACCAGTTCCGTATCGTCGTCGGCCTCGGCAAGAGTGGCATGTCGCTGGTGCGCTTTCTCGCGCGCCGGGGCGTGCCCTTCGCCGTGGCCGACACGCGGGAACAGCCGCCGGAACTCGCGACTCTGAAAGCCCAGTATCCCCAGGTCGAGGTGCGCTGCGGCGAGCTGGATGCCGACTTCCTGGCCCGCGCCGCGGAACTCTATGTGAGTCCCGGCCTGCCCCTGGAAACGCCGGCGCTGCAGGAGGCCGCCGCCCGCGGCGTGCGGCTGTCCGGCGACATCGACCTGTTCGCCCGCCATGCCCAGGCACCCATCGTCGCCATCACCGGTTCCAACGCCAAGAGCACCGTCACCACCCTGGTGGGCGACATGGCGCTGCGCGCCGGCAAGCGCGTGGCCGTAGGGGGCAACCTGGGCACCCCGGCGCTGGATCTGCTGGCCGATGACGTCGAACTCTATGTGCTGGAGCTGTCGAGCTTCCAACTGGAGACCTGCGAGCGGCTCAACGCCGAGGTGGCCACGGTGCTCAACCTCAGCGAAGACCACATGGATCGCTACACCGGCATGCCGGCCTATCACCAGGCCAAGCACCGCATCTTCCGTGGCGCCCGCCAGGTGGTGGTCAATCGCGACGATGCGCTGTCGCGGCCGCTGATCGGCGAGGGCGTGCCCTGCCTGACCTTTGGCCTGGGACGTCCGGATTTCCGTGCCTTCGGCATTCGCGAGGAGGAGGGCCGTCGCTATCTGGCGTTGGCCTTCGACAACCTGCTGGATGTCGAGGAGCTCAGGATCCGCGGTACCCACAACCACAGCAATGCCCTGGCTGCGCTGGCGCTCGGCCAGGCCGCCGGTCTGCCGTTGGCGCCCATGCTGGAGGCCCTGCGTGCCTTCCCGGGGCTGGAGCACCGCTGCCAGTGGGTGGGCGAGGTCGCGGGCGTCAACTACTACAACGATTCCAAGGCGACCAATGTCGGTGCGGCGCTGGCCGCCGTGGAAGGCCTGGGCGATGACATCGCCGGCCAGCTTGTGCTGATCGCCGGCGGCGATGGCAAGGGTGCCGATTTCAGCGCCCTGCGCGAACCCATCGCCCGTCACTGCCGCGCCGTGGTGCTGCTGGGACGTGATGCCGTGCGGATCGCCGAGGTCCTGCCGACCGGCGTGCAGCAGCTGCGCGTCGCCACCCTGGAAGAGGCCGTGGTCGAGAGCCGCCGACTGGCCCAGCCGGGCGACGCCGTGCTGCTGTCGCCGGCCTGCGCCAGTCTCGACATGTTCCGCAACTTCGAAGAGCGCGGACGGCTGTTCGCCCAGGCCGTGGAGGCATTGTCATGATCCTCAGCCTGCTGCGTCCCTATCCTTCGCCGCTGGCCAGCCGCCACGGCATCGACCTGGACTTCCCGCTACTGGCCGGCTGCCTGTTGCTGCTCGGCCTCGGCCTGGTGATGGTGACCTCGGCATCCTCCGAGGTGGCCGCCGCCCAATCCGGCAATCCGCTGTACTTCATGTACCGCCACCTGATCTATCTGGCGATCGGCTTCGTCTCCTGCGGCGTGGTGATGCTGATCCCCATGGCCACCTGGCAGCGCTTCGGCTTTCCGCTGCTGATCATCGCCTTCCTCTTGCTGGTGGCGGTACTGGTGCCCGGCATTGGCCGCGAGGTGAACGGTTCCCTGCGCTGGATCGGCTTCGGCATCTTCAACGTGCAGCCTTCGGAGATCGCCAAGGTCTTCGTGGTGCTCTATCTGGCCGGCTACCTGGTCCGTCGCCAGCATGAGGTGCGCCACACCTGGGCCGGCTTCTTCAAGCCCTTCATCGTGCTCCTGCCGATGGCCATGCTGCTGCTGCGCGAACCCGACTTCGGCGCCACCGTGGTGATGATGGGCGCTGCCGGCGCCATGCTGTTCCTCGGCGGCGTCGGCCTGTTCCGCTTCCTGCTGATGGTCGCCCTTGCGGTGCTGGCGGTGTTCGTGCTGGTGCAGACCCAGTCCTACCGGATGCAGCGCCTGATCACCTTCACCGATCCCTGGGCCGACCAGTTCGGTTCCGGCTATCAGCTGACCCAGGCGCTGATCGCCTTCGGTCGTGGCGGCTGGACCGGCCTCGGGCTGGGCAACAGCATCCAGAAGCAGTTCTATCTGCCCGAAGCCCATACCGACTTCCTCTTTGCGGTACTGGCCGAAGAGCTGGGGCTGATCGGCGCCATGGCCACCGTCGGCCTGTTCCTCTTCGTCTGCGTGCGCGGCCTGTTCATCGGTCACTGGGCCGAGCAGTCCAAGCAGTTCTTTTCGGCGTACGTGGCCTACGGCCTGTCGATGCTGTGGATCGGCCAGTTCCTGATCAACATCGGCGTGAACGTCGGTCTGCTGCCGACCAAGGGGCTGACGCTGCCGTTCCTCAGCTACGGCGGCAGCTCCCTGGTGATCTGCTGCGTGAGCATGGGCCTGCTGCTGCGCATCGAATGGGAGCGACGCACCCTGGTGGATACCGAGGATGTGGAATTCACCGAAGAGGATTTCGCCGATGTCCGCTAACGTCCTCATCATGGCCGGCGGTACCGGCGGGCACGTCTTCCCGGCCCTGGCCTGCGCCCGTGAATTCGAAGCACGCGGCTATACCGTGCACTGGCTGGGTACCCCGCGCGGCATCGAGAACGACGTGGTGCCCAAGGCCGGCATCACCCTGCACCACATTCCGGTCACCGGGCTGCGGGGCAAGGGTGTGCGCAATCTGGTGAAGGCACCGCTGCAGCTCAGTGGCGCCCTCATGCAGGCCATCGGCCTCATGCGCCGGCTCAAGCCGATCTGCGTGCTGGGTCTGGGCGGCTTCGTCACCGGTCCTGGTGGCCTGGCGGCCAAGCTGTGCAACATCCCGCTGGTGATCCACGAACAGAATGCCCACGCTGGCACTGCCAATCGCCTGCTGGTGCCCATGGCCGCACGCGTCTGCGAAGGCTTCGCCGATACCTTCCCGGCGTCCGCCAAGCGCCTGTCAACCGGCAATCCGGTGCGCGCCGAACTCTTTGCCCCGGTGACCCGTGCACCGCTGGAAGAGCGCGCCGCCAACCTGCTGGTGCTGGGCGGTAGCCTGGGCGCCGAGCCGCTCAACAAGCTGCTGCCCGAGGCCCTGGCGCAACTGCCGGCCGGACTTCGCCCGCAGGTCCGCCACCAGGCCGGTCGCCAGCACGCCGAGATCACCGCCGAGCGCTATGCCAACGTCGCCGTGGAGGCCGATGTCCAGCCCTTCATCGCCGACATGGCCGCCGCCTATGCCTGGGCCGACCTGGTGATCTGCCGGGCTGGTGCCCTGACCGTCGCCGAGCTGACCGCCACCGGTCTGCCGGCGCTGCTGATCCCCCTGCCGCACGCCATCGACGACCACCAGACCAGCAACGCCCGCTTCCTGGAGCGCGCCGGTGCCGGTGTGGTGCTGCCGCAACATTCCACTCGCCCGGCGGATCTCGCCGCGCAGCTTACCGAGGTCCTGATGCATCCCGAACGTCTTGCCGGCATGGCCGCTCGCAGCCGTGCCCTGGCCAAACCCGATGCCACCCGTGCAGTCGTTGACGCCTGTCTGGAGGTTGCCCGTGGTTAAGTCGCAAAGTGCCATTCAGGCCGAAGTTCGGCGCATGCGCAGCATCCGGCGCATTCATTTCGTCGGGATCGGCGGCGTCGGCATGTGCGGGATCGCCGAGGTGCTGCTGAACCTGGGTTACGAAGTCTCGGGTTCGGATCTCAAGGAATCCGCGGTGACCGCGCGCCTGCAGCAGTTCGGCGCGCGCATCTACATCGGCCATCGCGCCGAGAACCTGGATCAGGTCGATGTGCTGGTGGTGTCCAGCGCCATCAATAGATCCAATCCGGAGGTCTCCGCCGCGCTCGAGCAGCGCATTCCCGTGGTGCCCCGCGCGGAGATGCTCTCCGAGCTGATGCGCTATCGCCACGGCATCGCCGTCGCCGGTACCCATGGCAAGACCACCACCACCAGTCTGATCGCCTCGGTGTTCGCGGCCGAAGGCCTGGACCCGACCTTCGTCATCGGTGGCCGCCTCAACGCCGCCGGCACCAATGCCCAGCTCGGCACCAGCCGCTACCTGATCGCCGAGGCCGACGAGAGCGACGCCAGCTTCCTGCACCTGCAGCCCATGGTCGCCGTAGTCACAAACATCGACGCCGACCACATGAGCACCTACGAGGGTGACTTCAACCGGCTCAAGCGCACCTTCGTCGACTTCCTGCACAACCTGCCGTTCTATGGCCTGGCCGTGCTCTGCGTCGACGATCCGGTGGTGCGCGAGATCATTCCCCAGGTC
Organism: Pseudomonas sp. JUb52; assembly: GCF_004341115.1. NCBI lineage: Bacteria > Pseudomonadati > Pseudomonadota > Gammaproteobacteria > Pseudomonadales > Pseudomonadaceae > Pseudomonas > Pseudomonas sp. JUb52. Next base: position 183,980 of record NZ_SLYS01000009.1, read on the forward strand.
GCCCGGCCCACCGTCACCTACGGCACCGCCGAAGACGCCGACGTGCGCGCCGTGGACATCCGCCAGGAAGGCATGCGTACCTATTTCACCGTGCTGCGCGAGGGCCGCGCGCCCCTGGCGGTCTCGGTCAACATGCCGGGCGTGCACAACGTGCTCAACGCCCTGGCCACCATCGCCATCGCCACCGACGAAGGGGTCAGCGACGAAGCCATCCTCAATGGCCTGTCCGGCTTCCAGGGGGTAGGGCGGCGCTTCCAGGTGTATGGCGAACTGCCGGTCTCTGGTGGTAGCGTCATGCTGGTGGACGACTACGGCCACCATCCGCGCGAAGTCGCGGCGGTGATCAAGGCCGTACGCGGCGGCTGGCCCGAGCGCCGGCTGGTGATGGTCTACCAGCCGCACCGTTTCAGCCGTACCCGCGATCTCTACGAAGACTTCGTCCAGGTGCTGGCCGATGCCAACGTCCTGCTGCTGATGGAAGTCTATCCGGCGGGCGAAGAACCCATTCCCGGAGCCGACAGCCGTCAGCTCTGCCACAGCATCCGCCAGCGCGGCCAGCTCGATCCCATCTACGTGGAGCGCGGCAGCAACATCGCCCCGCTGGTCAAGCCGCTGCTGCGCCCGGGCGACATCCTGCTCTGCCAGGGCGCGGGCGACATCGGTGCGCTGGCGCCGCAACTGCTCAAGCACCCGCTGTTCGCCACTGCCGCGACCGCCGGGAGTTCGGCATGAGCCGTCATCCGTACAACCCCTTGCCGGCGACCGCTGTTGCCGGCGCGCACGTGGAGGGCTGAACCTTGGTCGCCACCCTACGTCACAACCAGCCCGGCTTCGGCCGGTCGCGCAATGCCGAGCAGCGGGGCGCCAGTCGCCTGGTCGCCGAAGAACCGCTGTCGACGCGCCTGCCGCGCCCGAGCCTGGGTCTGCTCAAGCGCATCCTCTGGCCGTTCCTGCTGCTGGGGCTGGGTTTCGGTACCTATGAAGGCGCCCAGCGCCTGCTGCCCTATGCCGACCGGCCGATCGCCAAGGTCAGCGTCAAGGGCGACCTGTCCTATATCAGCCAGGGGGCGGTGCAGCAGCGTATCGCGCCCTTCGTCGGCACCACCTTCTTCCAGGTCGACCTGGCCGACATGCGCCACGAACTGGAAACCATGCCGTGGATCGCCCACGCCGAGGTGCGCCGCGTCTGGCCGGACGAGATCAGCATCCGCCTGGAAGAGCAGATGCCCATCGCCCGCTGGGGCGACGAGGCGCTCTTGAATAACCAGGGTGAGGCTTTTGCCCCGCAGGATTTGGCCAACTATGACAATCTACCGCGGCTGTACGGCCCCAAGCGGGCCCAGCAGCAGGTAATGCAGCAGTACCAGATGTTCAGCCAGATGCTCCGGCCGCTCGGTTACACCGTGTCGCGCCTGGAAATGCACGAGCGCGGAAGCTGGTACCTCACCACCGGTCAAGGCCTGGAACTGGTGTTCGGCCGCGACCAGCTGGTGGAAAAGATGCGGCGCTTCATGCGCCTGTACGATCAGGTGCTCAAGGCACAGATGGACAATATCGCGCGGATCGATCTGCGTTATCCGAACGGTCTGGCCGTGGCCTGGCGTGATCCCGCTGTCGCCGCCACCCCCGTGACCGAACCGGCCAAGCATTGAGGAGAAGTTTTTTACTATGGCAAGCGTGCAAAGCGGCAAGATGATCGTCGGCCTCGACATCGGCACTTCCAAGGTCGTGGCTCTGGTCGGCGAGGTGTCTTCCGATGGTCAGATCGAGATCGTCGGGATCGGCACCCATCCGTCGCGCGGGCTCAAGAAGGGCGTGGTGGTCAACATCGAATCCACCGTCGCCTCCATCCAGCGGGCCATCGAAGAAGCCCAGCTGATGGCCGGTTGCCGGATCCATTCGGCCTTCGTCGGCATTGCCGGCAATCACATTCGCAGCCTGAATTCCCACGGCATCGTGGCGATCCGCGATCGTGAGGTGAGCCCTGCTGACATCGAGCGGGTGCTTGATGCCGCCCAGGCGGTGGCCATTCCCGCCGACCAGCGCGTGCTGCACACCCTGGCCCAGGACTATGTGATCGACAACCAGGAAGGGGTGCGTGAGCCCCTCGGCATGTCCGGCGTCCGCCTAGAAGCCAAGGTCCATGTCGTGACCTGCGCCGTCAACGCCGCGCAGAACATCGAGAAATGTGTTCGTCGTTGCGGCCTGGAAGTCGACGACATCATCCTCGAACAACTGGCCTCGGCCTATTCGGTGCTGACCGACGATGAAAAGGAACTGGGCGTCTGCCTGGTCGACATCGGCGGCGGCACCACCGATATAGCCATCTTTACCGAAGGCGCCATCCGCCATACGGCGGTGATACCCATTGCTGGCGACCAAGTCACAAATGACATCGCCATGGCCTTGAGAACCCCGACGCAATATGCCGAAGAAATCAAGATTCGGTATGCTTGTGCCTTGGCGAAACTGGCTGGACCGGGCGAAACCATCAAGGTGCCCAGCGTGGGTGACCGTCCGCCGCGAGAATTGTCGCGTCAGGCCCTCGCGGAAGTGGTCGAGCCCCGTTACGATGAGCTATTCACACTGGTGCAAGCGGAACTGCGCCGCAGTGGTTACGAGGATCTGATCCCCGCTGGGATCGTACTCACCGGTGGTACCGCGAAGATGGAAGGCGCGGTCGAGCTGGCGGAAGAGATTTTCCATATGCCGGTACGCCTGGGGGTGCCCCAGACGGTCAAGGGTCTGACTGACGTGATCAGCAACCCGATCTATTCCACAGGCGTCGGCCTGTTGCTCTATGGCCTGCAAAAGCAGACCGATCCCTTGCCGGTTGTTTCTGGCGGATATAGCAGCGAAACCAAATCCACAGTCCTGGAACGCATGAAGCGTTGGGTCCAGGGCAACTTGTAATTCACAATTAAACCGCGGCAGTAGGCGAAGATCCGAAAGGAAGAGAGGGGACCATGTTCGAACTCGTAGACAACATTCCACAAAGCGCCGTGATCAAAGTCATCGGCGTGGGCGGTGGCGGTGGCAACGCCGTCAACCACATGGTCAAAAGCGGTGTTGAAGGCGTCGAATTCATCTGTGCAAATACCGACGCCCAAGCCCTGAAGAACGTCACATCCCGTACCGTGCTGCAACTCGGCCCGGGCGTCACCAAGGGTCTTGGTGCCGGCACCAACCCGGAAATCGGTCGCCAGGCGGCCATGGAAGATCGTGAGCGCATCGCCGAAGTCCTCGAAGGCGCCGACATGGTCTTCATCACCACCGGCATGGGCGGTGGCACCGGTACCGGTGCCGCGCCGATCATCGCTGAAGTGGCCAAGGAAATGGGTATCCTGACCGTTGCCGTGGTCACCCGTCCGTTCCCCTTCGAAGGCCGCAAGCGCATGCAGGTCGCCGACGAAGGCATTCGTTCCCTGTCCGAATGCGTCGACTCGCTGATCACCATCCCCAACGAGAAGCTGCTGACCATTCTGGGCAAGGACGCCAGCCTGCTGGCCGCCTTCGCCAAGGCTGACGACGTCCTCGCCGGCGCCGTCCGTGGTATCTCCGACATCATGCAGCGTCCCGGCCTGATGAACGTCGACTTCGCCGACGTCAAGACCGTGATGGGCGAGATGGGCATGGCCATGATGGGTACCGGCCACGCCAGCGGTCCGAACCGTGCGCGCGAAGCCACCGAAGCCGCCATCCGCAACCCGCTGCTGGAAGACGTCAACCTGCACGGCGCCCGCGGCATCCTGGTCAACATCACCGCCGGCCTGGATCTGTCCCTGGGTGAATACGCCGCCGTTGGCGAGATCATCGAGGACTTCGCGTCCGAGCACGCCACCGTCAAGGTCGGCGCCGTGATCGATCCGGAAATGCGCGACGAGCTGCACGTCACCGTGGTCGCCACTGGCCTGGGTGCGCGCATCGAGAAGCCGGTCAAGGTGGTGGACAACACCGCCCAGACCCTGGCCGCGGCCCGTCAGGAAACCGCTCCGGTCAACTACGACGACCTCAAATACCCGACCTCGATGCGCTCCGGTCGTGGCAGCCAGAATCATGGCGGCTCGGCAGCGGCGACCAAGGTCAATCCCAACGACGACCTGGATTACCTGGACATCCCGGCCTTCCTGCGTCGTCAGGCTGATTGATCGGGTATATCACAAGCCAGGGTGTGATTAGTGGGCATCGATTTTCGCTTCTGCTATCATCGCGACTTCGTTGAACACCATTCGCACCCTGCGACCGAGCGGCCCTGGCATGATTAGACAACGCACCCTCAAGAACACCATTCGCGCCACTGGCGTCGGCCTGCATTCCGGGGAAAAGGTTTACCTGACCCTGAAGCCGGCGCCGGTCGACACGGGGATCGTGTTCCGTCGCACCGATCTCGATCCGGTCGTGGAAATCCCGGCCTGGGCCGAGAACGTGGGTGAAACCACCATGTCGACCAACCTGTTCAGCGATACCGGCGTCAAGGTCGGCACCGTCGAGCACCTGCTGTCGGCCATGGCCGGTCTGGGGATCGACAATGCCTACGTCGAGCTGTCTGCGGTCGAAGTGCCGATCATGGACGGCAGCGCCGGTCCCTTCGTGTTCCTGATCCAGTCCGCCGGTCTGCAGGAACAGGAAGCGGCCAAGCAGTTCATCCGTATCAAGCGTGAAGTGACCGTCGTCGACGGTGACAAGCGCGCCACCTTCGTGCCCTTCGACGGCTTCAAGGTGACCTTCGAAATAGATTTCGATCACCCGGTGGTCAACAATCGTACCCAGAAGGCTTCGGTGGACTTCTCGAGCACCTCCTTCCTCAAGGAAGTCAGCCGTGCCCGTACCTTCGGCTTCATGCGCGACCTGGAATTCCTGCGCTCGCACAATCTGGCCCTGGGCGGCAGCGTCGACAACGCCATCGTGGTGGACGAGAAGGGTGTGATCAACGAAGACGGCCTTCGTTACGAAGACGAATTCGTCAAGCACAAGATCCTCGACGCCATCGGCGACCTGTACCTGCTCGGCAAGAGCCTCATCGGCGAATTCCGTGGCTACAAGTCCGGTCATGCCATGAACAATCGCCTGCTGCGTGCGCTGCTGGCCGATCGTGATGCCTGGGAAGTGGTGACCTTCGAAGATTCCGGTCTGGCACCGATTTCCTACATGAGACCCGCGGCTGCCGTCTGAGTCCGGTCCAAGAAAAAGCCCTGCATCCGCAGGGCTTTTTTTATGGCCGCTGAAAAGGCCTAGCGACGCGCCAGGGGCTCGCCCTGGAAGCTCACCCCGGCCAGACCGTGGGCGATAAGGGCGCGAATGTTGGCGTGATCGCTGCCCTCGGGGGTCTGCAAGACGCTGCGATAGTGCTCGCCAAAGGCCAGCAGGGCTTCCTGATCGCTCAGGCCTTCGAGCTTGGCCAGGCCCAAGGTCTTGCAGGAGCCTTCGTTCTGGCCCGCGGCATTGTCCACCGCGCCATTGCGAAAGGCGGTGGGCTGGTAGTGGTAGTGCTCGGCGACAAAGGCCAGGGTGTCAGCGAAGGCATGGTCGCCCTGGGCCAGGCGGGCACGGAAGCTGGCGAGAGCGCTCATTTGCTCTGCTGCTCCTGGAAGGCCGCGGCCTGGGCCGGCGAGGCCTCGGTCTGGTACTGGGCTTTCCAGTCGGCGTAGGGCATGCCGTAGACGGCCTCGCGGGCATCGTCCAGGCTCAGCGCCAGGCCTTTGTCGTCGGCAGCGGCCTTGTACCACTTGGAAAGGCAGTTGCGGCAGAAGCCGGACAGGTTCATCAGGTCGATGTTCTGCACGTCGGTGCGCTTGCGCAGGTGCTCGACCAGGGTGCGGAAGGCGGCGGCTTCCAGTTCCAGGCGGTCTTGTTCGGTCATGGCTGATTCCTCTTGCTAGCGGCGGCCGTGGCGCAGGTGGCGCCCGCCGTTGACGGTAAAGGTGCTGCCGGTCGCGTACTGGGTCGACAGCAGATAGAGCACGGTATCGACGATGGGATCGGCGCCGGGTTCGAAATCCAGCAGCGCCTTGTCCAGGGTCGCCTGACGATAGGCCTCGTCGGCGCCTTCCTTGAAAATCAGCAGGCCCGGGGCGATGGTATTGACCCGCACCCGGGGCGCCAGAGCCTCGGCAAAGGACAGCGTCAGGTTGTGCAGGGCGGCCTTGGTGGCAGCGTAGCCGATGTGGTTACGGCTGCCGCGGGTCGCGCTGTCATCGCCGATGTGGATGATGTCGGCCCGGGGCGCGGCTAGCAGCAGATCCTGCAGGCCCAGGTTGAGGTGGTAGGGCGCTTCCAGATGCAGGCGATAGAGCAGCCGCAGATTGTCCAGGCCGTCTTCGGCCCAGACCGAGGCATTGTGCACCGCCCCGCGCAGCGCCGAGTGACGCTCATGCAGCTCTTTCATCAGGGTGTCGCGCTGCGCCTCTTCCGTCAGATCGACCTGATAGGCCTCGATCTCCAGCTCACGCAAGGGGCCGGGATCGTCGCGATAGACGGCGATGACGGGTTGGCCCTCCGCCAGCAGCCGGCGGGTCAAGGCGAGACCGACACGGCGATTGGCGCCGGTGACCAGAAGGGGAAGGGTTGCGGACATGAGGGTACCCGATCCTGATGAGCGAGGCGGCCAGAGGGCTGGCCGCGGCTATTGTACGCATTCGACTCGTCAGGATGCAGGCCGATCCACGCTGGCCTAGCGGGCGCTGCCTCGCCAGTCGTTGGCGCGCGAGGCGTTGTGCAGCCAGCCCTTCAGCGCCCGGGTGATCAGCGGGATGAAGACGCAGACCATGACCGGGGTGAGGATCAGCGTGCTCAGCAGGATGCGCGGCAGCAACGGCAGATGAGCCAGATAATCGCCGAAGGCGGCATTGAACAGCAGCGAGATGGGAAAGAACGCCAGCCAGACCGCGATGCTCTGCTTCCAGCGCGGTGGTGGCTGGAGACCGGCGCCGAACCAGTCGTCCATGCCCTGGGCGCGCCGTGCCTGGGGCGCTTCGAACAGGCCCTGGCCACGCTCCAGCCAGAGGCGCCGCGTGTCCGAGTGTTCCCAGGCGTCGAGGGTCTGGGGGCAGGCGAAACGAAAGATGATCTGCACCAGGTTGTCGCCCGGTGGCGGGGTCAGGACCCCTGAACCGAGATAGCCGGGATACCCGGTGGCCAGGGCTTCGCCTTCGCGCAGCCAGACCAGAAAGGCGTCATATTGGCCAGCCGCGACGCGCCGCGCGACCATGAGGGTAACAGGCTGATTCATGCTCTAACTCCGGGCGATCGGGCCGGATAGGCCGGATGCCGTCACGCCGCCGGGTAGGCGGACAGGTGGCGAAGACGCCTGGGGTTGCAGGCGGCGCTAGCATAACAAGCCTTGAGACCCTTGGCTGCAGCCGGGGTTGCCAGCGGAGTCGTCTTGCTGACGGAGCGCCAACCCCGGCCGGGCCAGGCATACTGGGCGGGATTCCACGCAAGAGGTCCGTATGAAAGTCGCACTGTTGAATGGCTCGGTCTATGGCACCGCCGAAGATATCGCCCGTCAGGTGAAGGCGCGCCTGAGCGCGGCAGGCCATGAGGTCTGGCACCAGTCCAATGCCGATCTCGCCAGCCTGGAGGCCTTCGCGCCCGAGGCCCTGCTAGCCATTACCTCCACCACCGGCATGGGCGAATTGCCGGCCAACCTGGAATCGCTGTATTTCCAGTTGCGCGATCGGCTGCCGCCCTGGTCGGGACGGCCCGGCGCCGTGCTGGCGCTGGGTGATTCCAGCTATGGCGACACCTATTGCGGCGGCGGCGAGCTGATGCAGGAATTGTTCGCCGAGCTGGGGCTGCGCGAATTGCTGCCCATGCTGCGTATCGATGCCAGTGAAACGGTCACGCCGGACGAAGACGCCGAGCGCTGGGTCGCCGAGGTCATCGCTGCCCTGGGCTGATCTTGCCCCGGCAGCAAAGCTGCTTTACCCACGCGGAGCGCGCCGCCGGGCCTGGTTCGCTGTCCTCGCCCCCTCAGCCTCGGTATCCTTGGCGCCTGTCGAGGATTTGAGAAGGAGCCCTGGGTGAATAGATATCTGCGCCTGGTTCTGGAGCTGTGCGGATTGGGCGCGCTATGGGGTGTGGGTACCTGGCTGGCCACCTATTTCGCCTTGCCGGTACCAGGCGGCGTGGTGGGCCTGGCCATGCTGCTGGTGCTGCTGGCCGCCCGCATCGTCGAGCCCGAGTGGTTGCAGGGCGGGGTGCGCCTGCTGCTGGGGGAAATGCTGCTGTTCTTCATTCCCGCGCTGCTGAGTCTGCTCGACTACGGCCCGCTGCTGCGGCAGGAGGGTGTGCGCATCCTGCTGGCCATCCTGCTCAGCACCGTGCTGACCATGGTCGCGACCGCCCTTACCGTGGACTGGATGTTTCGTCGGCGAGGGCGTCGTGATGCTTGATCTGCCCGGACTCTTCTGGCTCCTGTTGACGGTGGCGGGCTATGGGGTGAGTCGGCTGCTCTATGCCCGGCTGCGCTGGTATGTGGTCAGTCCGATCATCTTCGTCACGGTGCTGCTTTATGCCGCCACCCTCTGGCAGCAGGTGAGCTATGCCGAGTACGCCCACTACAGCCACTGGCTGATCACCCTGCTGGGGCCGGCGACGGTGGCCTTCGCTGTGCCGATCTGGCAGCAGAGACGCCTGCTGGCGCGCTACTGGCAGGCGCTGCTGGCCGGTCTCTGCGTCGGCAGTGGCGTGGCCATCGGCAGTTCCTGGCTGCTGGCCCGGCTGCTGATGCTCGATGACCGGGTGCTGCTGTCCATGCTGCCGCGCTCCATCAGCACCCCCTTTGCCATGCCGATGTCCGCCACCGTAGGGGGCGTTCCCGAGCTGACCGCGGCCTTCGTGATGATCACCGGCCTGGGTGGCGCCATCCTTGGCAGCCTCTTGATCAAGCTGCTGCCGCTCAAGTCGGCCCTGGCTCGCGGCGCACTGTTCGGCATGGGCGCCCATGGAGTGGGGACCAGCAAGGCCTACGAGGTCGGCCTGGAGGAGGGCACCGTGGCCGGCCTGGTCATGGTACTGGCCGGCCTGAGCAATCTACTCGGCGCCCAGCTGGTGCTCTGGTTGCTGCGCGGCTAGTGCAGGGTGGCGGCAGGCGCGCCCAATTGCGCCAGCCGCCGCCGCACCTGTTCGCGTTCGGCATCGTCTTCGCTGATCAGCAGAGCGTGCTGCAGGTCGTAGCGCTCGGCCTGGGGGCAGTCGAGTTGGCGATACAGATCGGCGCGCGCCAGATGATCGGTGACCCCGACAGCGCCCAGCTCGATGACCCGCTGGGCATCCTTGAGCGCGGCCAGCGGCTGGTCGCCTTGGCGATGCAATTCCCGTAGATTGCGCGAGAGTCGCTGCATCATCTGCCGCGGACCGAGGGGCGCGAGATAGCTCGCCTGCAGTTGCGCGGTCGGACCGAACTGATCCGCCAGTAATTGGCGACAGTCGTTCATGTATAGGCGGCGACCGCCGAAGGGTTCGAGCAGATGATCCGCGCCCGGCACGCGCAGCAGGAAATGTCCGGGAAAGCCGATGCCCTGAAGGTCGATCTCCAGGCGCCGGGCCAGTTCCAGTGCCACCAGGGCAATCGATAGCGGTTGACCGCGCCGTCGTGCCAGGACCTCATCAAGCAGGGCGGCCGTAGGGTTCAGGGGCCACTCGGCCGCGCGAAAGCCGGCATCGCACAGCTGCCGCAGCAAGGCCTGGGCACGCTCGGCGTGACTGGCATCGCCATCCAGGGTGGCGACCAGGCGCAGTGCCAGGTCGTCAAGCGAGTGCAGCAGGGCGGGGGGATCGATCTGTTCGTGGTGTTCGGCCGCGATCCACAGGGCGGCTTCCAGCAGCCGGGGATCGGGCCGGTCCAGGCAGGCGAGGCAGGAAAGACGCGCGTCCACGGTAGACTCCAGAGCCCTCGCGGGCTTTTCCTCAGGTTTTAGCCTGCCAGCGCCGGGCCGTCCAGTCCGCGACAGTTGCGCACTGGCCGACGGTCCGGCTTCTCGCTATAAGAGCGGCTGGTGCCAGGGCAACCCCGAGAACGGGAATTCCGGCATGGACCAATCTTCGAGTGGATGTCTTCACTCTCATGGAGGGAGCAGTACGCCATGAAATGGGCAGACAACGGTCGCAAACGCATGCACGACGGAGCGAACTCCCTCGGCAACCTGCTGGTGGAAGGCTTTCACTACTTCGGTCTGTTCGCCATAGGTGCGGCCACGGCCTGGGCCTCGGTGCTGGCCTTCATCGGCATGCTCGACAAGGGCCAGGCGAGCATCGATGACATCCTGCTGCTCTTCATCTACCTGGAGCTGGGTGCCATGGTCGGCATCTACTTCAAGACCAATCACCTGCCGATCCGCTTTCTGCTCTATATCGCCATCACTGCCCTGACCCGCTATCTGATCGGCGACGTCTCGCACCACCGGCCACCGGATGTCGGGCTGCTGTATCTCTGCGGCGGGATCTTCCTGCTGTCGCTTGCGGTGCTGGCGGTCCGCGTCGCCTCGAACAGGTTTCCTTCCAGCAAGTCGCTGGATGCGACGGGTGATGTGGTGGGCGAAGGCGCGGGCGAAAAATAGCGCAGCGAGGACTTTCCGGGTCTACTCCTGGCGACGCAGGGCGCCCCGCGTCGTCAGGAGAGACAGTTGGCCTGGCTTGCTAGCGATCCAGCGGCGCCAGCAGCTGGGCCAGGTCGCTTTCGGTCAGGCGCCAGTCGCCGCTGTTCTCGCTGAGGATGCCGGCGCTGAGACGCGCCTTTTCCTGCTGCAGCTGCTGGATGCGTTCTTCCAGGGTGCCGCGAGCGATCAGCTTGTAGACGAACACCGGACGATCCTGGCCGATGCGGTAGGCGCGGTCGCTGGCCTGCTGTTCGGCGGCCGGATTCCACCAGGGATCGAAGTGGATCACGGTGTCCGCGGCGGTGAGGTTGAGACCGCTGCCGCCGGCCTTGAGGCTGAGCAGGAACACCGGCACCTCGCCGTTCTGGAAACGCTGCACCGGGGTGCGCCGATCCCGGGTTTCGCCGGTCAGGGTGACGTATTCGATGCCGCGCTGGTCGAGATCGGCGGCGATGAGATCGAGCATGCTGGTGAATTGGGAGAACACCAGGACCCGGCTGCCGCCGGGGAGCAGGGCGTCGAGGCGCTCGTTCAGCGCCGCCAGTTTCGCCGAGGGCTTCGCCACGCTGTCGTCTTCGTTGGGTACCAGGCGCAGGTCGCAGCAGACCTGGCGCAGACGCAGCAGGGCGTCGAGGATCAGCAGCTGGCTGCGGCCGATGCCCTGGCGGGCGATCTCGGCGCGGACGCGCTCGTCAAGCAGCAGGCGCAGGTCTTCGTAGCGCTCGCGTTGCGCCGCGCTGAGCTCGACCAGCTGGACGATCTCGGTCTTGGGCGGCAATTCGCTGGCGACCCGCTGCTTGGTGCGGCGCAGCATGAAGGGTCGGACCCGTGCCTTGAGCGCCGCCAGGCGCTGCACATCGCCTTCGCGCTCCACGGGAATGCGATAGGCCTGCTTGAAGCCTTTCTCGTCGCCCAGCCAGCCGGGCATCAGGAAGTGGAATTGCGACCAGAGTTCGCCCAGGTGATTTTCCAGCGGCGTGCCGGTCAGGCAGAGGCGATGGCGGGCGCGCAGGTGGCGCGCCGCCTGAGCGGCCTTGGTGGCGGCGTTCTTGATCGACTGGGCTTCGTCGAGTACCTGCAGGTGGAAGTCGTAGCCGGCCAGGCGCTCGGCGTCGCGGGGCAGCAGGGCATAGGTGGTTAGTACCACGTCGTGCTCCGGAATCCGCTCGAAGCGACTGCTGCGAGCGCTGCCCTGCAGGGTCAGCACGCGCAGGCCAGGGGCGAAGCGGGCGATCTCGTCCTGCCAGTTGGGGATCAGGCTGGTGGGCATGACGATCAGCGCCGGCGCGGTCAGGCGACCGGCCGCCTGTTCGACGAGGATGTGCGCCAGGGTCTGTAGCGTCTTGCCCAGGCCCATGTCGTCGGCCAGGATGCCGCCCACGTCCAGTTCCCGCAACGCCTGCAGCCAGGCCACGCCGTCGCGCTGATAGGGACGCAGTTCGGCGTGCAGGGTGTCCGGCAGGACCACCGGCTCGGCGGCATAGCTGCGCAGACGCTCGGCAAAGCTGCGCAGACGCTCGCCACCTTCCCACTCCAGCGGCAGGCGTTCGTCCAGCTCGGCCAGGCGCGCGGCGTCCAGGCGCGGCAGGCGCAGGGCACGGTCCTGGGTAAGGCGGTCGGTGGCGTAGAGTTCACCGAGGATCTGCAGGATCGGCTTGAGCCGACCCAGGGGCACGGCGACCCGTTGCACCCGGCCCTGCTGGCCGGCCAGGCGCGGCGGCTCGATACGCAAGAGCACGGGTTCGTCGTCGGCGCGCTTGGCCAGCATCGCCGGTTCGTACTGGGAGGGCTCGCGACGTATGGCATCGATCAGCAGCGGAATCAGGCTGACGCGGCGCTGACCGAGGCGGATGCCCAGTTCGACATCGAACTGGCCGCTGGCGGTGGTCGGGTCCTGCACCTCTTCGAGATGACCGTACCAGCCTTCCACCGGTGTCAGGTCGAAGGTGAACTCGGGATGGGCCTCGATCTGCCAGCCGGCTTCGCGCAGGCCGGGAATGACCTGCTGCACGAATCTGAGCCAGGCGGGGTCGTCCGGCAGCTCGAACATCTCGCCACTGTCGTCGGGCAGCGCGGCGCTGCGCCGGGTCGCCAGGCGCAGGCCGTGGTCGAGCAGTGTCTGCCGCCAGCGTTGTTCGGCCGGCAGCTGGCGCGTGGGATAGTCGGCCTCCGGGGTGCGCGGCGGGGTACCGAACAGTCGCCGCGAGCCATAGGCGAAGGCCAGGGCGGCGCGATGGCGCACCGTGGGTCTCATCTTGCCGATGTGGCGGTCGTAATCGATCTGGGTATGGCTGCCGAGGGTCAGGACCGGTCGTGGCAGCTCCGGATTGGCGACCGGCGTGGCTGGCAGGGCGGTCTCGCTGCGTTGCAGTCGCTCGAGTTCGATGAGGGCGGCGGCGGCATGCTTGCAGTTGCGTCCGACCGGGCAGGTGCAGCGGGCGTCGACCCGCCAGGCGGTCTCGCCCGCGCGCAGGCTGATCGCCTGCCGATAGGCCGGCCCGGCCGGGCTGTGGCACTCGGCATAGAGCTGGCCCTTGGCAGCCGAGCGCAGCTGCACCAGGCCGTCGAGCGCCAGCCGCCGGCCGCGCTCGTAGTTGCGCTCCGTGAAGGCGCCTTTCCAGTCCTGCCACTTGAGCCGTTCGAAACGTAACGCCATCGTTCACCCAGGCTGTTCGTACCAAACCGGCTATTCTGCCACAGTCCGCCAGTCGCTCGCCGGACTCCCTTGACCTATGTGAGAATGAGAATATAGTGCATTTAAGTGGGTGGGGAGCGAGACGATGCGTGAACAGCCGTTGACCAGCGTAGCCCTGATCGATGCCAGTCGCCTGGAGGCGCGGCGGGAAGGGCGCTTGCGCGCGCTGCAGCGCGGCATCCTCATCGGCTGCAGCCTGGGAGTCCTGGGCGCTGCGGCCCTCCACCTGGCCTATCTGGCCGCTGGCGGTCGCTAGGGCTGCCTGGCCCCGATCCGTCCAGAAAAAAGCCCCGCACAGGGGCCTGTGCGGGGCTTTGTCTTCAGCACCGGTCTTAGCCCGGTGGCAGGGGGTCAGACCAGCAGGTCGCCCACGCGGTACATCTTCATGGTGTTGGTGCCGTCACGCTTGGTGTAGCTGTCGCCCTTGGTCAGGATGACCCAGTCGCCGTGCTCGACGATGCCGCGCTTGAGCAGTTCGTCCACCGCGGCCTGGCTCACCTTGTTCGCCGGCATGGTGGTCGGGTCGAAGGGGATGGTGTGCACGTTGCGGAACAGCGCGGTGCGGGCCTGGGTGGCGCGGCTGGACGCGAAGGAGAAGATCGGTACTGAGGAACGCAGGCGCGACATGATCAGCGGGGTGTAGCCGGTGTCGGTCAGGCTGATGATGGCCTTCACGCCGGGGAAGTGGTTGGCCACGTAGATGGAGGCCAGGGCGATGCTCTCGTCCCAACGGGTGAAGGTATGGCCCAGGCGGTGGCTGGACAGCTTGCTGGTAGGCTGCTTCTCGGCACCGACGCAGACGCGCGCCATGGCCTTGACCGCTTCCACCGGATACTGGCCGGCGGCGCTCTCGGCGGAGAGCATCACGGCGTCGGTGTTGTCCAGCACGGCGTTGGCCACGTCGGAGACTTCCGCGCGGGTCGGCATCGGGCTGCTGATCATCGACTCCATCATCTGGGTCGCGGTGATCACCGCCTTGTTGAGGCGCCGGGCGTGGGAAATGATGCGCTTCTGGATGCCCACCAGCTCGGCGTCGCCGATTTCCACACCCAGGTCGCCCCGGGCCACCATCACGGCGTCACTGGCATGGATCAGGCCGTCCAGGGCTTCGTCGTCGGCCACGGCTTCGGCGCGCTCGATCTTGGCCACCAGCCAGGATTTGCCACCGGCGGCTTCCATCAGGCGACGGGCTTCGTGCATGTCTTCGGCATCGCGCGGGAAGGACACGGCCAGATAGTCGACTTCCATGGAGGCGGCCAACTTGATGTCTTCGCGGTCCTTGTCGGTCAGCGCCGGAGCGGTGAGGCCACCGCCACGACGGTTGATGCCCTTGTGATCTGACAGCGGGCCGCCGATCAGGGTGGTGCAATGCAGCTCGGTGGCGGTCATGCCTTCCACGCGCAGGACCACGCGGCCATCGTCCAGCAGCAGTTCGTCACCCACGCGGCAGTCGGTGACCAGGCCCGGATAGTCGATGCCGACCACTTCTTCGGTGCCTTCGGTGCGGGGATGGGCGATGGACAGGCGGAAGGGATCGCCGACCTTGAGTTCGATGCGCTTGTTGACGAATTTGGCGATGCGGATCTTCGGACCCTGGAGGTCGCCGAGCAGGGCGACATGGCGACCGTGCTTGGCGGCGAGATCCCGTACCAGCTGACCACGAGCCCGGTGCTCGTCGGGCGTTCCATGCGAGAAGTTCAGGCGGGCGACGTCGATGCCGGCGATGATGAGCTGCTCGAGGACTTCCGGAGAATTGCTGGCCGGGCCCAGGGTGGCGACGATCTTGGTACGGCGATAAATCATGCAGTCTTTCCTTTAGCGGATTGCAACCATGAGTCGGCGCCTCAGCGCCGAGTCGACGTAGAACACGGAGCGCACCTCATTGTAGCGCTGTCGCGTGGCCAGCACATGACGGCTTTTTACAGCTTCGTCACATCATTATTGGTCGTTTGCCCTTAAGAAGCGGGCCCTGGCGCCGATCTAGCGAGCAGGAGGATTTTCCATGCGCCCTTATCTCTGCCTGTTCCTGCTGCTCGGCCTGACCGGCTGTACCAGCGTTTCGATGAATTCCTATCTGGATGCCGCCTATAAGTCCTATAGCGAAGGCGACTGCAACAATGCCCTGCTGCAGATCTCCCAGGCTGAACGCAAGGGTCGGGCCCGGCCCTGGCTGCAACCGGAATTTTCCATGCTGCGCGGTCAGTGTCTGGAGCAGCAGCAACTGTACGCCGACGCGGTCCAGACCTATCGTTTCATCCAGGTCCGGTTTCCGGCCAGCGAATACGCCTATCGGGCCCAGGCCCGACTGGACACCCTGCGCCAATTGGGGCTAGATGGCGGAACGGCCGTTGCGACGCCCCAACCGGTGCGAAAACTACCGCAGCGCTGAGCTTTCCAGGACGTTGTCGGTAAAGTGGCTTTACCGTGTGCAGGATGAATCGCACCATGACTCAGAATCGTCGTATCGAGCGCCACCAGCTGCCCTACTATCTGAAGGTGTTCAACCGCTTTACCGACAAGCCCATGGGCTACATCGGCAATATTTCCCGAGAGGGGCTGCTGATGATCAGCCAGCTGCCCATGCTGGTGAACGCGCGCTTCGAACTTCGGCTGAAGATTCCGGGGCAGGACGGTCAGCTGCATTTCGTCGACTTCGACGCCCGCTGCCAGTGGAGCCATGAAGACGTGACCCCGGGCAACTACGATTCGGGCTTCAGCGTCGCCGAGCCGCCGGCCGAATTCGCCGAATTGATCGACGTGCTGCAGCACTACTTCACCTTCGGCCGCCTCTCTCAGTCGGCGGCCTGACCCGGGTCACCGGCATTCCATAGCTGCAGCAGGCGGGTCTGCAGATCCGCCGTGGCGCTGGCAGCCAGCCAGCGGACGGGCCTTCGCTCCAGCCGCGCGGCCAGCCGCTCGCCCTGGATCCGGGCCTGCCAGGCGTCGGCATAGCGTCGCGCATCGCGCCAGCTGCGGATGTCGTCAGGCGCTGCCGCCTCGCGCCGTGCGGTGTCGACCAGCCAGAGCCGTAGGCCGCGCCGGGCCAGATCCAGACGGCCGAGCCAGACCCCCACTTCTTCATCCAGCGGCGCCACCACCACCAGCACACTGCCGGGTCGCGCCTGACTGCAGAGCCGTGCCAGCCCTGCCTTGAGATCGGCCATCGTACCAGGCGCCCGCCCCGGGAGCTCAGCGGGTGTCAGACGGAGAGCAGCCGTGCCTGCTGCCAGCAGGCGCAGCTCGGGATCGAGACCATAGAGCCGCAGCTCATTGCCACTGGCCGCCAGGGCCTGTCCGAAACCTAGAATCTGCTGGTGGTCGCCTGACCGCCCGGCCTGTCCCCGTCCCTGCTCGACCGGACTGGCGATCAGCAGGTGCAGGGGGGTATCCGGCCGCAGGCACGCCCTGGAGGCCGGCGCGGAGAGCGGCGGATACCTCCCGCTCTGCCGCCGGCGCCAGCGGGTATTCAGCCGCTCCAGCAAGAGGAGCAGCAGTGCACCCGCCGCGGGTAGTCCCTGCCAGCGTGGGGGCGCCAGCCCGCCCAGGATCAGGCTGAGCAGCGCCAAGGCGACCAGCGCCAGGGGCAGGCAGCGCTGGATCATGGGCGCGGCGCCGGACACTGACCTAGCAGCTTGAGTATCTGACCATCCAGACTGTCGCCCTCGAATTCGCGTTCTGGCGTCAGCCGTAGCCGCGGCCGCAGTACGGCGGGCAGTAGGCTGCGCACATCCTCGGGCGTCGCGCTGTCGCCACCCCGCAGAAAGGCCTGTGCCTGGGCCAGACGCAGCAAGGCTTGACCGGCGCGCGGTCCGGCGCCCTGCTCGAAGGCCGGCCATTCCCGGGTAAGACGGATCAGGCGCACAGCATGCTCCAGGACCGGCTCCGCGACCGGCAGGCCGGCCACCAGTCGCTGCAGCGCCGGCAGATCCCGCGCCTGCAGCAGGGGGCGCAGCGCCGCCGCTTCCAGGGGATCGCCCTGGCCCTGCTGTACGGCCTGGCGCAGGGCGGCCAGTTCCTGGCCTTCCGCCGGCCACTCCAGGCGCAGTTGCACCAGGAAGCGATCCCGCAGCGCCAGCGGCAGCTCGCTGCCCGGAGTGCGGGTGGCGATCACCATGAAGGGCGCCGGCAGGGGCACCTGGCGGCCGCCCAGACTCAGCTGACGGCTCTGCAGGGCGTCGTCCAGCAGCTGGAGGACCGCCGGCGGCGCCCGATGCAGGTCTTCGAGCAGGACCAGGGAATTGAACAGCGGACCCCGGCGCAGACGGGCACTGTCGCTGCCGACGTCCGTGACGATTTCGCCGGCCACCTCGGCGGGGGTCAGGGTCGGATGGCAGTGCAGCCGAGCGAAACCGGCATCCAGGCTGGCCGCCAGGGCGCGAGCCAGCAGCGTCTTGCCGGAGCCGGTCGGACCTTCCAGCAGCAGGTGACCACTGGCCAACAGGGTGGCGAGCAGTCCGTCCACGGCGGCGTCCTGCTGCGGCAGCGCCTTGAGCAGCGCCTGCCGCAGGGCCTGCAGTCGGGTCAGGGCGCGGGCCTTGACGCCGGTGTCGCCAGCGTCCACCGGAGTGGCGTCAGGAGGGGAACTGTCGGTCATCGGAAGTCCTCGGGAGCGGGGGACGCATGGCCAGGCGCAACAGGCGCAGCTGGACGATGCGGCGGGTGAAGTCGCGAGCGGAGAGGCGCGCCGGGCTGGGGCGCATCGCCTCGCCCACCACGCGGGTGCTCAAGCCACTCAGACGCGCGAGATATTGCCAGCGCTCGGCCACGCCCTGGTCGGCGAGCTCGGGGCGGCGCCGGTGCACCTCGCGCTGGATATCGCGCTGCAGGCTGGCGATCAGCTCCGGCCAGCGCTCGGCATTACGCCGTGGAGCGGGGTTTTCCCGGCGACGTCTCAGCCAGAGACCCGCCGCCAGCAGCAGGAGCACAAGGGCCAGGCCGTAGCGTTGCAAGGCATCCAGCCACAGAGGGATCGGTGGCGCTGGAGCGATCAAGGTCACAGGTGCGCCCTGGGTGAGGTACCACAGCAGCCAGGCATTGTCGTACTGGGCGAGGTGGACGTTGCTCCAGAGATCGCTGTCCGACAACAGGGTCACGCTGCCGGCGCCCCAGGGCAGCATCAGCATATGGGTGGCGCTGGCGCTGCTGGCCCAGGCCACCGCCTGGTCGCCGACATCGAACAGATGACGGCTGTCATCGAAGCCGAGATAGGCGGGGGCGTCGTCCTCGGCGAGATAGAGCTGGGTCAGGTTGGGCCATAGAGGCAGTGCCATGATCGGCGGGGCGGCGCCGCCCAGTTCGCGAGTGGGCATGGGGCGCACGCCCAGGGTCGCGCTGAGCGCCAGGGTGCTGTCATCGGCGACGGCCACCAGCCTGCCGCCCGCCTCGACCCAGTCCAGCAGCGCCTGGGCCTGAGCCTCCGCCAGGGGCGGGTTGCCCGCCAGCCAGAACCTGACGTCCTTGGGCGGAAGTTCGGCCAGCTGCTCGGGTTGGCTGCGCTGCACCCGGCTGCCAAAGTGCTGCAGATAGGCCGCCGCCAGCGCCTGGGGATCGGTGCTGCGGATGGTCGCGGCGAGTTGGGTGGCGAGCTGGCGCGCGGTCCGGCTGTCGAGTCCCTGATGGGTCAGGCGCAGGCTGGCCGGGCCGCTGTCGGTCTGCGGCGGCAGGGGGCAGGACAGCGGCTCCTGCTGGGCCAGGCAGGCCAGCGATAGGGTCAGCACCCAGACGGCGGCGCCCAGGCGTACGCCGATACCTCGGCACCTGGAGCGAATGGAGAGCCGATCGACTGAACGCATGAGAAGGGATAATACGCGGTAGACGGACGCCAGAGCCTAGCGGGTGCGGGCGCCCGGGAGCAAGGCGCGCGACGATGCTAGACTGCGCTGATTCTAGGGGAGGGTGGTGTGACGCAAAGTATCTTCTGGTACGACTTCGAGACCACGGGCATCGATCCACGGCGGGATCGTCCGCTGCAGGTGGCCGGGGTGCGTACCGATCTGGAGCTCAACGAGATCGAAGCGCCGCTCAATCTGCATTGTCAGCTGAGCGAGGACGTCCTGCCCCATCCGGCAGCCTGCCTGGTCACCGGTATCCTGCCTGCCACCCTGCAGCGCCTGGGGTTGCGCGAGCGAGACTTCGTCCAGCGTCTGCACGATGAGTTGCGGCGTCCCAACACCTGCAGCGTCGGCTACAACAACCTGAGATTCGACGACGAAATGGTACGGCACAGCCTGTACCGCAACTTTCACGACCCCTATGCCCGCGAATGGCAGCAGGGTAACAGTCGCTGGGATGTGCTTGGCCTGGTCCGGGCGCTCTATGCCTTTCGCCCGGAAAGCCTGGACTGGCCGCAGGACGAGCAGCGCGTTTCCCTGCGCCTGGATCGCCTGACCGTCGCCAATGGCATCGAGCATGCCCAGGCTCACGACGCCCTGGCGGATGTGCGCGCGACCCTGGCGCTGGCGCGCCTGGTCAAGGAGCGCCAGCCAAGGCTCTATGACTATCTCTGGACGCAGCGCCAGAAAAAGGCGGCGCTGGCGCGCATTCGTCTGCTCGAGCCCCTGCTGCATGTCTCGGGACGCTTCAGCGCCGAGCGGCACTTTCTCGCTCCTGTCCTGCCGCTGGCCTGGCATCCGGTCAATCGCAACGCGTTGATCGTCTGCGACCTCGGCCTGGCGCCGGAGCCGCTGCTGGATCTGGACGTCGACACCCTGCGCGAACGCCTCTATACCCGACGGGATGCGCTGGCCGAGGGTGACCTGCCTGTGCCGCTCAAGCTGGTACAGGTCAACAAGTGTCCGATTCTGGCGCCCTTCAGCGTCTTGCGTCCGGCGGACACGGAGCGGCTGCAATTCGATCTGGCCGCCGTCTGGCGCCGCGTCCGCCAATTGCTCGACCAACGTGCGACCTGGCAACCCAAGGTTCAGGCGCTCTATGCCGAGCCATCCGGTTGTGCCGCCCAGGAACAGGAGGCCGAAGAAAGACTGTACGACGGCTTCATCGCCGCCGAAGAACGGCAACTCTGCGAACAAGTTCATCAGTGTCCGGCGGAGCAACTTGGCAGTCGCGCCTGGCCCTTTCGGGATGAGCGGCATCCAGAGCTGTTCTTTCGCTATAGAGCGCGCAACTTTCCCGAGTTGCTGACGGCGGAAGAAGAGGTTCGCTGGCGACGATTCTGTCGGCAGCGTCTGCTGGACAAAGAGGAACAAGGTCATATGACCTGCAAGCAGTTCCTCACCCTGACCGAACAATTGCGGCGTGAAGTCCCCGTTGATCAAGTGCCGATTCTCGAGGCCTGGTCCGCTCATGTTCGGGCGGTGATGCAGCGATTGGACAGGGCTGTTGCCTGAAGGCGCTAAAGCCGGATACCGATCCGAGACGTTTGTTAACAGAAAAGGATCGGTAAGCCGCAGGTTCAGGACCTACTCTATACGCCGCTGTCAAAGCAAGGGGTAGGCAAGAGGAAAGTGCCGTGCCGGATTTGAAAGTGCTGCTGGCGCTGTAGTGCGGGATGTCTATAACGGCGAGCGAGCGGTCACCAGACTTTACCTGGGTCCGAGCCTGGCAGGCTGCGGTAACGCCTGCCCTGCAGGCAAAAAAAACGCCGGCTGGCCGGCGTTTTTTCTGATCAATCCAGCAGCGTTGCCCAGGATTCGACGTCGTCCGAACCCCATTTGGCTTTCCACTCTTTCAGCGTCTTGTGATTGCCACCCTTGGTTTCGATCACTTCGCCATTGTGCGGATTCTTGTATTGCTTAACTTTGCGCGCGCGCTTGGGCGTGTTGCCGTTGCTGGCCTTGTTGGTAGTGCGCGCCTGGCGGGCAGGTTTGGCTTCGGTATCGAGAATGCCGATGATGTCACGCAGGGATTTCTGATACTCACCCATCAACGCGCGGAGTTTCTTTTCGAATTCCAGCTCGCGCTGCAGTTTGTCGTCCTCTTGCAGCGACTTCAGACGCTCCTGCAGTTCCTTGATGGCTTCTTCGGTCTGGCGGTATTCATTGATGAGCGACATAAATGGCCTTTGTTCTGAGTGATGCAGAGATGAAAGTCTGGATCGATCATAGATTGCCTATCGGGATAAGTAAACTATCCACATGACGGGTCGATAATTGCAGCCCGTTTCGTTGCAACAGCGAAGTTGTCGAATGCGAGCAACTTTCGGCAGGGCATTGGTGGAACTTGTCGGCCCTTACTTGTCCTTTGCAAAGTCTTTACCCCAGCCCTACAGGCGAACGCTGTAGCGCCTTGCGCCGCTCGACGCTGCCGGCGACTGCGCCTAGAATGCAGCCCCTTTTCGTTCGAGGTTGTGCTATGCAAACGTTTCGTCTGGTGATCGCCTGTCCGGACGGGGTAGGTATCGTGGCCAAGGTCAGCAACTTCCTGGCGACCTATAACGGCTGGATTACCGAAGCGAGTCACCATTCGGATACGGAGAGTGGCTGGTTCTTCATGCGCCATGAGATCCGCGCCGATTCACTGCCCTTCGATCTGGCCGGCTTCAGTCAGGCCTTCGCGCCCATCGCACGCGAATTTTCCATGCAATGGCGGATCACCGATTCGGCCCAGCGCAAGCGCGTGGTGCTCATGGCCAGTCGCGAATCCCACTGCCTGGCCGACCTGTTGCACCGCTGGCACAGCGGCGAGCTGGATTGCGAGATTCCCTGTGTCATCTCCAACCACGACACCCTGCGCAGCATGGTCGAATGGCATGGCATTCCCTTCTTCCATGTGCCGGTCGACCCCGCCAACAAGCAGCCGGCCTTCGACGAGGTGTCGCGGCTGATCGATCTGCACCAGGCCGATACCGTGGTGCTGGCGCGCTACATGCAGATCCTGCCGCCGGATCTCTGCGCGCGCTATGCCCACCAGGTGATCAACATCCACCACAGCTTCCTGCCGTCCTTCGTCGGCGCCAAGCCCTACCACCAGGCGTCGCAGCGTGGCGTCAAGCTGATCGGCGCCACCTGCCACTACGTGACCGAAGAGCTGGATGCCGGCCCGATCATCGAGCAGGACGTGGAGCGCGTCAGCCACAGGGACAATGTCGAGGACATGGTGCGGCTGGGCAAGGACGTCGAGAAGATGGTGCTGTCCCGCGGCCTGAGATACCACCTGCAAGAGCGGGTCATGGTCCATGGCAACAAGACCGTCATCTTCGACTGACCGCGATCTCCAGGCGGCGCCCGGCACTGCGGAGCCGCCGCCGCGCCTGGGCGAAGGCTGCCTGGCCCGCTATGACCTGCAGGCCATGGCGGAAGAGGGCGGGGCCGACTTCGGCGCCGCCGCGGCGCTCTGGCGGCAGCTGCAGGCACGGCAGGATCATGAGGACGCCGCAGTGGACGCCCCGGACAGCCGAGGTACGGACCCGGCTCAGCTGTCCTGAGCAGCGGACTCGGCGCTGGTCTTGGCCTTGAGATCGGCGATCTTGCGTACCTCGGAGGCGAACACCTCGTCCTGCACGGTCGGCCGTTTCTTCCAGGGCTTGCGGTCGGGCTTGGGTTGAGCGGCGTAGGTGACGATTTCGCCACCGTAGACATCTTGATAGCGCTGGGCCTGGCGTTCCAGTTCAGCGCGAAGTTGATCTTTGGTCACGGGTTCGATCTTGTTCGAGTGTCGCGAGAGGCGAGCGGTCGTCAGGACCGCTCGAAGCCGTTGCGCAAAGGGCGCGGCTGCGGAGTCTAGCCGCCGCGACGTCCTTTGCCTATCCCGCTCAATCCAGGATGCGCATGGACAGGTCGATGGCCTTGACGTCCTTGGTCAGGGTGCCGATGGAGATGTAGTCGACACCGGTCTGGGCGATGCCGAGCAGGGTGTCCTGGTTGACGCCACCCGAGGCTTCCAGCTTGGCCCGGCCGGCGGTCAGGGCTACCGCCGTACGCATGTCAGCCAGGCTCAGCTCGTCCAGCATGACGATGTCGGCGCCGGCAGTCAGGGCCTGTTCCAGTTCCTGCAGATTTTCCACCTCGACCTCCACCGGGCGCCCCGGCGCCAGTTCTCGGGCGGTGGCCACGGCCTGGGCGATACCACCACAGGCGGCGATGTGGTTTTCCTTGATCAGGAAGGCATCGAACAGGCCGATGCGGTGGTTGAAGCAGCCGCCGCAGGTGACCGCGTATTTCTGGGCGCGGCGCAGGCCGGGCAGGGTCTTGCGGGTGTCCAGCAAGCGGACGGCAGTGTCCTGCACGAGATCGGCATAGTGGCGGCAGCGGGTGGCGGTGCCGGACAACAATTGCAGGAAATTCAGGGCGCTGCGCTCGCCGGTGAGCAGGGCGCGCGCGGGCCCCTGGAGTTCGAACAGCACCTGGTCGGGCGCGACTCGCTCGCCATCGGCCACCTGCCAGCGGACCTCGACCGCGGGATCCAGCACCCGGAACACCTCGTCGACCCAGGCCGTGCCCGCTACCACCGCGGCCTCGCGGGTGATGATCCGCGCCCGGGCCTGCTGGTGAGCGGGGATCAGAGCCGCCGTGAGATCACCACTGCCGACGTCTTCGCGCAGCGCGGCGGCGACGTTTTCGGTGATGACCTGGGCAAGCTCGGGCAGGATGGCGCTGGACATGAACGGACTCCGATAGGGGTAGCGGCGGACGCGCGGGCAACTTTAGGGGAGGTTGACGATCTGAGATAGACAACGTTGAGTTATTCTAAGGGCAGGCGCTGACCGACAGGTGCCTTGTGAACCCTGTCATGTACTGTGCAGATGCCGATTGGTCGATGCCTTAGCAAAGCAAATAATGGCACATCGACAACGTTTCACCTCGCGGCCAGGGCGGCGAACGTTGTTCAATGCTCCTGTAGTGGAACGCGATTCAGCCGAACGCAAGAACGGTTGTGGGAGGCGGTGGTGCAGAACGACGTAAACGTAGTTCATTTCAAGGCGCTCGGGGAATCTTCTTCCCGATTGCCTGCAGTGCTTTTACCGGTCAGGGATCGCGCCGCTCAGCGACTCAATGCCTCCTTGCAGCAGCTGTTCGACAACGCCGACGATGCGCTGTTTGAAATGGCCGATCGCGCCGGCAGCAACCAGGAACAGAGCCTCTATTTCGAAGCGATGCGCGACCTGCGTCTGCGGCGCAAGAGTATCGAGCGCAGCTTTCTCCAGCAGTATTTCGAGCGCTTCGCTGCGCTGAACAACCTGGTCGGCAGCAAGCCGGAGATGCGCCTGGACAGCGTCTCCTACGAAGACCTCAGCCTGGTGCAGAACGATGCGCTGGAGGAGAGCGTCGCCGTGGACACCATGGTGGCCAAGGCGCTCAGCAACAACGCCATGGCCATCAGCCACCTGACCATCAGATTCAATACCCAGCTGTCGAGCAAGCTCGACGACTCGACGCATCCGCTGGGACCGCGTCGCCTGTGCGAGGCCTTCGTCGAAGCCTGTCGCGATCTCGACACCGACATCAAGGTGAAGCTGATCATCTACAAGCTGTTCGAGCGTTTCGTGCTCAACGGTCTGGGTCAGCTGTACGCGGAGTCCAATCGGCAACTGGTCGACGCGGGCGTACTGCCCCAACTCAAGGCCATCCCCCAGCAGGTCCCGAGCCGTTCGGCCAAGGGCTACAGCGGGCGCACCCCGGCCCACGTCAACAGCGAAGACGATGGCCAGGAACTCTTTGGCACCCTGCAGGGCCTCCTGGCCCAGCTGCGCACGCCGGGCAGCGCCACCCTGGGTGGCGGCATGGCGGTCGACGAGGGGGCCGCGACCGGTGACGGCCAGGTCATTACCAGCTACGACCTCATGCGCCTGCTGTCGCATCTGCAGCAGCAGATTTCCGGCCAGTCCCTGGAGGGCTATGACCTCAAGGCGCAACTGGGGGTGGCCCTGGGCCGCATCAGCGAGCGCTCGGGTCGAAAGCGGGTAGTGGGGCAGGTCGACGAAGACGTCATCAACCTGGTGGCGATGCTGTTCGAATTCATCCTCGACGACCTCACCCTGCCGGATTCGCTCAAGGCGCTGATCGCCCGCCTGCAGATTCCCATGCTCAAGGTCGCGGTCCTCGACAAGACCTTTTTCAGCCGTGGCAGCCATCCGGCCCGGCGGCTGCTCAACGAGATCGCCGCCGCCTCCCTGGGCTGGGGCGAGCAGAGCGATCTGCAGCGCGACGGCCTCTATCAGAAGATCGAGCAGATCGTGCAGCGCCTGCTGTCCGATTTCGTCGACGATCCGGAGATCTTCGCCGAGCTGCTGGCCGACTTCATGGCCTATGTCAGCGACGAACAGCGGCGCAGCGAACTGCTCGAACAGCGCACCCGCGACGCCGAGGAAGGCCGGGCGCGCGCCGAGATCGCTCGGCTGCAGGTCGAGCACGTCCTCAGTCAGCGCCTGCAGGAACACCCGTTGCCAGCTGCCGTGCAACGAGTCCTGCGCGAGGCCTGGAGCCAGTTGCTGCTGCTGACCTGCCTGAAGCAGGGCTACGATTCCAGCGAATGGCGCGCGGCCCTCAAGACCATGGACGACCTGATCTGGAGCATCCAGCCGCATCACGACGTGGCGTCGCGCCAGCGTCTGCTGGAGATGGTGCCCGGCTTGCTCAAGGCCTTGCGGGAAGGCCTGGCCAGCGCGGCCTTCGATCCCTTCTCCACCTCAGAATTCTTCACCGAACTGGAATCCCTGCACGTCCAGACCTTTCAGCAGACCCGTCCCGAGCTGGCGGATGCGGCAGCGGATACCGCGAGCGCTGCACCTGCGTCGCCTGCTGCCGACGAACCCTTCGAGCTGCCACGCGCAGGTGAGCGGATCACCGGGCTGACCAGCGACTCCCTGGAGTGGGTGGATGCCCTCTCGGTAGGCGCCTGGCTGGAGATCCAGGACGTCGAGCAGAAGTTGCGCTGCAAGCTGGCCGCGGTCATCCGGCCCATGGGTCGCCTGGTGTTCGTCAATCGTACCGGCATGAAGGTGCTGGATCGCACCCGTGAGGAACTGGCGCTGGATTACCAGGAAGGCCGGGTGCGGCTGCTGGACGATGCCCTGCTGTTCGACCGGGCCATGACTTCGGTGATCGGTAACCTGCGGGGCCAGTCGCCCTCCTGAGGTCACTGCGACACAAAAAAGCCGTCCCGAGGGACGGCTTTTTTTCATGCCTGGGCCAGGGGCCTAGTGCAACTTGAGGCGCGGCTCGGTCTTGCGTCTCAGGTGATCGCCGGCAAACAGCGCCAGGGCGCGCAGCGGGCCATAGAGGGCGACCTGGTGCATCCGGTAGAGCGAGACATAGAAGGTCCGCGCCAGCCAGCCTTCCAGGGTGAGACTGCCCAGGGCGCCGCCCATGAGATTGCCCACCGCACTGAAGCGCGACAGCGAGATCAGCGAGCCGTAGTCCTTGTAGACGTAGTCGGGCAGCGGCTTGCCTTCCAGGCGCGCCTTGAAGGTCTTGACCAGCAGGGAGGCCTGCTGGTGGGCGGACTGGGCGCGGGGCGGGACGGTACGGGTATCGCCAGGCGTCAGGGGGCAGGCCGCGCAGTCGCCGAGGGCGAAGACGTTCGGGTCACGGGTGGTCTGCAGCGTCGAGTTGACCACCAACTGGTTGATGCGGTTGGTCTCCAGGCCCGCCAGGTCCTTGAGAAAGGCCGGGGCGCGGATGCCGGCGGCCCAGACCTTGAGACTGGCCGGGACGAATTCGCCGGCGGTCTGCAGGCCGTCGGGGCGGACTTCCTTGACCGCTGAACCGGTAAGCACCCGCACGCCGAGTTTTTCCAGGATGCGATGCGCCTGGCCGGCGATGCGCTCGGGCAGCGCCGGCAGGATACGCGGACCGGCTTCGACCAGGGTGATGCGCAGGTCTTCGGGACGGATGCGATCCATGCCGTAGGCCTGCAGCTCTTCGGCGGCATTGCGCAATTCGGCCGCCAGTTCCACGCCGGTGGCACCGGCGCCGACGATGGCCACCTCGATGAATTCACCCGGCTGTTCGCTGACATGGGCGCGCAGGTAATGGGTCAGCAGCTTGCGATGGAAGCGTTCGGCCTGGGCCCGGGTGTCGAGGAAAATGCAGTTTTCCGCGGCGCCCGGCGTGCCGAAATCGTTGGTGGTGCTGCCGATGGCCAGTACCAGGGAGTCATAGCCGATCTCCCGTTCCGGGACCAGGACAGCGCCGTCGTCCTCGATGGCGGCCAGCTGCACCTTGCGCCGCTCGCGATCCAGGCCGGTCATGCGGCCGAGCTGGAATTCGAAGTGGTTCCACTTGGCCTGGGCCACATAGCTCAACTCGTCCTCGGTGGAGTTGAGCGAGCCGGCGGCCACCTCGTGCAACAGCGGCTTCCACAGGTGGGTGGCATTGGCGTCGATCAGCACGATCTGCGCCTGGTCACGCTTGCCCAGGCTACGGCCCAGGCGGGTAGCCAGTTCCAGGCCGCCGGCGCCGCCGCCGACGATAACGATGCGATGGGTCATGGAGAGCACTCATAGAGAAGGAAAGCATGAGCCGGACCGGGCGCGTCGCCGCATGCGGGCGCAGTCCCGGGCCGGTGGAAATCTGGGGTCGTCGAAGCGCGCGAGTCGAGACATCTAGCAAGGAAGATGGGCGAAAAGTCGTGACTTTCAAGGCAGGCGGCCTGCATCTGCTCTGGCAGGGACGCCTGCGGCGACGAGAGGTAGCGCTAGTTTAACCGGGCTGGCCCGGCCATTCGACCCTAGGGAAACTGGGGTCAATCCAGGACCTCCAGCCGATCGCCCAGGCGGATGATGCCGCTTTCCAGGACCCGGGCCGTGAGGCCGCCGTGGCCGCGCATGGCCTGGAAGGTTCCTGGTCCGAGGCGTTCTTCCAGGCGCGCGCAGGGCTGGCACCAGCCGGTGGTCTCCAGCACCGCCTGGCCGATGCGAAAGCGCCGATGCTTCAGGCTGAACAGATTGATCCCAGCGATGGCCAGATTGCGGCGCAGGTCGGCGGGTGCGACCGCCTTGCCGATCAGCGCGGCCACCACCGGCAGGTGTTCCCACTGGATCAGGGTGACCTGGCGCTGGTTGCGCGGGGTGGGGCGGGCGTGATCGCCGGTCAGGCCGGCGTCACGCCGGGCCTCCACCGCGTCGATCTCGACCATGGGCGCGCGCGAGATGGGTCGCACACCGATCCAGCGCACCTCGCCGGACTGGGGGACCTGGGCGAGCAGTTCTTTGAGAGGGATCATGGGGTTCCTCGACGCGATGGTGGTGCCAATCCGAGCGGTAGGGCAGGATAGCGGCCTCGATAGACCGTTCAAGAGAGGATGCCATGCGCGCTGGAGTTCTGGCGTTGTTGCTGTCGTGTCTGCTGGTGCCCCTGACCGCCCTGGCGCTCGAGCCGGGTGAGCGGGTGGCGCCCTTCACCCTGCTCGATCAGCGTGACCAGCCCTATACCTTCGATGACCAGTTGCAGGTCCTGCTGGTGGCGCGCAGCATGAGCGGCTCGGGGCTGGTGAAGGAAGCTATGCGCGACCAGCCGGCGAACTATATCGACGGCACCCGGGTGGCCTACATCGCCGACATCAGCAGCATGCCGGCGGCCATCACCCGGATGTTCGCCGTGCCAGCCATGCGCAAGTATGGCTATCGCGTGCTGCTCGACCGCGAATCGCGCATCGTGCCGCGCTTTCCCGGAGCGGCCGACAAGGTGCTCTGGGTGACCCTCGACCATGGCCGTTTCGTCGGCCAGCGTGAATTCAGCGATGCCCGCGCGCTGCGCGATGCGCTCAAGGCCAAGGCGCACTGATGGACGGGGTGTTCGTCGAGGGCTGGTATCGCGAGGCGCGGCTGTGTCCTTCGCCCAACCACAACGAACGCCCGGCAGGGACGGAAGTGTCCCTGCTGGTGATCCACAACATCAGTCTGCCGCCCGGGCAGTTCGGCACTGGCTGCGTCCAGGCTTTCTTCCAGAATTGCCTGGATCATTCGGCCCATCCCTTCTTCGCCGAGATCGCCGAGCTGAAGGTGGCGGCGCACTTTCTCATCGAGCGCGACGGGACGGTGACCCAGTTCGTCTCCTGCGCGAAGCGCGCCTGGCATGCCGGCGTCTCCTTCTTCGACGGGCGCGAGAACTGCAACGACTTCTCCCTGGGCATCGAACTGGAAGGCACGGACGACCTGGCCTACACCGACGCCCAGTATCGTGCCCTGGGGCGGCTGACGCGGGCGTTGCAGCGCGCCTATCCGGCGATCACCGCGGAACGTATCCAGGGCCACAGCGACATCGCCCCGGGGCGCAAGACCGATCCCGGTCCGGCCTTCGACTGGGCGCGACTGCAAGGCGAATTGGTCGTCGACGAAAACTAGCCGAGGCCGGCTGCGTCCCAGCCGAACACCGCGCAGGCATTGCGGGTGGTAACGGTGGCCAGGGTTTCGGGTGAGACGTTCCAGAGCGGCGCCAGGGCGGCGCAGATGGCTGGCAGATGGGTGGGGCTGTTGCGCACGTGCGGATGCATCGCGGGCGGCATGTCGGGAGCATCGGTCTCCAGCACGATGCCCTCCAGCGGCAACTGTGGCAGTACCCGCCGCAGTCTCTTCGCCTGCGGCCAGGTGGGCGCGCCGCCTAGGCCGATCTTGAAGCCCAGGCGCAGGTATTCGCGGGCTTCCTCGAAACTGCCGGAAAAGGCATGGGCAATGCCGGCCTTCGGCGGCCTGAGCCGTTTCAGGATCCTGACCACATCGGCATGGGCACGGCGCACGTGCAGCAGCACCGGCAATTCCAGCTCCATCGCCAGGCGCACCTGCTGTTCGAAGAACCAAGCCTGGCGCGCCTTGTCCGGCGTCTCGATGAAATAGTCCAGACCGATCTCGCCCAGGGCGCAGAGGCGGGGATCGCTCCGGCGTTCCAGGCAGAAGGCCCGGAGCGCTTCGATATCGGCCTCCTGATGACGCTGCAGGTACAGCGGATGCAGACCGGGCGCCGCATGGAGGCCGGCATTATCCGTGGCGACCCGCCAGAGTTGCGGCCACTGGCTGCGCTCGACGCCGATCAGCACCTGGCGGATGACTCCAAGTCGCGCGCATTCGGTCAACAGGGCCGGCCGCTCGGCGTCGAAACCCGGATAGTCCAGGTGATTGTGGGTGTCGATCAGCAGGCTCATGACAGGCGGCGTTTGAGGACCCTCGGGATGGCTTGGACACCGGGCAGATAGTGGTCGTTTTCCAGGGCGTCCAGCATCAGTTCCAGAGCGCGCTCGGTGATGACCTCGTGTTGCTGGGAAATGGCGTTGACCTTGAACGGCAGGTAGTCGAGCAACTGGGTATCGCCAAAGGTGGCCAGGCGCAGGGTGTCGCCTTCGGCCAGCGGATGATCGCGCAGCACGTCCAGCACGCCCTGCAGCAGCACATAGGAGGTGGTCAGCAGGGCCTCGGGCCAGTGGCCGAGTTCCTCAATCATGGCCAGCGCCTGGGCGCGACCGCCTTCCCGACTGTAGTGGGGGGCATGCCGCTCCCAGTGGCGCGCAGGATGATCGGCGAGGGCCGCGGCGAAGCCGGCGGCGCGGGCGCGGCTGATGGCGAGGTCGGGGCGGGCGCCGATCAGGGCGATGCTGTGGGTGTCAGGCGTGAGCAGGGTAGCGGCCAGCTGACGGCCGGCGGTGTGGTCGTCGCTGACCACCGAGCAGAAGTGCGCCGGATCGAGCTGGCGATCGATGGCGATGATCGGGATGTTGTGTTCCTGCAGCTGCCGGTAGGGGGCGTCGTCCTCGGCCAGGCTGCTGGCAGTGAACAGGCCGTCGCAACGGCGGGCGCGAAACAGCGCGATGAGCTGGCGTTCGCTGTCGGGATTGTCGTCGGTGCAGGCGATCAGCAACTGGTAGCCACGCGCCCGTGCCCGGCGTTCCAGCTGCTTGGCCAGGCGCGCGTAGCTGGGGTTTTCCAGATCCGGCAGCAGGAAGCCCAGGGTGTGGGTCGCCCCGCGGCGCAGGCCGGCGGCGCGCTGATCGGGCTGGTAGCCGTGGGCCTCGACCACGGCCATGACACGCGCCACGGTCGCGGCGCTGATGCGCCTTTGCGCCGCCTTGCCATTGATGACGTAGCTGGCGGTGGTAAGGGATACGCCGGCCAATTGGGCGATGTCGCTGAGTTTCACGCCTGTTCCTCATGGGACCTGAATGGCCTGGCGCTCTATGACGCAGGCGAGACGGTCTTTATTGTGTGTTGTGCTTCAAGGATCGGCGATTATCGAGTAACGTTCCAGTCCCATTGGGTGAAACGTTTCAGCTTTCTGTTGTCCGACGGCTGGCACGAATCTGCCAAGGGCCCTGCCACGCCTCTCCCGACGCGGTTGCAGGGCTGAGCGAGCCGGCAAGCATCTATTACAAGAAAGGCACGGCGCCAGGATCAGGCGCGCGGCGCCGGAGGTATCCTTCCATGTTCGAACTCAATGCCCAGCATATCCGCATGGCCCAGCAGGCGCCGGACAAGGCGACCGCCCTGGCCATGCTCGCCGAGTCCCTGGTAGCCGATGGGCTGGTCGCCCCGGGTTATCTAGATGGGCTCAAGGCCCGCGAGGCCCAAGGCTCCACCTACCTCGGCCAGGGTATCGCCATTCCCCATGGTACGCCTCAGACCCGCGACCAGGTGTTCGTCACCGGCGTGCGGATGATGCAATTCCCGCATGGCGTGGACTGGGGCGACGGTCAGCTGACCTACCTGGCCATCGCCATCGCCGCCAAATCCGACGAACACCTGCGCATCCTGCAGCTGCTGACCCGCGCCCTGGGCGAGAGCGATCTGCAACAGGCGCTGCGCGACGCCCGCGAACCCCAGCAGATCCTCGACCTGCTGCAGGGAGCGCCCCAGGCCCTGGCGCTGGACGAAGAACTGGTGCAGCTGGCCATCGATGCCGAGGACCTGGAAGACCTGGCCTGGCAGGGTGCGCGCATGCTCAAGCACATGGAATGCGTGGGGGCCGGTTTCGCCGGTGCCCTGCAGGCCAGCCAGCCGCTGCCCCTGGGCGACGGCCTCTGGTGGCTGAACAGCGAGACCGCCGTGAAACGCCCCGGCCTGGCCTTCGTCACCCCGCTGCAGACCCTACAGGTGCAGGAGCAGCCGGTACGCGGCCTGTTCTGCCTGGCCAGCCTGGGCGAGGGCCATCGTGCCCTGCTCGAACGCCTCTGCGATCTGCTGGTCGCCGGCCGTGGCCAGGAGCTGGCCCAGGCCACCTCCCGCCGCGCCGTGCTCGAAGCCCTGGGCGGCGAAGTCGCCCCGGACTGGCCCAGTGCCCAGGTGGTGCTGGCCAACGCCCACGGCCTGCATGCCCGTCCGGCCAAGGAGCTGGCACGGCTGGCCAAGGCCTATGACGGCGAGATCCGCGTGCGCGTCGACCACGGCGCCCCGGTCTCGGCCAAGAGCCTGTCGCGGCTGCTGGCGCTGGGCGCCCGGCGCGGCCAGACCCTGGAATTCCTGGTCGAGCCCGGCACTCCGGCCGAGGCGGCCCTGAACGATCTGATCGGCGCGGTGCAGGCCGGACTCGGTGAAGAAGTCGAGCCGGTCACCGCCAGCGCCCCGGCCCCGGCCGGTGCCGCCCGGGTCACCGCCATCAGCCTGGTGGACCCCTCCGAACAACTGCCGCTGGCCCCGGGCGATCGTGCTCAGGCCGTGGCCGCCGCCCCCGGCCTGGCCGTGGGCCCGGCCCATGTGGTGGCGCCCCAGCACTTCGACTATCCCGCCACCGGCGAAGGCGCCGCCGCCGAGCGCCAGCGCCTGGATGCGTCCCTGGCCGCGGTACGCGCCGACATCGAGGCGCTCATCGCGCGCAGCGAGGCCAGCGCCCTGCGCGAGATCTTCCTGACCCACCTGGAGATGCTGGAAGACCCGGATCTGCAGCAGGGCATCGCCGCCCGGCTCAAGGCCAACGCCAGCGCCGCCGCGGCCTGGGACGCCCAGATCGAGGAAGCGGCCAGCCAGCAGGAAGCCCTGCACGACCGGCTGCTCGCCGAGCGCGCCGCCGACCTGCGCGACGTCGGTCGCCGGGTCCTGGCCCAGCTGTGCGGCGTCGAATCCGCCCGCGAACCCGACGAACCCTATGTGCTGGTGATGGACGAGGTCGGCCCGGGCGACGTGGCGCGGCTCGACCGCGAGCGCGTTTGCGGCATCCTCACCGCCCGTGGCGGTGCCAGCTCCCACAGCGCCATCGTCGCCCGTGCCCTGGGCATCCCGGCCATCGTCGGCGCCGGTCGCCGGGTGCTGGACCTGGCGCCGCGCAGCGTGCTGCTGCTGGATGGCGACAAGGGCACCCTGGAAATCGCCCCGGATGCCAGCCGCATCGAGGCCGTGCAGCGTGAGCGCGAGGTCCAGGCCGAGCGCCGCCGCGCCGCCGAGGCCCGGCGTTTCGAAAGCGCCACCACCCGCGATGGCCATCACGTCGAGATCGCCGTGAACCTGGGCGACACCGCCCAGGCCGCCGCCGCGGTGGAGCAGGGCGCCGAAGCCGTCGGCCTGCTGCGTACCGAGCTGGTGTTCATGAGCCACGACAGCGCGCCCGACGAGGCCGCCCAGGAGCAGGAATACCGCCGCGCCCTCGACGGCCTGGCCGGCAAGCCGCTGGTGGTGCGTACCCTGGACGTCGGTGGCGACAAGCCACTGCCCTATCTGCCGCTGCCGCCGGAAGAGAATCCCTTCCTCGGCATCCGTGGCATCCGCCTGACCCTGCGTCGTCCCGAGCTACTGGAAACCCAGCTGCGCGCCCTGCTCAAGGCCGCCGATGGCCGACCGCTGCGGATCATGTTCCCCATGATCGGCCGGGTCGAGGAGTGGCGTCAGGCACGTGACATCCTCGCGCGCCTGCGCCAGGAGATCCCCACCACCGATCTGCAGGTCGGCATCATGATCGAGGTCCCCTCGGCCGCGCTGCTGGCCCCGGTGCTGGCCCCGGAAGTGGACTTCTTCAGCGTCGGTACCAATGACCTGACGCAATACACCCTGGCCATCGACCGCGGGCATCCGCTGCTGTCGGGCGAGGCCGATGGCCTGCACCCCAGCGTGCTGCGCCTGATCGACATGACGGTGCGGGCCGCCCATGCCCATGGCAAGTGGGTTGGTGTCTGCGGGGAGCTGGCCGCCGATCCCCTGGCGGTGCCGGTGCTGGTTGGCTTGGGCGTCGACGAACTGTCGGTTTCGGCGCGCAGCGTGCCCCTGGTCAAGGCTCGGGTCCGCGAACTGGAGTTGCGTCAGGTGCAGTCCTGCGCCGCGCGCGCCCTGGAGCTGGGTACCGCTACCGAAGTGCGGCAGAGCGTGGAGGCCCTGCGATGAGCCGCATCCTCACCCTGACCCTCAACCCGGCGCTGGACCTCACCGTCCAGTTGCCGGAGCTCAAGCCCGGCGCGGTGAATCGCAGCGAGGCGGTGATCGTCCATGCCGCCGGCAAGGGCATCAACGTCGC
This sequence comes from Pseudomonas sp. JUb52, assembly GCF_004341115.1. Lineage (NCBI taxonomy): Bacteria > Pseudomonadati > Pseudomonadota > Gammaproteobacteria > Pseudomonadales > Pseudomonadaceae > Pseudomonas > Pseudomonas sp. JUb52. Next base: position 218,590 of record NZ_SLYS01000009.1, read on the forward strand.
TCAGGTGCTGGCCGATCTCGGCCACGAGCTGACCGTGAGCGGCTTTCTCGGTGCCGACAACGCGGCCGCCTTCGAAGCCCTGTTCGCCCGCCGCGGCTTTACCGACGCCTTCGTCCGGGTCGCGGGCGAGACCCGCAGCAACCTCAAGCTGGCCGAGGCCGCGGGCCGCATCACCGATATCAACGGGCCCGGCCCCGAGGTGTCCGCCGCGGCCCAGCAGGAATTGCTCGAGACCCTGGATCGTCTCGCGCCCGGCCATGACGCCGTGGTGGTGGCCGGCAGTCTGCCGCGCGGGGTGACCCCCGAGTGGCTGGCCGCGCTGGTCGGTCGCCTCAAGTCACTGGGCCTGCCGGTGGCTCTGGACACCAGTGGCGCCGCCCTGCGTGCCGCCCTGGCCGCCGGTCCCTGGCTGATCAAGCCCAATACCGAAGAACTGGCCGAGGCCTGCGGTGCACCGGCCGAGACCGCGACCGAGCAGGCACTGCTGGTCGAACAGCTGCGTGCCCTGGGTATCGAGCACCTGGTGATCTCCCAGGGTGCCGATGGCGTGCGCTGGTATGGCGCCCAGACCCTGGAGGCGCAGCCGCCCAAGGTCACCGTGGCCAGCACCGTCGGCGCGGGGGATTCCCTGCTGGCCGGCATGCTGCACGGCCTGCTCATCGGCCAGTCACCGGAGCGCACCCTGACCACGGCCACCGCCATCGCGGCCCTGGCGGTCACCCAGATCGGCTTCGGCATCAATGATCCCGCGCAACTCGCCGCCTTCGAAGACCAGGTGCAGGTGCGTGTCCTTCCCGACTTTCCGCTAGAACAAGAATCAGGGGTAAACCCATGAACATCGCCATCGTCACGACCTGCCCGACCGGCATGGTCACCAGCGTGCTCAGTGCGCGCCTGCTGGACGCCGCCGCCCAGCGCCGCGGCTGGACCACCAGCGTCGAGATCCACGACGGCCCCGAGGCCACCCTGCTGACCGACGACCAGGTGGCGCGCGCCGAACTGGTCGTGGTCGTCCACACCGGCGCGGTCGACCTTTCGCGCTTCGTCGGCAAGCGCGTCTACCGCGCCGCCCCGGCCGAAGCCCTGCGCGATGTCGATGCCTTCCTGCAGCGTGCGGCCAGCGAAGCCAAGGTGCTGGAACAGGCCCCGGCGGCCAGTGGCGCTGCGCCGAGCGCTCCGGCCAGTGCCAGCGAAACCCCGCGGCTGGTGGCCATCACCGCCTGCCCGACCGGGGTCGCCCATACCTTCATGGCCGCCGAGGCGTTGCAGAACGCGGCCAAGAAGCTCGGCTATCGCCTGCACCTGGAAACCCAGGGCTCGGTAGGGGCGCGCAATCCACTGCCGGCCGAGGCCATCCGCGACGCCGACGTGGTGCTGCTGGCCACCGACATCGAGGTCAATGTCGAGCGCTTCGCCGGCAAGCGCGTCTATCGCTGCGGCACCGGGGTCGCCCTCAAGCAGCCCGAGGCGACGATCAAGAAGGCGCTGGCCGAGGGCGAGACCCTGGCGGGCAGCGCCGCGCCAGCGGCGGGCGAGGGCGCCAAGCCGGCCAAGAAGGAAGGCGCGGGCGTCTACAAGCACCTGCTCACCGGGGTGTCCTACATGCTGCCGATGGTGGTGGCGGGCGGTCTGCTGATCGCCCTGTCCTTCGTCTTCGGCATCGAGGCCTTCAAGGAGCAGGGCACCCTGGCTGCGGCCCTGATGCAGATCGGCGGTGAATCGGCCTTCAAGCTGATGGTCCCGGTGCTGGCCGGCTATATCGCCTATTCCATCGCCGACCGCCCGGGTCTCGCCCCCGGCATGATCGGCGGCTGGCTGGCGGCCAGCCTGGGCAGCGGTTTCATCGGCGGCATCATCGCCGGCTTCCTGGCCGGCTACGTGGCCAAGGCCATCGCCCAGCACGTCAAGCTGCCGGCCAGCGTCGAGGCGCTCAAGCCGATCCTGATCATCCCGCTGTTCGCCAGCCTCATCGTTGGCCTGGTGATGATCTATCTGGTCGGCACCCCGGTGGCCGGCGCCCTGAGTCGACTCACCGACTTCCTCAACAACCTGGGCACCAGCAACGCCGTGCTGCTCGGCCTGATCCTCGGCGCCATGATGTGCATCGACTTCGGCGGCCCGATCAACAAGGCTGCCTATGCCTTCACCGTCGGCCTGCTGGCGTCCAAGACCTACGGACCCATGGCCGCCACCATGGCCGCCGGCATGGTGCCGCCCATCGGCATGGGCATCGCCACCCTGCTGGCTCGGCGCAAGTTCGCCCAGAGCGAGCGCGAGGCGGGCAAGGCGGCGTCGGTGCTGGGGCTGTGCTTCATCTCCGAAGGCGCGATTCCCTTCGCCGCCAAGGATCCGCTGCGGGTGATCCCGGCCAGCGTCATCGGCGGTGCCCTCACCGGTGCCCTGGTGATGCTGTTCAACTGCAAGCTGATGGCGCCCCACGGCGGCCTCTTCGTGCTGCTGATCCCCAACGCCATCAGCCACGCCTGGCTGTATCTGGCGGCCATCGCGGCCGGCAGTCTGGTGACCGGGGTCATCTACGCGGTGCTCAAGCGCAACGAAGCCGCCACCGAGCTGGTTCCGGCGGCCTGATCCAGACCCTGGCAACACGACGGTAACAAGAGGTTACACTGGGAGGCTCCCGCTTCCCGGTGTCCTCGCCGCCATGTCCGATCCCGTTTTTCCCGATACCGATCCCGAAGTCGCCGCCCGGCGTCGGCTGCATCTGCTGCGCCATCGCCGGCGCCGCCGGCTGCGCGAGTGGCGCCAGCGTATCGCCTTCTGGGTCGGCGCGGTGCTGGTGGGCCTGGCCGGGCTGGCCTTCGCCTGGCTGGCCGATGCCTCCTTCGGTCTCTTCGAGAAGCTGCTGCAGCACAGCGCGATCTGGCCCTGGCTGGTGACACCCCTCGGCTTCGCCGGACTGGTCTGGCTGACCCAGGGCGCGCTGCGCGATGCCCGTGGCAGCGGCATTCCCCAGGTCATCGTCACTCTCGAACGACCCGAGGCGGACCTGCGCGCACGGCTGCTGGCGCCGCCCATCGCCCTGGCCAAGCTGCTGCTCACGGCCGGCGCCCTGCTGGTGGGCGGCTCGGTGGGTCGGGAAGGGCCCACCGTGCATGTCGGCGCCGCCTTGCTCTACGGCTTCGGCAAGCGCCTCGGCCTGCATGGCCGCCGCACCCTGTCCGGGCTCATCCTTGCTGGCGGCGCCGCCGGGATCGCCGCCGCCTTCAACACGCCCCTGGGCGGGGTGGTCTTCGCCATCGAGGAACTCACCCACACCTTCGAGCAGCGCTTCAGCGGCCTGGTGCTGACCGCCGTGCTACTGGGTGGCATCGTCACCCTGGGCATCGTCGGCCCCTACAGCTATCTCGGCGCGCTGGACCTGCACCTGACCTGGGGCCTGGGCTGGATTGGCGTCGCCGTCATCGGCGTCATCGGCGGACTGCTGGGCGGTTGCTACGGCCGCCTGGTGCTACCCACCGACCGGGGCTGGCTGGGGCGCCTGAATGCCCTGCGCGGGCGCCGCCCGGTGGCTTTCGCCGCCGGCTGTGGCCTGGTGCTGGCGGCGTTGGGGCTGTTTTCCGGCCAGCACGTGTTCGGGACCGGCTACGCCGAAACCCATGCCATCCTGGCCGGCGAACCCCTGACGGGGGGCGACTTCCTGCTGTGGAAATTCCTCGCCAATGTCGTCTCCTACCTGGCCGGGGTACCGGGCGGGCTGTTCTCGCCCTCCCTGGCAGTGGGTGCGGCCCTGGGCCCCTGGCTGGTGGACTGGCTGCCAGGCATCAGTCTGTCGCAATGCGCCTTGCTGGGGCTGGCCGCCTACCTGGCCGGGGTCACCCGCACCCCGCTGACCGCTACCGTCATCACCCTGGAGCTGGCCCACAGCCCGGACATGGCGCTGCCGGTGCTGGCCGCCTGCCTACTGGCCGCCGCCGTCTCCGGCTGGCTGATGCCGGTACCGCTCTATCATGCGCTGTCGCAGCAGGTACTCAACGCCCTCACGCCCCGGCGGAACTAGGCCCTAGCGACCGCCACCGATATCCAGCAGGGCGCCGGTGGTATAGGAGGCCTCGTCCGACAGCAGCCAGAGGATGCCGGCGGCGATCTCCTCGGCCTCGCCCGCACGCCCCAGCGGGGTGGTCACGCCCAGGCGCTCGGCGCGCCCCGGCTGGCCGCCACTGGCGTGGATGTCGGTGAGGGTCACGCCCGGTCGCACCGCATTGACCCGCACGCCGTGCGGCCCGAGCTCCTTGGCCAGGCCCAGGGTCAGGGTGTCCAGCGCCGCCTTGCTGGCGGCGTAGTCGACATATTCGTTGGGCGAGCCCAGGCGTGCGGCGATGGACGAGACGTTGACGATGACGCCTCCGCGGCCGCCGCGCTCCCGGGACAGGTGGCGGGCTGCCTCGCGGGCACAGAGAAAGGCGCCATAGACGTTGACCTCGAACATCCGTCGCAACCGCTCGGCGCTCATCTCCACCAGCGGCTGCGACTGATCGACGATGCCGGCATTGTTGACGAAGCCGTCCAGCCCACCGAAGCGTTCTACCGTGCGCTCGAACAGCGCCAGCACCTGAGCTTCGTCCGCCACGTCGCCGCGCAGCGCCAGGCCCTGTGCGCCCAAGGCCTCGATCTCGGCCAGGGTGGCCTGGGCGGCGGCTTCGTCCTGACGATAGTTGAAGGCGACATTCCAGCCGCGGCGGGCGGCGCCGATGGCGGTGGCCCGGCCAATGCCGCGACTCGCGCCGGTGATGAGCAGGGTCTTGCGCATGATAGGAACCTCGGACTAGAGAGTGGTAAAGGGGTAGGGCTAACCGTCTGATGTATCGAAAAAAAGCTTGGACGTCCCCGGCGTTTCGCCTAAAAGTAAGGCGAACGGCACGCGCCGCATTATCCGCGGCCACTTCGCGATCTGATTCCTAAGCGCTTGCAGAGGTCAATCCTGATGACGAGACCCCGCTTCATCTCGCCCAACGAAGTTTCCGCGCTCCGTACCAACATCCTCTCCAAGCTCACCTACGCCGTCGGCAAGGATCCCGACAACGCTCTCGACCATGACTGGTTCCAGGCGACCGCCCTGGCCGCCCGCGACTACATCGTCGACCGCTGGATGAGTCGTACCCGCGACGCCTATCGCACCGGCCAGAAACGGGTCTACTACCTCTCCCTGGAATTCCTTATCGGCCGGCTGCTGATCGACAGCCTGTCCAACCTCGGCATCCTCGAAGAGACCCGCCGCGCCCTGGCCGACCTCGGCGTCGACCTGGAGCGCATCCGCGGGCTGGAGCCGGACGCCGCCCTGGGCAATGGTGGCCTCGGTCGCCTGGCCGCCTGCTTCATGGAAAGCATGGCCACCCTGGGCATCGCCAGCCACGGCTATGGCATCCGCTACGAGCACGGGCTGTTCCGCCAGGTGATCGCCGATGGCTTCCAGCTGGAGCAGCCGGAGAACTGGCTCGATTTCGGCAACCCCTGGGAATTCGAGCGCGCCGAGGTGGTGTACGAGATCGGCTTTGGCGGCCATGTCGCCCCCTATGGCGAAGGCGATCTGCGCCGCCAGGTGTGGACGCCCGGCGAGCGTATCCGTGCGGTGGCCTATGACACCCCGGTGATCGGCTGGGGCGGGGAGGGCGCCAATACCCTGAGACTCTGGCGCGCCCGACCTCTGGAGATCCTCCACCTGGAAACCTTCAACGCCGGCGACCACGTCGGCGCCGTGGCCAACGAGGCCCGCGCCGAGAGCATCTCGCGGGTGCTCTATCCGGCCGACAGCAGCGAGGCCGGCCAGGAATTGCGCCTGCGCCAGGAATACTTCTTCGTCGCCGCCTCCCTGGCCGACCTGACCCGTCGTCATCTCAAGCAGCACAACGATCTGCTCAGCCTGCCCGAGCACGTGTCCATCCAGCTCAACGACACCCACCCGGCCATCGCCGTGGCGGAGTTGATGCGGCTGCTGGTGGACGTCCACGGCATTCCCTGGGACGCCGCCTGGAGCACCACCGTCGGTACCCTCAGCTACACCAACCACACCCTGCTGCCCGAGGCCCTGGAGACCTGGCCGGTACAGCTGATGGAGCGTCTGCTGCCGCGGCACATGCAGATCATCTACCTGATCAACGCCCAGTTCCTCGACTCCCTGCGCGCCCGCGGCGAGACCGATGGCGGCATGATTTCCTACGTTTCCCTGATCGACGAAAGCCAGGGGCGTCGCGTACGCATGGGCAACCTTGCCTTCCTCGGCTCGCACAGCATCAATGGCGTGTCGGGGTTGCACACCGACCTGATGCGCAAGACGGTCTTCCGCTCGCTGCACCGGCTCTATCCGGATCGCATCAACAACAAAACCAATGGCATCACCTTCCGCCGCTGGTTGCACCAGGCCAATCCGGCGCTCACCGACCTGCTGGTGGATACCCTCGGCCAGGGGGTGCTGCACGATCCGGAAAAGACCCTGCCGCAGCTCAAGCCCTATGCCAACGACAGCAACTTCCGCGAGCGCTTCGCCCTGCAGCGCCAGCGCAACAAGGACACCTTCACCAGCCTGGTCAAGCAGCGGATGGAGATCGACCTCGACCCCAATGCGCTGTTCGACGTGCAGATCAAGCGCATCCACGAGTACAAGCGGCAGCTGATGAATCTGCTGCAGACCATCGCCCTCTACCAGGCGATTCGCGACAACCCCAATGGCGACTGGACACCGCGGGTCAAGATCTTCGCCGGCAAGGCCGCCGCCAGCTATCACCAGGCCAAGCTGATCATCAAGCTGGCCAACGACGTGGCCAAGGTGGTCAACAACGACCCCCTGACCCGGGACCTGCTCAAGGTGGTCTTCCTGCCCAACTACAATGTCAGCCTGGCCGAGGTCATCATCCCGGCGGCGGATCTCTCCGAGCAGATCTCCACCGCCGGCATGGAAGCCTCGGGCACCAGCAACATGAAGTTCGGCCTCAACGGCGCCCTCACCATCGGCACCCTGGACGGCGCCAACGTGGAGATGTGCGAACTGATCGGGGAAGAGCACATGTTCATCTTCGGCCTCAGGGCGGCCGAGGTGGAAGAGCGCCAGCGCAGCGGCGGCATCTCCTCGGACATCATCGAGAATTCGCCACGCCTGGCCCAGGTACTGGCGGGCCTGCGCGCCGGTCAGTTCTCGCCGGAGGATCCGGCCCGCTACAACAGCCTGCTGGACGTCCTGACCTGGCACGATCGCTTCCTGGTATGCGCCGACTTCGACGCCTACTGGGACGCCCAGCGCCAGGTCGAGAATCGCTGGCAGCAGCCGGACAAGTGGTGGCAGTCGGCGGTGATCAACACCTCCAGCATGGGCTGGTTCTCCTCCGACCGCACCATCCGCGAATATGCCACGGAGATCTGGAAGGCGCTGTAGTCGAGCATGTGTCGCGGCCATGGCGGTCCGCCGCTGCGGCCGTTCCTACCATCCTGTAGGAGCGGCCCATGGCCGCGATAAAGACCACAACAGAGCAGGTGCCCAGGCAGGATCTGCTGGGCTTCGCTACGCTCAACCCCACCTACGGCGGCCGGCCCTTGCCGCGATCAACTACCCCCCGATTGAGAACCCGCGCCTTCCACGCCGTCTACATCCTTGCAGCATCCGCCCCGCAAGCCTGTCACCGGAGTCCCCATGCCCCGCACCTCCACCCGTCTCGAAGCGGGCAATCCTGCCCATTACGGTGCCACCCTCGTCGATGGCGGCATCAACTTCGCCGTCTGGTCGCCGGCCGCCGAAGCGGTCGAGCTCTGCCTCTATGACGCCAAGGGCGAGACCGAGACCCAGCGTCTGGCCTTTCGCGAACACGAAGGCGGCGTCTGGCATGGTTTCCTGGCCGGTGCCAAGCCGGGGCTGAAATACGGCTTGCGCGCCCAGGGTGCCTACCGTCCCCAGGACGGTCTCAGATTCAATGCGCAAAAACTGTTGGTGGATCCCTGGGCCCTGGCCGTGGACCGGCCCTTCCAGCTGCATCCCAGCACCTATGGCTTCCATCCCGACGATCCCGACCGTCCGGACGCGCGCGACAGCGGTGCCCATGTCCCCAAGGCCATCGTCCTGCCGCCGGTCGACAGCCTGACGCCAGCGCCCAAGCGCCGCGAGGCCGGACTGATCTATGAATTGCACGTGCGCGGCCAGACCCGGCTGCATCCACAGGTGCCGGCCCGCCAGCGCGGCACCCTGGCCGCGCTGCGGCATCCGGCACTGATCGAACACTGGCAGCGCCTCGGCGTCACCACCCTGGAGCTGCTGCCCATCGCCGCCTGGGCCGACGATCGCCATCTGCCCGCCCTGGGCCTGGCCAACTACTGGGGCTATAACCCGGTGGTCATGGCTGCGGTCGATCCGCGTCTGGCGGGGCGCGAGGCCCTGGGCGAATTGCGCGAGACGGTGGCCACCCTGCAGGCGGCCGGCTTCGAGGTGCTGCTCGACGTGGTCTTCAACCACACCGGCGAAGGCGACGAACTCGGGCCAACTTTCAATCTGCGAGGCCTGGACAACGCCGGCTACTACCGTCTGCAGCCGGACGATCCGGCGCGCTATATCAACGACATGGGCTGCGGCAACTGCCTGGCGCTCTATAGCCCGCCGGCACTGCGCCTGACCCTGGACAGCCTGCGCCACTGGGTCGCCGCGGCCGGCGTCGACGGCTTCCGCTTCGATCTGGCGCCCGCGCTGGGTCGCCTGGAAAGTGGCTTCGATCGCGACGCGCCGCTGCTGCAGGCCCTGGCCCAGGATCCGCTGCTGCGTCAGGTGCGGCTGGTGGCCGAACCCTGGGACATCGGCCCCGGTGGTCATCAGGTCGGCGCCTTCCGCGCACCCTGGCAGGAATGGAACGACGCCTTTCGCGACGACGTGCGCCGTTTCTGGCGCGGCGACGAAGGCCTGAGAGGCGCCCTGGCGACCCGTCTGGCCGGCAGCGCCGATCTCTTCGGTGCGGGTGATCGCCCCTTGCGCACCAGCGTCAACTTCGTCACCGCCCATGATGGCTTCACCCTGGCCGACCTGGTCGGCTACGCCGAAAAGCACAACGAGGCCAATGGCGAAGGGAATCGCGACGGCACCACCGACAACAAGAGCTGGAACAATGGCGTGGAAGGGCCGAGCGACGATCCCGCCGTCCAGGAAGCCCGCGCCGCCGATCAGCGCGCCCTGCTGGCGACCCTGATCCTGGCCGGGGGCGAACCCATGCTCACCGCCGGCGACGAATTCGGCCGTACCCAGCAGGGCAACAACAATGCCTATGTGCAGGACAACGAACTGTCCTGGCTGGACTGGCAGCAGGCCGCCAGCCCGGCCGGGCAACGGCAGAGCGCCTTCGTCGGCCGGCTCATGGCGCTGCGCCAGGAACTACCGGCCCTGCAGGCGCAGCGGCTGCTCGGGCGCCCCGATCCCCGTGGCTGGGTCAGGATCGAATGGCTCGATGCCGATGGTGCGCCGATGGACGACGGCCGCTGGCAGGCCGGCGGCAGCCTGCCGCTCGCCCTCACCCTGGAGCCCCTCGACGGCGAGGACCAGCCCCAGGCCGCACGGATCTGGCTGGCCTTCCAGCCACGCCAGGAGGAAATCGACCTGCGCCTGCCGCCGTCACGTGACGGACATCACTGGGTGATACAGCTCGACAGCCGTCAGCCTGAACTGGAACCCGACTCGGCAGTCTACCCCAGCGCCGAAAATCTCCGTGCTGGCCGAGGCGTACTGCTGGCCGTGGAGACCCCGGACGCGCCCTAGACGCGCGTTCCCTGTCGGTCACCGGTGTCCAGTGAGCTGTCGCTTCCGCGAGGAAACCTGGAATCGGCACTGGCTGGCAGACCTGGCCTGACTGTCCGCTCTGCTTGAGACGGAGCTTGAGCTTTGGCGCTACACTCGCGCCCATCATTACAAGGAGCACCGCGATGTCCCGGATATCCCTCAGTCGTTACCTCATCGAGCAGACCCGCAGCCACAAGACCCCGGCCGACCTGCGCTTCCTCATCGAAGTCGTGGCACGGGCGTGCAAGCGCATCAGCTACGAGGTGTCCAAGGGGGCGCTGGGTGGCGTGCTCGGCAGCATGGGCACCGAGAACGTCCAGGGCGAGGTGCAGAAGAAGCTGGACGTCCTGTCCAACGAGATCCTGCTGGAAGCCAACGAATGGGGCGGCACCCTGGCCGGCATGGCCTCCGAGGAAATGGACCAGGTGCACCAGATCCCCGGTCACTATCCCAAGGGCGCCTACCTGCTGATGTTCGATCCCCTGGACGGCTCGTCCAACATCGACGTCAACGTTTCCGTCGGCACCATCTTCTCCATCCTGCGCAAGGACTTCGTCAGCAGCACCACCGGTGACGTGACCGAAGAAGCCTTCATGCAGAAGGGTACCGAGCAGGTGGCCGCCGGCTACGCCATCTACGGTCCCCAGACCATGCTGGTGCTGACCCTGGGCGACGGCGTCAAGGGCTTTACCCTGGATCGCGAGCTGGGCAGCTTCGTCCTGACCCACGAAGACATCACCATCCCCGAGTCCACCGCCGAATTCGCCATCAACATGTCCAACCAGCGCCACTGGGAAGCCCCGGTCAAGCGTTACGTGGACGAGCTGCTGGCTGGCAAGGAAGGTCCTCTGGGCAAGAACTACAACATGCGCTGGATCGCCTCCATGGTGGCCGACGTCCACCGCATCCTCACCCGCGGCGGCATCTTCATGTATCCCCGTGATGCCCGCGAGCCGGAAAAGCCCGGCAAGCTGCGCCTGATGTACGAGGCCAACCCCATGTCCATGCTGGTCGAGCAGGCCGGTGGCGCCGCCACCAACGGTCACCAGCGCATCCTCGACGTCCAGCCCGATGGCCTGCACCAGCGGGTAGCGGTGTTCCTGGGTTCCAAGGAAGAAGTCCAGCGCGTGACCGAGTACCACCGTCAGCGTTGATCCCTCCTGCCGGGCCGCCTGCAACGGGCGGTCCGGTTCACGCTTGCGTCTTGCCTCCAGCGTTCAGCTCCGATTCAGTCCCCTTAATCCCGCGCTAATCCGCCGCAGCCGAAGATGGCCGCGCAGCCGGTCGGGCTGTATTCGAATCGCGTGAGGAGCTTTTCACCATGACCGCCTTGAAATCCCGTGTCGTCCTCTTCGGCCTGCTGGCCCTGGCCAGTCATCAGGTCTTTGCCGCCGATCCCCAGAACTTCGCCGGCCTCACCTATGGCAAGAGCTACGACAACTTCAGCAACAGCCACGCCCTCGACCGCAACCTGAACAGCCCCGATACCGACGGCGCCATCGATGGCAGCAACACCTGGGGGCTGCGCCTCGGTCAGCAGAACGCCGCTGGTCGCTACTACGCCACCCTCGACCAGGCCAGCGGCAGCAGCGCTGGCCTGAGACTCAAGCAGCAGGACCTGACCGGCAGCTACGACGCCTTCTATCCCCTGAGCAACAGCACCAAGCTGTTCGGCGGCGGCACCCTGGGCGTCGCCCGGGTCACCCAGGACGGTTCCAGCTTCGGCCATGACAGTGACCTCGGTTATGTGGCCGGGGTCCAGGCCGGCATCCTGCAGCAGGTCAACGACCGCACCTCCCTGGAAGCCGGCTATCGCTACCTGCGCAGCAACGCCAAGCCGGACATCGACCAGGACGGCAGCAAGCTGGGTTCGAGCCAGCTCGACAGCAGCAAGGAAATCTACCTGGGCATGAACGTCTATTTCTGAGGCTTGGCCGGGGCGACGCCGGTCGCCCCGGTTGTCAGGCGAAGGGATCCAGACCCGAGAAGACCGCCACCAGCGCGACGGCGACCACCCCGAGGGCGATCTCCACAGCCGTGGCCTGGCGCAGCAGCTGCCATGCCTGGGGTCCCCGTCCCAATCGCGGCACCAGCAGATAACGATTGGCCAGCGCCAGGACGACCATGGTCGCCACCACCAGCACCTTGGCCAGCAGCAGGCCGGAGTAGGGCGTCAACCGCAGCAGGCCGTCCGGTCCTAGGATCAGCAGACTGTTGAGCGCGCCGCTGAGCAAAGCCAGCGCCACGCTGATCTGGCCGGGTAGCGAGTAACCCCGCAACAGTTGCTGGACATCCCTCCTGAGGTTGACCGGTGGCCGCCCCAGGCACAGCAACACGCCGGGCAGACTGCCCAGCCAGAGTCCCGTCGTGAGCAGATGCAGGGCCTGGTTCAGCTGGTGCACCACGCCAAGCCCGCCCGCTGTCGCGGCGGCGTGGCCACCCAGGGCCAGACTGGCCAGCAGCAGACCACTGAGTCCCCACAGCCACCGGTTGCCGCGGGTCCCGGGTCCCGCCAGCAGCCACAGGGCGAGCAGCAGGCCCAGTGGCAATTGCCAGCGCCAGCCGTGGCCGGCGTCGGTGGTCAGATAGAGCTGCCACAGCGGCAGATTGAAGGCATCCGTCCAGCCATCGCCTACCAGCGCGGCCTGCAGCGGCAACAGGCTCAGCACGCCGAACAGCAGCAGGGCCCCCAGCAGGCGGGCCGTAGGGCGCGCCCGTTCCAGCAGCCAGTCACGCAAGGCAGGGCGACCCAGCCAGAGCGCCAGGGCCAGATAGCCCCAGGTCAACAGCAGCGGCAGCAGGAAGAGGGCGCGGGCGAGAGGGCGCCAGGCGTCGGGCGTCGCCAGTCCGCCGTCCATTCTTACTGGACGGTGAAGCGGTAATCGCCCTGGGTCTTGTGTCCGTCCTTGGCCAGCACCCGCCATTTGACCTGATAGCGACCCGCTTCCAGCGGCGCCTCCAGCGGAACCTCCAGGGTGCGTTCGTCACGACCGGAAATCACCTTGCCGGTGGTGATCGCCGTGCTGGCCTGACCCTCCAGCCGCTGCAGCTGCACCTGACTCAGAGACGCCTCGACCCCTTCGGAAAAGCTCAGACTCAGCTGCTTCGGTGTCGGGCTGGTGCTGTCGGGGGCGGGTTCGGCGCTCTTGAGGTGACCATGGGCCAGGGCCAGCCCCGGCAACAGCAGACAGGTCAGGGCGAGACGGCGAGCGAGACGCAGGGCAGCGGTCATGGAGAACTCCAGCGGCAGAAGGAAACCGCCAGCTTAGCAGTCCGCCCGAGTGGCGTCCGCGCCCGGCGCCTGTTCCGCCGCGCGCGCCGCGCACTCGACGAAGGTCCGGGCGGTGCAGCTGCGGCACACTTCCGGATCCAGGCGCGGATAGATGCTGCGCAGCGCCTGATCCTTGGACGAAAAGATATGCCCTTCGCCCAGCTCCTTGAGAAAGCCGGTCTTGGCGAACAACTGCAGCACCGGCGTGCGCGGGCGATGGAAATAGAGATCTCCACCCAGCGCCCGTCGCTCGCGCCACTCGCGTCGCCAGAGGTCGTTACCCGCCAGGTCGATGAAGTTCATGCTCTTGGTCATGAACAGGGCGTGCTTCTGACCAGGCTGGGCGCTGCGAAAGCCGTCCAGCTGATCGCCGACATGGGGCACGGCGCCAAAGAATACCGAGCCTTCTACCCGCACCAGCTTGAGTTGCGGACACTCCTGCGCCGGCTGGCCCAGCTCGTCCAGCGGGGTGAAGCGACGCTCGGGGGTACGGGGATCCGGCACCAGCGGGCGGATGGCCGGGTGCGAGGTGCGATACAGATAGGCCACCAGGGACACCAGGGTGCCCAACAGCACGGCGCGGTCCAGCGGAATGGTCAGGGTCGCCAGCAAGGTCACCCCGGCGACCAGGGCTTCGGTGCGGCTGACCCTCAGCACCTCGCGCCAGCGGCTCAGGTCCAGCAGTCCACGCGCTACCAGCAGCAGGGTGGCGGCGATGGCTGCCAGCGGAATGGCCGCGATCAGGGCGCCGCCAAAGGCCACCAGCGCCACCACCAGCAGGGCGGCGAACACCGCCGCAAGCGGGGTACGGGCCCCGGCTTCGAAATTGGGCATGGAGCGATTCAGCGAGCCGCAGGAGACATAGGCCGAAAAGCACCCGCCGACCAGATTGGCCAGGCCCTGGCCACGGAATTCGCGATTGACGTCCAGCCGCTGCCCGGAGCGCTGGGCCACCGCCTTGGCGATCGACAGCGACTGTCCCAGGGCCACCAGGGTCAGGGCCACGGCGATGCCGGAGAGATTGCCCAGATCCTGCAGGGTGACATCCGGCAGATGGAAGGGCGGCAGGGCCGAGGGGATCCGTCCGACCGTGGCGATTCCCTGGGCCGCGCCCGCCACGCTGCGCTCCAGGATCCAGGCGCTCAGGCAACCGGCCAGCAGACCCAGCAGCATGGTTGGCCAGCGCGGGCGCAGCCGCCGCAGCAGCAGGGTGGCGACCAGGGTCACCACACCGATCACCAGCGAGGGCCAGTGGATCGCCAGGGGATGGGCGCCGACATAGCCGAGTACGCCAAAGGCCGAGGTGCCCAGTGGCGGCGACAATCCGAGCAGGTCTTTGAGCGAATAGAGTCCGATGAGCACGGCGGCGCCACTCATGAAGCCGAGCAGCACCGAAGGCGAGATGAAGTTGGCCACCGCGCCCAGGCGCAGGGCGCCCACCGTCAGTTGCAGCAGCCCGACCAGCAGGGTCACCGCCAGGGCCAGATCGATATAGGGACCGGAGCCCGCCAGCGCCAGCGGCGACAGCGCCGCCAGCAGGGCCAGAGAGTTGGCGTTGGTCGGCCCGGTCACCACATGGCGACTGGAACCCGCCAGGGCGGCGACGATGCAGGGCACCACGGCGCCATAGACGCCGTATTGCGGAGGCAGTCCGGCCAGGGTGGCGAAGGCCACGCCCTGGGGCAGCGCCAGGACCGCGCCCAGCAGGCCTGCGCCCAGATCCGCCTTCAGGGTGGTGCGGTCCACCTCGCGGAGCCAGGGCAGCAGGGTGGAAAGGGCGGGCATGGGGCGCTCCTGGAAGAAGGGTCGCCCACTCTACCGATTCCGGTCGCCGGTGGGCTACCTGAGTCCCGCCGTCTCCGTTCGCCCCCACGACATCAGGGGCGTGTTCATTTCTTCACCAGTCGCCGCCAGGCCGGTCTCTATGGCGTTCTCGTGACTTCATGCACGGGTTATCCACATCACTGTACACGGTCCCTGTGGGTAACCTCGGCAGCTAGCCGTCGTGGCTGTTGGCGGCGATGCGATGGATCGACAGGTCGGCGCCCTGGTATTCCTCTTCCTGACTCAGGCGCAGCCCCAGCACGGCCTTGAGCAGCCCGTACACCGCCAGGCCACCGAGCAGGGCGACGGCGATACCCAGCCCCGTGCCGGCCAGTTGCGCCAGCAGACTCACCCCGCCGAGGCCGCCGAGTACGGTCTGGCCGAACAGGCCACAGGCGATGCCGCCCCAGGCGCCGCAGAGGCCGTGCAGCGGCCATACCCCCAGGACATCGTCCAGCTTCCAGCGCGTCTGCACTGCGGTAAAGGCCCAGACGAACAGGGCGCCCGCCACCAGCCCGGTGGCCAGGGCGGCGATGGGATGCATCAGATCGGAGCCGGCGCAGACGGCGACCAGACCGGCCAGCGGGCCGTTGTGCAGGAAGCCGGGGTCATTGCGCCCGAGCAGCAGGGCAGCCGCCGTCCCGCCGACCATGGCCATCAGCGAATTCAGCGCGACCAGTCCACTGACGCCCGCCAGGCTCTGGGCGCTCATCACGTTGAAACCGAACCAGCCGACGATCAGGATCCAGGAGCCCAGCGCCAGGAAGGGGATGTTCGACGGCGGAAAGGCCACCAGCCGGCCTTCGCGATAGCGACCCTGACGCGGCCCCAGCAGCAGCACCGCCGCCAGCGCCAGCCAGCCACCCACCGCGTGCACCACCACGGAGCCGGCGAAATCATGGAAGCGCGCACCGAACAGCGCTTCGAACCTGTCCTGCAGCCCCAGGTTGTTGTTCCACATCAGGCCTTCGAAGAATGGATAGACGAAGGCCACGATCAGCGCGGTAGCGCACAGCTGCGGGACGAAACGCGCCCGCTCGGCGATGCCGCCGGAGATGATCGCCGGGATGGCCGCGGCGAAGGTGGCCAGAAAAAAGAATTTCACCAGCCCATAGCCGCTGTCGGCGGTCAGCACCTGGGCCGGTGCGAAGAAGGTCACGCCATAGGCGATCCAGTAACCGACGAAGAAATACACCAGGGTGGAAATGGCGAAGTCGGCAAGGATCTTCGACAGGGCGTTCACCTGATTCTTGTGCCGCACGGTGCCGGCCTCGAGAAAGGCGAAACCGGCGTGCATGGCCAGCACCATCACGGCACCCAGCAGCAGGAACAGGGTATTGGCACTGTGGACCAGGGTCGCCACAGCAGAAGGCAATTCGTTCATCAAGGCAGTCGTCGCTAAGGGTTGCACCAAAAACATGCCTGGCGGCTGCTTTATGCGCGCTTTTAGGGCGTTCTGCAGCTCTCGGCAGGTTCAATCTTGCCGCCAAGCAGAGCGCAACGAGGAACTAGCGCGGGGATGCGCCAGAGCGGTGCGAATCGGAAAGGCGTGCACCAGGAGACAGCAAAGGTCGTGCCGCTAGAGCGCGCGCAGGACGATACGACCACTGCTCAGGTTGCTCAGCAGTGTCGCCACCTCGTCGCGTCGCTGGGGCTCGACCGCAATCCGCAAGGCGATCTCCAGCGCCTGATAGTCCTCGGCCAGCACCAGCACCGCCAGGGCTGCCAGGCGCGCCTTGATCAGCGGCCACTCCGCATAGGTGCAGGCAAAGCCAAGCTCCTGCCGCAGCACCAGCGGCTGCTTGTCCGCCTGCTGCAGACAACGGGCGGCGCAACCGCCATAGGCGCGCACCAGGCCGCCGGTACCCAGCTTGATGCCGCCGTACCAGCGGATGACCACCACCACCACCTGATCGCAATCCTGCCCCTCGATGGCGGCCAGAATGGGCCGGCCCGCCGTCCCACCGGGCTCGCCGTCGTCATTGAAGCGGTATTGATTGCCCAGCTTCCAGGCCCAGCAGTTGTGGGTCGCGGTCGGCACGCTCACGCGCTCGATGAAGGCCAGGGCCGCTTCCACCGTGGTGACGGGCGCAGCGAGGGCGAGGAAACGACTCTTGCGCACCTCTTCTTCCCAGGCGGCATCCTGGATCAGGGTAAAGGTCATGGCGCCTGGAGACCCAGTCCCTTGAGGATGACATGGGTAAGGGTCCGCGCCGCCTCGTCGAAATCCTGCCGGGTCAGGCGGGTGCGCCCGGTCACCTGGCAGATCTGGCTGGCGAAGTCGGCGTAGTGCTGGGTACTGCTCCACAACAGGAAGATCAGGTGGACCGGATCCACCGGGTCCATCTTGCCGGCCGCGATCCAGGCGTCGAACACGGCCGCCCGGCTGCGAAACCAGGTCTGGTAGTCCTGATCGAAATACTCGTACAGGCAATGACCGCCGCCGATGATCTCCATGGCGAAGATCCGGGAAGCCAGCGGTTGCCGACGCGAGAATTCCAGCTTGGCGCGGATGTAGCGACTCAAGGCTGCCGCCGGATCGTCTTCCACGGTCAGGTGATTGAAGGTGCTGTCCCAGAGTTCGAGGATGTTGCCCAGCACGGCCATATAGAGGCCGAGCTTGTTGTTGAAGTAGTAGTGGAGATTGGCCTTGGGCAAGCCAACGCGTTGCGCGATGGTGTTCATGCTGGTGCCCTTGAAGCCATGGCGCGCGAATTCTTCCTCCGCCGCGCTCAGGATCAATTCCTCATTCTTCTGCCGGATGCGTCCGGCCGGCTTGTCCTGGCCGGCGTGATGGGCGGGTACGAGAAGGGTCATGACAACGGGAGGATCCTGAGGCGCGGCAGGCATCAATAGCGTACCCCCGGCCCTGGACACAAGGGCTGTTTTACCGGTGTGGCGCCGGCGAGCTGCATTCCGTTACCGCTGCGCGGCGCTCCTCGGGCAGCAACAGGTTGAGCAGGATGGCGGTGATGCCGCCGCTGGTGATCGCGGTGTCGAAGAGATTCTTTACCAGTGGCGGCAACTGATCCAGCAGCGTCGGCTGGCTGGCGATACCGAGACCTACGCCAAGGGAGGTGGCGATGATCAGCAGGCTGCGGCGATCCAGGGTGCAGTGCGCCAGCAGCCGTATCCCGGCCGCGGCGACACTGCCGAACAGCACCAGGGTCGCACCGCCCAGCACCGGCTTGGGGATCTGCTGCAGGACGGCGCCCAGCATGGGGAACAGGCCCAGCACCAGGAGGATGGCGCCTATCCAGTAGCCGACATGGCGGCTGGCCACGCCGGTCAGCTGGATCACCCCGTTGTTCTGCGCGAAGGTGGTGCTGGGAAAGGTATTGAAGGTGGCGGCGAGCAGGCAGGCGATCCCATCACCCAGGACCCCGCCCCGCAACCGCCGCAGATAGCCGGGTCCTTCGACGGGTTGTCGCGAGATCAGGCAGTTGGCGGTCAGGTCGCCAGTGGTTTCCAGGGTGCTGATCAGATAGATGAGCGCGACCGGGAGGAAGGCCGACCAGTCGAAGGCGAAGCCGAAATGGAAGGGGAGGGGGACGCTGACCAGGGGCAGGTCCGGCAACGGCTGAGGTTTCAACAGGCCGCAGGTCCAGGCGGTGAGGGAGCCCACCAGCAGGCCGATCATCACCGCCGAGAGCCGTAACCAGGGACGCCGCGACAGATTCAGGCCGATGATGACCACCAGCACCAGACCACCGAGGGCCAGGTTGATCGGTGCGCCGAAGTCGGTCGCCTTGGCGCCCCCGCCGAGATCGGTGACACCCACCCTGATCAGGCTGATGCCGATCAGGGTGATGACGATGCCGGTCACCAGTGGCGTGATCACTCGGCGCAACAGGCCCAGGCAGCGACTCAGGCCGATCTGGACGAAGGCGCCAAAGAAGCAGACGCCAAAGATCATTGCCAGGATGTCCTCCGGCGTCCCGCCGCGCTGCTTGACCAGCATCCCGGCTGCCAGCACCGCGGATAGAAAGGAGAAGCTGGTGCCCTGCAGGCAGATCATGCCCGCGCCCAGTCCACCGGCACCCCGCGCCTGCAGAAAGGTACCGACGCCCGACACCATCAGCCCCATGCTGATCAGATAGGGCAGGTGCTCGTGCAGCCCCAGGGCGCCGGCAATGATCAGCGGTGGCGTGACGATCCCCACGAAGCTCGCCAGGACGTGCTGCAAGGCGGCGCAAAAGGCCGCGAGTGGGGCCGGGCGATCGTCCAGGCCATAGAGCAGATCATCGCGGACGGGAGTGGGCATGGTGATTACCTCGCAGTGGCGCTGCCCGCCGGTAAGGCGGCTGCAGCGCCAGAAGTGGGCCTGGCCAGGCTAGAACTGATACTTCACCAGGAAGCTGAAAACGCTCTGGTCGGTACGGAAGCCCTCGCTGTCCTTGATGCCGTACTTGTCCGACCAGTAGTCGTACTCGGTCCCTACATAGAGGTGCTTGGCCTCGTAGCCCATGGCCTTGCCCAGGTCGTACTTGACCTGGGGATTGAAGTGCAGATTGGCGTGATAGCTGCCCTTGTTGTTCACCACCCAGTCCATGTAGCCATCGATGAGCAGATCCGAATTGCCCAGGGGCAGGGTGTAGGCCCATACCGGCGTGAGCTGCCAGGCGCCCGAGGGCGCACTGCCGCCGTCCGGCTTGCGGTAATAGAGATTTAGCTGGAAGTAGTCGAAGCCCGGCACCTTGAGGTCGAAACCCGGACCGACCAGATAGTTGCGCTGGTCACGGCCGGCGCCCTCGCCATCGTTCTGGTCGTATTCCAGGGTGGTGGCGAGCAGGACATCGGTGACCGGGCCAAAGGAGAGATCCCGGCCGGACAGCTTGCCAAAGGACAGTCGCGGACTGATCTCGCCATAGAAGCCCTGATGACCGTCGCTGGCGTTGGTCGCACCGTTGAACCAGATGCTGTCGACGAAGAGAAAGAGATCGCCCCAGGTCCAGCTGCTGGCATGCTCGAAGGTAACGGTCTGCTGGATGCGGGGATCGACCCGGAAATCCTTGCCATATAGATAGGTGAGGCTTTCACCGTGCCACAGCAGTGGGCTGTCAGCGGCGTGGGCGGCACCGGCTGTGAACAGGCTGGCGGTCAGCAGCGCGGTGGTTAGGGTCTTGCGCATGTAGGCTCCTGGAAGTGCTTTCTCGTTATGTGCAGCGTCCGCCGTGCTCAGCAAGATCGACGCCAAGCTCCGGCGGGCGGGAGAAAATAGTTATTTTTCAACGCCTTGTATAAGGATTCCGGGAAATTTCAGCTGTTTGGCATGGCACCAAACCTGACCACTTGCTCAGTTTTCGTGCCCTGAAGGGGCGCCCGCAGCGGCGCTGCTGCGAAACAGCGCACAGGGGGCCGCGCAGTGCTAAGGTGCTGGGCGACCCCGCAGGAGATAGTCATGAAGTTGCTTATCGGTATGCTGACGGCCTTGCTCTGCTGCTCTTTCGCCTCGGCTCAGGTCCCCCAGGGCGGGACGGGGCAGCCAGGCATCCTCATGATCACCCGGGGCGATGCCTACTCAGGTTCGGGATGCGACATAGGTCTGGTGATTCAGGGGCGCCTCGCCGGCACCCTCATGGCCGGTCAGAGTGCTTCCTTCAATCTGCCGCCCGGCGAGATCGCCGTCAGCCTTACCTCTTCCGGCCCGGGTGGTTGCGCGGCGCCCATGGCCAGCAGCGTCGCCCAATCCATCCTGCTGACCCCTGGCCAGATCACGCAGTACCGGATCATCGCGACCGAGGCGGGGTATCGCCTGGCACCCATCCCCCTTTATTGAAGTTTTTTGAAATAACCTGTTGACCTGCTCTGAAACTCCCCTATAATGCGCCCCACTTCCGGCGCAGACGCTGAAGTGGCTTGAAAATCAAGCACTTAGGTCTGGGCCGGGCGAGGGGTCCACGGATTCTTCGCCATTTGGCTCTCACCTCAGGGTGGCAGCGAAATGAAGCGGAGGGGTTGACAGCGTCTCAGGATGCTGTAGGATTCGCCTCCCGCTGCCGAGATTGGCTAGACCGGTCAGGCAAGCGCAAGTGGTTGAGTTGAAACGAAAAAGTTCAAATCAACGCTTGACAGGATGTGAGGACAGCGTAGAATGCGCGCCTCGGTTAGCG
>NZ_SLYS01000010.1:0-228434 GCF_004341115.1 Pseudomonas sp. JUb52
GTGAAACGATGCATCGCCGATGGTAGTGTGGGGCTTCCCCATGTGAGAGTAGGTCATCGTCAAGCGCCTAACACCCAGCACCCCCGCTCAGTTCACTCTGGCGGGGGTGTTGTCTTTGGGGTGGGAAAAGTTTGGCCGGACGTCAGCATGCCTAGGCGCTGGGGGCAGATGATCGGCCAGCGAAAGCCTGGGGCTAGGTAGCTGAGGTTGCCCTCACCCTAGCCCTCTCCCGGGGGGAGAGGGGACCAGGAGCGGAGCGTCGGAGAGCTTGGCGCAGGGCCTGCTAGACGGGCGCTGCTGGCATTCTGCAAAGAGCCAAAGAGCCACAACAGCCCGGCTGCGCCGGGCTGTTGTGGCCATGGCGGTCCGCCGATGCGGCCGCTCCTGCTAGAAGGCATGCAGTAGGAGCGGCCCATGGCCGCGATCGGATGGCTGGATGTTGGGCTTCGCTACGATCAACCCAACCTACCGTAGCGCTACGCGAGCAAGAAAAAGCCCGGCATATGCCGGGCTTTTGGCGTTCAGGGTTTGCGGGCTATCAGGGTGGCGCGCAGGGGGCGGGGAGGCCTTCGACGGTCAGGCGTGGATCTTGCGGATTGAGCCAAAAGCTCAGCGAACCATTGGTAACCTGACCGGGAATGATTCTGATCTGCTTCATTTCTCCGGCTCTTTTCGGTATACAATGCCCAATGGCCTAAGGCCGGCAGGCAAGGGGTGCGAAGCGTCGTACCCCTTTTTTCTTTGCATGACCAATCAAATTTATAGCGTAGCCTAGGATCCTATTCTTTAACGGGTAGGGCCAGCGGATAGTTGTTTAGGTGACGCAAGCGATGAAAGCGCAAGCGAAGGGGATTCGATTTTGATCAAGGTGCTAGTTGTCGACGATCATGATCTTGTTCGTACCGGCATTGTACGGATGTTGGCGGATGTAGCAGGAATCCAGGTCGTCGGCCAGGCAGACAGTGGTGAAAATGCACTGATGCTGGCCCGTGAGCTCGAGCCGGATGTCGTTCTGATGAACGTTCGGATGCCTGGTATCGGTGGGCTGGAAGCTACCCGCAAGCTCCTGCGCAGCCGGCCCGATCTGAAGGTGGTGGTCGTCACTGCCTGCGAGGAAGATCCTTTTCCGACGCGTCTGCTCCAGGCGGGTGCTGCAGGGTATCTGACCAAGGGTGCGGACATCGAAGAGATGATCACCGCCATCAAGCAGGCCTTCGCCGGTCGGCGTTACATCAGTGCGCAGATCGCCCAGCAGCTGGCCTTGAAACCCTTTCAGTCCAAGGCCGAAGCGTCGCCCTTCGATCAGCTGTCCGAGCGAGAGATTCAGATCGCGCTGATGATCGCGGGTTGCCAGAAAGTCCAGGTCATTTCCGACAAGCTCTGTTTGTCGCCGAAGACCGTCAACACCTATCGCTATCGGATCTTCGAGAAATTATCGATTACCAGCGATGTCGAACTAGCCATGTTGGCTGTTCGCCACGGCATGGTAGATGCAACGAGTTGATATGAGTCAATCTTTCGATGCTGCAGCCTTTCTATCCGGTTGCAGTGGACGTCCGGGTGTCTACCGGATGTTCGATGAGGGCGGCAAGCTCCTCTATGTAGGTAAGGCCAAGAATCTCAAGAACCGACTTTCCAGCTATTTCAGAAAGACCGGCTTGGCTCCCAAGACGGCTTCCATGGTGTCCAAGATCGCTCAGATCGAGACCACCATCACCGGCAACGAGACCGAAGCGCTCCTGCTGGAACAGAATCTCATCAAGCAGTGGCGCCCGCCCTACAACATCCTGTTGAGGGATGATAAGTCCTACCCCTATGTCTATCTCTCGACCGAGGATCAGTATCCGCGGCTGACCATTCACCGTGGAGAGAAGAGAGGGAAGGGGCGTTACTTCGGTCCTTATCCCAGCGCGGGTGCCATCCGCGAAAGTCTTAATCTGCTGCAGAAAGCCTTTCAGGTACGGCAGTGCGATGACAACTACTTTCGCAATCGTACGCGGCCGTGCCTGCAGTATCAGATCAAGAGATGCAAGGGCCCCTGCGTGGCGCTCGTCAGCGAGCAGGAATATGGCGAGGACGTTCGTCATTCGGCCATGTTTCTCGAGGGGCGCAGCAATGCCCTGGCTGAAGAGCTGCAAGCCAAGATGGAAAGCGCCTCCATCAATCTGCAGTTCGAGCGGGCAGCGGAGCTGCGTGATCAGGTGGCCCTGGTGCGACGGGTTCAGGATCAGCAGAGCATCGAGGGTGGTACCGGTGATGTCGATGTCATCGCCGCTCTCGTTAATCCGGGCGGTGCCTGCGTGCACCTGGTCAGTGTCCGCGGCGGGCGAGTTTTGGGCAGCAAGAATTTCTTCCCGGAGGTAGGGATCGAGGAGGATTCCAGCGAAGTGCTGGCCGCCTTCCTGGAGCAGTACTACCTTGCCTACCTGGAGCGGGATCTGCCAGACGAGATCATCGTGAATTCCGTCCACGAGGACTTCGCTACCCTGATCGATGCCTTTGCCGAGGTTCACAAGCGGCAGCTGGTCATTGCTCATCGCGTCCGGGGGACCCGAGCCCGCTGGCAGCAGTTGGCAGTGACCAATGCGGAGCAGGCGCTGAATACGCGACTGGCCAATCGGCAGCACATGGGGGTACGTTTCGATGCCCTGGTGCAGGCGCTGGATCTGCCGGAACCGCCTCAGCGGCTGGAGTGTTTCGATATCAGTCATTCCAGTGGCGAGGCGACCGTGGCGTCCTGCGTGGTCTTCGGGCCGGAAGGACCGCTCAAGTCGGATTATCGTCGTTACAACATCGAGGGTGTAACCGCTGGTGATGACTACGCGGCGATGCATCAGGCGCTGACCCGCCGCTTCAGTCGGCTCAAGGCGGGCGAGGGCAAGCTGCCTGACATCCTGCTGGTGGATGGCGGCAAGGGCCAGTTGGCCATGGCCCGTGAGGTGCTCAGGGAGCTGGCGGTGCCGGATCTGGTCCTGCTGGGGGTCGCCAAGGGCGTTACCCGCAAGCCGGGTCTCGAGGTCCTCTATCTGGACGATCCGTCCAACGAGTTCACCTTGCCGGCTCATTCGCCCGCGCTGCATCTCATTCAGCAGATTCGCGACGAGGCGCACCGATTCGCCATCACCGGGCACCGCGCACGCCGCGGCAAGGCACGCCGGACGTCATCGCTGGAGGAGGTTGCCGGGATCGGGCCCAAGCGTCGGCAGGAGCTTCTCAAGCACTTTGGCGGACTCCGTGAGCTGCAGCGTGCGAGCATCGAAGAGATCGCCAAAGCGCCAAGCATTAGCAAAAAGCTGGCCGAGCAGATTTATGCGGCCTTGCACAGCGAGTAGAATCGCCTCACGTTCACCAACAGCCGCGCCAATGAATATTCCAAATCTGCTTACCGTACTGCGCGTCTTCCTCATTCCGCTCTTTGTCATCCTGTTCTATCTGCCAGTCCACTGGAGTTACTGGACCGCCAGCACCATCTTCGCCATCGCCTGTGCGACCGACTGGCTGGATGGCTATCTGGCGCGGCGCCTGGGGCAGAGCACGCCCTTCGGGGCCTTCCTGGATCCGGTAGCGGACAAGCTCATCGTCGCCGTGGCCCTGGTGTTGCTGGTGCAGGAGCACGCCAATGCCTGGCTGACGCTGCCCGCCGTCATCATCGTCGGTCGCGAGATCGTGGTATCGGCGCTGCGGGAGTGGATGGCCGAGTTGGGCGCCCGGGCGCAGGTCGCAGTATCTAATCTGGGCAAGTGGAAGACGGCGGCGCAGATGCTGGCGCTGGTCATCCTGTTGGCCAACCCGCCGCAGATGACCTTCTGGGTCATCAGTGGTTATGCGTTGCTCATCGTCGCAGCAGCCCTGACCCTATGGTCCATGTGCACCTATCTGATGGCCGCCTGGCCGCATCTGATGAGCGCCGAGAAAAAGAAATAAGTTTTTTGAATCAATGGCTTGACATGAAGGGTAGCTCAGATAGAATGGCGCCCGTCACCAAGCGGGAATAGCTCAGTTGGTAGAGCACGACCTTGCCAAGGTCGGGGTCGCGAGTTCGAGTCTCGTTTCCCGCTCCATGTTTTACATGAGTGTCGCAAGACATTCAGGTTTGAGGCCGGGTGGCAGAGTGGTCATGCAGCGGATTGCAAATCCGTGTACGCCGGTTCGATTCCGACCTCGGCCTCCACTATTGAGAGCCCCGTAGATCCCAGGTCTACGGGGCTTTTCATCATCCAGGGATGTATGAATACTGGATCAGGTTCTACGAATCCGCTTGTCTGAGGGTTCGGTTCTGCCCGAGTGGTGAAACTGGTAGACACAAGGGACTTAAAATCCCTCGACTTAACCGTCGTGCCGGTTCGATTCCGGCCTCGGGCACCATCCAAATGAAAAGGCCACTCCTGTTCGAGTGGCCTTTTTCGTTCAGGAGGGAATCGTCCAGTAGGGCGTTTCATCCGCATCGCGCTCGATACGTGAGCGGCTGTCGAGGATGAAGGCTTCGAGCATGGCCGCGTCGAGCAATTCGGTGCGGGCGATAGGGCGATTCAGTACCGACTGACCGCTGCGGGAAAAGACCTCGACATCGTAGGCGCGCTGATCACGCGTGGATATCACGCAGCGCAACGGCTCGAATCCGCCTTTGAGGGTGTTGAAGGCGCTGGCGAGTTCGACATAGAGGGTCATCCGGAAAAGCTTCCTGTTCAAAGGTGGCACTGTGACAGCATTGGCTGCTACAGGGTTTCACCTTTGCAGAAAAGTGCCGTCATATCGCGATGCTAGTCGCAAAATCCCGGCCCTGCTTTCGGAGTTTCATTGCCAGCCTTGCAGCCAGCATTCTGCATCCTGCAACTCGTGCCAGTCCAGCGTCCAGGTACGACGAGTGAGAACGGCTTGCAGATCTATCTGCGAGATGGGGTCGGTCTCGACTTCCGGGGTATGGACCCGGGTGACGATGAAGTGCTTTTGCCGTTCGCGTGGCTGGACGGCCGTCCATTTGCTGAGCAGCAGCTTGTGGGGGTTGATCTGACGTTGCTTCATCCCTGCATGGCCTCCAGCAGGGGTGCGCTGCGATAGCGCTGCAGCAGGGCTTCCAGGTTGCGATCGGGCATGGCGTGGGCCCTGAGCGCCGTGATGGTGCGCTCGACGTATTCCAGGGTGGTGCCGAAATGGCCGCAGGCCTCGGTCAGGACGCGATTGAGGATGTCATCGGGCAGGCTGCCGGCGTAGCAGGGCAGATTGCGCTTCAGCACGAAGCCGAGCGCCTGCACCTTGCTGCCGTCTTCCAGGTGGCATTGCAGCCAGCGGGGGCGGTAGGACCCATCCGGCATCTCGCGCTTCCAGAGGGCCAGCAGGTGGTCGTCCAGCTGGTCATCCGGCAACTGGTAGGCGAAGCCCGAGCAGGAGCCGCCGCGATCCAGGCCCAGTACCAGGCCGGGTTGCTCGGGGGTACCGCGATGCAGCTGGGACCAGAGATAGAGACCGCGGTGGTAGCCGTGCACCCGCGCCCGGCGCACGGCGACGGCGGGGCACTCGGGGCGCCAGATCAGCGAGCCGTAGGCGAACAGCCAGACCGGGCCGGGTTGGCGTTGAGCCAGGGTGGCTTCCAGGGAGGCCACCAGCTCGGGAGGGGTGAGCGGCGTGGCGGGTGCGAGCTTGGGGGGATAGGAATCGTGGATGCTGGAAGAAATCTGTCTGTGCATATGCCGCCTGGTCCTCTACCGCTGGAGCTGCCAGGTTCAGGAACCCGGCCCTGAGATCCTAACGAAAGTCCGGGAGGAACTCCTAGACCGTTCGTGCCCATCTTTATGACGCCTGGTTAGGTCGCAGCGAGAAACATGCCAAGGTGGACGCAGAAAACGGCGGACGAAAAAAAGCCCGGCAGATGCCGGGCGGGAAAGGGGGGCGTGAGATCGATCAGGCGCTGGTGCGGATCAGGTGATCGAAGGCGGCCAGGGAGGCCTTGGCGCCTTCGCCCAGGGCGATGACGATCTGCTTGTAGGGCACGGTGGTGACGTCGCCCGCGGCGAAGACGCCGGGCAGGGAGGTCTGGCAACGGGCGTCCACTTCGATCTCGCCGCGCGGCGACAGCTCGACGGTACCCTTGAGCCAGTCGGTATTGGGCACCAGGCCGATCTGCACGAAGACGCCTTCCAGGTCGATGTGGTGGAACTCGCTGGAGTTGCGATCCTTGTAGACCAGGCCGTTGACCTTCTGGCCGTCGCCCTTGACTTCGCTGGTGAGGGCGCTGGTGATGACGGTCACGTTGGGCAGGCTGAACAGCTTGCGCTGCAGCACGGCGTCGGCACGCAGCTGGCCGTCGTACTCGATCAGGGTGACCTGGGCGACGATGCCGGCGAGGTCGATGGCCGCCTCGACGCCCGAGTTGCCGCCACCGATCACGGCGACGCGCTTGCCCTTGAACAGGGGACCGTCGCAGTGCGGGCAGTAGGCCACGCCGCGGTTGCGGTATTCGCGCTCACCGGGAACGTTCATCTCGCGCCAACGGGCGCCGGTGGCCAGGATCAGCGTCTTGGCCTTGAGCGAGCCGCCATCGGTGAAGCGGACTTCGTGGAGGCCGCCGGCTTCGTGGGCCGGAATCAGCTGCTCGGCACGCTGCAGGTTCATGATGTCGACTTCGTACTGCTTGACGTGCTCTTCCAGCGCCATGGCCAGCTTCGGCCCTTCGGTCTCCTTGATGGAGATGAAGTTCTCGATGGCCAGGGTGTCCAGTACCTGGCCGCCGAAACGCTCGGCGGCGACGCCGGTACGGATGCCCTTGCGTGCGGCATAGACGGCAGCGGCAGCGCCAGCCGGGCCACCGCCGATGACCAGGACGTCGAAGGCGTCCTTGGCATTGAGCTTGTCGGCGGAGCGAGCGGCGGCGCCGGTGTCGAGCTTGGCGACGATCTCTTCCAGACCCATGCGGCCCTGGCCGAAGGGTTCGCCGTTCAGGTAGACGCTGGGCACGGCCATGATCTGGCGGCGCTCGACCTCGTCCTGGAACAGGGCGCCGTCGACGGCGACGTGCTTGACCCGGGGATTGAGCACGGCCATGAGGTTCAGGGCCTGCACCACGTCCGGGCAGTTCTGGCAGGAGAGGGAGAAATAGGTTTCGAACTGGTAGTCGCCGTCGAGCGCCTTGACCTGCTCGATGACGTCCTGGCTGGCCTTGGACGGATGACCGCCCACCTGCAGCAGGGCCAGGACCAGGGAAGTGAATTCGTGGCCCATGGGCGGACCGGCGAAGCGCAGGTCGATGTTCTGACCGGGGGTCAGCAGGGCGAAGGAGGGGCGACGGGCATCGGTGCCGTCGGTGCTGAGGCTGACCTGATCGGACAGGCTGGCGATATCCTGCAGCAGGCTGTGCATTTCACGGGACTTCGCGCCATCGTCGAGGGACGCGACGATCTCGATGGGGCGCGTGACGCGTTCGAGGTAGGTCTTGAGCTGGGCTTTCAGATTGGCGTCCAACATGGCGACGTGGCTTCCGTAAAAAATGGGCAAAAAAAGAGCGCGCGGGCAAGGCGCCCGGGCGCTCGGGCTAGATCAGGCGGGTGTTAGATCTTGCCGACCAGGTCCAGCGAGGGGGTCAGGGTCGCTTCGCCTTCTTTCCACTTGGCGGGGCAGACTTCGCCCGGGTGGTTGGCGACGTACTGGGCGGCGCGGACCTTGCGCAGCAGTTCGCTGGCGTCACGGCCGATGCCGTTGTCGTGGATTTCGCACAGCTTGATCTGGCCTTCCGGGTTGATCAGGAAGGTGCCGCGCAGGGCCAGGCCTTCTTCTTCGATCAGCACTTCGAAGTTGCGTGCCAGGCGAGCGGTGGGATCGCCTACCAGCGGGTAGTTGACCTTCTTGATGGCTTCCGAGGTGTCGTGCCAGGCCTTGTGCGCGAAGTGGGTGTCGCAGGACACACCGTAGATCTCCACGCCCAGCTTCTGGAACTCGGGGTACAGGTCAGCAAGGTCTTCCAGCTCGGTGGGGCACACGAAGGTGAAGTCGGCCGGGTAGAACACGATGGCGGACCACTTGCCCTTCAGATCGGCCTCGGTCACCTGGACGAATTTGCCGTTGTGGTAGGCGGTCGCGGTGAAAGGCTTCACTTCGGTGTTGATCAGGGACATTGATGACTCCTTGATGGGTTTAAGTCAGGGTTGAAATCGATAGGACGCATACTAATCGCATTTTGACGATTCACCTCATTGTTAAAGGCGATGTCGGCGATTGGGCGTCTCTATCGGATACTACAGGTATTGAATCAAATCAGTACCTTAGCTCGCCTCAGGCCGGACCCAGCGCCTTGGTCGTGGCCGGATGCTGACCCCATTCGCTCCAGGAGCCGTCGTAGAGTCGACCATCCGGCAGGCCGGCGACGCTCAAGGCGAGCAGCAGGACCGCGGCGGTGACGCCACTGCCGCAACTGGTGATCACCGGATGCAGGCCGTCGATGCCCAGAGCCTGGAAGCGCTGGCGCAACTCCTGGGGTGGTAGCAGGGTGCCGTCTTCGCTCAGCAGGCTGTCGTAGGGCAGATTCTGGCTGCCGGGCATATGCCCGGAGGCGACGCCCGGGCGCGGCTCCGCTACCTCGCCGGTGAAGCGCTTGGCGCCACGCGCGTCGAGCACCTGGGTCTGGCCCACGCTGAGCGCGGTCTGCACATCGCCTAGGCCACAGAGCAGGCGATTGTTGAAGATGACGGGGTAGGGCGGCTGCGGGTTGGGCAGGTTTTCACCGGTCTCCAGCGGCAGGCCCTGTTCACGCCAGAGCGGCAGGCCGCCATCGAGCACCATCACCTGGTCATGGCCGAACAGGCGGAACAGCCACCAGGCCCGGGCAGCGGAGAACAGGCCCTTCTGGTCGTACACGACCAGGGTGGTCTCCGGGGTGACGCCCAGTTCGCCAGCCAGGCGGGCGAAGCGTCCCGCGCTGGGGACCATGTGCGGCAGCGCGGTGTCCGGATCGGAGAAGTGTTCGATATCGAAGCGCAGGGCGCCGGGGATGTGCTGCTGCCGATAGGTCTCGTCGGCGATCTGGGGTTCGTTGGGCAGGTAGAGACTGGCATCGAGGATCAGCAGATCCGGACGGCCGAGTTGCTCCTGCAGCCAGGCAGCGGTGACCAGCGGGGAGGCGATCATGGGTGGCGCTCCTTGATGGGCAAAGGACGACAGCTTACCGCGCCTGGCGCGACGTGGGCTGTCAGGGATCGGCGGATACTTTATCCTCGTCAGCCTGGTAACTGGATAGATGACTTATGAGCGAACTTAACGGGCAATCCACGGGCGGCAACGACTGGCAACTCGGGCGCATCGTCGGGGAACTACATGAGGCGCGCAGCCAATGGCGCGAGACCCATGGGCGTTTCCGCGAGTTCAGCGGCCGCGAGCTGCCGTCGCGCAGCGTCATGGCCAGCGTGATCGAATCCCTCAGCGGTGCGCTCTTTCCGCTACGCCTGGGGCCGGATCAGCTGCGCCAGGAAAGCGAGGACTTCTATGTCGGTTTCGAACTGGAGCGGGCGCTCAATGCCCTGGTGATCCAGGCGAAGCTGGAACTGGACTATTTCGCCAAGCAGCGTGGCGAGAACGGCGTCAATCGTGCCGACGAGGCCCGTCGGCTGGTGCAGGCCTTCGCCCTGGCCCTGCCGGACCTGCGGCGCCTGCTGGATACCGACGTGATCGCCGCCTACCAGGGCGATCCCGCCGCGCGCAGCGTGGACGAGGTGCTGCTCTGCTACCCGGGCATCTACGCCATGATCCATCACCGCATCGCCCATCACTTCTATCGCAGCGGCCTGCCGTTGCTGGCGCGGATGGTCAGCGAGCGGGCGCACTCGGCGACCGGGATCGACATCCACCCGGGTGCCCAGATCGGCGAGGGCTTCTTCATCGACCATGGCACCGGTGTGGTGATCGGCGAGACCTGCATCATCGGCGACCGGGTGCGCATCTATCAGGCAGTGACCCTGGGCGCCAAGCGCTTCCCGGCCGATGCCGAGGGCAACCTCAAGAAGGGCCATCCGCGCCATCCGATCGTCGAGGACGATGTGGTGATCTATGCCGGGGCGACCATCCTCGGGCGCATCACCATCGGCCAGGGCTCGACCATCGGCGGCAACGTCTGGCTGACCCATGGCGTGCCGGCCAACAGCAACGTCAGCCAGGCCAGCCTGCAGGGGTGTGCCGGTCTGGCTCAGGAGTAGTCGGCGGCACTGTCACGGACGAACTTGGCCAGGAAGCGCCGGGTGCGTTCTTCACGCGGCCGATTGAACAACTCGGCCGCCGGACCCTGTTCGACGATGCGGCCGCCGTCCATGAACAGCACGCGATGGGCGACGTCGCGCGCGAAGGCCATCTCGTGGGTGACGATGACCAGGGTACGACCCTCCTGGGCCAGCCCGCGAATGGTCTCCAGCACCTCGCCGACCCGCTCGGGATCCAGCGCCGAGGTGGGTTCATCGAAGAGGATGGCCTGGGGACGCATGGCCAGTGCCCGGGCGATGGCGACCCGCTGCTGCTGGCCGCCCGATAGCTGTCCGGGATAGCTATCGGCCTTGTCGGCCAAGCCGACCTTGGCCAGCCATTCACGGCCCTGGGCGATGGCCGTGTCGCGCGCCTCGCCCTGGACGATGATGGGTCCCTCGATCACGTTCTCCAGCGCGGTGCGATGGGGAAACAGATTGAAGTTCTGGAAGACGAAGCCCATGCGCTGGCGCAACTGGCGGATCGCATGCTGCTGGCCCTTGAGCGGTCGGCCGGCGTCGATGCGCAGGTCGCCCAGGCGGATGCTGCCGGCCTCCGGGGTCTCCAGCAGATTGAGGCAGCGCAGCAGGGTGGTCTTGCCCGAACCGCTGGGGCCGATGATGGCGACCACCTCCCCCTGGGCCACCTCGAGGTCGATGGACTGCAGCACCGTCTGCTGCCGGAAGGACTTGGACAGCCCCTGCACCTCGATCATGACTGACCTCGTTCATTGATGTGGCGCCCGTAGTGCCGTTCGAGGCGGTTCTGCAGGGTGGACAGCAGGCTGGCCAGGACCCAGTAGAGCAGTGCCGCGGCCAGGTAGAGGCTGAAGATCTCGAAGGTGCGGGCGGTGATCAGCTGGGCCTGGCGGAACAGCTCCGGCACCTGGATGGTGGCCGCCAGCGAGGTGTCCTTGACCAGCGAGATGAAGCTGTTGCCCAGTGGCGGCAGGGCGATGCGCAGCGCCTGGGGCAGGATGGCGCGCCTCAGGGTCTGCAGCGGCGTCATGCCGATGCTGGCGGCGGCTTCCCACTGACCGCGGTCGATGGCGCCGATGGCCGAGCGGATGATCTCCGCGGTGTAGGCGGCCATGTTCAGCGAAAAGCCGATCAGGGCGGCCGGCAGCGGATCGAGCTGCAGGCCCAGTTCGGGCAGGCCGTAGTAGATGACGAACAGCTGCACCAGCAGCGGCGTACCCCGGAAGAACGAGATGTACAGCCGCGCCAGGCTACGCAGCGGCAGGCTTTGCGAACGGCGCAGCAGGGCCAGGCCGAAGCCCAGCAGCAGGCCGAAGAACATGCCGCCGAGGCTCAGGACCACGGTCCAGATCGCGCCCTTCAGCAGGAAGGGCAGCGAATCGAGCAGGAGCTGTAGCGTGTCGCTCATTGGGTGACGTCGGCCTTGAACCACTTCTCGGAGATCTTGGCTAGGGTGCCATCGGCACGCAGCTTGGCGATGGCTTGGTCGACCGCGGCATGGAATTGCGGATCACCCTTGCGTTCGGCGATGCCCGACTCCTGGCGGCTGAAGGGCTCACCGGCCAGGGCCAGCTTGTCCTTGGTCTTGGACAGCAGTTCCAGGGCGGCCAGGCGGTCGACGAGGATGGCGTCGATGCGGCCGACGCGCAGATCCTGGTACTTGGTCGGATCGTCTTCGTAGGTGCGCACGTCCGCCTTGGGTATGTTCTGGCGCAGCCATTGCTCGTAGTTGGTGCCCAGGCCGACGCCGACCTTCTTGCCGGCGAGGTCGGCGGCGGTCTTGATGCTGTCGACGTCGTCCTTGCGCACCAGGGCCTGGATGCCGGAGACGGTGTAGGGGGTGGAGAAATCGTATTTCTTCTTGCGCTCGTCGCTGATGGTGACCTGGTTGATCACCACGTCCAGACGCCGGGATTCCAGGGCGGCGAGCAGGCCATCCCATTTGCCGGGCTGGATCTTGGCGTCGACGCCCAGCTCCTTGGCCAGGGCCTTGGCGAAGTCCACTTCGAAGCCGGTCAGCTGGCCCTGTTCGTTCTGGAAGCTGAAGGGCGGATAAGTGCCCTCCAGGCCGACGATCAGTTCGCCGCGCTGCTTGACGGTCTGCAGGAGGTCTTCGGCCTGGGCGGTGGCCTGGTGGGCCAGGCCCAGGGCGAGCAACAGGGCGGCGCTACGGAGCAGACGCTGGGGGAGGGGTTTGCGCATGGAAGAGATCCTTGTGGTTATGAGGGTGCGCCACTATGAGGGTGTCTGTTCTGACATCCCAAGTCCGAAAACTGCTGACGTTATGCCATCGTCCTGTGGCTTGGCTAGCCGATCACGCCAACCAGTCGCCATAGGCGAAGGTGCCCGGGGCGCCGCCGGTGTGCAGGAATACCAGGGGGCCGGGTGGGAGGTCCCCGCTGGCGACCATATCCAGAAGGCCCGCCATGGCCTTGCCGGTATAGACCGGATCCAGCACCAGGCCTTCGAGCCGGCCGAGGCGGCGGATGGCGGCCAGGGTGCCGGGATTGGGCTCGCCATAGCGCGGGCCGAAGTAGCCGTCACGCAGGAGCGGAGGATTCTCGGGTAGAGCGACGCCCAGCAACTCGGCCAGTTGCTGCCGCAGCAGGGCGACCCTGGGCAGCTGCTCGGCCTGGGTGCGGGAAACGGTGACGCCGATCACCGGCAGCTCTGGCCGCAGATGATGAAGTGCCAGGTCCAGCCCGGCCTGGGTGCCGGCACTGCCGGAGGCGAGGATGACGGCCGCGGGTTGCAACTGCAGTTCGTGCAGCTGAGCGTCGAGTTCCAGGGCCGCACGAACGTAGCCGAGGGCGCCCAGGGCGCTGGAGCCGCCAATGGGGATCGCCCAGGTTTTGCGCCCTTGCTGGCGCAGGCGCTCGGCTTCGGCTTCCAGCTGCCGCAACGGATCATCGAGCGCCGCGACGGCTCTGATCTCGGCGCCGAAGAGTTCGAGCAGGAGGCGGTTGCCGCCGTGCAGGTAGCCGGGGTCCGCGGTGGCGATGGGATTTTCCAGCAGGGCGACGCAGCCCAGGCCCTGTTGCGCGGCGACGGCGGCGGTCTGGCGCACATGGTTGGACTGGATGGCGCCGGCGGTCACCAGGGTGTCGGCGCCGGCGGCCAGCGCCGCGGCGACCAGGTATTCCAGCTTGCGCACCTTGTTGCCGCCCAGGGCCAGGCTGGTGGTGTCGTCGCGCTTGCAGTAGACCGCGCGGCCCAGCTCCGCCGACAGCCGCGGCAGGACCTCCAGCGGGGTCACCGAGGGCTGCAGCGTCAGGCGCGGAAAGCGGGCGAGGGCGGCGGTGAGCATGGCGGAACCCGAGGCAATTGAAGGGGGCATCACTCTAGGGCCAAGCCGCGCCTGGCAGCAATCCTGCCCTTAGGCGAGGTCCGGACGCCGCGCCCAGGCCTGGGGCACCAGCGAACGCAGCAGCACGCCATAGAGCGGGACGAAGAGCAGCAGGCTGACCGTCAGCTTGACGCCGTAGTCGACCAGGGCGATCTCCGGCCAGTGACTGGCCATGAAGGGGTTGTCGCTGCGCCAGAAGGCGATGGAAAAGAAGGCCAGGGTGTCGAGAGCGTTGCCGAACAGGGTCGAGACCGTGGGCGCCAGCCACCAGTGGCCCGAGCGCCGCAGGCGGTCGAACACCTGGATGTCGAGCAGTTGGCCGAGCACATAGGCACAGAAGCTGGCCAGGGAGATGCGCAGCACGAAGACGTTGACCGCGGCCAGCGCCGCCCAGCCCTGGAAGCTGCCGTCCTGGAACAGCACCGAGACCCCATAGGAAACCACCAGGGCCGGAATCATCACCCGGGCGATCACCTGGCGGGCGGGCGCCTTGCCCATCAGCCGCACGGTGAGGTCGGTGGCGAGAAAGATGAAGGGAAAGCTGAAGGCGCCCCAGGTGGTGTGCCAGCCGAACAGCTGCAGCGGCAACTGCACCAGGTAGTTGCTGGCGATGATGATGAGGATATGGAAAGCGACGAGCGCGGCGACCGCCGTGCGGCGCGCGAAAGCGATACGTTCGAGCATGAGAGGGCCTTTTTGAAAGTGCCTGGGGTGAGGGAACCCAGGCCCCGGAATTCGGGGCGGCGCCATCCTAGCCCAAAGCCGGGGCTTATCACCAGTGATTGGCTGCAGGCGGCGCCCGGCGGGTGGGAGCGGCTCTTCCTGAGCGCTCCCTGGGAAGGTGAACCGCCTCAGGCGGCCGGCTTGAGCACCACCTTGGTCCAGCCATCATCCCGCGCATCGAAATGGCGATAGGCGTCCGGCGCCTCGGCCAGGCTCAGGCGATGGGAGATGATCTGCGAGGGTCGCGCCTTGCCCGCATGGATCAGTCGCGCCAGCTCGCGGTTGTAGTTCTTGACGTTGGCCTGGCCGGTGCGGATCTGCTGGCCCTTGAACCAGAAGTTGCCGAAGTCGAAGGCCATCTTGCCTTGCTTGGCCAGGTCGTTCCGGCCACCCGGGTCCTGGGGCACGAACACCCCGACCACCCCGATACCACCGGTGGCGCGGGTCGAGGCCACCAGGTTGTTCATGGTGAGGTGATTGACTTCGTGCCCGTGGTGATCGCAGCACTGGTAGCCGACGCACTCGCAACCGCGATCGGTCCCGCGCCCATGGGTGAGGTTGAGCAGTTGCTCCACCGCATCGCCTTCCTTGGCGTGGATGGCCTTGGCGCCGAGCTTTTCCGCCAGTGCCAGGCGATCCGGCTGGTCATCGACCACATAGACCTCGGAGGCGCCACGGATCATGGCGGAATGGGCAGCCATGAGGCCGACCGGGCCCGCGCCATAGATGGCGATGGATTCGCCCGGACGCAGACC
This sequence comes from Pseudomonas sp. JUb52, assembly GCF_004341115.1. Lineage (NCBI taxonomy): Bacteria > Pseudomonadati > Pseudomonadota > Gammaproteobacteria > Pseudomonadales > Pseudomonadaceae > Pseudomonas > Pseudomonas sp. JUb52. Next base: position 15,018 of record NZ_SLYS01000010.1, read on the forward strand.
GGCCAGCTCGGTGGCATGCCAGCCGGTGGGAAAGATATCAGACAGCATCACGTAGTCGTCTTCGCGTTCCGCGGCATCTTCGGGCAGTACCAGGCAGTTGAAGTCGGCGTAGGGCACCCGCAGCAACTCCGCCTGGCCACCCTGGTAGGGGCCCATGTCGGCGAAGCCGTAGGCCGCACCGGCGACGCCCGGGTTGGCGGTGAGGCAGAAACCGGTCAGCCCGCGCTCGCAGTTCTCGCAGAATCCGCAGCCGATGTTGAAGGGCAGGCAGACCCGGTCGCCAACCCTGATGCGATCGACGCCGAGACCGACCTCGACTACCTCGCCGAGATTCTCGTGGCCGAAGACCCGGCCACTTTCGAAGCTGGTGCGGCCTTCGTACATGTGCAGGTCGGAACCGCAGATGTTGGTGGTGGTGATCCTAACGAGGACGTCGGTGGGTTTTTCGATGCGGGCATCGGCTACGTTCTTGACCGCGACGTCGCGTGGGCCCTGGTAAACCACAGCTTTCATGATGTGCACTCCGGAGTGTCGCGTCGGTCCTCTACGGGCACCCGCTTGGGTAGATGGGCGTCTTCCCTAGCAGCGAGCAGCCTGGGCTGTCGCCTCAAGGGGAGGGCATCGGCAAGCGGACGAGAGTTCAAATCGTCAGACGAGTTGGGCTGCGCTTGGGAGTCCTGCTAACGTTGCGGTTTCAACCGCGAAAGAGGCTTGCCATGCACTATCGATCCTTGGGCCGAACCGAGCTGAAGGTGAGCGCCATTTCCCTGGGTACCATGACCTGGGGCGAGCAGAACACCGAGGCAGAAGCCTTCGAGCAGATCCGGGTCGCCAAGGCGGCCGGCGTCAACCTGCTGGATACCGCCGAGATGTACCCGGTGCCGCCGCGCGCCGAGACCTACACCCGTACCGAGACCATCATCGGCAACTATTTCCGCCAGCACGGCGACCGCGCCGACTGGGTACTGGCCAGCAAGGCGGCCGGTCCTGGCCGCGACATGGACTACATCCGCGACGGTGGCCTGGCCTTTACCAAGGCCAATCTCACCGCCGCGCTGGAGGCCAGTCTCAAGCGACTCAACACCGACTATCTGGATCTCTACCAGCTGCACTGGCCGGATCGGCGGACCAATTACTTCGGTCAGCTGGGCTATGTGCACAACGATGCCGACTTCACACCCATCGAGGAGACCCTGGAGGCCCTCGACGGCCTGGTGAAGGCAGGCAAGGTCCGCCATGTCGGCCTGTCCAACGAAACGCCCTGGGGCGTGCAACGCTTCCTGCACCTGAGCGAGACGCGCGGCTGGCCGCGGGTGGTCTCCATCCAGAATCCCTACAATCTGCTCAATCGCAGCTTCGAGGTGGGCCTGGCCGAGCAGGCCATGCGCGAACAGGTGGGGCTGCTGGCCTATTCGCCGCTGGCCTTCGGTGTGCTCGCGGGCAAGTACCTGAACGGCGCCCGTCCGGAAGGGGCGCGACTGACCCTGTTCGAACGCTTCCAGCGCTACAGCAATCCGCAAACGCAGCGCGCGGCCCAGGCCTATGTCGAACTGGCCCGGGAGCGCGGTCTGGATCCGGCGCAGATGGCCCTGGCCTTCGTCACCACTCGGCCCTTCGTGACCAGCAACATCATCGGTGCCACCTCGCTCGCCCAGCTGGAAAGCAATCTGGCGAGCAGCGAGCTGGTGCTGGATCAGGAAACCCTGGCCGCCATCGAAGCCATCCACGTCGACCAGCCCAACCCGGCACCCTGAGTGTCTGGTATCCGGCGCCCGGTACAGCTGCTGTACCGGGCGCTTCCTTGCGCCTGGCGAAAGGCGGGCGTGACCGACAGGGCAGGGACGCAAGGGCTGCTGTCCGCAACGCCTATTAAAACCGTGGGCCCAAAGGGCCTAGAGTCGGTCGGACCTTCCACGCCTGCAGGTGTCCATCATGACGTCATATGAAATCGTGCTCCTGGGTGACCAGGACGCTTCCATCGTGGCCCACCAAGCCATCCCCCAGGCCCTGGCGCTGACCGCCACGGCGCTGGGTGTCACGCTGCAAACACGCTGGCTGCCGACGGTCGAGGCCGATGGCGCCCTTGCCGACTGCGACGGCCTCTGGTGCGTCCCCGGGAGTCCCTATCGCCATCGCGAAGGGGTGCTGGCGACTCTGCGCACGGCGCGCGAACAGCGGATTCCCTTTCTCGGGACCTGTGGCGGGCTGCAGTACGCGTTGCTGGAGTACGTCCAGTCCGTGCTGGGATGGACGGATGCCGCCCACGGCGAAGACGATCCCCTGGCCAGCCGCGCGGTGCTCACGCCCCTGAGCTGCGCCCGCATCGAGGTGCAGAATCAACTCCGACTGCTGGCAGGGTCGCGCCTCGCGGAGGCGACCGGCGCCGAACGGGTCGAGGCCACCTATCGCTGTCGCTTCGGGGTGAATCCCGCCTATCTGCCGGCTTTGCTCGACGCCGGCTGGCGCGTACTCGCCTGGGATGAAGAAGGACTACCCGCTGCCTTCGAACTGACGACCCATCCCTGTTATTTCGGCACCCTCTATCAGCCGGAGCGCGAAGCGCTGGCCGGCCGGGTCCCCGCGGTGGTGCGCGCCTGGCTGGAGGCGATGATCGCCGCTCGGAGCGTGCTGCCATGAAGCGGCTGGAGTTGCCCGCAGACTGCGTGGTGATCGCCTTCATCTCGCAACGGGCGGATCAGGATCCGGACTATGAGCGCATGGCCATGCGCATGGTGGAGCTGGTCGAGGCGCAACCGGGCTTTCTCGGCATGGAATCGGTGCGCGGCGTCGATGGCCTGGGCATCACCCTGTCCTACTGGACCGATGAGGCCGCCGTCGCGGCCTGGGGCGCCCATCCGGAACATCGGCAGGCGCAGCGGCTGGGTCAGGCGCGCTGGTATCGCTGGCATGACACCCGGGTCATGCGCCTGCTGTCGAGCCGCGCCGGTCCTGGCGTCACTCCAGGCGGATCGCGCCCAGGGCCGGGGTGACGCGAATCCAGCCGATGCGGCTGTCTTCGCCGATCAGCATGACCTTCTTCCAGGGGCGAAAGGGGGCGCTGTCCAGGACCAGGATGCGATCGCCCGGTTTGAGCATGGCGATCAGCTGGCGGTTGGCGACCACGCTGCGCTCCGGCATGGCGGGATACTGCATCAGCGGAATCTGGCCGCCGCGGATCTGCCAGGTCTCGCCGCTGGCGGCGTTGATGAAGGTCGGCAGCCGCGTCAGCAGGATGGCCAGCGCGAAGAACCCGATCAGCAGCAGGACGAGCCGCTGCGTCACGGTCCGGACGGCAACGATATCGGGTGACAGCTTGCCAAGCGAGGACATGGAGATGGCTCTGGGCGGCGGACGGTAGAGGCTCGATGCTACCGTCATGCGGCCAGTTGACATCATTCACATCCAGGAAAGGTCAACGGCTGCTCATTCGCCAGCGCCAGACTGTGAACGGCCGCAAAGCGGCCGACTAGAGAGGCGGGTTCAGGGCGCCAGCTGGCGGGTGACTTCCACGGCCTTGTCGAAGGACGGATAGCCACTCTTGGCCACCGCGAGCTCTCCGTAGGCGCTCTTGTAGGTCTGCGCCTGGATCGGGTCGGCCTCGGGCACCAGGAAGGGATCGGTATACATCCGATAGAGCAGGGCATAGGCCAGCGGATAGCGATGATCGGCGGAGGCGTTCAGCAATTCCAGGACGTCATCGGTCTGCGGGCCCTGCTTGATGGCGATCACCGCACGATAGAACTCCACTTCGCCATCGGCGCTGGTTCCGCCATTGCGCAGCAGCAGGGCATCCGCGAGCTTGAGCTGTTCTTCGCTGCCACCCAGGACCAGCAGCTTGGCCTGCAAGAGGTCGTTCTGGCGCAGCAGGGTGGTCTGTTCCGCGCTGAGCGGCCGCGTTTCCGCCGCCTCGTGATGACCGCCCAGGGAGCAGCCGGCGAGGGAAACACACAGCAACGGGAGCATCCATTTCTTCATGTCGAGATCTATCCGCGGAGTCGTGACGCTGGTTCCAAACTTTGGACGATAGCAGTTCTTTGCGGCTTTGCGCAGAACCGGAAGGCAATCCTGGAGTCGTATCCGCACGTCCACAGAGCGCCCATGCCTGGCTATTTCCAGCGTCGCGCGCTTCGGGCATTGTATGCGACAAGCGGCTGGATAGACCGCCGTTCGTTTTGCCTTCACGTACAGATCAAAGGACTCCCATGATCACCAAATGTCTGTTTCCGGCAGCCGGCTATGGCACTCGTTTTCTCCCTGCGACCAAAGCCATGCCCAAGGAAATGCTGCCCATTGTGAACAAGCCGCTGGTGCAGTACGCCGTGGAGGAAGCTCTGGAGGCTGGCCTGCATCAGATCGGGATCGTTACCGGTCGTGGCAAGCGCTCGCTGGAAGACCACTTCGACATCAGCTATGAGCTGGAAAGCCAGATCAAGAACACCGACAAGGAAAAGTACCTGGTCGGCATTCGCAAGCTGATCGACAACTGCACCTTCTCCTACACCCGTCAGGTGGAGATGAAGGGCCTGGGCCACGCCATCCTGACCGGCCGCCCGCTGATCGGTGACGAGCCCTTCGCCGTGGTCCTGGCGGACGACCTCTGCCTGAACCTGGAAGGCGACAGCGTCCTCAAGCAGATGGTCAAGCTGTACAACCAGTTCCGCTGCTCCATCGTGGCCATCCAGGAAGTCCCGGCCAACGAGACCAACAAGTACGGTGTGATCGCCGGCGAGATGATCCGTGACGACATCTACCGCGTGAACAACATGGTCGAGAAGCCGAAGCCGGAAGACGCTCCCTCCAACCTGGCGATCATCGGCCGCTACATTCTGACCCCGGACATCTTCGACCTGATCGAGCAGACCGAGCCGGGCAAGGGTGGCGAGATCCAGATCACCGACGCCCTGATGAAGCAGGCCCAGGACGGTTGCGTTCTGGCCTACAAATTCAAGGGTCAGCGTTTCGACTGCGGCAGCGCGGAAGGCTTCGTCGAAGCCACCAACTTCTGCTTCGAGAATCTGTACAAGGCGCTGTAAGCCTGACGTGCAGTCGACCAGGCCACCTGCGGGTGGCCTTGTCGTTTCTGGCGGTTGGCCAGCCGGGCCGCTGCCCAGGGTGGCCTTGCGTTATGCTGGTCGCCAGCAGCAAAAAGAGAGAGCTCCATGACGACCTATGATTTCGACCTCTTCGTGATCGGCGCCGGTTCGGGCGGGGTACGGGCCGCGCGCTTCGCGGCCGACTTCGGTGCCCGGGTGGCGGTGGCGGAAAGCCGTTACCTCGGCGGGACCTGTGTGAACGTGGGCTGCATGCCCAAGAAATACTTCATCTACGGCGCCTCCTTTCGCGATGAATTCCGCCAGGCCCGTGGCTATGGCTGGGATGCCGAGGTTCCGGCCTTCGACTGGAACACCCTGGTCGCCAGCAAGGACCACGAGATCCGCCGGCTGAACGGCATCTATCGGGCCTTGCTGGTCAACAGCGGGGTGACCTTGCTGGAAGCCCATGCCCGCATCCTCGATCCCCATACCGTGGAGGTGGAAGGCCAGCGCTATCGCTGCGAGCGCATCCTCATCGCCACCGGTGGCTGGCCGGACGTGCCGGACTTCCCCGGCCGCGAGCATGCCATCACCTCCAACGAGGCCTTCTACCTGCCGGAGCTGCCCAAGCGGGTGGTGGTGGTGGGGGGCGGCTACATTGCCGTGGAATTCGCCTCGATCTTCCAGGGGCTCGGCGCCAAGACGACCCTGCTGTATCGCCGGGAGCTGTTCCTGCGCGGCTTCGACAGGGGCGTGCGCGAGCACCTGCGCGACGAGATGCAGAAGCGCGGCCATGACCTGCAATTCAATGCCGATGTGGCGCGGATCGACAAGGCCGCCGATGGCAGCCTGCAGGTGACACTCAAGGACGGTCGGATGCTGGACGCCGATTGCGTCTTCTATGCCACCGGCCGCCGGCCGATGCTGGACGACCTGGGCCTGGAAAACACCGGTGTCGCCCTGGACGACCGGGGCTTCATCAAGGTCGGCGAGACCTTCCAGACCGCGGAGCCTTCGATCTACGCCATCGGCGACGTCATCGGCCGGGTGCAGCTGACCCCGGTGGCCCTGGCCGAGGGCATGACCCTGGCGCGCCATCTGTTCAATCCCGACAGCTATCGCCCGCTGAACTACGACCTGATCGCCAGCGCGGTCTTCAGCCTGCCCAATCTGGCGAGCATCGGCTTGAGCGAAGAAGAGGCGCGTGAGCGTGGCCATCGACTGAAGATCTTCCAGAGCAGCTTCCGGCCGACCAAGCTCAGCCTGACCGATGTCCAGGAGCGCACCCTGATGAAACTGGTGGTGGATGCCGACAGCGACCAGGTGCTGGGCTGCCACATGGTGGGCCCCGATGCCGGCGAGCAGATCCAGTGCCTGGCCATCGCCCTCAAGGCGGGCGCGACCAAGGCCTGCTTCGACGACACCCTGGGCATCCATCCCACCGCCGCGGAAGAGTGGGTCACCATGCGCAAGCCGGTTCGCGAGGACGAGGCGCGCTAGACGGGCGCCTCGCCACCGCGGGGATCACTTCGCCACGGGGGCCGCCGCCACGGGCGCGGCCTCCGCCGTCTCGCGCCTGGCGTAGCGCTGCGCCAGCACCGCGCAGACCATCAGCTGGATCTGGTGGAACAGCATGATCGGCAGCAGCACCGGACCCATGGTGCTGCCGGCAAACAGCACCTTGGCCATGGGCACCCCCGTGGCCAGGCTCTTCTTGGAGCCGCAGAAGACCACGGTGATCTCGTCTTCCTTGCTCATGCCTAGCAGCCGGGCGCTATAGCGCGTGGCGAGCAGGACCATGGTCAGCAGGGTGGCGCAGATGAACACCAGGCCCACCAGCGACAGGATCGGCGTCTCGCGCCACAGGCCTTCGATGACCGCGGCGCTGAAGGCGGTGTAGACCACCAGCAGGATGGACCCCTGGTCGACGAACTTGAGCTTGCCCTTGTGGCGATCCACCCAGTGGCCGATCACCGGACGCAGCAGCTGGCCGGCGACGAAGGGCAGCAGCAGCTGGACGCAGATCTTGACGATGGCATCCAGAGTGCTCTGGCCGTCCGAGCCGCCGTGGGCGTCGAGCAGCAGCCGGACCAGCAGTGGAGTGAGGAAGATACCGAGCAGGCTGGACAGGGACGCACTGCAGACCGCGGCCGAGACATTGCCGCGGGCCATGGAGACGAAGGCGATGGACGACTGCACCGTGGCCGGCAGGGCGCACATGAACAGCACGCCGAGATAGAGCTCCGGCGTCACCAGCGGGGCCAGCAGCGGCTGCAGCGCCCAGCCCAGCAGCGGAAAGCTGACGAAGGTGAAGGCGAACACCAGGAGGTGCAGGCGCCAATGGGTGATGCCGGCCACCAGCGCCTGGCGCGACAGCTTGGCGCCGTGCAGGAAGAACAGCAGGCCGATGGCGATGTTGGTCACCACGTTGGCGATCTGGGCGGCGAGGCCCTGGCAGGGCAGCACGCTGGCCAGGATCACCGTGGCGACCAGCAGCAGGGTGAAATTGTCGGGCATCAGGCGGGGACGAGCCATGGTCTCTCTCGGGTTGTCTGCGGATAGCCCCAAGGCTATCGTCTCCTGACCTAGCCGACTAACGCGAAAAGCCCCAATGATGTCGTCAAACGGACAGTCTGCGGTCGAACGTCCCGTTCCCGAACTCGCGCACCTGCCGCGGCGCCTCTATGCCCGGGTGGAGTCCCTGGCCCAACCGGCCTGGACACCCTGGCACCGGCATCCCTGGGGCCAGCTGTCCTATGCCATCAAGGGGGTGCTCACGGTGACCACCGCCGAGGGCAGCTATGTGGCACCGCCGCAGCGGGCGGTGTGGATCGCCGCCGATGTCGAGCATCAGGTGCGCTCCTCGCCCAGGGCGGAGATGCGCAGCCTCTATGTCGGGGCCGAGGCGGCGCCCTATGTGGGCGAGCGGTGTCGGGTGGTGGCGGTGAGTCCGCTGATCCGCGAACTGATCAAGACCTTCAGCGGCTTCGCCCGGGAATATGACGAGGCGGGACCCGAGGGAAGGCTGGTGTCGGTGATGCTGGATCAGTTGCAGGCGGCACCCGAGGTCGGACTGTCGCTGCCGGCGCCCCAGGATGGCCGGCTGCGCCTGCTGTGCGAGGCCCTGGCGGCCAATCCGTCGGACGATCGCACCCTGGCGCAGTGGTCGGGGGTGCTGGGCGCCTCGGAAAAGACACTGAGCCGGGCGTTCCTGCGCGATACCGAGTTGACCTTCAGAACCTGGCGCCAGCGGTTGCGCCTGATCAGCGCCCTGGAACGCCTGGAACAGGGCGCTGCGGTGACGGAGGTAGCGCTGGATTGCGGCTACAACTCCCCATCGGCTTTCATCGCCGCCTTTCGCCGGCAATTCGGCGCGACGCCCGGGGCCTTCGCCCTGGGCGTTTAGTCAGGCAGTGGCGCCGAGCAGGCTCAGGTAGTCGCCGAAACCACCGCGGGCCCGGCAGTCCAGGCGCGAGCTGGTGCGCACCCGCACGCTGTTGCTCCAGGCGATGCGCGCGCCTTGGGTCTTGAGCGCGGTGACCAGGGTTACGTCTTCGTCCACGGTCATGGACGGAAAACCGCCTGCCTGGAGATAGGCTGCCGTGGAGATGCCGAAGTTGGCGCCATGGATATGCTGATGGCCTTCGCGGTCGTGATAGGCGGCCTCGTAGCGAGCCCTGAGGCCGGGGGAATGCGGGGTCCAGTCGTCCACCTCCACCACGCCGCAAACGGCATCGGCGCCATAGGCGAGCTGGGCGGCGAACCAGTCCGGCGCCACCTCGGAGTCGGCATCGGTGCAGGCCAGCCAGCGGGCGCCCAGCTGAATCAGATGGGCAGCGCCGGTCGCCCGGGTCAGGCCGACGTTGCAGGCCCAGACTTCCAGGGCGGTGACGGGCAGCCGGCGAACGATTTCCGCGGTGCCGTCGGTGCAGCTGTCCAGCACGATGACGACCTCGACGGGTTCACCCAGCAAGGCCGGATGCCGCGCGGCGCGCAGAACCGATTGCAGGCAGCGTTCGACGTGTTGCTCTTCGTTATGGGCGGGTATCACGGCACCTATCATAGAAGCTGCTCCCGGCGGGCGACGGAGGTGGGGTCGGAAGACCAGAGGGTGAGGAGGAAATCGGATTCTTCGAGGTGGCTCAGGCGATGCAGACCGGGCAGGGCGGCCATGCGCTCATGAACCTGGTCGCCGGTCAGGGCACAGCCTTCGATGGGATGGCGCCAGTGACAGCCGAGCAGTATCCCTCCGGGCAGCAGCGCACTGTGGGCGCGATCCAGGAGGGCAGCCAGGCCGGGCTCGCCGAGGTAGTAGCCGATCTCGCTGATGACGATGAGATCGAAGGCGCCGGCCGGCCAGGCGTCCGGCAGCAGCAGGTGATGCACCTCGACATGAGCCTGATCGGCCAGGCGCTCGCGAGCGGTGGCGACCGCGGAGGCATTGCCGTCGCTGACCAGCAGCCGCTCGCAGCGCTCGGCCAGCCGCCGGGACAACTCACCGGTGGAGCAGCCAGGCTCGTAGCCGTGGCTGTAACGACGGTGCGGCAACATGGCCAGGGTCAGATCGCGCTTGCGCGCTTCGTACCAGCGATGGCGGTAGTCCCAGGGATCGTCGCTGCTGGCGTACAGCGAATCGAAATAGCTCATGGAGACGGTCACGTCAGATAGACCTCCCAGGCACGGGTGAGACGGGCCACTACCGCAGGCGGCAGGATAGGTCCCTGTCCCGTGCTGGTGTCCTCGGTCAGCTGACTGCCGAAGGCATTCACCGCGCGCTTCTTCAGCGCCAGGACGTCTTCCTCCAGTTCCAGGCGCCGCGCCCGTTCCCAGGGCACGCGTGGATCGCCCGGGGCGGCCCAGTGCCAGGTCCAGACCGGCACCTCGATGCAGCGGGCCCCGCGCAGGCGGCAGGCTTCCACGGCGGCGCGGCCGGTCGCCTCGTGATCGGGATGGCCATCCAATCGCCAGGTGGCGAAAACCACGTCTTCCGGCGTAAGGATTTCCACCAGCCGCTGCTGCAGGGCGGCTTCCTGCTCGCTTACATGGCCGTCCGGTATCGCCAGGCGGGTCACGGTGGCGCGCTCCAGATGCAGGCGGCGCAGGGCTTCGCGGGTCTCCAGTGGACGGGTATTGCGCAGGCGGGTGGCCGGCCAGAGGGTGGATTGCGGATGGCTGCCATCGCCGTCGGTGACCGCCACCAGTGCCAGACGACGCCCCAGCTCACCCAACTGGCAGAGCAGGCCGCCGCAGCCGAGGATCTCGTCGTCCGGGTGCGGGGCGACGACTACGGCGCGATGGCCGGGCGGGACCAGTTGCGAGGCCTCGATTGCCGGCATCTCGGCGAAGCCGGACCACTGCAGCCACGCCTCGGGCGCGGTGCCAGCTCCTTGAATCTGACGATCGCCTACAGTTGCCAAGGGGCACCCTCCAGCAGATTGAGGTCACCCAGCACCGCCAGGTCGCGTTCGGCGTGGCTCTGGCGCAGGTAGACGGGAAGGTCCGCCATGTGGCGGGCGCAATAGGCGTCGCGACACAGCGGCGCGGCGCCAAAGGCGCGGCCGGTATGGCGGATGACGATTTCGGCGCACTGCTCGACCAGGGCCCGCAACTGGCAGACGGGATAACGGGCGTCCGCCTCGGGGTTGAGGTCCAGCCACTCGGCGGCCTGGCGCAGTGCAGTGGCGGCGCCGAGCAGGGCGGCGTCCACATGGCCCAGGTGAGCGAGGGCATGGGGTTCGCGATGACGCTTGCAGTGAGCGCGCAGGGTATCGGCCAGGGCGGTGGCGGAGCCATACCAGCAGGCGGCGATACCGCCGCCGCCATGCCAGAAGCCGGGACGCTGCAGGTAGCGACCGGGCGCCCCGACCAGCACGCCGGCGGCCCCGTCGAACAGCACGTCGACGCTACCCGTGTGCTGCATGCCGATGGCCCGCCAGCCGTCCTGGGTGACTTCGACGCCGGGTTGCTTCATTTCCACCGCCACCAGCATCGGATGATCGTCCATCCAGGCGGTGACCAGGGCGTGACTGACCAGGGAGGCGCCGGAGCACCAGGACTTCCGGCCGTGCAGGGTGACCACGCCGTCGGCGCTGTAGCGCACCAGCAGGCGGGCATCGGGCGGCTCGGCGGCCCAGACGCCCCAGAGGCTTTCGGGCGGCGCGTAGCCCTCCAGTTCGCTCAGGATGGCCAGGGCATCGGTGTGGCCTTCGTAAAGCTTGACCAGGCCCAGGTCATGATGGGCGACCTGGGCCAGGGCGCGCCAACGGTCCAGGGTCTGACCCTGGCCGGGCAACGGCAGGCGGTCGAGACCGCGCTGGTTGAGAATCTGGAGTCGGTGTTGCAGCAGTGCGGGAGTGACCTCGTCATAGGCCCACTCGTCCAGGGTGTCCTGGAGGCTATCCAGATCGATCGACATCGGCTCCATCCCGTGGCTGGCGACGGCGCTGTCCACGACAGCGCTCGTTAGTGCAGACCACGGGCAGCGATAAGGGGTTTCGCTTAGGCGGTACGCTTGCCGACGGCAGGCGCATCGCTACGCTACGCCGAGCCGCTTGCGCCGCGCTGCGGTAAGGCTCTGGCGTATCTCGGCATACCCGGCCCAGGGGTCGTCCTTGAGCCCTTCGAGGCGTTCCAGCAGGGAGTCGAAGCGCCATTGGTCGCTGGCCTCCAGGGTCGCCAGCTCATCCCGGGCGATGGGTACCGAAACGCCGAGGTGGGGACGGGCGCGCAGGGAAAGGGCGCTGACCGTGGTGGCGCCATGGCGATTGCGCAGGTAGTCGACGAAGATCTTCCCCTGGCGATTCTGGGCGCCCATCTTGGCGGCGAAGAGCTTGGGCAGGGTGTTGGCTAGGTGCTGGGCCGCCGCCTGGGCGAAGGCCTTGACGGTGTCCCAGTCCTGGCGCCGATCCAGCGGCACCACCAGGTGCAGGCCGCGACCGCCGCTGGTCTTGACGAAGGCCTGCAGCTCCAGCTCGTCGAGCAGGGTCAGCACCAGCCCCGTCGCCTCCAGCATGCGCGACCAAGGCAGGGCGGGATCAGGGTCGAGATCGAGAATGAAGCGGTCGGGCCGGTCGATGCGGTCGGCGGTGGCGTTCCAGGTATGGAGTTCCACCGTGCCCATCTGGGCCGCGCCGATGAGGGCCTCGCGACTGTCGATGACCATCAGCGGCGCATGCCCCGGATCCAGCGCCGGATCGAGTTCGCGGATATGGGGGATCGCCAGGGTCTGCTTGTGCTTCTGGAAGATCTGCTCGCCGGCGATACCCTCGGGCGTCCGGACCAGGGCCACGGGTCGGTCGGCCAGATGCGGCAGGATCCAATCGGCGACGGCGGCGTAATAGCCCGCAATGTCGAGCTTGCGTGCGCCGCTGGCCTCGTCGATGACCCGTTCGGGATGGCTGATGCGCACCCCGGCGACGGTGGCGTCCTGCTGCTTGCCCGCAGACGGGCGGCGTGCGGCGGACGGGCGCGGCGCCTCGGCCTCGCGGGCTGGTGTCGCCTCTTCCAGGCCGATGCCCTCGGCCGGCTTGTCGTCGCGCAGGCCGTGGAAGACGCCCTGGCGGACGATGCGGTCCTGGGTCAGCTCGGCATAGGCGATCTCGCACAGCTGCTCGGGCCGCAGCCAGGTCACTTCGCTATAGGCGGCGCCCTTGGGCGGATCCACCACCGGCGGCTGATCGACGATCAGCGGCTGGAAGCGAGCGTGCAGCTGCTTGAGCACGACCGCGGTGAAGCCGGTACCGACCTTGCCGGCATAGTGCAGCTGGCCCTGGTCATCGTGCAGCGCCACCAGCAGCGCACCCAGGTGCTGGCGGCCGCCCTTGGGCGGGGTATAGCCGACGATGATGAATTCCTGGCGGTGGGCGCATTTGAGCTTGATCCAGTCCTTGTTGCGCCGCGAACGGTAGGGACTGCCCAGGCGCTTGCCGATGACCCCTTCGAGCCCGAGTTCGCAGGCACTGGCCAGGATGCGATCGGCCGGCACCTCGAAGGCGGCGGAGAAGCGCAGCAGCTCGCTGTCGTTGCTCTCTTCCAGCAGCTTGCCGAGCAACTCGCGGCGTTGCTCGACCGGCACCTCGCGCAGGTCCGCGCCATTGAGATAGGGCAGGTCGAACAGGTAATAGGTGATGCGGGTCGCCTTGCCGGTCTCGAAGGCATTCTGCAGCGCCTGGAAGCTGGAGACGCCCTGGGCGTCGTTGACCACGATCTCGCCGTCCAGCCAGGCGTTTTCCAGGCCCAGCGCGGCCAGGGCCCTGGCCTGCTCTGGCAGGCGCTCGGTCCAGTCGTTGCCGCTGCGGGTGAAGAGGCGCACCTCGCCGCCCTCGATATGGGCGAGCAGCCGATAGCCGTCGTATTTCACCTCGTACAGCCAGTCGCCGGCCGGCGGACTGTCGACCAGGGTGGCCAGCTGGGCTTCCAGGATTTCGGGCAGCTTGGCCTTGCGCGCCTTGGCGGTGGCCTGGCGTGCCGGCGATTTGGTCGCCTTGGGTTCGGTGGTGGTTTTGCTCTTGGACTTGGCCTTGGACTGCGCCAGCCGGGGCAGGGTCTTGTCGCTCAGCACGCTGTCCGGCTCGGCGACGGTCACCTCGTAGTCGGCGGTGTCACGGGCCTGGTCATCGCGTTCCTTGATCAAGAGCCACTGCGGCTTGTCGCTGTGGCCCTGCAGCCGGGTGCGCACCAGGGTCCAGTGGCCGCGCAGCTTTTCGCCCCTGAGTTCGAACTTGAGCTTGCCCGTGGCATAGCCTTCGGCGGCATCGCCATCCGCCTCCCACTCGCCACGATCCCAGACGATGACATCGCCGGCGCCGTACTGGCCTTCGGGAATGCTGCCTTCGAAGCTGCCGTAGGCGAGGGGGTGGTCCTCCACCTGCACCGCCAGGCGCTTTTCGCCGGGATCGAGGCTGGGACCCTTGGGCACCGCCCAGCTCTTGAGGGTGCCATCCAGCTCCAGGCGGAAGTCATAGTGCAGGCGGCGCGCGTCGTGCTTCTGGATGACGAAGCTCAGGGCCCCCTTGGCCTTGCGCCGGCGGGAGCTGCCCTCGTCACGCGGCTCGGCGGTGATGTCGAAGTTGCGCTTGCGGTTGTATTCGCTGGTCGAGCTGGCCATGGCGGCGCTCCTCACTTGGCCTTGCGGGTGCGACTGGCGGCAGGGCTACGCCGGGTGGTCGAACGGCCGGGGCTCTTGGACTTGGGCGCGTCCTTGGCCTTGTCCTTCTTGCCGCCCAGGCTGCGACGCAGCAATTCGGTGAGGTCGATGACGTCGGCGCCGCTGTCCTCGGCTTCGGGCTCCTCGGCAACGGCTTCGAGCTTGCCGTCCTTGAGCTTGCGCTCCACCAGCGCCATGACGTTGTCCTTGAAGGTGTCGTGGTACTGCTCCGGGTCCCATTGCTCGGTCATGTCGTCCACCAGGCGCTGGGCCATGTCCACTTCCTTCTTGCTGACCTTGGCGTCCAGCCCCTCGAGTCCGACGTCTTCCGCGGACCGCACCTCGTCGGCCCAGCGCAGGGTGTTGAGCACCAGGGCGTCGCCCAGCGGCATGATCACCGCCAGGTGCTGCTTGGAGTGCATCACCAGGTTGGCCACGCCCACCTTGCCGGCGGCGCTCAGGGTGTCGCGGAGCAGGGCATAGACCTTTTCGCCGTTCTTGTCCGGCGCCAGATAGTAGGGCTTTTCGAAGTGCAGGATGGAGATCTCCCGCGCCTCGACGAAGGTGAGGATGTCGATGGTGCGGGTGGCCTCGGGCAGGGCGTTGTGGATCTCGTCTTCGCTGAGCACCACGTACTTGCCCTTGCCGTGCTCGATGCCCTTGACGATGTGTTCGCTGGGCACCTCCTTGCCGGTGGTCTTGTTGATGCGCTTGTAGCCCACCGGATCGAGGCTGCGCTCGTCCAGCCAGTCGAAGTCGATGCCCGATTGCCGGGTCGCCGAGACGACCGACACGGGGATGTGCACCAGGCCGAAGCTGACGGCGCCTTTCCAGATCGAGCGGGGCATGGACGTTCTCCTCTTGGGGTGTCCCCTATGGATAGGCCGGCGATCCACCGGGTTCCGCCCTGGGGAACCCCGCTCCGCTGTTGGGTTCTACCTCCGGAACGACGATTTTGCCGTCGCAGGTGCAAGGTAGAGAGGAGCAGGGCGTGGACAGTGTCGATCAAGAAGTTTTGCGCATGACCCTGGCTTGGCGACAGGCCGGCCATGGCGTCAGCCTGTTCACCGTGGTCCAGACCTGGGGCAGCTCGCCGCGGCCGCCGGGTGCCATGCTGGCCTTGCGCGACGACGGCCAGGTCTGCGGCTCTGTGTCCGGTGGCTGCATTGAGGACGACCTGATCGCCCGGCTGCACGCCGGCCAGTTCGCCGACGCGCGCCCGGAGGTCATCACCTACGGCGTCTCGGGTGACGAAGCCGCCCGCTTCGGGCTGCCCTGCGGTGGCACCCTGCGCCTGGTCCAGGAGCAGGTCGGTGACTGGCGCTGGGTCGAGCAGCTGCTGCAACGCTGCGACGGCCACGAACTGGCCCTGCGTGAGCTGGACCTGGCGACCGGCAAGGTGCGGATCTCCAGCACCACCCGCGACGAGCCGGTCGCTCTGGACGAGCACTTCTTGCGCCTGGTGCACGGACCGCGCTGGCGGCTGCTGCTGATCGGCGCCGGTCAGCTGTCGCTCTATGTCGCCGACATGGCCGCCATGCTCGATTTCGAGGTGCTGGTCTGCGATCCCCGCGACGAATTCCGCCAGGGCTGGGAGACGCGCCAGGCGCGGTTCATCCCGGGCATGCCGGACGACGCCGTGCTGGCGATTCGCCCGGACGAGCGCACCGCGGTGGTGGCCCTGACCCACGATCCGCGCCTGGATGACCTGGCGCTGCTGACGGCGCTGCAATCCGAGGCCTTCTATGTCGGCGCCCTGGGCTCGCTGCGCAACAACGACCGGCGGCGCGAGCGGCTGCTGCAGCTGGACGTGCCGGTGGCGGCGATCAATCGCCTGCACGGCCCCATTGGCCTGCACATCGGCAGCCATACGCCGCCGGAGATCGCCTTGTCGCTGCTGGCGGAGGTGGTGGCGGTCAAGAACGGCATCGCCCTGACCCAGAAGAAGCGCGCCCTGGTGGCCGTGGAGCAGGTCGCCTAGGGATGCCCGGCATTCAGGTGCTGATCCTCGCGGCGGGTGCCGGCAGCCGGTTCCGCGCCGCCGGCGGCGGCGACAAGCTGCAGGCCACCTTGCCCGGGCCGTCCGAGCTGACGGTGTTGCAGGCGACCTTCCGACTGTGGCGAGGCCTGGGTCTGCCGTGCCTGGCCGTGGTCTCGGACAGCGACCCCTGGCGCGCCGCGCTGGCGCGGCAGGAAGGCCTGGCGGTACTCAGCCTGCCCACCACCGGCATGGGCGACAGTCTGGCCGCGGCCGTGCGAAGGACGCCCGAGGCATCCGGCTGGCTGGTCGCCCTGGGCGACATGCCCTTCGTGCAGCCTGCCACGGCCCGCCAGCTGCTGGAACTGCAGCGCCCCGAGCGCATCGTCGTCCCAACTCACCAGGGCCGGCGCGGCCATCCCGTGCTCTTTGGTCGGAATTTTGCCGCTGCGCTGGGCGAACTCGCGGGCGACGAGGGAGCGAAACGGCTCCTGCGCGAGGGTTCGGTGCTAGAGCGGGAGGTGGCGGACGCCGGTATCCACCGCGACATCGATACCCCCGCCGACCTGGAAAATACCCGGCAACTGACCCGAGAACTTCCCCATTTCGCCGTTCTTCCAACGGAGGAGAACCGCTTTTGGGGACAGGCACTCATGAACAAGATCGAGTCCATGCTGGACTATCTCAAGACACGCGAACTGCAACTCACCACGGCCGAATCCTGCACGGCCGGCAAGGTGGTGGGATTGTTGTCGGAGATACCCGGCAGCGGCAGCTGCATCGAATCCGGTTACGTCGTCTATTCGCCCGAGGCCAAGCAGCGCCTGCTGGGCGTCAAGCCGGAAACCATCGAGCGGCACAACCTCACCAGCGAGGAGGTGGCGCGGGAGATGGCCGCCGGCGCCTTGCGCGACAGTCCGGCCCAGGTGGCCATCGCCAATACCGGGCTGGCCGGACCGGGCGGGGCGGATGGCATTCCCCAGGGAACCGTCTGTTTCGCCTGGGGCTACCGCGTCGGTGACGACATCGTGCTCTATTCTGAAACCCAGCATTTTTCCGGCGACCGTGAGGCCGTGCAGCTGGCAGCGGCCCGGCACAGCCTCGGCGCCGTGGTGCCCTATCATCAACGTCTCGAACGCGAATCAGAGGAGAACGCCCGATGACCGAAGCCCTTCAGCGCGACATCATCCAGGCCCTGCAGGTACCCGAGCATTTCGATCCGGCCGAGGAAGCGGAGCGTCGCATCCAGTTTCTCACGGACTATCTGCTGAACAGCCGCCAGGAAAGCTATGTGCTGGGCATCAGTGGCGGTGTGGATTCCTCCACGGCCGGTCGCCTGGCCCAGCTGGCGGCGGAGCGGGCGCGCGAGGAGAGCGGCAATGCGCGCCTCAGGTTCATCGCCATGCGTCTGCCCTATGGCGTACAGCGTGACGAGGCGGATGCCCAGCGCGCCCTGCAATTCATCCAGCCCGACGAGACCCACACCGTCAACATCAAGCCGGCCAGCGACGCCATGCTCGCCTCGGTGCGCGAAGCCCGTGTGGCCTTCGATGATGAACTGCACGAGGATTTCACCCTGGGCAACATCAAGGCGCGCCAGCGCATGATCGCCCAGTACGCGGTGGCCGGCGCACGCCGGGGTCTGGTGATAGGCACCGATCATGCGGCGGAGGCCCTGATGGGCTTCTATACCAAGTTCGGTGACGGCGCCTGCGATCTCACCCCCCTGCATGGTCTCAACAAGCGGCGGGTGCGGGCGGTGGCCGAATGGCTGGGCGCCCCCAACGAGCTGGTGCACAAGGTGCCGACCGCCGATCTGGAATCCCTCTCGCCCGGCAAGGCCGACGAAGACGCCTTTGGCATCACCTACGCCGAGATCGACGATTTCCTGGAAGGCAAGGCGGTGAGCCCGGCCACCTTGGAGATCATCCTCAATACCTACCGGCGTAGCGCCCACAAGCGCGATCTCCCCTATACGCCTTTTCATTGAAATCAACAGGTTATAGATAGTTTCTCACGTGATTTATCGAATGCCGGCTTTAGGGTGATCGTCACTCTGATGTGCGCCTCGGTGCTCTTCAACCAGCATCGAGGCGCCGGTCATTAAGTTGGAATTCGCTTTATATCCGTGCTCCAAGCAGATGATATCAAAGGACTTTTGCTGATTTTCTCTACCTGTCGGCCATTGCGGTTTGGCTGAACTTTTGCGCGTTACCGGCGCTCAGACTCTTTCAGACACACCCGCGTGAGTGCTTCCGGTTGCAGTAGAGCCGCGGTTGTCTGGAGTGGCGTCCCTAGGGGTGTCGCTACGGGTTACCAATGCCCTTCAGGGTTCGGCCAGCCGGGCCTCTTTGGCGGCAAGCCAAGCAGTAGCGGGTTCATGACCAAGGTCGCAGCGCCGGCGCGTTGCGACCTTTCACGCGTCCCAAGATGGAGTCAGGCTCGATGTCGAACACCGATCTCCCCGGTTCTTTTTCCACGCTTTCCCTCGATCCCGCTACCGCTGCCCAGACCCCGCGCATCGCCATAGAGTCGGTCACGCCGGCCGTGGACAATGGCCAGTTTGCCGCCAAGGGCATTGCCGGGCGCGTCGTCGAGGTGACCGCCAAGATCTTCGCCGATGGCCACGACAAGCTGGCCGCCAGCGTGCTCTGGCGTCAGGAGGGCGAGGAGGACTGGCAACAGGCTCCCTTGACCCTGGAAACCAACGATCTGTGGCGCGGCCGCTTCACGCCGCCCGCGGTGGGTCGCTACGAATTCGTGGTCCAGGCCTGGTGGGACGTCTGGGGCACCTATCGCTACGAAATCGAGAAGAAGTACGCCGCGGGTGTCGGGCTGAACCTGGAGTTGCAGGAAGGCCGCATCCATGTCGAGCAGGCCCTGTCCCGCGCCGAAGGCGAGCAGCGCGGTCCCCTGGAGGCGCTGCTGCAGCGGCTGGACCAGGCCGGCAGCGAAGGTGACAAGGTCGCCGTGCTCCTGGCCGGCGAGGCCAGCCAGGCCATGGCGCCGGTGGATGCCTATGTCCACCTGACCCATAGCATCGAATACCCGCTGGACATCGAGCGCCTGCGCGCCGAATTCGCCAGCTGGTACGAACTCTTTCCGCGCTCCATCACCGACGACCCGCAGCGTCACGGCACCTTCCGCAACGTGATCGGCGAATTGCCGCGCGTGCGCGACATGGGCTTCGATGTGCTGTATTTCCCACCGATCCATCCAATTGGCCTGGCCCACCGCAAAGGCAAGAACAATACCCTGGGGGCGGGCGCGGACCAGCCGGGCAGTCCCTATGCCATCGGCAGCCCGGATGGCGGCCATGACGCCGTGCACCCTGAGCTGGGTACCCTGGACGACTTCCGCGCGCTGGTGGCGGCCGCCGCCGATCATGGCCTGGAGATCGCCCTGGACTTCGCCATCCAGTGCTCGCCGGACCACCCCTGGCTCAAGGAGCATCCGGGCTGGTTCTCCTGGCGGCCGGACGGCTCGATGCGCTACGCGGAGAATCCGCCGAAGAAGTACCAGGACATCGTCAACGTCGATTTCTACGCCAAGGATGCCGTGCCGGATCTCTGGCTGGCGCTGCGCGACGTGGTCTGGCACTGGGTCGAGCAGGGCGTGAAGATCTTCCGCGTCGACAACCCCCACACCAAGCCGCTGCCGTTCTGGGAGTGGCTGATCGCGGACATCCGCGGTCGTGACGCCGATGTCATGTTTCTCGCCGAGGCCTTCACCAAGCCGGCCATGATGGCGCGCCTGGGCAAGGTCGGTTACAGCCAGAGCTACACCTACTTCACCTGGCGCAACACCAAGGCCGAGCTGACCGAATACTTCACCCAGCTCAACGAAGCGCCCCTGCGTGATTGCTACCGGCCGAACTTCTTCGTCAACACGCCGGACATCAATCCGGGCTTCCTGCAGACCAGCGGCCGGCCCGGCTTCCTGATCCGCGCCGCCCTGGCCACCATGGGCTCCGGCCTCTGGGGCATGTACGCCGGCTTCGAACTCTGCGAGGGCGCACCGCTCACGCCGGGCAAGGAGGAGTACCTGGATTCGGAGAAATACGAGCTGCGCCCGCGCGACTTCTATGCCCCCGGCAACATCATGGGCGAGATCGCCCAGCTCAACCGCATCCGCCGGCAGAACCCGGCGTTGCAGACCCACCTGGGGCTGAAGATCTACAACTGCTGGAACGACCAGATCCTCTATTTCGGCAAGCGCACCGACGACCTGGGCAACTTCATCCTGATCGCCGTCAACCTGGATCCCTTCAACGCCCAGGAAGGCCATTTCGAACTGCCGTTGTGGGAGCTGGGTCTCGACGATCACGCCACCACTTACGGCGAGGACCTCATGACCGGGCACCGCTGGGCCTGGCACGGCAAGACCCAGTGGACGCGCCTGGAGCCGTCGATGCCCTTCGGTATCTGGCGCATCCAGGCGGGCCACTAGCGCTACCTCGGGCGGCGCGGGCCAGGTGGTGCGGACAGATTCGCACCGTCTGGCCCGGCCGTCATCACTGCCGGGCGGCAAGGACGACCGGTACACGCATTCGATTCAGACGCCCTGTTAAGGACCTGACGACATGGCAAAACCCAATAAAGCTCGTTCCCGCAAACCCGCTGCCTTCATCGACGATCCGCTCTGGTACAAGGACGCGGTCATCTATCAGGTGCACGTGAAGTCGTTCTTCGACTCCAATAACGATGGCATCGGCGACTTTCCCGGCCTGATCGAGAAGCTCGACTACATCGCCAGCCTGGGCGTCAACACCATCTGGCTGCTGCCGTTCTATCCCTCGCCGCGACGCGACGACGGCTACGACATCGCCGAATACCGCGGCATCCATCCCGACTACGGCACCATGGCCGATGCCAAGCGCTTCATCGCCGAGGCCCATGCCCGTGGCCTGCGGGTGATCACCGAACTGGTCATCAACCACACCTCCGACCAGCACCCCTGGTTCCAGCGTGCACGCCGCGCCAAGAAGGGCTCGGCGGCGCGCAACTTCTACGTCTGGTCCGATGACGACCAGAAGTACGACGGCACCCGCATCATCTTCCTCGACACCGAGAAGTCCAACTGGACCTGGGACCCGGTCGCCGGCCAGTACTTCTGGCACCGCTTCTATTCGCACCAGCCGGACCTGAACTTCGACAATCCCCAGGTGATGAAAGCGGTCATCTCCATTATGAGGTACTGGCTGGACATGGGCGTCGATGGCCTGCGTCTGGACGCCATTCCCTACCTGGTGGAACGCGACGGCACCAACAACGAGAACCTGCCCGAGACCCACGCGGTGCTCAAGGAAATCCGGGCCGAGATCGACGCCAACTACCCCGACCGCATGCTGCTGGCCGAGGCCAATCAGTGGCCGGAAGACACCCAGCTGTACTTCGGCGATGGCGACGAATGCCACATGGCCTTCCACTTCCCGCTGATGCCGCGGATGTACATGGCCATCGCCCAGGAAGACCGCTTTCCCATCACTGACATCCTGCGCCAGACCCCGGAGATCCCGGCCAACTGCCAGTGGTCGATCTTCCTGCGCAACCACGACGAACTGACCCTGGAGATGGTGACCGACCGCGAGCGCGACTATCTCTGGAACTACTACGCCTCGGATCGCCGCGCGCGCATCAACCTCGGCATCCGTCGTCGCTTGGCGCCCCTGCTGGAGCGCGACCGTCGGCGTATCGAACTGCTCAACAGCCTGCTGCTGTCGATGCCCGGCACCCCGACGATGTACTACGGCGACGAAATCGGCATGGGTGACAACATCCACCTGGGCGACCGCGACGGCGTGCGTACCCCGATGCAGTGGTCGGTCGACCGCAACGGCGGCTTCTCCCGCGCCGACCCAGCCAGCCTGGTGCTGCCATCGATCATGGATCCGCTCTATGGCTACCAGGCGATCAACGTCGAGGCCCAGTCCCGCGATCCCCATTCGCTGCTCAACTGGACGCGGCGCATGCTGGCCGTGCGCAAGCAGCAGAAGGCCTTCGGTCGCGGCACCCTGAAGATGCTGTCGCCCACCAACAGACGCATCCTGGCCTACCTGCGCGACTTCACCAACGCCCAGGGCGAGCACGAGACCATCCTCTGCGTGGCCAACGTCTCCCGCGCCGCCCAGGCGGTGGAACTGGACCTCTCCAGCTTCGCCGGTCAGGTGCCGGTGGAAATGATCGGCGGCAGCGCCTTCCCGCCCATCGGCCAGCTGCCTTACATGCTGACCCTGCCGCCCTATGGCTTCTACTGGTTCTACCTGGCCGGCAACGAGCAGATGCCCGCCTGGCACACCGAGCCGCCGGCGCCGATGCCCGACTACCAGACGGTGGTCATCAAGCGGCACCTGCAGGAATTGCTGGAGGGTGAGCCACGCCGCATCTTCGAAGAGGTGCTGCCGGTCTATCTGCCCAAGCGGCGCTGGTTCGGTTCCAAGGACGAAGCCATCACCAGCGTGCGCCTGGACTACGCGGCCCAGATCAACACGCCCAAGCTGCCGGTGATGTTCAGCGAGGTGGTGGTGACCAATGCCAAGGGCGAAGAACGCTATGCACTGCCCCTGGGCTTCCTCGCCGAAGAGGACCAGCACTGCAGTCCGCTGGCCACCCAGCTGGCGCTGTCGCGCATCCGCCACGTGCGGCGCGTGGGCCTGGTGACCGATGCCTTCGCCCTGACCAGCTTCGTCCACGGCGTATTCGACGCCTTCCGCAAGGGCGCCAAGATCGCTTCGCCGTCCGGCGAGTTGAGCTTCGAGGTCTATGACCAGCCCGAGGACTTCGCGCTGGATCCGGACATCGAGATCAAGCACCTGGGCGTCGAGCAGTCCAACAGCTCGCTGATCGTCGGCGACCACCTGATGCTCAAGCTGATCCGCAAGGTGGCACCGGGCATCCATCCGGAAGTGGAGATGGGGCGCTACCTGGCCCAGGCCGGCTTCGCCAACATCGCCGCGACCCATGCCGTGGCCCAGCGCATCGCGCCGGATGGCACGCCGCACGTGCTGATGCTGGTACAGCAGCACATCCACAACCAGGGCGATGCCTGGACCTGGAGTCTGGACGGTCTGGATCGCGTCACCCGCGATCTGCTCAGCGGCGGCATCTCCGACGTGGAGAACGAATTCACCGCCATGGGCGATCTGGCGGCCTTCGCCGGCGTACTGGGCAAGCGCCTGGGCGAGATGCACCTGGTGCTGGCGCAGCCCACCGAAGACGCGGCCTTCGCCCCCGAAACCGTGGACGCCCAGGCGGCCAAGGAGCTGGCGCATCGCGTTCGCGTCCAGGTGGACGGTGCCCTGGACACCTTGCAGGGCATGAGCGACAAGCTCGATGCCACCGGCAAGGAGCTGCTGCAGGGTCTGGTCGGCAAGCGCGAAGCCCTGGCCAAGCGCATCGAGGCCCTGGCTGCTGATGTCGAAGGCGGTCTGCGCATCCGCGTACATGGCGACCTGCACCTGGGTCAGGTGCTGGTGGCCCAGGACGACGCCATCCTCATCGACTTCGAAGGCGAGCCGGCGCGGTCGCTGGAAGAGCGGCGCGGCAAGTACGGTCCGCACAAGGACGTCGCCGGGGTGCTGCGCTCCTTCGACTACGCGGCGGCCATGGTCACCCAGTCGAGCAACGCCGGCGCCGATACCTCGGAAGAGCATCTGCAGCTGCGCGCCAAGGCGGCGGAGACCTATCGCAATGCTTCCTACGCGGCCTTCCTGGAAGGCTATCGCGCGGCGGCGGCCGGCATCGGCCACCAGTGGGGCGAGCGCGGCGAGCAGGCGGCGCTGGATCTCTACAGCCTGGAGAAGGCGGTGTATGAGATAGGCTACGAGGCTGCCAACCGACCCACCTGGATCAACATCCCGCTACGTGGCGTCGCTGCCATCGTCGAGACCCTCTTGTCCGGAGCCCGCGCATGACCGATCACAACACCGCTCCCGTCGCTCCCCTGGACGACGCCCGGCTCTCGGCTGCCGAAGCCGAGTCGCTGGCCCGCGGCGAGCACGGCAATCCCTTCGCCGTGCTCGGTCCCCATCCCGATGGCGAGGGCGTGATCGTCCGCGCCTTCCTGCCCAATGCCCTGGGCGTCGAGCTGGTCGATCGCGTCAGCGGTCGGCCCCTGGCCCAGATGCAGCCGGGGCGGGTGCCCGGGCTGTTCGTCGCGCGGCTGGAATATGCCGCGCCCTACAAGCTGGTCATCCGCTGGCCCAGTGGCGTGCAGGAGACCGAGGATCCCTATTCCTTCGGTCTGCTACTGGGGGAGACCGATCTCTATCTGTTCAACGAAGGTCGCCACCGTAACCTCGGCGAGACCTTTGGCGCCCAGCGCTGCCAGGTCGACGGCGTGGAAGGCGTGCGCTTCGCGGTCTGGGCACCCAATGCCCGCCGCGTCTCGGTGGTTGGCGACTTCAACAGCTGGGACGGGCGCCGCCTGCCCATGCGCCTGCGCGCCAACAGCGGCGTCTGGGAGCTGTTCGTGCCGCGCCTGCCGGTCGGTACTTCCTACAAGTACGAGATCCTCGGCCAGCACGGCGTACTGCCGCTCAAGGCCGACCCCATCGCCCTGGCGGCGGAATTGCCGCCGCGCACCGCCTCGGTGGTGGCCGACAACAAGCCCTTCACCTGGCACGACCAGGACTGGATGGCCCGCCGTCGCGAGCTGCAGGGCGTGGAAGCGCCGATTTCGGTCTATGAACTGCACGCCGGGTCCTGGCGCCGCGAAGGCGGTGACGAGGGGCGCCAGTACAACTGGCGTGAACTGGCCGAGCGCCTGATTCCCTATGTACGCGAGATGGGCTTCACCCATATCGAGCTGCTGCCGATCATGGAGCACCCCTTCAGCGGTTCCTGGGGCTACCAGCCACTGGGCCAGTTCGCGCCCACCTCGCGCTTCGGCACCCCGGCGGATTTCGCCGCCTTCGTCGACGCCTGCCACCAGGCCGACATCGGCGTCATCCTCGACTGGGTGCCGGCGCATTTCCCCACCGACGAACACGGCCTGGCCCGCTTCGACGGCACCGCTCTATACGAATACGAGCATCCGTTCGAAGGCTTCCACCAGGACTGGAACACCTACATCTACAACCTGGGGCGCCATGAGGTGCACGGCTTCATGCTGGCCTCGGCCATGCACTGGCTCAAGCATTTCCACATCGACGGCCTGCGGGTGGATGCCGTGGCTTCCATGCTCTACCGCGACTATTCGCGCAAGCACGGCGAGTGGATCCCCAACATCCACGGCGGTCGCGAAAATCTGGAAACCATCGCCTTCCTGCGCCACCTCAACGAGGTGGTCCACGAGGAAGCGCCGGGTGCGCTGGTGATCGCCGAGGAATCCACCTCCTGGCCGGGTGTGAGCGCACCGGTCAGCGAAGGTGGCCTGGGCTTCGACTTCAAGTGGAACATGGGCTGGATGAACGACACCCTCCACTATGTGGAAGAGGACCCGGTCTATCGCCAGTACCATCACCACCAGATGACCTTCGGCCTGGTGTACGCCTGGTCCGAGCGCTTCATGCTGCCCATCTCCCACGACGAGGTGGTGCACGGCAAGGGCTCGATGATCGAGAAGATGCCAGGGGACGTCTGGCAGAAGTTCGCCAATCTGCGCACCTACCTGAGCTTCATGTGGACCCACCCGGGCAAGAAGCTGCTGTTCATGGGCTGCGAGTTCGGCCAGTGGCGCGAGTGGAGTCATGACCGCGAGCTTGACTGGTTCCTCCTGGAGCACGGCACCCACCGCGGTGTGCAGCAGTTGCTTGCCGATCTCAACCAGCTCTATCGCCATGAGCCGGCGCTGTACGAGCGCGACCACCTGCCCGAGGGATTCGATTGGGTGGTCGGCGACGACAATGGCAACAGCGTCTTCGCCTGGTTGCGCAAGGATGCCCAGCAGCGGCCTTTGCTGGTGATCGCCAACTTCACGCCGGTACCGCGGCATGACTACCGGGTAGGCGTGCCCTCGCTGGGCCATTGGCAGGAGATCTTCAACAGCGACGCCGAGCGCTACGGTGGCTCCAACCTGGGCAACGGCGGCGGGGTGAGCGCCGAGGAGATCGGCGCCCATGGTCAGCCGGCCTCGCTGAATCTGCAGTTGCCACCCCTCGGTGTGCTGGTGTTCAAGCCGCAGGGCTGATCCGGGAGCGTCCCGCAAGGGACGCGCTGCGCTGACAGGCATCCCCGTTCTGGGCGATGCTTGTCAGGCATCTGGCAACCGAGAGCACCATGATCGATCTCGCCGAATGGAATCTGACGGTTCCCGTACCCATGCCCGTGGCCCAGGTACAGACCGCCGAACTCAACAGCAGCGCCTTTCGCAGCCCCTATCTCATGCGTGGTGAGGGAGGGTCGCTGCTGTTCTGGGTCCCCGTGACCGGAACCCCGCAACCCTTCAACAGCTATCCCGCCACCGAGTTGCGCGAAACGCGTCCGGACGGCAGCGCCTATGCTTGGAAATATCGCGAGGCCGATGCGCTGCTGCAGGCCGAAGCGGCGGTGCAGCAGGTGCCCTCACGCCCCGAGGTCATCATCAGCCAAATCGAGGACCAGACCGCCGCGCCGGAAGCGTCCCAGGCGTTGTTGCAGCTGGTCTATCGAGTGGAAAGCGCGGCCACTGGCAAGGGGCAGGTCGAGCAGGGCCAGCTCATCGCCCGGTTGCGGGAAAGCCCCACCGACAGCCCCAAGGACGTCATCCTGCTGGAGCATCTGCCGCTCAACAGTCGCTTCAGTTATGACATCAAGCTGGCGCGTACCGGGGTGCTCACTGTACGCGCCCATGGAGCCGGTTCACGCAACGGAGACCTGGGTCTGCAACTGGACAGCGCCTGGAGCAGCCATCACCTGTATTTCAAGGCGGGCGCCCGCTTGCGCGATGGGGAAGGGCCCGCCACCGAGGGCGGGCGTGTGCTGTTCTACCGGCTGATCTCCATGCACCAGCCCAACAACCGATAGGGCACGCCCTAGGTGGCGTGCTTTTCCTGCTGCTTGCGCTCTTCGCGGCGGTCGTTGCTGACCTTGAGCTTCTTGGCGCGGCTCTCCAGGGCGAAGTAGAGCACGGCGGCGATCAGCAGCGGGACGATGAAGTACAGGGTCCGGTAGCCGAGCAGGGCGGCGATGATCTTGCCCTGGGAGAGGCCGTCGTTGGCCAGCAGGGCGATGAACACCGTCTCCAGCACCCCGACCCCGGCCGGGATATGCACGATGACCATGGCGATGCTGGACAGCAGCAGGACGCCGAGCACGTGCAGATAGTCCACCTGACGGCCCAGGAACAGGTAGACGATGGCGGCCATGGCCATCCAGTTGATCGAGGACACCAGCAGCTGCAGACAGGCCATGCGCAGCGAGGGCAGGGCGAGGCGCTGCTTGCGCACCGTCCATTCGCGTTGCTTGGCGAAGGCGCAGACGCCCAGGTAGAACACGATGAAGGCCAGCAGACCAAAGCCGATCAGGCGCAGCGTGGTATCACCGACGAACCAGTTGGGCGGCATGTCCACCACGCCACTGACGAAGATGCCGCCCGCGAGCAGGACGTACCCCAGCCAGTTGGTGGCGATGCTCAGGGAAAAGATCCGGGTGATGGTGCCGCTGGAGAGGCCCAATCGCGAATAGAGGCGATACCTCATGCCGATGCCGCCGACCCAGGTGCTCAGGGTCAGGGTGAAGGCGTAGCAGATGAAGGACACCAGGAACACCTGGCGCTTGACCAGCTTGTGGCCGCAATAGGCGCGCCCGATCAGGTCGTAGCAGCCATACATGATGTAGGACAGCACCACCAGGCCACCGGCCATGGCCAGGGTGGTCCACTTGTAGCCGGTGAAGACCTTCCAGACTTCGCCCCAGTCGACCTTGCGGGCATAGATCACCAGCAGCACCACCACCGCGATCAGAAACACCCAGGTCAGGATCTTCTTGGCCAGCACCCAGTGCTTGTTCTGCGGCTTGTCGGCGGCCTGCTGGTCCACCTCGTCGTCGGCGTGGTCCAGGGTGTCGCTGTGGCTGCTCATCGTTGCGGATACCTTGAGATCGAGGAATCGACCCGGTCCTGGGTTTCGAGCTCGGGCTGCACCGGTGGACTCACCAGTTCGATCTTGGGGGTATGACCGGGCAGCCAGCCGACCCAGGCGGGAAAGTGGCGCAGGAAGTGGAAGACCAGCATCGTCTTGGCCAGGTGCCAGTAGGTGCGTTTGGGCACCTTGCTGCTGTCGACGTGCTCGCAGTGATTCTGGATCAGGGTTTCCAGGCGACCGCGCAATTCACGGTTGAAGGCATGGTCGTGGAAGATCAGGTTGCATTCGAGATTGAGCGAGAGACTCAGGGGGTCGAGATTGCTCGAACCCACGGTGGACCAATGCTCGTCCATGGTCGCCACCTTGCCATGCAGGGGTCTCAGGCAATATTCGTAGATCTCCACCCCGGCCTTGACCAGGTAGTTGTAGAGCATCTGGGCGCCGACCTTGACGATGGCCATGTCCGGTTCGCCCTGCACGATCAACACCACGCGGACGCCGCGCTGCGCCGCGTTGCGCATCTCCCTGAGCAGTCGATAGCCCGGGAAGAAATAGGCGTTGGCGATCACCACCTCGCGCTTGGCGTTGCGCAGCATCTCCAGGTAGTGCTTTTCGATATCGGCGCGGTGCTCGTCGTTGTCGCGGAATACCAGCAGCGCCTGGGCATTGCCGGGATTGCGATTGTCGGCCGGCTTCTGCGAACGCTTGCCCCACCAGCGGTGGGTCTCCTCGGGAGAGTTGATGGCGTCGCGCGCGAAGCGATGGATGTCGTCGACGATGGGGCCTTCGACCTCGACGGCGTAGTCCTGCTTGGCCTCGGGCCCGAAATCGCCCAGGTGCTCGGCGGAGTAGTTGATGCCGCCGATGAAGCCCAGGCGGGCATCCACCACCACGATCTTGCGATGCAGGCGGCGGAAGAGGTTGGTCCTCATGCCCAGGACCAAGGGGCGCGGATCGTAGTAGCGAAAGCGCACGCCGGCATGGACCATCTCGTCGATGAAGGCCTGCGGCAGGTCCGGCGAGCCATAGGCATCCACGGTGATGTCCACCCGGACACCGCGCTTGGCCGCCGCGACCAGCTCCTCCTGCAAGGCCTTGCCGACCTTGTCGTGGAAGAGGATGAAGGTCTCGATGATGACCTCGCGCTCGGCTTCGCGGATCGCCTCGAAGACCCGTGGAAAGAAGTCCTCGCCGTTTTCCAGCAAGGCGATGCGGTTTCCGTCCCGCCATTCGAAGTTCATAGGTGGAAGTCCGCAGCCAGGGGAGCGTGGTCGGAGAGGTGCGACCACGGTTGATTGCCCAGCACCTGTGGGCGCCCGACACTGACGTTACGGGTATAGATGCGATCCAGGCAGAGCAGGGGACGCTTCGCCGGGAAGGTCTTGGGCAAGCGCCCCGCGGTCTTCATGAATACCTCTTCGAGGCCCGCGCCCTGGCCCAGGATGTCGTTGGCCTTCTGGCGCCAGTCGTTGAAATCCCCCGCCACCACGACGGGGGCGTCGCTGGGCAGGGAATTGATGTGTTCGCAGATCAGCTTCATCTGCATCTGGCGGTGCTTTTCCCGCAATCCCAGGTGTACGCAGATCACGTGCAGATCCACACCCTGATCCGGAACACGCAGGACGCAATGCAGCATCCCGCGCTTTTCCGGTCCGGCGATGGAAATGTCGAAGTTGTCGTAACTGACGATGGGAAACTTCGACAGCACCGCATTACCGTGATGGCCGTCCGGGTAGACCGCATTTCGCCCGTAGGCGAAATCGGTCCACATGGAATCGGCCAGGAACTCGTACTGCGGCGCCGCCGGCCAGTTCTCGAAGCGCAACGGGTGCTTTTCGTGGGTACCCAACACCTCCTGCAAGAAGACAATGTCCGCTGACACCGTCCGCACCGCCTCGCGCAATTCCGGCAAGATGAACTTGCGGTTGAAGGACGTGAAGCCCTTGTGCGTGTTGATGGTCAGGACCTTGAACGAAAAACCCTGTTGCGCGTCCGTCATGCCTGGCGCTTCCTCCGCTTGGTCTGGGTCAGCTCGAACAGCAATACCGAGCGTCCGGTGACCTGATAGGTGTCTCCGAAATTGAAGACGTCGCCGGCATCCAGGTCGGGCTGATTGGTATCCAGCTGCAGAGACCAATGCTCGCCCATGGGGACTTCCGGCAGAGTGAAATCCACCACGTCATAATGAGCATTGACCAGAATCAACAGCGAGGTATCCGCGCCCTTGCGACGAATGCCGGTCGGCTGAGCGCGACCATCCAGGAGGATGCCCATGCACTTGTTGCTGCCATCCTGCCACTGCTCGACGCCCATCTCGTCACCGCTGGGTTGCAGCCAGGTCACGTCCTTGACACCCAGTTCCTCGTTGTAGACGCCGGTGAAGAAACGGCTACGACGCAGCAGCGGATAGCGACGACGCAGGTCGATCAGGTTGCGCACGTACTCCTGCAGCTCGGCGCTCTTCTCGCTGATCTCCCAGTTGACCCAGCCGATCTCGCTGTCCTGGCAGTAGGCGTTGTTGTTGCCACCCTGGGTCCGCGCGAATTCGTCACCGGCCAGCAGCATCGGCGTGCCCTGGGATAGGAAGAGGGTGGCGAGCAGGTTGCGCATCTGGCGATAGCGCAGCTCGATGATTTCCGCGTCGTCCGTCTCGCCTTCGACGCCACAGTTCCACGACAGGTTGTGGGAGTGACCGTCGTTGTTGTCTTCGCCGTTGGCCTCGTTGTGCTTGTCGTTGTACGACACGGTATCGGCCAGGGTGAAGCCATCGTGGGCGGTCACGAAGTTCACGGACGAATAGGGCTTGCGACCGCGACGATTGAACTTGTCGCCGGAGCCCAAGAAGATCTTCGCGAAGTCGCCGATCTTGTCTTCGTCACCCTTCCAGAAGGCACGGGCGGTGTCGCGGAAGGTGTCGTTCCACTCCATCCAGCCGGGCGGGAAGTTGCCCACCTGATAGCCACCAGGACCGCAGTCCCAGGGTTCGGCGATGAGCTTGGTCTCGGCCAGGATCGGGTCCTGACGGCAGGCGTGCAGGAAACCGCCGCCCTCGTCGAAGCCGTCCGGCTCGCGACCCAGGATGGTGGCCAGGTCGAAGCGGAAGCCGTCCACGCCCATCTCGGTGGCCCAGTAGCGCAGCGAGTCGGTCACCATCTGCAGCACGCAGGGGTGGCTCATGTTCAGAGTGTTGCCGGTGCCGGTGTCGTTGATATAGTAGCGCGCATCATCGGGCATCAGGCGGTAGTAGTTGGCGTTGTCGATGCCCTTGAGCGAGAGGGTCGGGCCCATCTCGTTGCCTTCGGCGGTGTGGTTGTAGACCACGTCGAGGATCACCTCGAGGCCGGCGTTGTGCATGCGCGCCACCATCACCTTGAATTCGCCGATGGACTGGCTGGCCATGTAGCGCGAGTGCGGGGCGAAGAAGGCCAGGGTGTTGTAGCCCCAGAAGTTTCTCAGGCCCTTTTCCAGCAGGTGGTTGTCATCGAGGAAGTAGTGGATCGGCATCAGTTCGACGGAGGTGATGCCGAGCGACTTGATGTAGTCGATGACCTCGCTTTCCTGCAGACCGGAGAAGGTGCCGCGAGCGCTTTCCGGAACGGCCGGGTGCTGCATGGTGTAGCCACGGACGTGGGTCTCGTAGAACACGGTGCGATCACGCGGGACCCGCGGGTGGGTGGTGTTGCCCCAGGTGAAGGCGGGGTCGATGACGCGGCAGCGCGGCATGAAGGGCGCGCTGTCACGCTCGTCGAAGGACAGGTCGCCATCGGGGTGGCCGATGGTGTAGCCGAACAGGGCGTCGTTCCACTCCAGCTCGCCGACGATCTGCTTGGCATAGGGATCGATCAGCAGCTTGTTGTGGTTGAAACGATGGCCATTCTGCGGCTCGTACGGGCCGTGCACACGGTAGCCGTAGAGGGTGCCGGGGCGGGCGTCGGGCAAATAGCCGTGCCAGATTTCGTTGGTGAATTCCGGCAGTTCGATACGCTCGATTTCTTCCTTGCCTTCGTCGTCGAAGAGACAGAGTTCCACCTTGGTGGCGTTGGCGGAAAAGATGGCGAAGTTCACGCCGGAGCCGTCCCAGGTGGCGCCCAGGGGGTAGGGCAGGCCTTCACGAACACGAGACTTGGACTTGCTGATGAAAGTGGTCGCTTCGGTTAACGGCTTGTTGGACTCGGTTGAAGTCATTTCGACGCTCTCGGGATAGCTAGGAAGGAAGTAGCTCTGACTCGGCTCTCAATACCTGCCGGTGGCTGAATCGATACAGATCCGGCTACCTGCATATGAAAGGCCCGACGCAGCGCAGTTCCGAGCCCTGATGGCGAACCGACAAAGCGTTGTTTTTTCAAGAAAAAATCAGGAAAACGACAATAACGCAGACACCGCAGCGAGGCGGCAGGGGAAGGCCTGGCCGAACGGCCAGGCCGAAACATCACATCACTCGGTGGCGGCGGGCTTGGCCGTGGCTGCCTTGGCGCGGGACGCGCGCGGCTTCTTCGGCGTGGCCGGTGCCACACCTACGCCGGTAGCCTCGACGTTGGCATCGGCCTTGGCCTTGCTGGCGGAGGTCTTGCTCGCGCCGGTCTTGCCTGCACTGGGCTTGACCGCCTGCTTGACCTTGGAGGCGACCTTCTTGGCCGCCGATTCCACCTTCTCGGTTACCGACTCACCGGCCGCTGCGGCTTCGGTAGCGGCCTTCTCGCTGCCACTCTTGGTCTTGCCGGTGGTGCGGGGCTTGCTGGCGACGGGCTTGTCCGCGCTCGCTGCAGCAGCCTTGGTCGCGCGAGGCTTCTTGGCCGCGGTCTTCTTGGCCACGCCTTCCTGTTCGGCTTCGTACAGTCGAGTCGCCATCTCCCAGTGGCGGTCGTGTTCGTGGGCCGGCCGTCCTTCAGACTCCCAGATCTGATAGGCGAGCTGCTGGATGCGTTCGTCTTTTTGGGTCATTGCGGTGCGGCTCCTTGAGTGATGTCTTGTGTGCTGAGCAATCCAAGCGGAAAACGTGCCAGAACCTCGCCGACAGAAAGCTCTTTCTTCTGGTCATGGACAGATGCCGGGGCAAAAGTTTCCCCAAAACGGTACATGGACAAGGTTTCCGGGAGTTTTATCCGGGTGTCCTGCCAAGCCTCTGCAGAAAAGCGCAGACTTCCGTCGCTTTGCATGAGGTCGGAGGCATGCACCGGCACGATGACGATCACTGCCTGTTGCTCCCAGGTACGGGCGAATGCCAGCACCTGATCGGCCTGGGCCCCCACGACGGTCAGGGGCAGGTAGCGACCTTCGGTGAACAGTTGCGGCTGCTGCTTGCGCAATTGCAGAACGGCAGCCAACACCTGCTGCTTGATCTCGCCGTTCTGCCAGGCATCTAAGGCAGCCTCGACGGAGGCGTGCTTGGCCAGCGCCTGCTGCCGCGGGGCGTAGTCCACGGCACGGCGGTTATCGGGCTCCACCAGGCTGAAATCCCAGAATTCACCGCCCTGGTAGAGGTCGGGCACGCCGGGCGCGGTATTGCGCAGCAGCATCTGCGCCAGGCCGTTCAGCGCACCGGCCGGAGCCAGTTCGCGGACCGCGGTGACGATCTCGCCGCGCAGGGCGCGGTAGTTGTCGTCGGTGAGCAGACCTTCCAGGAAGGCCTTGCAGGCCGCCTCGTAGTCGCCATTCGGCGCCCACCAGTCGGACTCCAGCTTCTCTTCGCGCAGGGCCTTTTCCTGCCACTGCAGCAGTCGCTCCAGATAGGCCTCCAGGCCCTTCTGGTCATCGGCCTGGAGATGCAGCGGCCAGCTGGCGAGCAGGGTCTGGTAGAGCATCAGTTCATCGCCCGGGGTCGGCGCCGGGGCATCGTTCCACTGGCCGCGCAGGGGGGCGGCCTGTTCCATCCAGCGACTGACCTGGGCAATGTAGGCGTCAGGGCGTTCCGACACGACTGCCAGGCGCGCACGGGTGTCTTCGCCACGCTTGTGGTCGTGGGTCGCGGTGGTCAGCATGTTGCGCGGGAAGTGCTCGGCACGCCAACCGCTGGCCTGGTGGAAGGCACTGACCGGCTGGGCGAAATGCTGCGGATCGAAGCCCACGTCATTGCGCGACAGCAGCGGCGCGGAGCGATAGCAGGCCGTGTCTTCCACCGCCTTGGCGGCGATCGGTGAGGTGAGTTGCTGGAACTTGGTGATGGCACGGCGCTGCTCGCGCCGGGCCACGCTGCCCACGGACTTGTAACGCGGGGCGTCGCCACCCAGCCAGGCGCGCAGCTGTTCGAGCAGCGGTTGCTCCGCCTCGCTGACATGGGGGCGGGCAGCTTCCAGCGCGGTATCGAACCACTGGGCGTCGTTGCCGACGAAGCCTGCCGCGCCGGCGTAGCTGCGATAGACCTTGAACTGCACGATCAGCTCCAGCAGCACCCGGCGGATGGCGCCCTGGCTGGTGTCGCGGGTGCGCCAGTCTTGCTGGGCCAGCAGGTGCAGGGTATGCACGGCCGATTCGAATTCGCTGTTCAACGCGGTGGTGAGCACCAGGCGGCGCGCTTCCCGCACCTCTTCGAGGAAGTCCTCGGTGCGGCCGGTCCGCTCGGCCCAGAACTGGCGCAGCGGGGCTTCGCCGCTGGCGGCGTGTTGCACCGCCGAGACCTCGTTCATGAATTCGTAGCCGGTGGTGCCGTCGATGCCCCAGCCTTCCCGCAGCTGCTCGCCTTCGGCGAGGATCTTCTCGATGTAGATGGGGAAGCCGTCTTCCGGCGCTCCGCCGCTGCGGCTGGCGCAGAGGTCGTCGACGCGACGGCGCAGCTTGCGGCAATAGGCGCGCGGATTGGCCAGGCCGTCGATGTGATCCAGGCGCAGGCCGTCGAGCAGGCCTTCGCTGATCAGGCGGAAGATCAGCGAATGGGTTTCCTCGAACACCTCGTGGCGCTCCATGCGCAGGCCGCCCAGTTCGGTGATGTCGAAGAACCGCCGCCAGTTGATGTCGTCCGAAGCGGTGCGCCAGCTGGCCAGGCGATAGTGCTGACTCTCCAGCAGGGCGTGCAGCCGCTCCTGGTTGGCCGGCTGGCTACCGTCGAAGGCGGCGACCGCCTTGTCGATGGCGGCGGCGACGGCGGGATCCTTGGCGGCATCGGCCAGCTGGCGCTGGGCGCCGCGGGCTTCTTCCAGGTCCTTGGCCCGTGCCGAGAAGGCATCGGCGAACAGACTCAGCTGGGGCAGGTCGCTTTCGCGCAGGATCTGACCGTAGGTACCCGGATTGATCGGGAAGTGGTGGGCGTAGTACTCGACGCGGAAGGCGCCTTGTTCGGCGTCGAACACCAGCTTGAGTTCGCCGGCCTGCAGCACGTTGCCATAGGCGTCGCCGAGGAAGGGCAGCAGCACCTGGCCTTGCAGATCCGGGTCGGGCCCGTACCAGTTGATGTCGTAGAAGCCGGCATAGCGGCTCTGGCGACCCCATTCGAGGATGTCCAGCCACCAGGCGTTCTCCGAGCCGCCCACATTGGTGTGGTTGGGCACGAAGTCGGCGATCAGGCCCATGCCGTGTTCACGCAGGCGGGCGACCAGGCGCCGCAGTGCCTCTTCGCCGCCCAGCTCCGGGTTGACCCGGGTCGGATCGACCACGTCATAGCCGTGCACGGAACCGGCGCGCGCGGTGGTGATGGGCGAGGCATAGAAATGACTGATTCCCAGCTTGGCGTAGTACTCCACCAAGGGCAGGGCGTCGTCGAAGGTGAAGTCCTTATGGAACTGCAGGCGTACGGTAGCGCGCAAGCGACTCATCGAGTGTTCTCCGGATTGTTACGAGCAGTGCTCAGCACGCGTAGGCGTCGTTCAGGGGTAGCGGCATCCAGCAGCCGCTCGGCGGGGTCGTCCCAGCGGCGCAGCCAGTTGGGGTGTTCGTTGGTGGTGCCGGGCAGGTTGGCCTGCTCCAGCTGACCCAGGGCGTCTTCCACCGGCAGGATGATCAGGGGCGCCGGGGTACGGCCGATGAAGTCGATGGCGGCATCGACGGCGGACTCGACGTTGCTTTCCCGGGTGTCGTCCAGCTCCAGCACCTTGGCCAGCTGCTGACGATCCTTGGCCCGCTCGTCGAGACGGTCCTGGCGCGAGGTGCCATCGGGCAGCAGACCGAGTTCTTCCTGCCAGTCGGCGTCACGGCCTTGCCACCAGCCGGTGAGGGTCGGCAGGTCGTGGGTGGTGGGCATGCCCATGGCCGTGTCCGACCACTGCGCAGCGGGCTTGAAGGCCTCGCCATCGCGCTCGAACAACAGCACCTGCATGCCCATGATGGCGCGCTCGGCCAGTCGCTCGCGAAAGCCCTCGGGTACGGTGCCGAGGTCTTCACCCATGACCACGCAGCGATAACGCCAGGATTCCAGCGCCACCAGCCGCAGCAGATCGTCGATGGGATAGGAAAGGTAGGCACCGTCGGCCGGGGAGGCACCCTCGGGCACCAGCCAGAGACGCTGCAGTCCCATCACATGGTCGATGCGCACGCCGCCGGCATGGGCGAAGTTTGCCCTGAGCATCTCGATGAAGGCGCGGAAGCCATGCTTGACCATGCCAGTGGGGGAGAAGGCGGAAATGCCCCAGCCCTGGCCTTTCTGGTTGAGCAGATCCGGTGGACAACCCACGGTGACCGAGGCCAGCAGCTCTTCCTGACGACTCCAGGCCTGGCTGCCGCCACCGTCGGCGCCCACCGCGATATCGGCGATCAGGCCGATCTTCATGCCCGCTTCGCGGCACTGCGCCTGGGCCGCGGACAGCCCTTCACTGGCCAGCCACTGGGTGAAGGCATAGAACTCCACATCCTGGGCGTGGCGTTCGGCGAATTCGGCCACGGCCGGATTCTTGGGATCGCGATACTGCTGGGGCCAATGCTGCCAGCTGGGCGAGGCATCGCCCTGGGTGAAGGAGGCATGCAAGGCTTCGAAGCGGCAATGGTTTTCCAGGGCGTCGCCACCGTCGCGGCGGAAGGCTTCGAAGCGCTCGCGCAGCTCGCCGCCGGCGGTGCGGAAATCCAGGTGCAGGGTGCGCAGCAGGCGCAGCCGTAGCCTGGCCAGCGCCGGCCAGTCGATCAGTTCCAGCTGCTCCAGGCGCTCGGCTTCGGCCTGCAGGCCGGCGCGCTGCATGGCCTGGCGCACCGGCTCGGCGCCTAGTACCAGCTCCGGCGCGGCATAGAGCACGTTGAAGAACACCCGGCTCGACGGCGAGTAGGGGCTGTAGCGACTGCCGTCGGCGCTGAACATGGCGTGCAGCGGGCTGATGGCCAGGGCGTCGGCGCCCTTGCTACCCGCGGCCTTGGCAAACTGCACCAGGCCC
This sequence comes from Pseudomonas sp. JUb52, assembly GCF_004341115.1. NCBI lineage: Bacteria > Pseudomonadati > Pseudomonadota > Gammaproteobacteria > Pseudomonadales > Pseudomonadaceae > Pseudomonas > Pseudomonas sp. JUb52. Next base: position 52,462 of record NZ_SLYS01000010.1, read on the forward strand.
TGCAGATCGCCGGCGCCGCTGCCCCCTTCGCGCCTTAGGCTGTAGAGCTGCACGGCCAGCCCCCAGAGGCGGGCCTGCTCGTTGCTGGTGGCATCGGCGATGGTGAAGCAGCGTTCCGGCGCGACGGCCAGGGTCAGGGCTTCGCCATCGACCTCGGCCTGGTGATAACCGGCGGCGCTGATCGGTGCCAGCTGTCCGCGCTCGTCGACCTGACCGTCCAGACGCTCGCCGTCTTCCAGCTGCACCTGGTAGCGGACGCCACGCTTGAACTGGTCCGGCGCCCCGACCGGCTTGCCGACCACGGCAGTGATGAGCGGCGGCAGATGATGCTTGTCGCCCACCTCGGCCAGCTTGCGCAGGCTGCTGTCGATCTCGTCGTCGCTGTCCGCCGGCAACTCGATGGCCTTGAGCAGATTGCGCAGGGCCTCGGGGCTCACCCGTTGGCGCTTGCCGTCGTAGGCGGTCCATTCGATGGCGATGCCCGCGGCCTCCGCCAGTTGTTCCAGACGATCGCCACTCATGCCTTTTTCTCCAGCCAGACCAGTGCCGAATGAGCGGCCAGGGTGCCGTCCTGGCGGGTCGGCGTCGCGCTGGCGTCACTGCTGTGCAGCAGCTCGCCCCGAGGGGCCTCGTCCACCGGCACGGCCTTGTCGCTCAGGTTGAGTTCGATGGTCAGGCGGCTACCGTCGGCGAGGCTCCAGCGTGCCCGCACGGCGCGCTCGGCCAGGCCTTCGGCGCCCAGGGGACGAGCGCCTTCCAGCCGCGGGAAGAGTTCGCGGCGGCGGATCTCCAGCAGCTCGCGATACAGCCCCAGCCAGGCGGCGTGATCGGGCTGATCGGCTTCGCCGAAATTGGGCTTGGAGTCTTCGAAGGTCTTGGGCGCGTTCGGATCGGGGATCTGCTGGCGATGCTCTTCGCTGGTGAAGAAATCGAAATCCTTGAATTCGTTGCGCCGGCCATCGCGGACCAGTTCGGCCAGCTCGTCGTTGTGGCTGGTGAAGAACAGGAAGGGTTGGCGACTGCCCCATTCCTCGCCGATGAACAGCAGCGGAATCATCGGGCTGAGCAGCAGCAGGGCGGTGGCGGCCTTTAGCGCGGGCTCGGGTGCCAGGCGGGTCAGGCGTTCACCGAAGGCGCGGTTGCCGACCTGATCGTGGTTCTGCAGGAAGATGACGAACGCCGAGGCCGGCAGGTCCTTGCTGGGTTCACCGCGGGCCTTGCCATGGCGGGTCTGCTCGCCCTGGTAGATGAAGCCCTCGCCCAGGCAGCGCACCAGCTTGGCCGTGGCGTCCTCGGTGAAGTCCTGGTAGTAGCCTTCGTTCTCGTCGGTCAGCATGGGGTGGATGACGTTGTGCCAATCGTCCGCCCACTGCGCGTTGTAGTGCTTGCCACCCAGCAGTGTGGCCGTGTTGTCTTCGTTTTCCAGCATCAGGTGGATGTGGCGACCCGGCTCGACGGTGCTGCGAATCTCCTCGGCCATCTCTTCGAGGAAGCCCTTGTCGTTGATGGCGTGGACGGCATCAAATCTGAGGCCGTCGAAGCGATACTCCATCAGCCACATCAGGGCGTTGTCGATGAAGTAGCGGCGTACCGCGTCCTGGCGGAAATCGATGGCGGCGCCCCAGGGCGTATGGATGTCTTCGCGAAAGAAGCGCTCGGCATAGGCGTGCAGGTAGTTGCCGTCCGGGCCGAAGTGGTTGTAGACCACGTCCAGGTAGACCATGACGCCATGGCCGTGGGCGGTGTCGATCAGCGACTTGAGGTCGTCCGGGGTGCCATAGGAGGCCTCCACCGCGTAGGGCAGGACGCCGTCATAGCCCCAGTTGCGATCGCCGGGAAATTCCGACAGCGGCATCAGTTCGATGGCGGTGACGCCCAGTGCCGCCAGGCGCGGCACCAGCTTCTCGACGCCCGCGAAGCCACCCAGGGTGCCGACGTGCAATTCATAGATGACGCTCTCGTGCCAGGGGCGGCCCTGCCACTCGACGGTCTGCCAGTGGTAGGTGGTCGGGTCGATGACGATGCTGGGCTCGTGCACATCGCCGGCCTGGGCGCGAGAGGCCGGGTCGGGGACCAGCAGGTCCTTGATCTGGTAGCGATAGCGGGTGCCGGCACCGCATTGGGCCTCCACCGCGAACCAGCCGTCTTGCTCGGCTTCCATGGGAAGGGTCATGCCACCCTCCAGGACCACCGACACGGCGTCGGCGCTGGGCGCCCAGAAGTGGAAGAGGGTGCGTTCCTTGCTCACCAGGGTGGCACCGGCACGGGTCTGCCAGGCATAGCCCCCGGTCACCGCGGCTGCGTCGCGCGAAATATCAGTCATGGATAGAGAACTCCCGAAACCGGACGGCAGAAAAGACGCTGCGGCCCAGTTGGCCGCAGTTGCTGTTATGACCGGTGAGAGTTGCTCAAAGTTGGGCGGGGAAAGCGCTTTTCGTCGGCCTTTTGGCGAGGGAAAAGCGCTTGGTAGTCAGGTTGCGCCTCAGGCGCCGGCCTGACGCTCCTGGTGAGCGGTGGTCTGGAGCAGATCGAGGTACAGTGAGGCATAGGGCTTGGCGCATTCGGACCAGAAGAACGGGCCCTGCATGGCGCGGTGACGCATGGCCAGCAAGAGGTCCTGGCGTTCGAACACACCCAGGGCGCGGTCGATGGCGCCGATGTAGTTTTCCAGCGACAGCGGGGCGAACAGGAAGCCGGTGGTGCCGTCCTCGATGCTGTCGGCCAGGCCGCCGGTGCGGGTGGCGATCGGCAGGGAGGCGAAGCGCTGGGCATACATCTGGCTCAGACCGCACGGCTCGAAGCGCGAGGGCATCAGCAGGAAGTCGCTCCCGGCGTACATGCGCCGTGCCTCGGTCTCGCAGAAGCCGATGTGGGCACTGACGCGGCCGGGATGGCGCAGGGCCAGGGCCCGTACCTGACGCTCGATGTGCGGCTCGCCGCAACCGATGATCATCAGCTGGCCACCTCGGGCGACGATGTGATCGGCCGCCTCGATGGTCAGGTCGATGCCTTTCTGCTGGACCAGTCGAGAAACCACGGCGAACAGCGGGCCGTTGGAGGGTTCCAGGCCGAATTCCTCGCGAATGCGCGCGGCGTTGACCGCCTTGCCGTCCCAGTCCGATTCGGTGAACTGCTGGCACAGGTGCGGGTCGCTGCAGGCGCTCCAGCCATCGTCGATGCCATTGAGCAGGCCGGTCAGCTTGCCGTCACGGGCCTTGACCTGCAGCAGGCCTTCGAGGCCGCAACCGAATTCCGCGGTGGTGATTTCCTGGGCGTAGGTGTGGCTGACCGTGGTGATGTGGTCGGCATAGACCAGGCCGGCCTTGAGAAAGGACACCTTGCCCCAGAACTCCAGGCCTTCCATCTGGAAGGCGTGGGCGGGAATGTCCAGATCGGCCATGACCGAAGCCGGGAACAGGCCCTGGTACGCCAGGTTGTGGATGGTGGTCAGGCACGGGGTGCTGGCACCCTTCCAGCGCAGGTAGCCAGCCGCGAGGCCGGTCTGCCAGTCGTTGAGGTGCAGCAAGTCCGGTACCCAGCGGATGGAGGCGTCGCCCAGGGCGAAATCGGCGGCAGCGCTGGCCAGGCGACCGAAGCGGATGTGGTTATCGGCCCAGTCGGCACCGTTCAGGTCGCCATAGGGGTTGCCCGGGCGCTCATAGAGTTCGGGGCAGATCAGCACATAGACGACCAGGCCGTCTTCCAGGTTGACGCGACCGATCTCGCAGGCCGGCATGGCGGCGCGGGCGGCGATGCGGCCGACCATCTGCACGCGATCCTTGATCGCGGCCATCACCTGGCGATAGCCGGGGATCAACACCCGGACGTCGTGGGAGGCGGCGAGGGCGCGCGGCAGGGCGCCCGACACCTCGCCCAGGCCACCGGCCTTGACGAAGTCGGAAATTTCCGGGGTCACGAAAAGAATGCGTTTACGACTTTCGACGACGGAGCTCAGCGTCAGCTGAGGCTCGTCCGTGCGCTTGCGGAGAGAGCTGGATCTGGTGGTGCGAGTGGCAGTTTCAACGGGCTCCAGAGCCCCAAATTTCCCCACGACGGCATTTGCCATAGTGCGCTCCCAATGCAGCAAGTTCGAGACTGAGGTTTACCTGATTGCTTCTTTCCTGAAGCTCGATGCTCCTGGTTCAAAAACGCCTACAGCCGAGCTGCTACAGCCTTTTTGCCGGTCACCTCTTCTTGAGATGTCTGGATCTGGGCGAGAACTGCTTCGCGGATTTCCAGATTGCTCTCGCACTGACTCACGGACAACGTCACAAGTTTCCCGCTCGAATGTTGCGGTCTTGCTTCGTATTGCCAGATGCATGCCCAGAAGCCGTTGCGGTTTGGCCCGGCATCTCTTAATTACCGTCAGGTGAACCGCTTGATGGTCACCTGATCGCGACAATTGGCCGAAAAATCAGACTTCTGGCTGACGAACGACCGGCTCTTGCCTTTCGTCGGATAGTGGCGCGGAGTGGGCGTCACGGCGTCCAAGTTCGGTCCGCAGCTTGGGCAGGCAGAGGGGGAATTCGCGATTGATGTAGGTGATCAGCCGCTCGCGCACGAAGCAGCGCAGGTCCCAGTTCCTGGAGGAATCGCCCGAGCTCACCAGCACGCGCAGCTGGATGGAATCGTGGGACGCATCGGTCACCTGCAGCACGCAGACACGGCCATCCCACAAATGGGGCACCTCGGCACAGGCGCGTTCCAATTCGGTGCGGATGGGTGCCAGGGGCAGGGAATAGTCAACCCATATGAAGACTGACCCGATCAGGCTGGAAGACGATCGCGTCCAGTTCTGGAAGGGCGTCTCGATGAAGTATTGCAGCGGCACCACCAGGCGGCGATCGTCCCAGATGCGGACCACCACGTAGGTGCCGGTGATCTCTTCCACGCGGCCCCACTCGCCCTCGACGATGACCACATCGTCCAGCCGGATCGGCTGGGTCACGGCGATCTGCAGGCCGGCGATGAGATTACCCAGGACCGGCCGCGCGGCGATACCCGCGACCAGGCCCGCGACCCCGGCCGAGGCGAGCAGGCTTGCACCCACCTGGCGAACCGCCGGGAAGGTCATCAGCATCAGGGCGATGCCCACCAGCAGGACGATGAAGCTGAGGCTGCGCACCAGCACCCGATTCTGCGTCTGGATCCGCCTGGCCCTCAGGTTGTCCGCCACGTCCACGGGGTTGCGCAGGGCGATGGTCGCGCCGACGGCCTTGACCGCCCGGAGGCCCAGCCAGGTAAAGGCGGCGATGCTCAGCAGGCCGGTGAGGTGCTGTACGGCACGCAACAGCGGCAGGGCATCGGGTGCGGAATTCCAGACACCTTGCAACACCACCAGCGGCACGGCCAGGCGCGCGGGTTTCTCAGCGTACTTGACCAGGTTGCGCGCCAGCAGGAAGGGATTGGCCAGGCGGCGGATGGCCGCGAACGCCAGGGTCAGGGCGACGCTGCTGATCAGCAGGGCGACCCCCGCCGCGATCAGCGTGGTGATCCAGGGGGCGTTGAGCCAACCCGTCCAGTCGATGGCCGTCATGCGCAATTTCCTCAGGCAGACGGCTCCCCGTGATCCAGAAAAGCTGACGCGCCGGAACCGCGGGGAGCCTTTCGAGACACCTGTTTTCCGACTGAGGGGCTTCGCCACGGTTCCCCGGAGGCCCGGCAAACGATCCCTGGACAGTAATACCACCCCAACAGGTGGGGCGCCTGTTGTGCGGTGCTGGCTTTTTTCTGTCGATCAGTGGGGCAGGATGTCGCACCTCGCGTCTAAGCTCAGAGGAGAGTGCGCAGCGGACGCCGGATAGGAGTAGAATTCGCGCCCCAACGAGATACGTCCAGTCAGATGGCGGACCTGCGGAGATCGAGACGGATTTATGAAACCAGTGGTAGTGGTCGTCGAAGACGAGAACATGTTGCTAGGGCTGATGGAAGAGGTGCTCGAAGGCGAAGGCTTTCAGGTGCATACCTTCGGTACCGCGGATCAAGCCTGGGAATACCTGTCGAGTGCGCGTCCGACGCCTGATCTGCTGATCACCGACGTCCGCATGCCGGGTGCCATTGACGGTCTGGAGCTGGCGCGCCGCGTCAAGCAGCAGTTGCCGGGTCTGCCCATCATCGTCTCGTCGGGCTACTTCGAAGAACTCCAGCCCGAGCGCGCCCCGGATATCTTCTACCTGCCCAAGCCCTGGCGCTTCGACGATCTGCTGGCCGGCTGCTTCCGCTTCCTCAATCAGCGCAAGGGCTGATTACCGCCTTCCGCGGCCTGGTTCCAGGCCGCTCTCGCTGGCGCTAATCCAGTGCCCTGATAATCAGAACTTTGTCTGCGACACTCCGCCCGAGCTGAATGGATCTGCATCGGACGCAGATTCCGGGTGACCGTCTATATGCACGACGCGAGGCATCCTGACGGCTTATTCCGGTGGCGGGATACCTCAGCCCTGAAGCGATCGATCAGGTGCCCAGAATATCGATCAGCCCCAGGACGAAGAACAGCACGATGCACACGGCCGCCACCGCGACCGGGATGAAACGCGGATCCTTGATGGCCTTCCACATGGCCTGACGATTGCTGCGAGACCTTTCCATGACACCGCTCCAGGGGGTAAGGCCGGCGAGCTTAAAGCATCGCCGGGGGCGGCGGCCAGCGGCGCAGGGCGGCTCTCGTCGGGGTTTCCGGTCGGTTCGGCGGTCTAGGCGACGCCGATCTTCCACTGCGGCGGCGGCGGGGTTCCGTTGACCGCGAAGTCGCCGACGATTCGATCCTTGTAGATGCGCGGATTGTGGGAGGCGAGGGTGCGGGCATTGCGCCAGAAGCGATCCAGCCCCTGGGGTCTCAGCGTGGCCGAGGCGCCCAGGGCGTCGAACAGGCGTCCGGAGGCCTCAATGATCAGGTCCGTAACCACATTGAGCGATTGGCAGACCTCCAGTTCGGCCAGCGCCACCGCGCGATCCTCGGCGGCCTGGTCGTCCGTCTGCCTGAGGTCATGCACCCGCTGCAAGGCCTCGGCGTTCTTCAGGGCGATCACCCCGGCGCAGTAGGCCGCGCTGCGCACCTGGCCGACCACGGCCAGCACCTGGGGATCCTGGCTGACACGGTCGGCGTTGCCGATGGTGAAGGTGCGGGTGCGAGCGGCGACCGCGGCCGCTACCTCGCTGCTCATGGCCCGTCCCAGGCCCGCCAGGTTGGCGAGGTGAAAGACCTGGAAGAAGCCGGGCGAATAGCGGAAGCGCTCGCCCACCGCCACCACGTCCGCAGGCTCTACGCGCACATTGCTGAAGGTCGCCGTGCCGCTGGCTGTCAGGGTCTGGCCGAAGCCATTCCAGTCATCCACCACCTCGACGCCGGGGGCATCGCGGCGGACGGTGACCATGACGCGATTGCCGGCCTCGTCGGTGGCACCCACGTCGATCCAGTCGGCATAGAGCGAACCGGTGGTATAGAACTTGATGCCGGAGAGCAGCAGGGTGTCGCCCTCGCGGCGTACGCGGGTGCTGAACTCGGCGCGCCGGGCATCGCCGACTTCGCTGGACGCCGGACCTATTGTCTCGCCGGCAGCGATGCGCGCGAACCAGCGGCTGCGGCGCGCCGGGTCGTCGCTGTTGAGCAGGCCCTCGACAAAGCCCATGTGGCCGCGCAGGACCTGGACCAGATTGGAATCCGCCTCGCCCAGTTCGATGAGCAGGGCGAACAGTTCCGGCAGGGTGACACCCGCGCCGCCGTGCTCGACCGGCAGCCGCAGGGCGGTGAAGCCCGCCGCCTTCAACCAGTCCAGCTCTTCGACCGGCAGCCGCCGCTGCACCTCGCGTTCGATGGCGCCCGCGCGGATGCGCTGGAACAGCGGCTGAAAGCGCGCCGAGAGGTCGGCATGGCGCGCGGAAGGGCCGGCGCCCCAGCCTGCGGAAATGATGCTCATGGGAGAGGAGATCCTTCTAGTGCTGTCGGGAGAGATTCGGAACAGGCGAGGCCGAGACGGGCCATTTCGGTCTGGGCGGCGCGGGTGCGGCCGATCAGGGCGATCGCCGCCAGCAGACGGCGGCCCAAGGTCTTAATGACCGATACCCGCGCTGCGGGACGGTATCGGGTGGACGGAGCCCATTCGTCTCGCTGCCCGCCCGCTGGCCTTGCATGCGTCTTTATCGGGGAAGTGGGCGCAGGTTCACCCGTACGGAGCATCTTGCTGGATAAAAGCATGGCGGACTTTTTACAAGTGCAGAATTGGCCCAAGTCTAGAAGGCACTTCGAGCCATTGGCCAGTTGTCAAAAGTGCTAAGGATATGTCTGGAAATATTCCTTGGCAGAAGTGTTGTTCCCGCAACAGTTGGGTCTTGGTATGGATAATTTTTTATAAGCTTATGATTTTATTGGTCGCTTGAATAAGCGTTAGCTGGGCTGCGAAATTATCGCGGCAAGACATTGAATATCGAGCCATTGAATGGCTGAAGGCAGCGGACAACCACTTGTTCATGAAGTAATGCCTTAACGATATTTCACTTCGAGATGCCTTTTTTCTAAGGTCGGCTTTGATTTCTGGTTATCAGGGCCCTGTGGTGACTATCTATCTCGATACGCGGCATCGCCGCTTGGTCAAATTGCTCCTGCATACGTTCACCGCCCGCAGCGAATGGCCGACCTGGGGGCTGGTCGCAGGGGTCTACGCAAGCTGGCTGCTGCTCGTCCTGGCCTGGCCGCTGCTTGGCTACTGGACCCTGCCACCGCTGATTCTGGTCGTCGTGCTGCACCAATCGCTGCAGCACAAGTTGATCCACGGTCATCCCACGCGCTGGCCCCGGGTAAATGCCCTGCTGGCCTATCCACCCCTCGGCCTCTGATTTCCCTTTCCGCTCTATCGGGACAGCCATCTGGCGCACCATCGGCGCGAGAACCTCACCGACCCGGACCTCGATCCCGAGAGCCGCTATGTGGATGGCGAGCTCTGGGAGCGAAGAGGGCAGGCCGGACGCACGTTGCTCTGGCTGGACAAGACCTTGCTCGGGCGTGTCCTGGTGGGACCGGTACTGTCGCTGCACGGCATGCTGGAGTTCGAAGTCCGCCGCTGCCGGCGTGGCGAGCGGGGCGTGCTGGGTGTCTGGCTGATCCACCTGACACTCTGCGCAGGGCTGCTCCTGGCGATCCACGGGCTGTCTGGCATGCCCCTGGCGGTCTATGTGCTGGGGGTGGCCTGGCCGGCGCTGGCCCTGGCGCTGATCCGATCCTTCTACGAACACCGCCCGGCGCTGGATCCGGCGCAAAGGTGCGTGCTCAACGAGAGCGGCGGGGCGCTGTGCTGGCTGTTTCTCAACAATACCCTGCACCTGGTCCACCACGATCTGCCGGGCTTGCCCTGGTATCTGATTCCGCGGGTCTACCGCGCCAGGCGCAGTGCCTATCAGGCGCGCAGCGGAGGCTTCGTGTTTTCCGGCTATCGCGAGCTGGGTCGACGTTTCGCCTGGCGGGCGGTGGATGCGCCGCTGCATCCCGCCACGCAGCGTTCAGCGCACCCGTATGCGGATCAGAGGCGACCTCGCGTATCCTGCTTTCCATGGTAATACCACCCCTATAGTGCGGTGCGTTCCCGCATCCACCTCACAAACCAAGCTGTCGACAGGGAAGGGCGTTGCGCAGGATGGCTCTGGCGGCTCTGCTAGAGTGCCAGCTCCCTTAGCGCTCCAAGGAGATAGGCGTGCAGGACTCCACCTTCGATGTGATCGTGCTCGGCCTGGGCGCCATGGGAGCGGCCACGCTCTACCAGCTGGCGAAGCGTGGGGTCCGGGTCGCGGGCATCGATCGCTATGCGCCACCCCATGAGCTGGGCTCCAGCCACGGTGCCACCCGCATCACCCGTCAGGCCGTGGGCGAGGGCGCGGCCTATGTACCGCTGGCGATCCGTTCGCAGCAGCTCTGGCGCGAGCTGGAGGCGGAGCAGGGCGCCCGGCTGTTCGAGCAATGCGGGGTGCTGATCATGACCGCCACCGCGACGGCGACCTCCCATCATGGCCGCCCGGATTTCACCCGGGCCACCCTGGAGCTGGCGCGCCAGTACGAGATCCCTCATGAAGCCTGGGACGGCACCGCCATTCGCCAGCGATTTCCGCAATTTCGTGTGGCAGACGATGCCCTGGGCTATTTTGAACCAGGCGGCGGTTATCTCTATCCGGAAGCCTGTATCCAGGCGCAACTGGACGGGGCGCGCCAGCGGGGCGCCCAGGTCCATACCGATACCGTCATCGAGCGCCTGGAAGCGGACGAGCAGGGTGTGCGGCTGCATTCGGCGCAAGGCAGCTGGCGGGCGAAACGGGTCATCGTCGCCGCCGGCATGTGGAGCGCTGAATTGCTGGGCGCACCTTTCGACCGGCTGCTGCGTGTCTGTCGGCAGACGCTGCACTGGTTCGAAGTCGCCAAACCGGGACTGTTTCCGGCGGATTCACCCAGCTTCATCCTCGCCCACGGCAGTGGCGACAGCGATCTCTTCTACGGATTTCCCCCCTTGCCAGGCGAAAACGCCGTCAAGGTCGCCACGGAGCAGTACCGAAATAATACCACCCCTACAGAGATTGATCGGTCGATCCAACCGGAAGAATCGAGCAGACTGTTCAGTGATCAAGTGGGGAGGTGGGTTGGCGGTCTTGCAGACCGGGCGGTGTGCAGCGCGGTCTGCGCCTACACCGTGACGCCGGACTTTGGATTCATCGTCGACGAGCATCCGGCGCTGCCGGGCGTAACCGTGGTCAGCGCCTGCTCGGGGCATGGTTTCAAGCATTCGGCCGCGCTGGGCGAGGCGCTCGCCCAGCAGGTGACCACCGGACGCAGCGACATCGATCTCGGCAGCTTCGGCCTGGCGCGATTCGGCTAGCGGCTGCGGACCGTCAGGGTGACCAGCCGGGTCACCACCAGGGCGATGTACATGACACCGGAGAACTGGCCGAGCATCACTAGCGAGCGCGCCATCGGCTTGATCGGATAGATATCGCTCAGGCCCACGCCGGAGAGGATGGCGAAGCTGACATAGAGCAGCTCGGTCCAGGTCCGCGCAGCCAGGGGGTCGTTGGCCGCGGTGAAGCTGTTGGGCTGCAGGATCTGGCAGGCCGAATAGGCGTGGGCGAAGGCCCAGGCCAGCAGGGTGAAGGTCGCACCCACGGCAAAGAGTTCATCGGTGGTCGCGCGCTGGTCTTCCATCATGTAGGCGATGAGACTGCCTGCCGCATAGAAGTAGAAGACCGCATCGAGAACGGCCAGGGACACCACCAGGTGGGGATTGCCGTGCCATTCCACCAGCACCGTGAGCACCAGGATGCAGCCGGCGAGGATGAACCCCAGCCACTGGATGGTCGGACTGCGCCGCACCATGCGCAGGGCGGTGGCCAGGACGATGATGCCGAAGGCGCCGATGATGGCGCGGCCATGCTCTTCCTGTTCCACCAGGGGGTAGAGCAGCAGACCGAGGAGCTGGATGAACAGCAGGTTGGCGGAAGGATAACGGACCAGGTAGTGCAGGGGACTCTTCATCGCGACTCGGCGAAAGGTTCAGGGGGCGGCCAGCGTAGCGGGTGGCGAAGCGCTTCGCCACGGGAGCCTCGCGCTCCCGTGGCCTGCACCTCAGGCCGCCTTGCGGCGGGTGGAGGGCAGCAGGAGGGTGAGGATTCCGAGCAGCGGCATGTAGGAGCACAGCTGGTACACGTATTCGATGCCGCGATGGTCGGCGAGGTTGCCCAGGCCCGCGGCGGCGATGGCGCTGACGCCGAACATCAGGCCGAAGAAGATGCCGGCGATCATGCCCACGTTGCCGGGGACCAGTTCCTGGGCGTACACCACGATGGCCGAAAAGGCCGAGGCCAGGATGAAGCCGATGATGACGCTGAGCACGCTGGTCCAGAACAGATCGACGTAGGGCAGGGCGAGGGTGAAGGGCGCCGCACCCAGGATCGAAAACCAGATGACCGCCTTGCGGCCAATGCGGTCGCCGATGGGGCCGCCGAAGAAGGTGCCGGCCGCCACCGCACCCAGGAATAGGAATAGGTGCAGCTGGGAGCTGGCGACCGAGAGGCCGAAGCGCTCGATGAGATAGAAGGTGAAATAGCTGGTGATGCTGGCCATGTAGATGTACTTGGAGAACACCAGCAGCGCCAGCACGATCAGCGCGAAGGTCACCCGGCCGCGCGACAGGCCATGGCTGACCGCGGCGGCCTTGCGGCCCTTGGCGTTGCGCAGGTGATTGCGATACCAGCGCGACAGCCCGTACTGCACGCCGATGGCGAACAGCGCGAAGAGCGCGAACCAGGCGACATGCGTCTGTCCATAGGGAATGACGATGGCGGCGGCCAGCAGGGGGCCGATGGCGGTGCCGGCATTGCCGCCGACCTGGAAGGTGGATTGCGCCAGGCCGAAGCGACCACCCGACGCCAGGCGCGCTACCCGCGAGGTTTCCGGGTGGAAGGTCGAGGAGCCGACGCCGATCAGCGCCGAGGCGGCCAGGATCGCGGGAAAGCTGCCGACAAAGGCGAGCAGCAGTACACCAATCAGGGTACAGACCATGCCGGCGGGCAGCAGATAGGGTTTAGGATGGCGGTCGGTATGGAAGCCGATCCAGGGTTGCAGCAGCGAGGCGGTGATCTGGAAGGCCAGGGTGATCAGACCGATCTGGGTAAACGTCAGACCATAACTATCCTTGAGCATGGGATAGATCGAGGGCAGGACGGATTGGATCAGGTCGTTGATCAGGTGGGCCAGCGCACAGGAGGCCAAGATTCCCGCCACCATGGGCGAGGCGCCGGTGAGGGCGGGGGTGGAGGTTTCGCCAGGAATGGCTGGCGTGGCAGAGGAAACGGCCATGCAGGTATTACCCTTATTATTTATGTCCAGCCGCGCACTGTGGCATCCTGTGGTATCGGAATCCAGTGCCAGTTACCGGATGTTTCCGGCAACCGAACCCAAGCCAGGCGGCCTTTCGGCTCGCGTTGAAGCGCTCGCACCTTCCACTCTTTTCACGTTTTGTAATGGCAGATCCCATGACAGCCAAAGATCCACTGCTCCTTGACCAGCAACTGTGCTTTTCCCTGTATTCGGCTTCGCTGGCGATGACGCAACTCTACAAACCCCTGCTGGAGAGCATGGGCCTGACCTTCCCGCAGTACCTGATCATGCTGGTGCTCTGGGAGCACGACGGCCTCACGCTCAAGGAGCTGTCCAATCGGCTGCGGCAGGATTCCGGTGCCCTGACCCCCGTGGTCAAGCGCCTGGAGGCGGCCGGGCTGGTCACGCGCCGGCGCAGTGCCGAAGACGAGCGCAACCTGTCGATCGAACTGACGCCAGCGGGTCGCTCGCTGCGTGACCAGGCCAACGGCGTCAACAGCCGGGTGCGGCAGGTCTGCGCGCTGGGCGATGCCGGGCTGGACGATCTGCGCGAGACCCTGGTCATGTTGCGCAACCGCCTGGACGAGGAAGGCAACCCGACGTCCTGAACCAACCCGCCCTGATCGGTTCCCATGGCTACAGTCGCCGGGGAATTCGCATGACCTTCAACTATCAGCCCGACCAGGATTACCTGCTTGTGGATCTCAGCAGCGGGCGCACCGCGGGCAAGCTGCTGCAGGGCGAGCTGCATATCGCCGAAAGCTGCCACGGGGAAGATCCCCGAACCTATGCGCGGCTGCTCGACGAGAAAACGCTGCGCAGCACCCTGGGCGACGAGGTCGGGCAGCGCGAGGGCGATATCCTTACCCTGCGCCGCACCGGTATCAAGCTGCGCCTTGTCCCTCTGGAAATCGCCTGCGACTAGGCCGCGGCGCGGCCGAACAGGGCCCTGATCAGCCAGGCGACCAGGGCCACGTTGACCAGCGCCAGCAGGCAGAGCAGGGCCAGCACCGCCTGGGGGCCGTGATGCTCCAGCACATACCCGCAGAGCAGGGGCGTGGCCGCCTGGCCGAGTAGTGCCGGGCGCGCCATGCGGCCCAGGACGGTGGCGTATTCCGCCGGATTCCAGAGCGCCAGGGGCAGGGCGCCCCTTATGATCGCCCGCAGGCCATTGCCCGCACCGAAGATCACCAGCCCCACGACCGTTACCCAGACCAGGCCAGGCCCCAGGGTCACCAGCAGCAGGCCGGCGGCCGTGCAGACCACCGAGGCCAGGGCCGTCCACAGCGGGTGACCGTTGCGGTTGAGCAGGTCGATGATCCGCGAGGCCACCTGGCTTGGTCCCAGGCAGGTGCTCAGCGCCACTGCACTCGCCAGGCTGTAGCCGAGCCCCTGCAGCAGGGTGATCAGCTGGACGGAAATGGCCGTCATCAGCATCGCGCCCAGGGTGAAGAGGGCCGTGAGCACGGTGTAGAGCGCCCGGTTGACCGGCACGGGCGATGCGGTGTGGCCGGTCCGGGGTGCCTGGGTGGCGAGGGCCGGCGCGGGCAGGGCGCGGCGATAGAGCGGCCAGATCGTCAGCAGCAGGACGGCCGCATAGGCCAGGCAGGCACCGCGCCAGCCGAGGTGACTGACCAGGAAGGCGGCAACGGGCCAGGTGATGGCGGTGCAGAAACCCGATACCAGGGTGATGCCGCTGATGGCCGAACGGGCCTGGGTGCCGTAGCAGGTGCCCAGGGTCGCGAACAGCGCATCGTACAGACCCGCGGCCATGCCGATGCCCATCACCACCCAGGCGAGCAGAAACACCGGCAGCTGCTGGGCGCTGGCCATCAGCACCAGCCCGGCCGCCACCCCCAGGCCGCTCAGCGACAGCAAGGTACGGCCACCCTGGCGGGCGATCAGCCGGCCGCACGCCGGTGCCAGCAGGCCGGAGACCAGCACCCCGAGGGAAAGTCCGCCATAGACCCACTGCCGGGACCAGCCGGTCTCCCGGACCACCGGATCGGCGAGCACCGCGAGAATGAAAAAGGAGCCGCCCCAGACGAGGATCTGGGCGATGCCGAGCAGCAGGATCTGGAAGGACGAAGCCTTGGCGGTAGGGGTAGTCATGACAGCGGCGGGCAGGTTGGCGGACGGAGGGGCGGACCTTAGCCCCAGTTATCTTTCGCCGCAATCGTCAGATTTATCTGGATGAAGGCATTTTGTAATCAGTCCGACATCTTGCTTGCCTAGGCTCCTGTGCTTGACCGTCTTCATGCAGTGACGCCCCCATGCTTCGTATCCTCGCCCCCTTTCGCCGTCTGTCCCGCCGCTCCTGGTTGCGCACGCTCAAGACCGGCCCGCGGATGCTGTGTTCCTTTACCTTCGCCGCCGTGCTGCTCGCCGGGCTGGGCAGCTTTTCGCTGTGGGAAATGCAGCAGCTGCGCCGCCAGGCCCTGAGCATGGAGCAGGACTGGCTGCCCAGTATCGCCATTGCCGATTCCCTGGCGATCAACCTCGGCAAGTTGCGCAACCAGGCCTCGGTGGTGCTGCTCAATGCCGAGGATCCGGGCGCCGTGGCCATGAGCCGCGTCACCCTGGAGCAACTGGTCAACGAGACCGATCAGCTGTTCCGGGATTATGCGCCGGTCGTCACCGATGCGACCGAGGGCGATTCGATCAAGGCCCTGCACGACGCCTACCAGCCCTTCGTGGAAGGGCTGCGCGAGGAGGTGCGGCTGATCGAGCAGCAGCAGATCCCGGCCGCGCGGGTACAGCTGGATACCGTGGTCGGCCTCAAGGGCGATCTGATGGACATGCAGGTGCAACTCCTGCGCGAATTGAACAAGCAGGGCGCCGCCCAGGCCAAGGAGGTGGCCAACACCCAGTTCGTCCAGGCCCGCGCCATCGTCTGGTCGGTCATAGGCGGCGCCATTCTGCTCCTGCTGCTGCTGGCCTGGCGCCTGACCCGCAGCGTGGTGCAGCCGCTGCGCCAGGCCCTGGACATCTCCGGCGGCATCGCCGCCGGTGACCTGCGACAGCACATCCAGCCCGAGGGACGCGACGAGGCGGCCATGCTGCTGCTGGCGCTGGAGCGCATGCAGGGCAATCTGCGCGAGGTGCTGGCCCACACCGGCAATGCCTCCGAGCAGCTGGCCTCGGCCTCCACCCAGGTGAGCGCCGTGATGGATGACAGCTGCCGCAACCTGGAGCAGCAGACGACCGATATCCAGCATGCGGCCAATGCCGTCACCCAGCTCAATCAGGCGGTCCAGGCGGTGTGCGAGCACGCGACCTCCACCTCGGCCGAATCGCAGCGCTGTGTCGATCAGGCCAAGCAGGGACAGGCGCAGGTCAAGCAGACCCTGGCCGCCATCACCCAGCTGGTGGGCAATGTGGACGATGCGGCCAACCAGGCGGACCAGCTGGCCGCGCAATCCAAGGGCATCAGCAAGATGCTCGATGTCATCCGCAACGTCGCCGAGCAGACCAACCTGCTGGCGCTCAATGCCGCCATCGAGGCGGCCCGTGCCGGGGAGGCCGGGCGTGGCTTTGCCGTGGTGGCCGACGAGGTGCGCGGTCTGGCCAGCCGGACGGGCGACTCCACCCGCGAGATCGAGGGCCTGATCGGCGGCATGCAGCAGGTCAGCGAGAAGACCGTGATCGCCCTGGATCAGAGTCGCCTCCAGGCCAGCCATACCCGCGACCAGGCCCAGGCCACCTGGCAGGTGCTGGAAGGCATCACCCAGGCCATCACCGCCATCGGTCAGCGCAATGACGCCATCGCCGCGGCCACCGAAGAGCAGACGGCTACCACGGCGGCGGTCGATCGCAATCTGACGCTGATCCGCGACGCGGCGAACCAGACCGCCGCGGGCGCCCAGCAGACCAGTGCCAGCAGCCAGCAGCTGTCCGCCCTGGCCGCCGATCTCCATGGCGCCCTGCAGCGCTTCGTGGTCTAGGGCGGCCGGGGATTCAGGCCGCCAGCATCACCCGGTCGCGGCCTTCCTGCTTGCCACGATAGAGCGCCCGGTCGGCGCGTTCCAGGGCGCTGGCGAAGGCTTCGCAGTCGCGAATCTCGCACACCGCCAGGGTCGCCGTGACCCGCGCGGGACCGCGTTCGAGGGACTGAGTCACCTCGATCATTCGCTGGCGGATCCGCTCCGCCACGCCCCAGGCCACCTCGGCCTGCGCCTGGGGCAGCAGCACCAGGAATTCCTCGCCGCCCCAGCGCGCTGCCAGATCCGAATGGCGTACCTCGCGGCGGATGACGTCGGCGATCCCCTGCAGCACCAGATCGCCGCAATCGTGGCCGAAGCGATCATTGATGTGCTTGAAGTGATCCACGTCGAAGAGGATGAGGCTGCCACTCACGCCACTGCGCTTTTCCGCCTGGTCGAGAATTCGCCGCCGGTTGTAGAGGTTGGTGAGGCTGTCGTGGCTGGCGGAGTGCAGCAGGTCCAGCTGCATCTTGGTGCTGTGGTGGAAGGAGGCGCCGGTGCCGTAGAGCAACAGACCCAGGGCACTGATGATGTTGATGGTGCCGAACAGCTTCATCGCCAGGGGCGCGAGGGTCGCGGGTGGGTGCAGCAGATAGCCGCCCGCCAGGGTCACCAGGATGGCGGTGACCAGCAGCAGATGGCGGATCGGCGCGGTGCGGTAGTTGTAGATGACGATCGGCAGGATGCACAGCACGTAGTAGTGGAAGTTGCTGTCCCAGCCGAGCTGCCAGGTGGCGATCCAGGCGTGGGCTACGATCTCGCAACTCATGGTCAGGCTGGCGATGCGATAGCGCCGCTGGCGCAGGGCGGCCAGGCAGCCCACATAGGCGGCTACGCTGAGCACATTGGCCCAGGCCATCAGGCGCTGGTCGAGCAGGATGAAAATGACCAGCAGAGCCACATGAATGGCCATGGCCGCCTGAACCACGGGTTTGGCGACCTGCCAGAATTTGCCCAGGGAGTCGTTGAGAGCCTGGTTGCGATCACGATAGGAAAGAGCACTCATGAAGGGATCACCATAAAGCAGTGCGCCAATGATAAACGCGCTAACAGTAAGCTTAATGGCAAACGGCCAGTCTGGGGGATCCTTTAGCCGAATGGAGGGTAGAAAGGATCAAGCGGAGCGCCGCCGCGACCATCGGCGCTCCTGACGGCTGCACTGCGACGCCAATCGTCAGAGCTTTCCGCCCAGCCGCCCGCTGATGGCCTGGGCGGCTGCCCGCAGATGCAGCGCGGCGGGGCCTTCGACCTCGGCCTGGAAGCCTGGCGCGGCACCGACCACGGTCAGGACGCCGGCCAGCCGGCCGCCGGCTCCGAGCAGCGGCGCGGAGAGGGCATTGACCCCCGCCATCAACAGGCCGTGCACCGGCTGGATATGGGTGTCCCTTAGCTGGCGCGCGGCCTCCGCCAGGGTCGCTGCGCTGGGCGCAGCCGGTTGGCGCAGCTCTTCCGCACGCAACGCCGCGGTCTCGACATCCGGCAGGAAGGTGTTGAACACCAGGCCCGTGGACGAGCCCAGCAGCGGCAGCACCGAACCGACCTGGGTCACCAGGGTGACGGCGCGCACCGCCTGTTCCACCAGCACCACCGTCGGCCCCTTGTTGCCCCAGACCGCCAGAAAGCAGGTCTCGCCGACCTCGTCGCGCAGGTCGGCCAGCACCGGCGCCGCCAGCTTCACCACATCCAGTCGACCCAGGGCGGCCAGACCGACGAAGAGGGCGGCCTGGCCGAGTCCGTAGTGATTGGTTCGTGGATCCTGCTCGGCGAAACCGCTGGCGATCAGCGCCTGCAGGTAGCGATGCACCTTGCTGGCGGGCATGTCCAGGTGGCTGGCCAGGCGCGACAGCGATGTGGAGGGTGCCAGCTCGGCGAGGGCCTTGAGGATATCGGTGCCGACCTCGGCCGCCTGCACCTTCTGCCGCCGTGGGGGTGCTGCTTCGGGAATGTCTGTCATCGATTCGATCGCCGTGGAAAGGCAGCGTTATAGCTTGACGCTCCGTCAGGTTCAATTTACTTTTTGCGTAAACCTATTACGCATAATGGGTGGCCCCGTTGAACCAACAAGAACAAGCAGCACCGCCAGTGAGCTACCAGTCCGGCTTTGGCAATCACTTCAGTACCGAGGCGCTGCCAGGTGCCCTGCCGATCGGACAGAACTCGCCGCAACGCGCGCCCTTCGGTCTCTATGCCGAGCAACTCTCCGGCACGGCCTTTACCGTGCCGCGCCACGAGGCCCGACGCTCCTGGCTGTATCGGCTCAGGCCGTCGGCCGCCCATGGCCGCTTCGAGCGCTGCACCGGCCAGTTGACCGGCGCGGACCTGGGCGCCCCCACACCCAATCGCCTGCGCTGGAATCCCTTGCCGATCCCGGCAGTCGCCACCGATTTTCTCGCCGGCCTGGAGCGGATCGTCGCCACCGCCGCAGCCGACCAGGCCGAAGGCGTCAGCCTCTATCGCTATGCCGCCAATGCCAGCATGACCGCCGTCTTCTACGACGCCGACGGGGAATTGCTGATCGTGCCGGAGCAGGGACGCCTGGAGCTGGTGACCGAACTGGGTCTGCTGCGCCTCGAACCGCTGGAGATCGCGGTGATTCCACGCGGAATGAAATTCCGGGTCAAGGTGGTAGCGGGCGAGCCGATACGGGGTTATGTCTGCGAAAACCACGGGCGCTCCCTGCGGCTGCCCGAGCTGGGCCCGATCGGCAGCAACGGTCTGGCCAATCCGCGGGATTTCCAGGCACCCGTGGCCCGCTTCGAGGATCTCGAAGCACCCACCCGGCTGGTGCAGAAATTTCTCGGCGAACTCTGGGAGACCGAGCTGGATCACTCGCCACTGGACGTGGTCGCCTGGCATGGCAACAACGTGCCCTACAAATACGACCTGCGCCGCTTCAATACCCTGGGTACGGTGAGTTTCGATCACCCCGATCCATCGATCTTCACCGTGCTGACGGCCCCGGGCGCCAGCGAGGGGGTGGCCAACATTGACTTCGTGATCTTTCCGCCGCGCTGGATGGTTGCGGAAAACACCTTCAGGCCGCCCTGGTTCCATCGCAACCTGATGAACGAATTCATGGGCCTGATCCAGGGCGCCTACGACGCCAAGGCCGATGGTTTCGCGCCGGGCGGCGCCTCGCTGCACGGCTGCATGAGCGCCCATGGCCCGGACGAGGTGTCCACCCGGAACGCCATCGCCGCCGACCTGCGGCCGCACAGGATCGAGAACACCATGGCCTTCATGTTCGAAACCGGGCGTGTCCTGCGGCCGACCCGTCACGCCCTGGCCTCGCCGCTGCTGCAGCCCGACTACGACGCCTGCTGGGCAGGCCTCACCAAGACCTTTGTCGCGCCCGGCGCGGGAGAATCGGCATGACCCACGAATTGCCCAGCTGGGTGGCCTCGGCCAACGGCCATGCGGATTTCTCCCTGCACAACCTGCCGCTGGGGGTGTTCAGTCGCGGCGAAGAGACGCCCCGCGGCGGCGTGGCCGTGGGTGACTTCATCCTCGACCTGGGCTTCGCCCTCGAAGCCGGGCTGTTCCGTGGCGAGGCCCAGCGGGCCGCCGAACTGGCCGCCCGGGAGACGCTCAATGCCTTCTTCGCCGCCGGCCGGCCGGCGCGGGTCGCCTTGCGCCAGGCCCTGCAGGCGCTGCTGCGCGCCGACCATCCGCAACGCGAGCATCTCGAGGAGCTGGGCGAGCACCTGCTGGTGCCCCAGGGCGCCTGCCGGATGCACCTGCCCGCGCGGGTCGGCGACTACACCGACTTCTATGTCGGCATCCACCATGCCACCCAGATCGGTCGGCTGTTCCGCCCGGACAATCCGCTGCTGCCCAACTACAAGCACGTCCCCATTGCCTACCATGGCCGCGCCTCGACCCTCGGGGTCTCTGGCGAGGCGTTCCGGCGGCCCAAGGGGCAGACGCTGCCGCCCGGACAGGAGGCGCCCGTGTTCGGGCCCTGCCGACGGCTGGACTACGAACTGGAGCTGGGCATCTGGATCGGTCCGGGCAATGCCCAGGGCGAATCCATTGCCATCGGTGACGCCGCCGAGCATATCGCCGGCTTCTGCCTGCTCAACGACTGGTCGGCGCGAGACATCCAGGCCTGGGAATACCAGCCCCTGGGGCCCTTCCTGTCGAAGAGTTTCGCCAGCACCCTGTCGCCGTGGGTCGTGACCGCGGAAGCCCTGGCCCCTTATCGGCAGGCGCAGCCGGCACGACCCGCCGGGGATCCCCAGCCCTTGCCCTATCTGTACGACGAGCATGACCAGGCCCAGGGCGCCCTGGACATCGAGCTGGAGGTGCTGCTGCGCACGCCGCGCATGGCGGAGCAGGGGGTGCCCGCCCAGCGGATCGCCCTGAGCAACACCCTGAACATGTACTGGACGGTGGCGCAGATGGTGGCCCATCACACCGTCAATGGCTGCGCCCTGCAGCCCGGTGACTTCTTTGGTTCGGGCACCCTGTCCGGGCCGGACGCCGGCAGCTGCGGCAGCCTGCTGGAGCTCACCCAAGCCGGCAAGCAGCCGTTGCAGCTGCCGGGTGGCGAGACCCGTACCTTTCTGGAAGACGGTGATGAGGTCATCCTCCGGGCGCGCTGTCAGCGAGCCGGACTGCCCACGATCGGCTTCGGCGAATGTCGCGGTCGGGTAGTGGCGGCAGACTAGACGAGCGGGTATTGGCCGACCCGGGCGGCATTGACAAGCCATCCGGGCCGGCGCAGATTCCACTTAACGTAATCAGCTTACGCATAATAAGAAGCCGAAAGGCAAGCGCGGGGCAGTGTCGATGGACCTCTTCACCTATTACCGTTCGACCTCGTCCTACCGGGTCCGCCTGGCCCTGGCGCTGAAGGGGTTGGACTACCGAGCCGTACCGGTCAATCTGCTGGCCGGCGAGCAGCACCAGCCGGCCTACCGCGCGCTCAATGCCCAGGGGCGGCTGCCCAGCCTGCGCCTCGACAGCGGCGAGGTGCTGATCCAGTCGCCCGCCATCCTCGAATACCTGGAAGAGCGCTATCCGGCCGTGCCCTTGCTGCCGGCCGATCCGCTGCTGCGCGCCCGCCATCGGGGTGTCGCCGCCCTGATCGCCTGCGATGTCCATCCGCTGCACAACGTCTCGGTGCTCAACCGCCTGCGCGGCCTGGGCCTGGAAGAGCCGGTCGTGCTCGACTGGATCTCGCACTGGATCGGCGAGGGCCTGGCGGCGGTGGAGGCGCAGATCGGAGCCAGTGGCTTCTGTTTCGGCGAGGTGGGGCTGGCGGATGTCTATCTGCTGCCGCAGCTCCATGCGGCGCGGCGCTTCCAGGTGGACCTGGCGCCCTATCCACGCCTCCAGCGGGTGGAGGCCCTGGCCAGTGCGCATCCGGCCTTCCAGCAGGCACACCCCGAGGCGCAGCCCGATGCCCCGGTGCGGGTGACCTCATGAAGCTGCTCGGCTGTCAGATGATCCTGGGTGACTTCCTGGCGCGCAGCGTGCGCGGCATTTCCTGCGCACCGCCCTTGACGGGCTGCTAGCCCAGGTTACCGACCACGACCATCACGTCACCCGTCAAGGAGCCAATCATGGCCGATCTGTTTGAAAATCCCATGGGCCTCATGGGTTTCGAGTTCATCGAATTCGCCTCGCCCACGCCCAACGTCATCGAACCCGTGCTGGAAAGCCTTGGCTTCAGCCACGTCGCCAACCACAGATCCAAGGACGTGGTGCTGTTTCGCCAGGGCGACATCAACGCCATCGTCAATCGCGAAAAGACCGGCCACGCCGCCTATTTCGCCGCCGAACACGGCCCCTCGGTCTGCGGCATGGCCTTTCGCTGCCGCGACTCCCACCACGCCTATGCCAAGGCGCTGGAGCTGGGCGCCCAGGCGGTGGACATGCCCACCGGACCGATGGAATTGCGCCTGCCGGCGATCAAGGGTATCGGCGGCGCGCCGCTGTACCTCATCGATCGCTACGAGGAGGGCAGCTCCATCTATGACATCGACTTCGTGTTCCTGGACGGGGTCGAGCGCAAGCCGGTGGGTGCCGGGCTCAAGGTCATCGATCACCTGACCCATAACGTCTATCGCGGGCGCATGGCCTACTGGGCCGACTTCTACGAGCGGCTGTTCAACTTCCGCGAGTTGCGCTACTTCGACATCAAGGGCGAGTACACCGGCCTGACCTCCAAGGCCATGACCGCACCGGACGGCCTGGTGCGTATCCCGCTCAACGAGGAGTCCTCCAAGGGAGCCGGGCAGATCGAGGAATTCCTCATGCAGTTCAACGGCGAGGGCATCCAGCACGTGGCCTTTCTCACCGATGACCTGGTGGCCACCTGGGATCGGCTCAAGGCCTTTG
Source organism: Pseudomonas sp. JUb52 (assembly GCF_004341115.1). NCBI lineage: Bacteria > Pseudomonadati > Pseudomonadota > Gammaproteobacteria > Pseudomonadales > Pseudomonadaceae > Pseudomonas > Pseudomonas sp. JUb52. Next base: position 75,637 of record NZ_SLYS01000010.1, read on the forward strand.
GTACCCGCTTCATGACCGCGCCGCCGGAGACCTACTACGAGATGCTCGAAGGCCGGGTGCCCAACCATGGCGAACCGGTGGAGGCGCTGAAAGCCCGCGGCATCCTGCTCGACGGTACCTCCGAGGGTGGCGAGCGTCGCCTGCTGCTGCAGATCTTCTCTCAGACCCTGCTGGGGCCGGTGTTCTTCGAGTTCATCCAGCGCAAGGGCGATACCGGCTTTGGCGAAGGCAACTTCAAGGCACTGTTCGAATCCATCGAGCGCGACCAGGTACGCCGTGGCGTGCTGAGTACCTCGGCGTAGCCCCTCCCGTAGCTCCACCGGCTTGCCCAGCGGTGGAGGCGCCTCTAAGGTGACGGCGCGCCATGCCGGCGTCCTTCAACCTCCGAGGTGGCCATGGAGCTGAGCCAGACCCTGGCGCAGGAAATCGTCGAACGCGCCATGCGCATCCTGCCCGGCAACGTCAATGTCATGGATGCGTCCGGGCTGATCATCGGCTCGGGCGATCCGACGCGGCTGTTCAGCCACCATGCCGGGGCGCGGCAGGTCATCGCCGAAGGCCGCGCGATGGCGCTGGATGCCAGTGCTGCCGCGGGATTGGCGGGTGCCCAGGCCGGTATCAATCTGCCGCTGTATCACCAGGGCGAACTGGTGGGCGTGCTTGGCGTATCCGGGGAGGACGCCGAGCAGCTGCGCCTGCCCGCCGAACTCCTGCGCCTGACCGCGGAAATGCTCATCGAGCAGGCGGCAGGGCAGCCGCCCGCGACCGCGTGCATGACCACGCCGCTGCTGCGTCAACTGCTCGCGCCCGGTGCCGCGCCCGAACTGGGGCGCCATGCCACGCTGCTCGGCCTGAAGCCGGTCCTGCCGCGGGACGTGCTGCTGCTGGAGTTCGCCGTGCCGGCGCCGGGTTTTGGCGACTGGGCGCAGCAGCGCAGCGTCGATAGCTGGTGCCTGCCCCATGAAGAGCGGCAATGGCTCTGGTATCGACCCGGCGCGCAAGTGCCCGAGGCGCTGCTGGAGGAATTGCCGGGGCAGGGCTGGTCATTGCGGCGCAGCGCCTGGATCCCCGAGCCGCGACCCTGGACGGGGCTGGCCGAGACGACCCGGCGGGCGCTGGACCTGCTGACAGTCGCCAGGCGCCTGCAGCCCGACCTCATCCGGGTGACGCTGGACGATCTGGCCCTGCCGACCTGGCTGCAGGGTCAGGCCGAGTGCGCTCGCGGCGCCTGGCTGCTGGAACCGCTTGCGAGACTGCGCCGCGCCGATCGCGACGGCCAGCTGCTGGCGACGCTGCGCAGCTGGTTCGCCCAGGACGCCAGCCCCCAGGCCTGCGCCGAGGCGCTGGGGCTGCATCGCAATGGGCTGCGGCATCGGCTGGAACGGATCCAGGCGCTGACCGGGCGGGATCCACGCCGTTTCGCGGACGCCACCGAGCTGTATTGCGCCTTGCTGCTATGGGATCAGGGCTGGGCGAATTCACAGTCCTGACCTGTCGAGACTGGGCGTCTGTCCCGTTGCTGCCGTTCCCGATCCAGGAAACACTCGGCGCATAACAACGGAGAATCGCCCCATGAAAATCGTCATCGCTCCCGATTCCTTCAAGGAAAGCCTGTCCGCCGCCGGTGTCGCCAGCGCCCTGGCCCGTGGCCTGCGCCAGGCCCTGCCCGCGGCGGAAATCCGCGAATGCCCCCTGGGCGACGGCGGCGAAGGCACCCTGGATGCCGTACTCGCCGCGACCGGCGGTGAGGTGCGCGAGGCGCGGGTGACCGGTCCCCTGGGCGAGCCGGTGACCGCCCGCTGGGGCTGGCTGGCCGAGCAGCGCACCGCCTTCGTCGAGATGGCCAGCGCCAGCGGCCTGGAACTAGTGCCCAGGGCCCGCCGCGACGTGCGGGTCGCCACCTCACACGGGACCGGCGAGCTCCTGCGCGCCGCCCTGGATGCCGGCGCCGAGCGCCTGGTGCTGGCCATCGGCGGCAGCGCCACCAACGACGGCGGCGCGGGCGTGCTCCAGGCCCTGGGCGTCCGGCTGCTGGACGGGCAGGGCCAGGCGCTGGCACCGGGCGGTGCGGCCCTGTCCTCCCTGGCCAGCCTGGACGTGACGGGCCTGCATCCGCGCCTGGCGGCGGTGGAGGTGGTCATCGCCGCCGACGTCGACAATCCGCTCTGTGGCCCCCAGGGGGCCAGCCAGATCTTCGGACCGCAGAAGGGCGCCTCGCCCGAGCAGGTGCGGGAGCTGGACGCGGCCCTGGCGCATTTCGCCACGGTCACCGCCGCGACCCTGGGCCGTGATGTCAGCGAGCAGCCGGGTGCCGGCGCCGCCGGTGGCGTCGGCTTTGCCGCCCTGGCCTTTCTCCAGGCGACGTTTCGCCCCGGCATCGAGGTGGTCGCGGAACTGGTGGGTCTGGAAGAAGCCCTGCAGGGCGCCGATCTGGCGGTGACCGGGGAAGGGCGGCTGGACGGCCAGACCCTGAGGGGCAAGACCCCGGCAGGCGTACTGCGCCTGGCCCAGCGCCACGGCGTACCGGTGGTGGCCGTGGCCGGCTCGCTGGGCGAAGGCTACGACGCCCTCTATCAACAGGGCCTCGCCGCCGCCTTCAGCCTGGTACCGGGCCCGCTCAGCCTGGAAGAGGCCCTGGCCCAGGCCGAGGGACTGCTGGAACGCACCGCTCGCGATATCGGTCGGCTGTGGCAGGCGGCGAAAGGCTAGCCCCAGAGGGGTCGGGGTGGCTGGCAGGGCTGCGGGATTTACCTCATGCTGGGCGTCCCGCCCCGACCGACTACCGCTATGACCTCGTCTGCACTCCTGCGTACCGGCCTGCTGGCCGCGACTCTGCTGCTGGTGCCTGTCGTCCAGGCGGCCATTCCCAGTCTCAAACCGGCCAACACCTGCGTGCGCAGCGCCTTCGTGCTGCGTTGCCAGGACGGGCAGGGGGGGTGGTACGGGGTGGCGGTCCAGGGCAACGACACCCTGATGCGTGGCTACGATCCGGTTTCAGGTCTGTCATGGGCCCAGACCAGCACCCGCCTGGGACGGCTGCAGTTCTTCAGCGGCCTGACCAGCGACGGCAATCTCTGGCTGGGCCGTACCCGGCAGCTGGGCTGGAACGTCATCAGTCGCTTCTCCACGTCCCAAGGCGACCGCGCCCGCACCAGTTGCAACCGTGTGGCAGGGTGCGAGTGGCGTTAGGTGAACCGGCTAATCGGCTCACCAGATGAGCCAATTACCGGGCTCATTCGGCTCAGGTGTGACGTCCAGTTTGGGCTGATTGCCTGTTCACCCAAGCGCCTGAGTCAGCAGCGCAAACTGATCCAGGCCATCGCGCGACAGCGGCGCCTTGCCACGGGCCATCTGCTCGACCTCATCGACCTGGGGAACGCCGATTTCGCTCAGCCAGGGATTGAGACCGCTGCGGGCCGTCACGTCGAATCTCATATAGCGCCCTTCGGCGTGGCGCAGCAGGGCGAGGATCAGCGCCTTGGCCTGGTCGGTGGATTCGGCGATCACCGGGCCGACCGACAGGCCGCGGCCGTAGGGGCGCAGCAGGGCGAAGCCGCGCAGCTGGCCTTCCAGTTCCAGGCCGACGATGCGCTCGGCCTGGGGCAGCAATTCCTGCAGCAGGGCGCTGCGGTCCAGGCCGGTAGCCGCCTGGGCGAGGGTCTCCAGCTGCGGCGCCGCGGCCGGACTCAGCTCGCGGACCTGGCCTTCCAGTGGCTGACGCTCAGCCATGGCCGGCAGACTCGCCACCTGGTGCTGATAGATGCGCTCATAGGAGTCGAAGCCCTGGCTGCGGTAGAGCGGGGCGCCGCGCAGGGTGGCGACCAGCAGGGGCGTGCGGTTGCCGGCCAGTTGCAGCAGGCCGTCCATGAGGCGGCGGCCATGGCCCTGGCCCTGGTGACTGTCGGCGACGATCACCAGGCCGATGGTGGCGAAGTCGCCCTGGGGCACGCAGAACCCGGTGCCGAACACGCCCTGGTCGTCTTCCAGCACCAGGCCTTCGCCGGTGTGGAACAGGCACTGCCAGTCTTCCGGGCGATGGGGCCAGTGCAGCGCCTGGGACAGCTGGTGGGCGGTGGCGAGGTCGGTTTCGCGCAGGGGTCTTAGGATGGCATGGGACACGGCAGGGCTCCGATTCGGGTCTGGCTGATTCAGGCGTCAGCCTAGCAAGCCGCGACGGCAGAATCGGTTGCCGAGGGGCGGACGCGCCACTGCGCGGCGCCGAAGGCCCCTGCCAGTTCGGCAAAAGATGGCGACCCGCGCGCCTAGCATGGGGCCATGCCCACAGCCCTAGCGGAGCGCGCCATGGCCTCGTTCGACCCCAGAGAAGTTGCGGTTCGTTGTGCCCATTTCAGCGGGGGGCGCATCCGCGACGCCCGCGCCGAACTGGAGGTGTTCCGGCCTTCCGATGGCGGCTTCCAGAGCGGCCTGCCGTGTGCCTCGGCGGACCTGGTGGACGAGGTGGTGGAGGGCACCTGGCGTGCCTGGAAGGCCAGCGACTGGGCCAGCCGGCCGCCGCGCGAGCGGGCGCGGGTGATGCGCCGCTGGGCCGATCTTGTCGAAGCCGATTGCGAGATCCTCGGCCCGCTGGAGGCGGTGGGTTCGACCCGTCCGCTGCGCGAGGTGCTGGCCTGGGACATCCCCTATGTGGCCGAGGGCATCCGCTTCTTCGCCGAATTCGCCGACAAGCACGGCGGCGAGGTGGCGGCCACCGCCACCAGTCACCTGGGGCTGCAGATCACCGAACCTTACGGCGTGGTGGGCGCCGTCGCGCCCTGGAATTTCCCCCTGAGCATGGCCGGCTGGAAGATGGCGCCGGCGCTCGCCGCCGGCAATGCCGTGGTGATCAAGCCGTCGGAGCTGACGCCGTTCTCCATCCTGCGCCTGGCCGAATTGGCCGTCCTGGCGGGTCTGCCCGCTGGCATCCTCAGCGTGGTCCAGGGTGATGGTCGGACCACCGGCGACGCCCTGTGCCGCCATCCGCACATCGGCAAGGTCACCTTTACCGGTTCCACCGGGACCGGTACCGCCATCATGACCGCCTGCGCCGAAAGCGGGCCCAAGCCGGTGACCCTGGAGCTGGGCGGCAAGAGTCCGCAGCTGGTGTTCGCCGACGCCCCGGATCTGGCCCGTACCGCCCGCAGCGTGGCCGCCGCCATCACCGGCAACGCCGGCCAGGTGTGCGTCTCGGGCTCGCGGCTGCTGGTCCAGCGGGCCGCCCTGGAGCCGATGCTGGAGGGCATCCAGGCGGCCTTCGCCGCCTTGCGCCCGGGGCCGACCTGGTCGGCGGAGGCCACCCTGGCGCCGATCATTTCCCACCGCCAGGGCCAGCGCATCCAGGACATCGTCTCGCGCAGCCGGGCGGCCGGCGCGGAGATCCTGGTCGGTGGCGCCCTGGAGGAGGGACTGGGCGGCGCCTACTATCAGCCGACGCTGATCACCGGAGTCGAGGCCGACAACCCCGCGGTGCGTGAAGAGATCTTTGGCCCGGTGCTGACCGTGCAGGTGTTCGACGATGAAGCCGAGGCGCTGGCCCTGGCCGACCACCCCACCTACGGCCTGGCCGCCGGGGTGCACACTGCCGATCTCGGGCGGGCGTTGCGCCTGACGCGGGCGCTGGAAGCCGGTACGGTCTGGGTCAATCGCTATGGCCGCAGCCACGACTGGATCATTCCCACCGGCGGCTACAAGAGATCCGGCATCGGCAAGGACCTGGGTCGCGCCGCCTATGAGGCGACCCTGCGCAGCAAGAGCGTGCTGATCGATCTGGAGCACTCCTGAGGTCGCCGCAAACAATGCTGGGCCTCACCGCTAAAACGGTTTTTTCTGTCTCCCGCGGCGCCTGAAAGCGGACAACTGTCAGGCCCGCCGGTGCTGTAATGCTTGCCAGGGACGCCACCGGCGCCCCGGCCTCTCACCCACGACCCCTGTCAAAGGACCCTTGCCATGACCGCCTTTCGGCCCAAGTACATCACCTTCGACTGCTACGGCACCCTGACCCGTTTCCGCATGTCCGACATGGCCCGCGAGATGTTCGCCGACCGCATTCCGGCCGAGGCGATGGACCAGTTCTGCAAGGACTTCAACGGCTATCGCTTCGACGAGGTGCTTGGCGCCTGGAAACCCTATTCGGAGGTGCTGTACTCGGCGGTGGAGCGTACCTGCAAGCGCTGGGGCATCTCCTTCACCGACGCCGAGGCCAATGCCTACTACGAGGCGGTGCCGAGCTGGGGGCCGCATCCGGACGTGACCGCAGGCCTGGCCAAGATCGCCGACAAGATCCCGCTGGTGATCTATTCCAACGCCGCCGACGAGCAGATCATGTCCAACGTCGACAAGCTGGGCGTGCCCTTCCACCGCGTCTTCACCGCCGAGCAGGGCCAGGCCTACAAGCCGCGCCTGCAGGCCTTCGAATACATGCTGGACAACCTCGGCTGCGGTCCGGAAGACGTGCTGCACGTGTCGTCTAGCTTTCGCTACGACCTCATTCCGGCCGACTACATGAACATCAAGAACAAGGTGTTCGTGAATCGCGGCCATGAGCCGAGCACGCCTTTCTACAGCAACACCGAGATCAAGGACATCGGCGGCCTGGCCGCGGTCGTCGGTCTCGAATAACCCCCTGAGCTGCCGGAGCGCCCGCCCATGAGTCTTGGCCCAGCATCGTCCGATTCCTACTGGCTCGCGACCGCGCCGGGCTTTACCGGGGCCACCCCGGGGCCGGTGGCGGGCGAGGTGGATGTCGCCATCATCGGCGGCGGCTTCACCGGGCTCTCCGCGGCCGTCGCCCTGCGCCGGCGCGGTGCCAGCGTGGCGGTGCTGGAGGCCGGTCGGGTGATCGGCGAAGCCTCCGGGCGCAACGGTGGCCACTGCAACACCGGCGTCGCCCAGGACTACGCGGCCCTGCACGCCAGCCTGGGCGCCGAAAAGGCCCGGGCCTTCTACCAGGCCTATGCCGATGCGGTGGCCAGCGTCGAGGCGGTGATCGCCGAAGAGAGCATCGCCTGCGACTTCCACAAGGCCGGCAAGCTCAAGCTGGCGGCCAAGCCGCAGCACTACGACAACCTCGCGCGCACCTGCGAACTGATCCGCCAGGAGGTGGATCCACAGGTCGAACTGCTCAGCGCCGCCCAGGTGCGGGTCGAGGTGGCATCCGACGATTTCCATGGGGGGTTGCTGCAGCACAACGGTGCCCAGATGCATATGGGCCGCTTTGGCGTGGGGCTGGCCGAGGCGGCGGTGCGGCGGGGCGCCCAGGTCTACGAGGGCGCGGCGGTGAGCGATCTGCAGCGCCTGCCCGATGGCAGCTTTCGGGTGATCAGCGCCAAGGGCGAGTTGCGCGCCCGCCAGGTGCTGGTGGCCACGGGCAACGCCAGCGTCGGCCCCTTCCAGTGGTTTCGTCGCCGCATCGCCTCGGTGGGCAGCTTCATCATCGCCACGGCGCCGCTGCCCAAGGCGCAGCTGGACGAACTGCTGCCCAATCGGCGCACCTATGTCACCAGCCGCATCATCGGCAACTATTTCCGCACCACGCCGGATCACCGGCTGATCTTTGGCGGGCGGGCGCGTTTCGCCCTGTCCGATCCGCGCCAGGACGCCAAGAGCGGCGCCGTGCTGCGCAACGCCCTGGGCCAGCTGTTTCCCGGCCTGGCCCAGACACCCATCGACTATTGCTGGGGCGGTCTGGTGGACATGACCGCCGACCGCCTGCCCCGGGCCGGCGAGCAGGATGGCCTGTTCTACGCCATGGGCTACAGCGGCCACGGGGTGCAGATGTCGGTGCACATGGGCCGGGTGATGGCCGAGGTGCTGGAAGGGCGCAGCCAGGCCAACCCCTGGCGGGTGCTGGACTGGCCGGCCATTCCCGGCCACTTCGGCAAGCCCTGGTTCCTGCCGCTGGTAGGGTTGTATTACCGGGTCCAGGATCGCCTGCACTAGCCGTCGCTCCCGCAACCGCCCGCCCAGGCCCTGCCATGCGCAGTGCCTGCGCGGGCGGTTTTGCGTTTCCGCAGCCCGTCGGGCGCCGACTGGCAGCGCTGCGCAGAAACTGCTGCCACCGCGAGGTTCTCGCGGCATCCAGCCTCTCTTCGCGGTCCGCACCGCGCTCCGTTACCCCAAGCGAAACGCCGCGCCAGCGCGCCAAAGACGGGCATGGCGGGCCCTGATGCGCCGTCGCGACGCACACCGCAAACAATGCTGAGCGGCTTGGTCAAAACGGTCTTTTCTGTCTCGCCGCAGGGGCAATTCGACGGTAATCGGCGAGGGGCCGGTGCTGTAATGAACCAGGCCGCATGACCAGGCGGCCAAAAGGACAGCGCCGTGCGCCCGGGGAGGGGTGTACGGACTGGTGACCGAGCCCCCAACGAGCGAGCCGACATGACCGAGAAAAAGACTGGAAGTCCCCTGATAGGAGCTGCTGAAAGCGTTCGGGCCTTCGAGGCCCTGCATCGGGGGCTGTCGCGGCGCGATGCGCTGCGCCTGCTGGGCGCCGCCGGGTTGCTGGCGACCGGGGTGGGCAGTCTGCTCGGCCGTGACGGCCAGGCGTTCGCCGCAGAAGATTCGGTCAGCGGCACCCCGCGCCGTGGCGGTCGGGTGCGCGCCGCCGCGGCCGGGTCGTCCACCGCCGATACGCTCGATCCGGCCCGCGGCGCCTTCTCGGGCGACTATGCCCGGCAATACTTCTTCTACAACGGTCTGACCGTCTTCGACAGCCACCTCGAACCCCAGATGGCGCTGGCCACGAGTTTCGATACCCAGGACGCCCTGACCTGGACGATCAAGCTGCGCCAGGGTGTGCAATTCCACAACGGCAAGACCTTCGACAGCGCCGACGTCGTCTACTCGCTGTTGCGCCACAAGGACCCGGCGGTGGGTTCCAAGGTCAAGGCCCTGGCCGATCAATTCGCCGAGGTCACCGCGGTGGCCCCCGACGAGGTGCGCATCCGCTTGGTGTCGCCGAACTCCGAGCTGCCCGCGGTTCTGGCCATCTCGCCGTTCCTGATCATCGCCGACGGCACCAAGGATTTCTCCACCGCCAACGGCACCGGACCCTTCAAGGTCAAGGAATTCAAACCGGGCGTGCGCACCGTGGGCGTCCGCAATGAGAACTACTGGAAGTCCGGCAAGCCCTATCTGGACGAGATCGAGCTGATCGGCATCGGCGACGAGCCTTCGCGGGTCAATGCCCTGCTGGCGGGCGACGTCCAGCTCACCGTCTCGGTGGATCCGCGTTCCGCCGACCGCCTCAAGCAGAGCGGCAAGCTCAAGGTGGTGGCCAACACCTCGGGTGGCTACACCGACCTGATCATGCGCATTCCCAACCGGCCGTTCAACGATCCCAACGTAGTCGAGGGCATGAAGCTGCTGTTCGATCGCGAGCAGATCCTCAAGTCGGTGTTCCTTGGCTACGGCACCATCGGCAACGACCAGCCGATCATGCCGGGCACACCTTATTACGCGGCGGATCTGCCCCAGCGACCCTACGATCCGGACAAGGCCAAGTTCCTCTTCCAGAAGGCCGGCATCGCCGGCGCGCGGATGCCGCTGGTGACCTCCACCGCCGCCGACAACGCCAACGAGATGGCGCTGGTGCTGCAGCAGTCGGCGCGCCAGGCCGGCCTCAACCTGATGGTCAATCGGGTCAGCGCCGACGGCTACTGGGACAACCACTGGATGAAGGATCCACTGGGCTTCGGCAACATCAACGCCCGGCCCACCGCCAACATCCTGCTGTCGCAATTCTTCAAGTCCGATGCGCCCTGGAACGAATCCGGTTGGAAAAACGAACAATTCGACCAGTTGCTGGTGGCCTCCCGCGGCGAGACGGATGTCGCCAAGCGCAAGCAGATGTACGCCGACATGCAGCTGCTGATCCACCAGCACAGCGGCATCGGCCTGCCGATCTTCACCAGCTCCATCGATGCCCATTCGCCCAAGCTCGGTGGCTACGGAATCATCCCCATCGGCGGCTTCATGGGTTACATGTTCGCCGAGCACGTCTGGCTGGAGGCCTGACGCTCGTTGCCTCACGGCGAGTCGCTCCGCAGTGACCGGCTCGCCGCTCCACGCTCAAGCAGGAGGTGGCTTTGGACCTTTCCGTCTTTTCCCTCATCGCCAGACGCCTCGGGGGCGGGTTGCTGACCCTGCTCATCGTCTCGTTGCTGGTGTTCTTCGTCTCCGCGCTGTTGCCGGGCGATGCCGCGCAGCAGGCGCTGGGCCAGTTCGCGCTGCCCGAGCAGGTCGCCGCGCTGCGGGCCCAGATGGGCCTCGACCAGCCGGCGCTGCTGCGCTACGTCCACTGGCTGAGCGGTCTCCTGCACGGTGATCTCGGCCAGTCGCTGGCCAGCCAGATGCCCATCTCCGCCATGATCGGCGATCGACTGGGCGGCTCCCTGATGCTGGCCGGGGTCACCGCGCTTGTGTCGGTACCCCTGGCGCTGGGCCTGGGCATCGCCTCGGCGATGAACGCCGGCGGTCGCCTGGACCGCGCCCTCAACGTCTTTACCCTGGGCATCGTCGCGGTGCCGGAATTCCTGGTGGCGACCCTGGCGGTGCTGGTCTTCGCCGTGCACCTGCAGTGGACCTCGGCGCTGACCTTCGCCCACGACATCGACGGCCCCCTGGACTTCCTGCGCGCCTATGCGCTGCCGGTGGGCACCCTGTGCTGCGTGATCGTGGCGCAGATGGCGCGGATGACCCGCGCCGCCCTGGTGGAGCAACTGCAGAGTCCCTATGTGGAGATGGCCCGGCTTAAGGGCGTCGGTCCGGTACGCGCCGTGCTGCGCCATGCCTTGCCCAATGCCGTGGGCCCCATCGCCAACTCCATCGCCCTGAGTCTTTCCTACCTGATGGGCGGGGTGGTGATCGTCGAGACCATCTTCAACTACCCGGGCATCGCCCAGCTGATGGTGGACGGCGTCGCCAGTCGCGACCTGCCGCTGATCCAGGCCTGCGCCATGCTGTTCTGCTGCGCCTACCTGGTGCTCATGACCCTGGCGGACCTCTGCGCCATCCTGTCCAATCCGAGGCTGAGAACGCTATGACCCGACCCGTGATTCCCGTACGTGCCGCGTCCGTCGTGCCGGTGGATGGCAAGACGCTCGACGCCCAGCTGTCACCGCCGCGGACCCGTCGGCGCAGCCGCTGGTCCCTGACCGGCATCATCGGCGGCGTCCTGGTGGCCTTCTGGCTGTTCATCGCGCTGTTCGGCGCCTGGCTGGCCCCCTATGACCCTGGCGCCCTGGGCGACAGCGCGGTACTGGCCAGCTATAGCCCGGCGCACCTGCTGGGCACCGACTACCTGGGCCGCGACGTGCTCAGCCGCATCCTCGACGGCGCCCGTTTCACCGTGGGCCTGGCGCTGGTGGCGGCGGTGCTGGCCTGCGTCCTGGGCACCGGCCTCGGTCTGCTGGCGGCACTCTCCGGACGCTGGGTGGACGAGCCGCTGTCGCGGCTGATCGATGCGCTGATCTCCCTGCCGAGCAAGATGCTGGCGCTGGTGATGGTCTCGGCGTTCGGCTCTTCGGTACCGCTGCTGATCGTCATGGCGGTGGTGGGCTATGCCCCCGGCTGCTATCGCATCGCCCGCAGCCTGGCGATGAACCTCACCGAGCTGGAGTACGTCCAGGTCGCCCGCACCCGCGGCGAAGGCCGGCTGTACATCGCCCTGCGCGAGATGCTGCCCAATATGCGCCTGCCGCTGCTCACCGACCTGGGCCTGAGATTCGTCTACATCGTGCTGCTGCTCAGCGGCATGAGCTTTCTCGGCCTCGGCGTGCAACCACCGAACGCCGACCTCGGCTCCCTGGTGCGGGAAAACATCGGCGGTCTGGCCGACGGCGCCCCGGCGGTGCTGATGCCGGCGCTGGCGATCGGCACCCTGACCGTGGGCGTCAACCTGCTCATCGACCGGTTCGGCGCGCGTCGCCGGGGAGGGCGCTGAGATGGAACTGCTGGTAGAGGTCAAGGACCTGCGCGTGGTCGCCCAGGGCGACGACGGCAGCGAAACCACCATCGTCAAGGACGTCGGCTTCAACCTGGCCAAGGGCGAGGTGCTGGCGCTGATTGGTGAATCCGGCTCGGGCAAGACCACCATCGCTCTGTCGCTGCTCGGCTATGCCCGCGCCGGCTGCCGACTGGCCGGCGGCTCGATCCGCGTCGGCGACACCCAGGTGCTGGAGCTGGACGCCGGGGGCCTGCGCCGGCTGCGTGGCCGCACCGTGGCCTACATCGCCCAGAGTGCGGCGGCGGCCTTCAATCCGTCGCGGCGGCTGATGGAGCAGATCATCGAGAGCGCGCTGATCCATGGCGTGCTGACGCGCCGGGAAGCCGAGGCGCGGGCGCTGTAGCTGTTCAAGGAGCTGGCGCTGCCGGATCCCGAGCACATCGGCCAGCGCTATCCGCACCAGGTCTCGGGCGGACAGTTGCAGCGACTGATGGCGGCCATGGCGCTGATCACCGATCCGACCTTGGTGATCCTCGACGAACCCACCACGGCGCTGGACGTCACCACCCAGATCGAGGTGCTGCGCGTCTTCAAGCAGGTGGTGCGCGAGCGGGGCGTGACCGCCATCTATGTCTCCCACGACCTGGCCGTGGTGGCCCAGATGGCCGATCGCATCCTGGTGCTCAACGGCGGCGAGGTCTATGAGAATCGCCGCACCGAGCGCCTGCTGGCCAATGCCCGCCATCCCTATACCCGCAGTCTGCTGGCCGCGGCCCAGCCGGAGCCCCTGGCGGAGCGTGGCCTGCCCACCGTGGAGACCGCAGCGCCAGTGCTGGAGGTCAAGGACCTGGTGGCCGGCTATGGCCCCATCGGCGCCGATGGCCTGCCGCGCTATCGGGTACTGGAAGGCATCGACCTGCGCATCGGCGCCGGCCAGGCCCTGGGCGTGATCGGCGAATCTGGGTCGGGCAAGTCGACCCTGGCGCGGGTGATCGCCGGCCTGCTGCCGCCGGCCCAGGGCAGCGTGCGCCTGGGTGGCGAATTACTGCCGCCCGGTCTGGACGGCCGCACCCGCGAGCAGTTCCGCCGGGTGCAACTGGTCTACCAGAATGCCGACACGGCGCTCAATCCGGCCCACAGCGTGGAGCGCATCCTCATGCGCCCGCTGGAGACCTATCACGCCTTCGACAAGGCCACCCGCCAGCGCAAGGTCCGCGAGTTGCTCGACCGGGTACAACTGCCGGCCAGCCTCGCCAGCCGGCGTCCGGGCGAGTTGTCCGGTGGCCAGAAGCAGCGGGTCAACCTGGCCCGGGCGCTGGCCGCCGAACCCGAGCTGATCCTCTGCGACGAAGTCACCTCGGCGCTGGATACCGTGGTCGGCGCCGCCATCCTCGATCTGCTTGCCGAATTGCGCCGCGAGCTGGGGCTGGCCTATCTGTTCATCAGCCACGACATCTCCACGGTGCGCAGTCTCTGCGACGAGGTGCTGGTGCTCTATGCCGGCCAGCCGGTGGAGCTGGGCACCCCGACCACGCTGCAACATCCGCCGCTGCATCCCTACACCGAGTTGCTCACCGCCTCGGTACCGGCGCTGCGCCAGGGCTGGCTGGAAGAGCAACCCATCCGCACGGCGGTCCCCCTGGTTTCGTCGCCGCCCGCCAGCGGTCGGCTCTGCAGCTTCCTGCAGCGCTGCCCGGTACGGCTCGAAGGCCGTTGCGACCGGGTGCCGCCCAGGCCCCAGACCCTCGCCGGGGGCAACCGCATCCTCTGTCATCATGATGGCGAGACCCTGCAGCGCCTGCAGGGTGGCGCCCTGCTGCACACCCAAGGAGTTCGCGCATGACTTCCCGTTTTCAGCGACTCGGCGAGACCGGCCGGCCGCAGGTCAGCCTCAGCGTCGACGGCCTGCCGGTCACGGCGCTGGCCGGCGACACCCTCATGGTCGCCTTGCTGGCCAACGGTCCGGCACTGCGCCGGTCCGAATTCGGCGACGAGCGCCGCGCCGGCTTCTGCCTGATGGGCGCCTGCCAGGATTGCTGGGTCTGGACCGCCGCGGGCGAGCGCCTGCGCGCCTGCGGCACCGAGGTCCGCGAAGGCCTGCAGATCCTCACCACGCAACCGGAGGCGGTATGGAATCGAGCCTAGCGAAGGCGGGCGGCAACCCGCCGCGGGTGGTCATCGTCGGGGCCGGTCCGGCCGGCGTGCGCTGCGCGGAAACCCTGCTGGCCGCCGGTCTCACCCCGGTGGTGATCGACGAGAATCGCCGTGACGGCGGCCAGATCTATCGCCGCCAGCCCGAGGGCTTTCAGCGTCCCTATGCCACCCTCTACGGCAGCGAGGCAGGCAAGGCCGAAAGCCTGCACCGCACCTTCGACGGCTTGCGCGGACGCCTCGACTACCGGCCCGACACCCTGGCCTGGCACCTGCACGAGCGCACCCTCTACACGGTGCAGGGCAATCGCCAGCGCCAGCGCACCCTGGACTTCGATGCCCTGGTGCTCTGCACCGGGGCCGGTGACCGCCTGCTGCCGGTGCCGGGCTGGAACCTGGCCGGCACCTATACCCTCGGTGGCGCCCAGATCGCCCTCAAGGCCCAGGCGGTGTCCATTGGCCGGCGGGTGATCTTTCTGGGCAGCGGCCCCTTGCTCTACCTGGTCGCCGCCCAATACCAGCAGGCCGGCGCCACGGTGGCCGCGGTCCTCGATACCGCGCCGCTGCGCCTGCGCGCCCAGGCCACGCCCAAGTTGCTGGCCCGCCCCGGCGTGGCCTGGAAGGGCGTGCAACTCATGGCCTCGCTCAAGCGCGCCGGGGTGCCGCTGCACTTTGGCGTTACCCCGCTGGAAATTCTCGGCGATGCCGAACAGGGCGTGCGCGGCGTAGCCTTCGCCGATGCGCGTGGCCTGCGCCAGGAGGTGGCGGGCGACGCCGTGGGCCTGGGTTATCACCTGCGCCCCGAGACCCAGCTGGGCGATCTCGCCCGCTGCGCCTTCGAATTCGAGCGCGCCACTGGCCAGTGGGTGCTGCAACTGGATGCCGACGGCCGCACCTCCACGCCGGGCGTCTATGCCGCCGGCGATGGCGCCCGGGTACGGGGCGCCGACGGGGCGGAGCTGGCCGGGCAACTGGCCGCCTGCGCGGTTCTGAGCGATCTCGGTCGCACCCCGCCCGCCGGCCTCGCCGAGCGCTGCCGCGAGGCTATAGCGGTCCAGGAGCGCTTTCGCCTGGGCCTGGCCGAGGCCTTTCCCTGGCCCGCGAGACAGATGGCCAGCCTGCCGGATACCGCCGTGGTCTGCCGCTGCGAGGGCATCACCGCCGGAGAATTGCGCGCCGTGGTACGCGAGAAGGGCGCCCAGGAAGCCAATCGGGCCAAGGCCTTCAGCCGCGTCGGCATGGGTCGCTGCCAGGGTCGCTATTGCGCCCAGGCCGGCGCCGAGATCATCGCCGCCGAATCCGGGGTGCCGGTGGAGGCCGTTGGCCGCCTGCGCGGCCAGGCACCGGTCCGGCCATTGCCGCTGGGCATCGTCACCAGCGAAGAGGAGCTTTCGTCATGAACCAGACCGCCAACCGCGCGGACGTCATCGTCGTCGGCGCCGGCATCATGGGCAGCGCCAGTGCCTTCTTCCTGCGCCGTCGCGGCCTGTCGGTGCTCCTGCTGGAGCGCGACCAGGTCGGGCGCTTCGCCAGCGGCACCAATTTCGGCAACGTCCGCCGCCAGGGCCGCTACCTGACCCAGGTGGCGCTGTCCAACCGTTCCCGCGGCCTCTGGGGTCGCCTGCCCGAGTTGATCGGCGATGACCTGGAATTCATCCCCGGCGGCCACCTGCGGGTGGTCTACGATCCCGGTCGCATCGCCATGCTGCACGAGTATGCCCGGGCGCCGGAGACCGCCGCCCTCGATCTGCAGGTGCTCGAAGGCGCGGCCCTGCACGAGAAGTTTCCCTACCTGGGCCCCGAGGTGGTGGCCGGCTCCTATGCGCCCCACGATGGCCACGCCAATCCGCGCCTGGCCGCGCCGGCTTTTGCCCGCGCCGCGGTGCGCGGGGGCGTCAACCTGCAGGAAGGGGTGGAGATCACCCAGGTCACCAAGCCGGATGGCGATTTCCTGGTGCAGGCCGCCGATGGCCGCCGCTATCGGGCGCCGCGGCTGCTGATCACTGCCGGGGCCTGGGGCAGTCGGTTGTCGAGCCAGTTCGGCGAGCCGGTGCCCATCGAGACCCACGGACCCCAGATGGGCGTCACCGAGCCCTTGCCCTATGCCTTCAAGGAAGCGGTGGGCGTCTCTTCGCCGCTGGTGAGCGAGACCATCTATTTCCGCCAGATCCCGCGCGGCAACGTCATCTTCGGCGGTTGCTTCCGCACCCGCCCGGATCTGGACACCCGTCTGGCCCGCGCCGAGCCCCATGGCCTGCTCAATCAGCTCACCCAACTGCGGCGTCTGGCACCGGCCCTGGCCAGGGTCAACGTGATCCGCACCTGGAGCGGGGTGGAAGGCTATATCGCCGACGACCTGCCGATCATGGGCCCGAGCAGCCAGGTGGAGGGTCTCTACTACGCCTTCGGCTTCTGTGGCGCCGGCTTCCAGCTCGGCCCGGGCGTGGGCGACACCATGGCCGAACTGATCGCCACCGGTCGTACCGAGACGCCGCTGGCGGCCTTCGACATCGGCCGCTTCGCGCAACCCCGCAGCGAGAGCCTCGCCGGATGAACAGCCAGGATCTGCTGCGCACCCTGATCGGCTTTCCCACCATTTCCGCCGACTCCAACCTGGCGCTGATCCAGCATGTGCAGGGGCTGCTGGAAGCCGCCGGCATCGCCTGCCGCCTGGTGCTCGACGAGAGCGGGCGCAAGGCCAATCTTTTCGCCAGCGTCGGCCCGAGCGATGTGCCCGGCGTGCTGCTCTCCGGGCATACCGACGTGGTGCCCGTGGCCGGCCAGGCCTGGACCCTGCCGCCGTTCGAAGGGACCCTCAAGGACGGCCGGATCTATGGCCGCGGCGCCTGCGACATGAAGGGCTTCGTCGCCTGCGCCGTGGTGGCCCTGCTGGCCGCCGCCCGCGGCGCACCGTTGAAACGCCCGTTGCAACTGGCCCTGTCCCACGACGAAGAGATCGGCTGCGTCGGGGTGCGCCGCCTGCTGGACGTACTGGAACTGGCGCCGGTGCGACCCTTCCTCTGCATCGTCGGCGAACCCACGGACCTGCAGGTCGCTCTCGGCCACAAGGGCAAGGCCGCGCTGCGCGCCCACTGCCATGGCCAGGAGGGCCATTCCTCCTTGGCGCCGCTGCACGTCAACGCCATCCACCTGGCCAGCGACCTGGTCGGCGCCCTGCGCGCCAGCCAGCGGCGCCTGGCGGAAGCGGGCGCCCACGACGCGGCCTACGACATCCCCTACACCACCCTGCATGTCGGGCGGATCGACGGTGGCAAGGCGCTGAATATCGTGCCCAACCTCTGCACCCTGGACTTCGAGATACGCCACCTGCCGGCGGACGATCCTGCCAGCCTGGTCGCCGCGCTGCAGGAAACGGCGGACAGCCTGGTCCGGGAAGCACGGCAGACCTCGGCCAAGGCCGCCATCGAGATCGAGACGGTCAACGCCTATCCGGGCCTGGATACCCATCCCAGCGTCGAAGCCGTGCGCTTCCTGCAGACCCTGGTCGAGCCGGGCACCGCCCAGCTCAAGGTGGCCTTCGGCACCGAGGGCGGCCTCTTCGCCAGCCGGCTGGACACCCCGGTGGTGGTCTGCGGCCCCGGCAGCATCGAGCAGGCGCACAAGCCGGACGAATATGTCGAACTGAGCCAGCTCGATGCCTGTGACGCCTTGCTGGGACGCTTGCGGGTGGCCCTGGGTTGAGGCCACCCGGTCTGTTCAGTAGCCCCGCTGGCGATCCACCAGACCCCGCAGGGGCTCACCGCGCTGGTGGCGGCGGATATTGTCCAGCAGCACGGTGAACGCCGTTTCCGGCACCGTCATGGCGCCCACGTGGGGCGTCAGCCAGATCCGCGGATGCTGCCAGAAGGGGTGGTCGGCTGCGGGCGGTTCCGGCTCCACCACGTCCAGCACCGCCTGGCTCAGCTGACCGCTGTCCAGCGCCGCCAGCAGGTCGGCTTCCACCAGCTGGGCGCCACGACCGAGGTTGATCAGGCTGGCGCCGCGGGGCAGGGCGGCGAACAGGCGGGCGTCGAGGATACCGCGAGTCTCCCCGGTCAGCGGCAGCAGGCAGATGAGGATTTCGCAATCGGCCAGGAACGCCGGCAGCTGCTCGGCGCCGGCATGGCAGCGCACCCCCGGCAGCTCATGAGCCGAGCGCGACCAGCCCGAGAGCTGGAAGCCAAAGGTGGCGAGCCGCTCCAGCACCGCCTGGCCGATCTGGCCGAGACCCAGCACGCCGACGCGTCTGTTGTTCGCCGTCACCAGGGCATGTTCCTGCCAGCGTCCCGCGGCCTGCTGGTCGAGATAGAGCGGCAACTGGCGATGCAGCGCCAGCACCATGAGGGTGGCGTACTCCACCATGCCGGCGACGATGCCGGGATCCAGCATCCGCACCACGGGCAGCGCTGGCGGCAACAGATTCAGGTCGAACTGGTCGACGCCGGCCGAGGTGGCGAACAGCACCTCCAGGTTGGGAAAGCGGTTGGCCAGGTCTTCCGGCGGTTGCCAGCAGGCCAGGTAGCGGACTTCTTCGGGATTGCCCACGTCCGGCCACTGGCGGAAGGCGATATCGGGCGCGCGTTCCTGGAACAGGCGTCGCCAGGCCTGGCCGCGTTCGGGATCGGCCTTGTAGAGCAGCGTCATGGGGAGGTCTCCGGCAAAGCTCAAGGATGGCGCAAGCGTGCGGTAGTTTGTCCCGAATTCTCCGCTGCCGCCGCCATGATCGGTGGTGCGGTGGAAACTGCGCCACATCTGGGAAAAACGGCAGCTTCTGTGCTGGCCTGGGCCCCAAAACGCCATAACCCCGGTGCCTTGCGCGTCGATACTGGCCGGGTCCGCGGCGCCCCTGCCGCGCCGCTCGACACGAGGATCCGCCATGCCTTTGCTGCACTACTGCCAGCCGCTCGGTGACCGCCAGCTGCCCCGGGCGCTCCAGCCGCTGCACGATGACCCCCTGGCCGCCGGCCGCGAATTGCACCTGCTCGATGGCCGCCTGGGCTATGTGATGGGCAGCGCCGTCACCCATTCCGCTGATTGCCGGCTGGACGACTACCCCTGGGTGGAAGTCAGCCTCCTCGAGGCCGGCGAGTTGCAGCTGGAATGGGAGGGGAATGCCCTGCACCTCAAGGCCGGCGATGCCTTCATCCTGCCGCGTGGCTTGAGCTGCCGCTGGCGTCACAGTGGCGAATTGCGGCGGCTGTTCATGGCCTTTCCCGGCCGGGCCAGCGAAGGCCCGATGCCCCAGGCACCCGTGCTGCTGGATCCCTCGGCGCCGCGCGAACCCTCGCCGCCGCCGGCGGCCAGCGTCCTGCTCAGCCCCGAGCCCGAGGCCACCGGCTGCGACCTGTTCGAAAGCGGTGGCGGGGCCCTGCGGATCGGGATGTGGGAGTGCACGGCCTATACGCGCAAGGCGGTGAGCAATCCCCACTGCGAGCTGATGCTGCTCTATACCGGCGCTGTGACCCTCGCGGTCGAGGGCGAAGCGCCCTGCACGGTCCATGCGGGCGAGGCGGTGCTGGTACCGGCGGAAACGGCCATGGCCTGGGACAGCCGGGAGCGGGTGCGCAAGCTGTATTGCATCCTGCGCTGAGAAGAGGGCGCTCCGGCAGCGGGATGCTGGCGGAGCGTTGCGGCGAGGGGGGTCAGCCGGCCTTGATCAGGCTGCGCAACGGCAGGGCGTTCTTGACCACCGGCGACTTGATGACGATGTAGCTGAAGTACTTCTCGATACCGACGTTGCGGTCGAGGATGGATTCCATCAGCTCCTGGTAGTGGCCGATGCTGCTGCACATGAAGCGCAGCAGGTAGTCGTAGCCGCCGCTGATGAGGTGGCATTCGAGGATCTCGTCGACCCCGCGGATGAAGGACTCGAACTTCACGAAGTCGGCGCGCTTGTGGTCGGAAAGGGTGACCTCGGTAAAGACCGTCACCGAGTTGGCGATCTTGGCGAGGTTGACGTGGGCTTCGTAGCCGCTGATGTAGCCGGCCGCCTCCAGGCGTTTGACGCGCTGCAGGCAGGGGCTGGGGGAGAGGCCCACGGCTTCGGCGAGACTGACATTGGTCATCCGGCCATCCTTTTGCAGTTGCACCAGGATGTTGATGTCGATGCGGTCCAGTTTTGTTGCGGCGTCCATCGTCGTTCCTCGCAGTCGTGAACGTCAGGCTAGGCACGCAGGGCGGTCTGATGCGCATGCACCAGATCGGCGAGACTCGCGTACTCGCACCGCGTGCCATCCAGGGCCTGCCGTGAAAGGTTCCAGGGCCGCGAGCGATCACGGCGCAAGGTACACAGCGGAAAATCCACCAGGGGGTTCCAGGGGTCGTCCGGTTCGCTGCCTCTTAC
The DNA here is from genome assembly GCF_004341115.1 of Pseudomonas sp. JUb52. NCBI lineage: Bacteria > Pseudomonadati > Pseudomonadota > Gammaproteobacteria > Pseudomonadales > Pseudomonadaceae > Pseudomonas > Pseudomonas sp. JUb52. The sequence continues at coordinate 96,072 of NZ_SLYS01000010.1, forward strand.
CGGTAGCAGATCCCCGCGCGCCAGGCCCAGTTCTTCCAGGGTGTTGTCCAGCGCCAGGCGCAGATCGCCGCCGCGGTTGGGGATCACGGCGGCGAACACCTCGGGCAGCCGCGCCGTGACCGCTGCCGCGTCGCCGTCATCGGGCGAGGCCAGCAACACCAATCGATAGAACTTGCTCAGGTACTGCAGCGCGCCCGGCGCATCCTCGAACACCGGCCAGCACGACGTGGCGTTTCCAAAGGCCACGCTGGCATCCAGGTCGGCTTCCTGCTGCAACTCTTGCGCCAGCTGCTGGTGGATGCGCAGGTGCAGGCTGGTCTGACTGGCGTTGGGCGTGGCCTGGCGCAACTCGCGGGCGAGCCGGTGATAGCTGCCGAGCAGCCAGTCGGGATGGGTGCCGAGGCCCGCCTGCGCCACAAGGGGGCGCAGGGCTTCGAGGATGCCCCCTTCGCGGTCGACGAGGGTGCCGTAGCAGGAAAAGCCTATGGCCTGGTAACGCGTGATTCTCATGGTCGGTTTCCCCTTGGCGCCGCTCTGTCGATGTCAGGCGGCGTTACGTTCGACCTCAGGCACCGGCCTGGGCGAGGGCTTGGCCGAACATGTGCAAGGCTTCGGCCAGTTGTGCCTCGGTGGTCACCAGCGGTGCCAGGAAGCGGATGACGTTGCGTTCGACACCGCACTTGATCACCAGCAGGCCCGCCTGGCGGGCGCCGTCGATGACCTGCTGGGCGAGGGCGGCGTCCGGACTGTGGCCATCGGCGCCGACCATCTCCACCGCCAGCATGAAGCCGCGGCCGCGCACCTCGCCGATGCGTGGATGCCGCCGCTGCAGCTCGAGCAGACCGCCGCGCAGCTGCTCGCCGAGGGCGACGCCACGGGCGACCAGGTCCTCTTCCTCGAACACGTCCAGCACCGCCAGGGCCGCGGCGCAGGCCAGGGCGTTGCCGCCATAGGTGCCGCCGAGGCCGCCGGGCAGGGGTGCGTCCATGATGGCGGCGCGCCCGACCACCCCGGAGAGCGGCAGGCCCCCGGCCAGGCTCTTGGCCACCGTCACCAGGTCGGGCTGGACGCCGGTCTGCTGGAAGGCAAACAGGCTGCCGGTGCGGCCGAAGCCGGTCTGGATCTCGTCGGCGATCAGCACGATGCCGTGCTGGTCGCAGAGGGCGCGTAGCGCCTGGAGAAATTCCACCGGCGCCGGGCGGAAGCCGCCGTCGCCCTGCACGGGTTCGATCAGAATCGCGGCCACCTGATCGGGCGCGACCTGGGTGGCGAAGACCTCGCGCAAGCCGGCCAGGGCCTGCTGGCTATCCACCCCGCGGAAGGCATCGGGGTAGGGCGCGTGGTAGATGTCACCGGGGAAGGGGCCGAAGTTCTGCTTGTAGGGCTGGGCGAAGCCGGTCAGGGTCACGCCCAGCAGGGTGCGGCCGTGGAATCCGCCGCGGAAGGCGATCACCCCGGGCCTTTTGGTGTGGGCGCGGGCGATCTTGATGGCATTTTCCACGGCTTCGGCGCCGGAGGTCAGCAGCAGCGTCTTGTAGGCTTCGCCGTTGCCGATGAGGGCGTTGAGACAATTGGCCAGCTCCAGGTAGGGCTCGTAGGCCATTACCTGGAAGCTGGCGTGGGAGATCTCCCCGACCTGGCGACGCACGGCCTCCACCACCCGCGGGTGGTTGTGACCGACGTTGAGTACGCCGATGCCGCCGACGAAGTCGAGGTAACGGCGACCGTCCACGTCCCAGACTTCGCTGCCCTGGGCGCGGGCCACCACGACGGGATGGGCGGTGATGATGCCGCGGGGGACGCCTTGTTCGCGAAGACCCAGCAGGCGGTCGGTGGCTTTGGCAGCGGAATTCATGCAGCGATACTCCAGGCAGGGGCGAGAGTTCCAGCCTACGCAGGCCGCAGGGTCGGTAACGCTGAAGTTGCCGGCCGCGGCATCGTGATCGGCTGTTTTGCTTGGGGGCGGCGGCATTTTCGGTTGCCTGCCGCCCAGGGGTATCAGTCGAGGCCGCCGAGGTGCCAGGCCTTCACTTCCAGGTACTCATCCAGCCCCAGGTGCGAGCCTTCGCGGCCCAGGCCGGATTGCTTGACGCCACCAAAGGGCGCGACCTCCATCGACAGGGTGCCGGTGTTGAGGGCCACCATGCCGAATTCCAGCTGCTCGCCGACGCGCCAGGCGCGGCGCAGGTCCTGGGTGTAGTAGTAGGCGCCCAGGCCATAGGGCGTGGCATTGGCCAGCGTCAGCGCCTCGGCTTCGTCGCGGAAGCGGAACAGCGGCGCCACCGGGCCGAAGGTCTCCTCGCGGGCCAGCAGCATGTCCGCCGTGGCGCCGGTGAGCACCGTGGGGGCGACGAACTGGTCGCGGCCGCTGGGCAAGCCGCCGAACAGCGCCTTGGCGCCCTGGGTCAGGGCGTCGTCGACGTGACGCGCGACCTTGTCCACCGCCAGGCGATTGATCAGCGGACCGAGGGTCACGCCGGCCTCCAGGCCGTTGCCCACCTTGAACTTGGCCACCTCGGCAGCCAGGCGCTCGGCGAAACGGTCGTGGATGCCGTCCTGCACCAGGATGCGATTGGCGCAGACGCAGGTCTGGCCGGCGTTGCGGAATTTGCTCTGCAGCACCCCGGCGATGGCGAGGTCCAGGTCGGCGTCGTCGAAGACGATGAAGGGCGCATTGCCGCCCAGTTCCATGCTGGTGCGCTTCACCGTGGCCGCGCACTGCGCCAGCAGCAGCTGACCGATGCGCGTGGAGCCGGTAAAGGACAGCTTGCGCACCGCCGGATTGCCGGTCAGCTCACCGCCGATGCCGACGGGCATCCCGGTGACCACGTTGAATACGCCGGGCGGAAAGCCGGCGCGATCGGCCAGTTCGGCCAGCGCCAGGGCCGACAGCGGGGTGAGATCAGAGGGCTTGATCACCACCGGGCAGCCGGCGGCGAGCGCCGGGGCGGCCTTGCGGGTGATCATGGCGTTGGGGAAATTCCACGGGGTGATGGCGGCGGCGACCCCCACCGGTTGCCGCAGCACCAGCACCCGGCGATCCCGGGCCGGTGCGGGCAGGATGTCGCCAAAGCTGCGCCGAGCTTCCTCGGCAAACCATTTGACGAAGCTGGCGCCATAGGTGATCTCGCCACGCGCCTCGGCCAGGGGCTTGCCCTGTTCCAGGGTCATCAGCAGGGCCAGGTCGTCCTGGTGCTCCAGCATCAGCGCGTGCCAGCGCTCCAGCAGGGCCGCGCGCTCGGCGGCCGGACGCTCGCGCCAGGCCGGCCAGGCGGCCTCCGCCGCGGCGATGGCGCGGGCGGTTTCCACCGCCTCCAGGGCGGCGACCTGGGCGAGGGTCTCGCCAGTGGCGGGGTTGTCCACGGCAAAGGTGGCGCCGTTGTCGGCGGCGATCCAGTGGCCGTCGACATAGGCGGAGGCTTTGAACAGGCGGGGATCCCGCAGATCGAGGTGCAGCGGCATGGTGGCGCTCCCAGTGGCAGGTCAGGCCCTGAGTCTAGGGAGGGGTGGCGGCCACCGATGCCGAATTGCCCCGCCCGAAAGGGCGAGGGAACGCGTTCGCCGCGGCCTGGCCGCAGTTTCTGCGGTGACCTCTCAGCGTGCAGCGCCCGGCGGATCGCCAAACAGCGGATCGCCGCGCAGCGCGGCCACCGCCAATTCGACGAAGGCCCTGACCTTGGCCGCCGCCTGGCGGCCCTGTGGATAGACCAGGTGCACCGGCAGCGGCGCTTCTTCATGGTCCGCCAGCACGATCCGCAGGCGGCCCTCGGCCAGCGCCGGGGCGATCTGGTAGTGCAGCACCCGGGTCAGTCCATGCCCCGCCTGGGCGGCGGCGATGGCGGCTTCGTTGGTGTTGCACAGCAGCAGCGGATCCACCACCACCCGCTGTCCGCGGGCGAAGCGCCATTCCGGCGAGGCCCAGGCGCCCTGGCAGGCGAGGATGCGGTGCTTCTTGAGTGCGGCCGGGGTGGCGGGAGTACCCTGGGCTTCCAGGTAGCCCGGGGCCGCGCAGACCACCCGCCGCATCTGGCCGACCTGGATGGCGGTAAGGCCCGAATCCGGCAACTGGCCGATGCGCAGGGCGACATCCATGCCTTCGTCCAGCAGATTCACCTGGCGGTCGACGAAAAAGGTGCGCACGCGCATGTCCGGATAGCGGGCGAGAAATTCCAGCACCAGCGGCAGTACGTGCAACTGGCCGAACAGCATGGGTGCGGTGACGGCCAGGGTGCCCGAGGGCCTGGCCTGGTGTCCCGCCACGGCCAGCTCCGCCTCGGCGATTTCGCCGAGGATGCGCCGACAATCCTGCAGATAGCGCGCGCCGGCCTCGGTGGGTTTCACCGAACGGGTGGTGCGCACCAGCAGGCGGGCGCCGACCAGCGCTTCCAGGCCGGCCACCAGGCGGGTCACCGCCGGTGCGCTGAGGTGCAGTTCGCGGGCGGCGCGGGCGAAACTCTCGGTCTCGGCCACCTTCACGAACACGCGCATCGCCTGCCAACGATCCATCTGCCTCGCCACCCTGTCTTGTCGACCAGGCTCCATGGTAGTCAACTTCAGGCGGCGCGGATCACAGATCGAGTTCCAGGCGGTCGGTGCCAGCCGCCGGCACCGCGCAGCACAGCAACGCCTCGCCGTCGGCGACCCGGGCCACCGGCTCCCGCGCATAGGTGACGGCGCCGCCGAGCAGCCGTGTCCGGCAACTGCCGCAATGACCTCTGCGGCAGCTGAAGGCGGGATCGAGGCCACGGGCTTCGGCCAGTTCCAGCAGCGAGCCCGCCGCGGGTGTCCAGCGCGCTTCCTTGAGCGAGGCGGTGAAGACCACTGGCACGCTGTCCATGGCCGCGGCTGGACGCACAGGCGGCGCCGCTTCCAGGGGCTGACTGCGGCGCAGCGCCGCCGGTCCGAAGCCTTCGGCATGGATGCGCGCGTCCTCGATGCCGTAACCACGCAGGCCGTCGTACAGTGCCTGGGTGAAGGCCGCCGGGCCACAGAGGTAGAAGGCGTGATCGCCGAAGGGCAGGAAGCGGCCCAGCACGCCCAGGTCGATCCGCCCGGCCACCTCGTAGTCGGTATCCGCCACGGCCTCGTGGGTATCGCTCAGCGCCCGCACCAGGCGCAGCGAGCCGCCGGCGGCGGCCACCAATTCGGCCAATTCCGCATCGAAGGCGCGCTCGGCCTTCGACCGAGCGCCGTAGAAGAGGGTGATCCGGCGCTGCCGCTGGGTCCGGCGTCCTTCGTGAACCAGGTGCCTGAGCATCGCCAGCAGCGGGGTGATGCCGATGCCCGCAGCCAGCAGTACCAAGGATTGGTCAGCGGCGGCTCCCAGGGTGAAGTCCCCCGCCGGCGGGCGCGTGTCGAGCAGATCGCCCTCGCGCAGCCGGTCATGCAGCCAGGTGGACACCAGCCCCTCGCGCTTGACGCTGATGCGGTAGTGCCCGTCGGCCGGCGCGCTGGACAGGCTATAGCTACGCAGCGCCGGGGCCTGGCCGGCGACCGGAGTGAGGCGTACCGGCAGGAACTGGCCGGCCTGGGCGGGTGGCAAGGCGGTGCCGTCCGCCGCGGCGAGATGGAAGGAGCGGATGGTGGCGCTCTCCTCGACGATGCGGATGACGCGCAAGGGTCGCCAGCGATTTCCGAGTTCTCGGCTCAGCAGACGCTCGCGCGCCTGCGCCCAGCTGCCGGTCAGCTGGCTGCTGTCCGACTCGCCTCCGGCCCGCGCCTGCCAACGCAGCGCCAGGGCGGTGCGACGCCGGACGATACGCTGCGGGCGAAAGGTCCAGAGGCGTTCAGCGCCCTCGAAGGCGGCGATTTCGGGGGAATCGAACAGCACCTCGGCGGTGCCGCTCAGCTGCAGCAGATCGCCGCGCGCGTCGTCGACGAACAGCAGTCCGGCCTGGCCGTTGACGGCGATGTTGCCCAGGGTGTTGAAGAACAGGTTGCCGTTGAAGTCGGGAATGGTCAGCAGACCCTCGGCGTCCACCCGGACGAAGCCCGGCTTGCCGCCGCGGTGGGAGACGTCCACCCGGCGTCGTCCCTCCTGCTCGGCATAGGAGGCGACGAAGAAGGTATCGGCCCCTTCGATCAGCTGGCGTGCCGCCTCATTCAGTGTCTCGAGGGCTTCGGCGGCCGGAGCGGGCGTCTTGTCCGGTGCTTGGTTGGGTTGCAGGTCGCGCAGCTGGATGTAGCGCGGGCAGTTGCCGAAGCTCTGGTCCACGGTCACCCGCAGGCCCTGGGGCGTCAGCTCGACCTCGCCGTTGACGCGGTTGCGGCGCCGAGTGTGCAGCTCGATGCCCAGCAATCCCACGGCGGCGCCGTCCGCCAGGCTGGCGCCCGCCGGATCACCTGCCGGTAGGCTGGCCGCGATGTCCAGCCGCGTTGGCGTCGGTGCGCTGACGAAGCCCGGCGCGCCTTCCAGGATCGTCGCCCAGGCCGCGCCGGTCGCGTCCACGCTACCCAGCACCAGGAAGGGCAGTTGCTGGTAGAAGGCGCGGTGCTGGTCGGGCATGAAGCTGCGGATCACCCGCGGGCCGACCTCGGCCATTCGCTGGCGGACGCCGACGCGCTCCTGCAGGGCGGTTTCGCCGGGGTGCCAGGTGGGCAGAGCGTTCAGGGGCGTGCTCATCGAGGTTGCTCCTCGCGGTGGGGAAGGCGGGTGATCCAGCGGCTTCAGGCGCGCAGACCGGCAGCCGTCTGCGGAAAGGGCACGAAGCCCGGCAGGGCTTCCACCCGCTGCAGGAAGGCCTGCACAGCGGCATAGGGGGCCAGGTCCACGTTGCCTTCCGGCGCGCCAGCCAGGTAGCTGTAGAGGGTGACGTCGGCGATGGTCGGATGATCGGCGGCCAGCCAGTCGCGGTTCGCCAGATGAGCTTCCAGCCGCTCTAGGAGGACATGGGCGCGGGCGATGACTTCCTCGGGATTCAGACGGGCACCGAATACCGTGATCAACCGCGCCGCTGCCGGGCCATAGGCCAGTTCGCCCGCGGCCACCGACAACCAGCGCTGGACGGCGGCGGCCCCGGCCGGGTCTTCCGGCAGCCAGTCGGTGCGGCCCAGTTTCTTCGCCAGGTAGACGAGGATGGCGTTGGAGTCGGCGACGATCACGCCAGCATCCTCCAGCACCGGCACCTGGCCGAAGGGATTGAGGGCGAGGAACGCCGGGGTGCGGTGCTCGCCGGCCGCGAGGTCGACCTCGACCAGTTCGGGCGCGAGGCCCAGCAACGAGGCGAACAGCACGGCGCGATGGGCATGACCGGATAACGGCAGGTGGTAGAGCTTCATGATCCAACTCCTGGCAGGCATCGGGCCGAGGGTGGTCCCGATTCGTGCTACCAGCTTGGGATCAGAGCGCTTTCGAGGGAATGGGCCTTCTGGTCAGTTCAGCATTCCGCAAAATGGAATGATCGGGTTAGCGGCAGGCGGAGGTCGGCGATTGAGGGACCAAGAACGTCAGCTGTGCCTTCATAAAGTTTGAGATCAGGTCCATCTCCACAACTGGACCGCAGGTTAGAGCGCCCAGCGCTGGTCGATGCGTAGGCCGTAAAGTAGAATCAATATCATCCAGGCATCATCGACCAGGTAGCCGCCGGCATGAGTGACATGGCTTTCGAGTCCTCCCGTGATCTTCACGCGCTTTATCGCGACCACAGTGGTTGGCTGCAGAGCTGGCTGCGTCGTCGACTGGGCAGCGAATGGGATGCGGCCGATCTTAGCCAGGAAGCCTTCTTGCGGCTGGTGCGCAATCCCGAGGTGCTCGGCGAACTGCAGGAGCCGCGGGCGTATCTGGTGACCATTGGCAAGCGCCTGTTGATCAACTTCCGGCGCCGGCGCAGCCTGGAGCAGGCCTACCTAGACGCTCTGGCCGAGCTGCCCGAAGCCTGTGCCCCATCACCCGAGCAACGCTGGGTCCTGCTGGAAACCCTGCAGGCTCTCGATGAGCTGCTCGATGGCCTGCCCGCCAAGGTGCGCCACGCCTTCCTGCTCAGCCAGCTCGAAGACCTGACCTATCGCGAGATCGCCGAGCGCTTGCGCGTCTCCGAACGCACCATCAAGAGATACATGGCCCAGGCCTACGAGCATTGTCTGTTGGCTGAGCTGTGCTGAGGAGCGAACGGGAGCGCCAGCGCAGAGCCGTCCGTGAGGCAGCCGGCTGGCTTGCGCTGCTGGAAGCGGGCGAGGCGAGTGCGCACGAGCTAGAGCTCCTGCAGGAATGGCGCGCGGCCGATGCCGAGCACGAGCGCGCCTGGCAGGCGGCATCGCAGCTGCAACAACGCTTTGCCGCGGTGCCTTCGCGGTTGGCGATGGCCAGTCTACAACCGGCTGATCGTGGGCGGCGCATCGCCCTGCGCCAGTTGCTCGGTCTGGCGGTGGTGGTACCGACTGGCTGGTGGCTGATGCAGGACATGCCGCTGGATGCCTGGACCGCCGATCTCAGCACGGCCACCGGCGAACGCCGCAGCCTGCCCCTGGCGGATGGCAGCCTGCTGCAACTCAATACCGCGACCGCCGTGGACCTGAATCAGACCCAGCGACGCCTGACCCTTTTACGCGGCGAACTCTCGCTGCGGGTGCCTGGTGCGCAGGCGCTGACGCTGGATACCCGCTTCGGCGCCCTGATGGTGGAGCAGGCCGAGGTCTGCGTGCAGCAGGACGATGAAGGGTGCGACGTGCGCGTGGTCAGCGGCAGCGTCGAGGTGCGGCCGCTGATGGGGCTCGGGTTGACCTTGGGCAAGGGCCAGCAGTTGCGCCTGAGTACCCTGGGCATCGGCGCCATCGAGCCGTTTTCCCCGACCCTGCTGAGCTGGCGCCAGGGCGTGCTGATCGCCCAGGACCAGCCGCTGGGCGAATTCCTGCAGGAACTCAGTCGCTATCGCCCCGGCCTGCTGCGCTGGGATCCCGCGGTGGCCGACCTCAGGGTCACCGGCAGCTTTCAGCTCGCCGACACCGAACGGGTACTGGTCCTCCTGGCCGCTACGCTGCCGGTGGAGCTGCACTGGCGTACCCGCTTCTGGGTGACGCTGGAACCGCGCCAGGTCAACGCCTGAAAAAGCCTGTCCCCTTTTCTGCACTCGTGGGTCATTACCGGCACAGGACAACCAAAAGGAGCGGGATTCGATGGTGGCATTGGTATGGCGTCCGTTGCTGCGCACGGGCTTGCTGGTGGCGTTGAGTGGTACCCCCTGGTGGGCCGGTTCGGTTGTGGCGCAGGAGGCGCTCCGTCGGCATTACGAGATTCCCGCGGGTAGTCTCGCCCAGGCCCTGACCCGCTTTGCCGCGGAGTCTGGCGTCAATCTGGCGGTGGACCCGAGTCTGGTGGGCAGTCGCTCCAGTCGCGGGCTGCTGGGTGACTATGGGGTAGAGGAGGGCTTTGCCCGCCTGCTGGCCGGCTCCGGTCTCAGGCTCCAGCCCTTGGGCCAGGACGACTTCACTCTGGTGCCGGCTGCAGAGGAGAACGGCGTCCAGCAACTGGCGGCCACCTCCATCGTCGCCTCCAGCCTCCAGGTGGAAGACGCACCCTACGCCGGCGGCCAGGTCGCGCGGCAAGGCTCCCAGGGACTGCTGGGCAATCGCGACTTCATGGACACCCCCTTCAGCCAGACCTCCTACACGGCGCAGACCGTGCAGAATCTGCAGGCGCGTACCCTCAGCGATCTGGTCGCCAGCGACCCCTCGGTGCGTTCCACCAATCCATCGGGCGGACGCTTCGAGCAATTCACCATCCGCGGACTCAGCCTCTACAACAGCGACGTGGCCTACAACGGCCTCTATGGTGTGCTGCCGACCTATTCCATCGACATGGAGATGGCCGAACGGGTCGATATCCTCAAGGGCCCCAGCCAACTGCTCAACGGCATCTCGCCACGCGGCAGCGTCGGCGGTGGCATCAACCTGGTGCCCAAGCGCGCCACCGACCAGCCCATCACCGAGTTCACCGGCAGCTACGCGTCCGACAGCCAGATCGGCGGCGCGGTGGACATCGGCCGTCGCTTCGGCGAAGACAATCGCTTTGGCCTGCGCTTCAACGGCGTCAAGCAATCCGGCGACACCACCTGGGATCACCAGCACGTCGATCGCCAGCTGGGTGTGCTCGGACTGGACTATCGCGTGGAGCGCCTGCGCCTGGGTCTGGATCTCGGCCATACCGAGCGCGACACCGACGCGCCCCAGGAGCGGGTGCTGGTGGGGGCCAACGCCCGGGTACCCGATGCCGACGACGTGCGCCACAACTATGCCCAGCGCTGGACCCGCGCCCAGACCAGGGACACCTTTGGCGCCCTGCGCGGCGAATTCGACGTCGACGACTCGCTGATGGTCTATGGCGCCGTGGGCGCGCGTCGCAGCGATCACGATTTCCTCCGCCACAACGTCTCCATCACCAACAACGCCGGCGATTTCAGCGTCCAGCCGCGGGATTTCACCCGGGACGAGAACGTGCGCACCGCCAACGTCGGTGCCCGCAAGTGGCTGCAGACCGGACCGGTCAGCCACGAGCTCAACGTCAGCGCCGACTACTTCTACATGGATTTCGAGAACGGCGGCGGGCGCTACGCCAGTGGGCCGAGCAACCTGTACAACCCCAGTGACCTGCCCGCGCCCGGGATCCAGACCCGCTCCGACGGCAAGGACTACACCGAGAACCGCTTCAGTGGCGTGGCCCTGGCCGACACTCTGGGCTTTTTCGACGATCGCCTGCTGGTGACCCTCGGCGCCCGCTGGCAACGGGTCAAAGTAGACGACTGGTCCGATGGCGTGAAGCAGGCCACCGCCTACGACGAGGAAAAGGTCTCGCCGTCGGCGGGCGTGCTGTTCAAGGCCAGCGAGCGGCTGTCGCTCTATGCCAGCTACATGGAGGGCTTGAGTCAGGGCAAGATCGCGCCCTCATCCGCGATCAACGAAGACCAGATCTTCCCGCCCTTCGTGAGTCGCCAGGCGGAAGTGGGCGCCAAATACGACTTCGGCACGGTGGCCGTCACCGCCAGCGTCTTCCGCATCAAGCAGCCGGCCTACGAGACCAATGCCACCAGCCGGGTCTTCGGCCCTAATGGCAAGCGGGTCAACGACGGGGTGGAGCTGAACGTGTTCGGCGAGCCGCTGGCGGGATTCCGCGTGCTTGGCGGCCTGATGTACATCGACAGCGAGCTCAAGGATACCGTGGGTGGCGCCGTCGACGGCAATCGCGCCCCGGCCACGCCCAGGCTCAATGCCAACCTCGGCGCCGAACTGGACATCCCGGCGGTGCCGGGGCTGACCCTGACCGGGCGGGGCATCTATACCGGTTCCCAGTACCTGGACCAGGCCAACAGCAAGCGAATCGATGCCTGGCACCGCTTCGACGTGGGGGCGCGCTACGCCTTCAAGGTCGACGCCACCCGGGTAACCCTGCGAGCCTCGGTGGAAAACGTGATGAACGAGCGCTATTGGGCCTCGGCGGGGGCTCCCGACGATGCCGAGCCGGGGCTGACGATTTCTACCCCGCGTACTCTGGTGCTTTCGACCAGCCTGGCGTTCTGACGGCCTTGACGTTGCATCGTCGTGGCACATCCGGACTGACCCGTCGGCAACTGCTCACGCACGGCGGCGTGCTCGCCACCGGCCTGGCGCTGCAGCCGGGTGTTGCCCGGGCGCAGCCAACCCGGGTGGCCACGCTGTTCCAAGGCGCCACCGACAGCGCCGTGGCCCTGGGGCTCAGGCCCTGCGGGGTAGTCGAGTCCTGGAGCGAGAAGCCCGTCTATCGCTACCTGCGCCCGGCGCTGGCGGGGGTGCCCTCGCTGGGCCTGGAAACCCAGCCAAGTGTGGAGGACCTGGCGCTGCTGGCGCCCAACCTGATCGTCGCCTCGCGCTTTCGCCATGGCCGGATCGCGCCGTTGCTGCAGCAGCTGTGCCCGGTGGTGATGCTGGAGGAGGTTTTCGAATTCAAGCAGACCCTGCTGGCCCTGGGCACCGCCGCGGGGCATGAAGCGGAGGCCACGGCCCTGCTGCAGGCCTGGCAGGCGCGCATCGCCCACCTGCGCGAGGCGCTGCAACGCCACTACGGCGCCCAGTGGCCGCCAACGGTGGCGGTCCTGGACGTGCGCGCCGATCACCTGCGCAGCTACCTGCCCGACAGCTTCGCCGGCCGGGTGCTCAGCGAGCTGGGCTTCGCCTGGCCTGCGGCCAGCCTGGGCAGCGCCGCGCCCTCGATCAAGCTGACCTCGCGGGAAAGCCTGCCGGTGGTGGAGGCCGATGTCTTCTTCGTCTTCCTGCGCGCCGACCAGGCCGCGGTGCAGCGCAACTACGAGCGTCTGCTCGAGCACCCGCTCTGGCAGCGCCTGAGCGCGCCTCGGCGCGGACAGGTCTGGCGGGTCGATGGGGTGGCCTGGAGCCTGGGCGGCGGCATGCTCGCGGCGAATCGGCTGCTGGACGACATCGAGCGCGTGCTGGTCGACCAGGGGGCCGCATGAACGCACCCCTCAGACTGCTGCTGCTCGCCCTGGCCCTGGCGCTGATCGCCGTGCTGAGTCTCTCGGTCGGCGCCCGCTGGATCGCGCCGGGTACCGTAGTGACGGTGCTGGTGCAGGACCCCTCGCTAGGGCTGGATGCCACCCTGGTCAATACCACTCGGCTGACGCGCCTGCTGGTCGCCCTGGTGGTGGGCGCCAATCTGGCGGTGGCCGGCGCCCTGATGCAGGCCATGACCCGCAATCCCCTGGCTTCGCCGGGACTGTTCGGCATCAACGCCGGCGCCACCTTCGCCCTGGTGCTGGGCATCACCCTGCTGGGGCTGTCCAGCACGGAAGGCTGGGTGCTCTGCGCGCTGCTGGGCGCGGCGGTGGCCGGCACCCTGGTCTGGACCCTGGGCAACCGAGGCCAGGCGCGGCTGACGCCGCTGCGCATCGTGCTGGCTGGCGCCGCCCTGGCGGCCCTGTTCACCGCCTTCAGCCAGGCACTGCTGGTGATCAACCAGGAAGGCCTGGACAGCGTGCTGTTCTGGCTGGCCGGGTCGGTTGGCGAACGCAACCTCGCCACGGCTGCGCCGCTGCTGGTGTTCAGCCTGCTGGCTCTGGCCGCTGCCACGGTCCTGGCCGGGCAGCTGGATGTGCTGGTCGCCGGTGATGACCTGGCCCGTGGCCTGGGCCAGCCCATCGGCCTGATCCGGTTGCTGGCCGGGGTACTGGTGATCTGCCTGGCCGGCAGCGCCGTGGCCCTGGCCGGCAACATCGGCTTCATCGGCCTGATGGTGCCGCACCTGGTGCGCGGGCTGTTGGCCCGCGCGCGACACGAGCATCGCTGGCTGATCCCCGGCTGCGCCCTGGGCGGGGCCTTGCTGCTGGTACTGGCTGACAGCCTGGCGCGGGTGGTGATCCTGCCCCAGGAGGTGCCCGTGGGCATCATGACCGCGCTGTTCGGCGGGCCCTTCTTCATCCATCTCGCGCGCCGGGGAGGCCGTCATGGCCGCTGAGATCGTCTGGCGGCTCGGCCGTTTCTCCCGCCGCCTGGCCCCGGCCACCCTGGGACGGCTGGCCGTCGCCGCGCTGGTGGCCCTGGCGGCCCTGCTGCTGTGCCTGTGCCTGGGCAAGGTCTGGTTGACGCCCACCCAGGTGTTCGCCGCTCTGGTCGAACGGCAGGGCGGAGGTCTGGGCTTCATCGTCATGCAGCTGCGCCTGCCGCGGGCGCTGCTGGCGGCCCTGGTCGGCAGCGCCCTGGCGGTGTCCGGCCTGCTGCTGCAGGGCCAGGTGCGCAATCCCCTGGCCTCGCCGGACCTGCTGGGCATCACCAGTGGCGCCAGCGCCGGGGCGGTCTTCTATCTGGCGGTCCTGGCCGGCAGCCTGGGGCCCCATGGCCTGCCGCTGGCCGCGATGCTCGGCGCGGGCCTGGCGGCGCTGCTGGTCTATGGCCTGGCGTGGAATCATGGCGCCTCGCCGCTACGCCTGGTGCTGGTGGGGGTAGGGGTGTCGGCCATGCTCGCCGCGGCCACCACCTTCCAGATGGTGTTCAGCCCGTTGACCACCACGCTGTCCGCCTACGTCTGGCTGACCGGCAGCGTCTATGGCGCCAGTTGGCCGGAGGTGCGCGCCCTGGGGCTGTGGTGGCTGGTCCTGCTGTTGCCGCTGGCGACCCTGGCGCGCCACGCCGTGCTGGCGCAACTCGACGATGACCTGGCCCGCGGCCTCGGGGTGCGCCTTCAGGTGCAGCGCGCAGCCTTGCTGGCGCTGGCCGTAGCCCTGGCCGGGGTGGCCATCGCCTGGGGGGGCTCCATCGCCTTCGTCGGCCTCATCGCGCCCCATATCGCCCGCCGCCTGCTGCCCGCGGGTTTCGCCGCTCAGGCGCTGATGGCGGCCCTGGTGGGGGCGTTGCTGGTGATGCTCGCCGACCTCCTGGGTCGTACCCTGTTCCTGCCCCTGGATCTGCCCGCCGGCATCTTCGTCGCCGCCCTGGGGGCGCCCTTTTTCCTCTACCTGCTGATCCGGCAGCGTCCCTGAAGGAGTCTGCATGGCAACCCTGGCCAGCCGCGGCCTGACCCTCGGCTACGGCACCCAGACCATCATCGAGGCCCTCGACCTCGAGTTACCGCCGGGTCGCGTCTCGGTCCTCATCGGCAGCAACGGCTCCGGCAAGAGTACCCTGCTCAAGGCCTGTGCCCGGCTGCTTGAACCGCGCCAGGGCCAGGTGCTGCTCGACGGCCAGGACATCCACCGGCAGTCCACCGCCGCCCTGGCCCGGCAACTGGCGGTCCTGCCGCAGACCCCGGTGGCGCCCGAAGGTATCAGCGGGCGGCAACTGGTGAGCCTGGGCCGCTATCCCTATCAGAACTGGATGCGCCAATGGTCGGCGGACGATGCCGCGGCGGTGGACCGGGCGCTGCGCCTCACCGACCTGCTGGCGTTGGCGGAGCGACCGGTGGACGACCTCTCCGGTGGGCAGCGCCAGCGCGCCTGGATCGCCCTGACCCTGGCCCAGGACACCGATTGCCTGCTGCTGGACGAGCCCACCACCTACCTGGACCTGGCGCACCAGATTGAGGTGCTGGACCTGCTGCGCCAGCTGAATCGGGAGGAGGGCAAGACCATCGTCATGGTGCTGCACGACCTCAATCTCGCCTGCCGCTACGCCGATCACCTGGTCGCCGTCCACCAGCGTCGCGCCCATGCCCAGGGCGCTCCCGCAGAGGTATTGACGGAAGCCCTGGTGTGCGAGGTCTTCGCCCTGGAGTGCCGGATCATCGCCGATCCCTATTTCGGCACGCCGCTGTGCATTCCCTTCGGTCGCGAGGTCCCGCCATGTGCCTGAGACCTGCCTGGGCGGCTGAGCATCTTCAGGTATTGCGCGAGACCTTTGGCCTGCGCGAGGCGAGCGAGCGCGATGCGCTGCACAGCCAGCCGGTTTCCGCCTGGCTGGAGCCGGCCCGGTGCGCGGAGCTGCTCGATGACCTGGCGGCGCGGATGGGCGCGCCTTCGCGACGCGTGGCGGCTTCCCTGCTGACCAAGCGGCTGGGTTTTCTCACCACCGGCGTGGCCTTTTATGGCCTGTCGGCCGCTGATCTCCAGCTGGATCTACGGCCGGGTAACGTCTGGATCGAAAGCGGCTTTGTGCAGGAGCGCTGGCAATCGTCCCTGCCGCTGGCGGACAGCCGTCCCTTACCCGCGCCTGGAAATCATGCCCAGCTCCGTGCCCAGGTGGCGCGTACGCTGTTTGGCGAGTTGCTTGGCCCGCTGTGGGAAACCCTGGCCAGGGTAGGGCGGGTCTCACCGCGCATCCTCTGGGAAAACGCCGCAGTGCGGCTCTATTCGCTGTATGACCAGCGCTTGCCAGAACTCGCCGCGCCTGAGGCGCAGGCTCGCTGCGCCGAAGACTTCGCCTGGCTGCTGGCGGCCGCGCCCGCCGAGCTGGGGCTGGAGCTGAACCCACTGGCACAGTTTCGGCGACCGGCAGTAGCCGGTGCGGTGGGCCGAAGCATCCGTTTCCGACGCACCTGCTGCTTCTATTATCAGGCCACCACGCCTGCCGAGTACTGTTCCAATTGCCCGCTGATCCGGCCCCGCGAGACCTGATCACCCGGATTCGCTACTCCGGCTTGGTGCCGATCTGCTCGCGCAAGAGTTGCAGATAGCGCCGCGCGCCTAGGCCCTGGGGGCGGTTCTTGATCCAGATGACGTCGATCCAGCGGCGGATCTGGCTGGCCATGTTGTCGAATTGCACCTGTTCGAGCAGGCCGGTGGCGATCAGCGGCCGCACCAGCGGGTGGGGCAGATAGGCCCAGCCCAACCCGGCCTGCACCAGGTCCAGCGTCGCCAGGTAGCTGTCGGTCAGCCAGACGCGTTGCGACAGCACGATCTGCGGGTCCGAGGCGTTGCGGTCGCCCCCAGCAACGACGATCTGGCGGGTATCGGCCATCAGCGTTTCGCCCAGTGGCCGGTCCTGGCGGGAGGCGGGATAGCCGGGCGCGGCCACCGCCGTGAGCAACTGGCTGCCAGCCTCGGCGAAGCCCTCCAGCGCGTTGATCCCCGGGCGCTCGAAGATCAGCGCCATGTCCACGCTGCCCTCGTGCAGCAGGCGGATCGCCTCGGCGCGGGCCGCCGAGCGGATCTCGATTTCCAAGGCCGGAAATTCCTCCGCCAGGGTCACCAGCGGCCGACTCCAGGCGCCGGTCTGCAACTCCGGCGCCATCACCAGCACGAAGCGCCGTTCCAGCCCCGCATGCAGCTGCAGGGCGTGGGCGTCGAGCAGCGTGAGCTGGCTGGCCACCTGCCGCGCCTGGGGTTCGAGGGCGCGCGCGGCGGGGGTCGGCAAGGCCTTGCGGGTGGCGCGATCGAACAGCACCAGGTCCAGCTCGGCTTTCAGTTGGGAGATCGCCATGTTCACCGCGGAGGGCACCCGCCCCAGGACGCGAGCCGCGGCGGAAAAGGAGCCCTCGTCGATCACGGCGAGAAAGACCCTGAGCGTTTCGCCGGTAAAGGCCATGGTTGTCAATTTTGCTGATATCGATCGTCTTTTTGTATCAGCCGAACCGGCTTACAGTCCAGCTGGACAACAGCGGAGACAGCCACATGAGCGAGTCGATGACGGGCCAGGTGGCCCTGATCAGCGGTGCCGGCAGCGAAGCCGGTATCGGCATGGCGATCGCCCGGTGCCTGGGCGCGGCGGGGGCGCGGTTGATCGTCACCGCCAGCAGTGCCCGGATCGCCGAGCGGGTGGCGGAATTGCGCGCCGCCGGCTTCACCGCCGAAGGCCGGGCGCTGGATCTCACCGAAGAGGCGGCCGTTGGCGAGTTCTGCCAGTGGGCCGAGGCGCGCTGGGGCCGTATCGACATCTTGGTCAACAATGCCGGCATGGCCATGCAGGGCAGTCCCGAGCCCCTGGTCGAGGTGGCGCGGATGACCCTGGCCGACTGGAATCTGACCCTGGCGCGCAACCTGACCACGGCCTTCTTGCTGACCCGCGCCGTATTGCCCGGCATGCAGGCGCGCGGCTATGGCCGCATCGTCCACGTCAGTTCCGCCACCGGTACCCGGGCGGGCATTCCACAGGCCGCGGCCTACAGCGCGGCCAAGGCGGCCATGGTCGGCATGAACATGAGCCTGGCGCTGGAGGTGGCCGGGCAGGGCATCACGGTCAACGCCGTGGCGCCCGGCTGGATCGAGACCGCCTCCAGCCTGCCGGAAGAATTGCAGGCCGCGACCCGGGTGCCCGTGGGCCGCGCCGGTCGTCCCGCCGAGGTCGCCGCGGCGGTGGCCTTCCTGGCTTCGCCCGGGGCCAGCTACATCACCGGGGAATACCTGGTGGTGGACGGTGGCAACAGCCGCATCGAAAACAAGGGGGCCTGACATGCAGCCGGTCGTACTGATCAGCGGGGTACTGGGGGGCATCGGCCAGGCGGTGCGCGCGCATTTTCTGCAGGCCGGCTGGCGGGTCTTCGGCACCGATCTGGATGGCGCGGCCCTGGCGGCGCTCGAGGCCGATGGGGGCCTCGCCGGCCAGCACGCCGCCGACCTGCGCCAGGCCAGCGCCAGCCGGGAGGTGGTCGCCAGCGCCCTGGACCGCCTTGGTCGGCTCGATGCCCTGGTCAATTGCGCCGGTGTCTGGCGCGAAGGCCCGGCCGAGACCTTCAGCGAGGAAGACTTCGACCTGGTGCTGGACGTCAATCTCAAGGCCAGCTTCTTTCTCTGCGCCGCGGCCATTCCCGCACTGCGAGACACCCGGGGCGCCATCGTCAACCTGAGCAGCGATGCCGGTCGCCAGGGCAATCGCAATGCCGCCGTCTACTGCGCCAGCAAGGGCGCGGTGACGCTGATGACCAAGGCCCTGGCCCTGGATCTGGCGCCCAGCGGGGTGCGCTGCAACAGCATCTCGCCCGGCGATGTGGCGACGCCCATGCTGAGCTTTCAGGCCGAGCGCTATGGCGACGGCGATCCCGCCGCCTATCTGCAGGACCTGTTGGCCAAGTATCCGCAAGGTGAAGCGGCGCGCTTCATCCAGCCCGAGGAGGTCGCCGAGCTGGCCTTTTTCCTGTGCCAACCCGCCGCCCGCTCCATCACCGGCGCGGACCTGGCCATCGATTGCGGCGTCTCGGCCGGGCACTGAGCCCGGGCCGATCCGCCCTCCACCCAAGAGGAATCCGACATGACCACCAGTGGTATCAGCGAAGCCGCCGTGCAGACCTTCGTCGCGGCCGAACGCGAGCGCTTCCTGGCGCGCAATTCCAAGTCCCTCGCCCTGGCCGAGCGGGCCCGGCACTCGCTGTTTGGCGGGGTGCCCATGCACTGGATGAACGACTGGTCGATGCCCAGCGCGCTGTTCGTCAGCCATGCCCAGGGCTCGCGCTTCCATGACGTCGACGGCCATGAATACATCGACTTCTGCCTGGGCGACACCGGCAGCATGTTCGGCCATTCGCCGGCGCCCATCGCCCGGGCCCTGGCCGAGCAGGGCGCGCGCGGACTCACCACCATGCTGCCCGGCGAGGATGCCGTGGTCGCCGGGGAATTGCTCGCCGAGCGCTTCGGCCTGCCGTTCTGGCAGGTGGCGACCACCGCCACCGATGCCAACCGCTATGTCATCCGCTGGGCGCGCGCCATCACCAATCGCAAGATGCTGCTGGTGTTCGACGGCTGCTACCACGGCACCGTCGACGACGTCATGGTGCGCCATCAGGAGGGCCGTACCGTGCACCGCGGCGGCCTGATCGGCCAGGCGCACAACCTGGCCGAGACCAGTCGGGCGGTGCCCTTCAACGACCTCGCGGCGCTGGAGGCGGCGCTGGCGAAAGGCGACGTCGCCGCACTGATCTGCGAACCGGCCATGACCAACATCGGCATGGTGCTGCCCGCCCCGGGATTCATGGAGCAGGTCCGCGCCCTGACCCGGCAGTACGGCACCCTGCTGATCATCGACGAGACCCATACCCTGTCCACCGGCCCTGGCGGCTGCACCCGCGCCTGGAATCTCCAGCCGGACTTCATCACCTTCGGCAAGCCCATCGCCGGGGGCGTGCCCTGTTCGGCCTATGGCTGCAGCCACGAGATGGCCCAGGCCATGCGCCTGGCGCAGCAGCACGCCAGCGAGACCAGCCACGGCCATGGGCACAGCGGCATGGGCACCACGCTGTCGGCCAATGCCCTGGCCATGCGCTGCCTGCGCGTCAGCCTGGAAGAAGTCATGACCCCGGCCGCCTATGCGCGGATGCTGCCGCTGGCGGCGCGACTGGCCGCCGGCCTGCGCGAGGTGATCGCCCGCCATGGCCTGGCCTGGTCGGTGACCGAACTGGGCGCCCGCTGCGAATTCCAGTTCTGCGCCACGCCGCCCACCACCGGCGCCGAGGCGGAAGCCGCCTTCCACGACAGCCTGCAGCAGGCGCTGCACCTGTACCTGATCAACCGGGGCATCCTCATCACCCCCTTCCACAACATGACCCTGTGCTGCCCGGATCTCGAAGCGGCGGACGTCGACCGCCTGCTGGCCACCCTCGACCAGGGCCTCGGCGAACTCCTGGCGCTGCCCGGCGCCCGGGAGTGCCAGCCATGAACTTCGCCGACGCCCAGGAAGCCCGCGACTTCCTCGCCGCCCACCCCGAGGTGCGCAGCATCGAACTCATGCTGATCGATGCCAATGGCGTGCCGCGCGGCAAGCTGCTGCACCGTGACGAACTGCTGGCCATCTACGAGGAGGGCCGGCCGCTGCCCAGCTCCATCCTGGCGCTGACCCTGCAGGGGGAAGACGTCGAAGCCACCGGCCTGGTCTGGGAGGTCGCCGATGTCGACTGCTGGACCTATCCGCTGCCCGGCAGCCTGACCCTGCAACCCTGGCGCAGCACCCCGACCGGTCAGGTGCAGGTGAGCATGCACCCGACCCAGGGGCTGCCGGCCGCCCCCGCCGATCCCCGGCATGCCCTGGTGCGGGTGATCGAGCGGCTGCAGGCCGACGGCTTCCAGCCGGTGATGGCGGTGGAGCTGGAGTTCTATCTGCTCGACCGCACCCGTGACGCCCAGGGCCGGCCGCAACCGGCGCTGCAGATGAATGGCGTGCGACCCGGCTCGCCGCAGGTCTATGGGGTCTACGAACTGGAGCAGCTGCAGCCCTTTCTCGATGACCTCTACGCCGCCTGCGAGGTACAGGGCCTGCCGGTGCGCACGGCCATCTCCGAATACGCCCCCGGCCAGCTCGAACTGACCCTGCTGCACCGCGGCGATGCTCTCCAGGCCATCGACGAGGGCATTCGCTACAAGCGCCTGGTCAAGGGCGTGGCCAACCGTCATGGCCTGCAGGCCTGCTTCATGGCCAAACCGTTCGGCGACCAGGCCGGCAGCGGCCTGCACCTGCACGTCAGCCTCGCCGACGCCGCGGGCAACAACCTCTATGCCAGCGAGGATCCGCAGGGCACGCCGCTGCTACGCCACTCCATCGGCGGCATGCAGCACCGGATGCTGGATGCCCTGGCGATCTTTTGTCCCAACGCCAACTCCTACCGCCGCTTCCAAGCCAACAGCTATGCGCCGCTGGCCAAGAGCTGGGGGGTCAACAACCGCAGCGTGTCCCTGCGCGTACCTGGCGGTCCGGCCAGCAGTCGCCACATCGAGCACCGCATCTGCGGCGCCGATGCCAATCCCTATCTGGCGGCCGCGGCCATCCTCGCCGCCATCCATGAAGGCATCCGTGACGAGCGCGACCCGGGGCCGGCCACTGTCGGCAACGGCTACGAGCAGGCCACCGACTTCCTGCCCACCGACTGGCTGACCGCGCTGCAGGCGCTGGAGCGCTCCAGCTGGATCCGGGAGGCATTGGGGGAGCGCTTCGTCGAGGTGTACCTGGCCATCAAGCGCGCGGAATACCGGCAATTCATGGCCGAGGTGGGTGAGCAGGACTGGCGCTGGTACCTGACTCACGCCTGACCCCGCGCTTCAGGGCGCCAGGCTGGCCTGCCAGCGCCTATCCCGGGTCGAGGGCCGCCGGTGCAGCCGCTCGTCCAGCAGCGCCGCGGCCCTGGCCTGTTCACCCCCGCGCAGCAGGGCGACCAGCAGGGTGTCTTCGATGACCTCGCGCTGGGCGCCACTGCCGCCAATACGAGCGACGTCCCCGCGTAGCGGCTCCAGCAGCCGGGCACAACCCGGGTAGTCTTCTTCGGTAAAAGCCAGCAGGGCGCGGCAGAGCAGGGGGACCACCGGCCCGGCGGCCAGGGCGCCGTCGCGCAGACGACTTTCCAGCCCCGCAATACGGGCTTCCAGCGCCAGCCGATCCCCAGTCGCCGCAGCGATCAGCGCCATATGGACGTCGGCGAAGGCCAGCCCCGGTTGCTGGAACAGCCCCTCCGCACTGGCGGCGGTAGCCTGCCAGAGCTCGGCGGGCACCTCATGGCCATAGAGTCCCAGGCGCCAGAGAAAGGAGGCGTTGTCGCTGACCCGATTGAGCGGGCCGGCGGTGGACGCCGCCGGCGCCACGAAGCGCTGATAGAGGTCCAGCGCGCCCTGGCTGTCACCCTGTTCCAGGGCCACCAGGGCGCCGTGCCAGGCGATATGACCGTACAGGGTGCCGTGGCGCGGATACTCGGGCAGCCAGCCGGCGATCAGGGCCTGCGCGGTCTGGCTGTCGCCGGATTCGTGCAGGACATGGGTCAGGGCATGGGCCGCATTGACGTTGTGGCGGCGCAGCTCGAGCGCCCGCTCGGTGAGCACTCGGCCACGGGCCACGTCGCCATTCTCGCCGTGGGACCAGCCACGGTAGGTGAGGAACCACCAGTCGTCCGCGGCGAAATGGCGGGCATGGCGCTCGCAGAGGTCGACTCGCGCCTGGTCATGATCGGCGCGCCCGGAAAACGCCAGCAAGCCAAAGGCCCCCAGCGGCAGGCCGAGGATCAGGATGTCGCGTGGCCAGCGCTCGGCATGCTCCAGCGCGCCCTGCAGCGCCTGGGCAGCTTCCCCGGCGATCAGCCGCCGCAGGACCTCTACATGGCTGCGCTCGCGCTCCGTGCCATGCCGCTCGACCAGCCGCTGCGCCCGCGCGATGGTCTCCCGGGCCGCACCGGCCTGGTTATCGATCAGCTGCAGCCGCGCCCGCGCTGCCAGTGCCAGGGCGAAGTCGGGATCGGCCGCGATCGCCTCGTCCAGCGCCTCGGCCGCCCCGGGCCAGAGCGACAGCAGCAGGTCCACGCCGGCTCGATAGCGCTCGGCGGCGTGGGCGGAAGGGGTGGACAGGGGAAGGTCGTAGCGGTCGGTGTAGAGGCCAGACATTGGGGTCGTTTTCTATCATCCAGGTGGAGAGTACTGCCTCGGCTCACCCGCAAAGGGTGTGCTGTCGAGGCTAGGCACCCTAGATAGCAGCCAGGGCCCAGGACGCATAGCGCCCATTGTTCAGGCCAGCATGAACAGGCCTCATGGACGGCCGCGCGCAAGGGGTGTCATGAGGGCAGCGGCGGTTCGGATTGATGCCGCCACATTAGGACGGACGGGCGCCTCGAAACAGTGGATTGTGTTTCGCCTCCAGCGCAAAACGACACAACTGCAGAATCCCGCACGCGGATACTGAGAGCACTTCACATCGCTCAGCGCAGGAGATTCGTCCATGTCCTTCCGCCCCTTCAAAGCCATGACCTTCGATGTCGTCGGCACGCTCATCGATTTCGAAGCCGGCATCCTCAACCACGTGCGCAAGGTCAGTGGCGAGGCCGGCAAGGCGCACAGCGACGACGATATCCTCCAGGCGTACCGCTGTGCCCGCGCCCGCAAGGAGGCAGGCTGGTTTCCGGACGACCTCGAACGCTGCTACCACCTCATGGCCGCGCAGCTCGGGCTGCCGGACAGCGAGGCGCACGCCAAGGGTCTGGCCCAGTCGGTGAGGGAGTGGCCGGCCTTTGCGGATTCGGTAGAGGCGCTCAAGCGCCTGCGCAAGCACTTCAAGCTGGTAGCCATGACCAATGCCCAGCGCTGGGCGCTGGACTTCATGGCCAAGACCCTGGATAGCCCCTTCGATTACGAGTTCACCATCGACGACTCGCGCTACGAGAAACCCGATCCCCAGTACTTTGCCTTCGTCCGGGGCGCCCTGTCTGCCGACGGTATTCTGTTCGAGGACATCATCCACACCGCCCAGAGTCAGTATCACGATATTGGCGTCGCCATGCGCCTGGGTTACCCGACCTGCTGGATCGAGCGGCGCTTCGACAAGCAGGGCTCCGGCGGCACTCTTGAATCCGAGCGCACCGAGCCGACCCATCACTTCCGCTCGCTGGCGCAACTGGCGGACGCCGTTGACGCAGAGCTGTCGAGCCGCTCGGCCTGATCTGCTCTCCCGCATGGCCGGCGCTGACGGCCATGCAGGCACGATGTCCCTTTCTCTCCTGACAGAGGCTGCGATGATTCCCGACTCCCTCTGGAACGCCACGGCGGTACCCGCGCCGAACCTTTCGTCGCTGCAAGGCGATC
This sequence comes from Pseudomonas sp. JUb52, assembly GCF_004341115.1. Taxonomy (NCBI): domain Bacteria; kingdom Pseudomonadati; phylum Pseudomonadota; class Gammaproteobacteria; order Pseudomonadales; family Pseudomonadaceae; genus Pseudomonas; species Pseudomonas sp. JUb52. The sequence continues at coordinate 119,957 of NZ_SLYS01000010.1, forward strand.
ACCGCTGCGATGTCGCTATCGTGGGGGGTGGCTTCACCGGCCTGGCAGCGGCGCACCACCTCGTGCAGGCCGGTCAGGCGCCGGTGGTGCTGGAGGCGAACAGCCTGGCCTGGGGCGCCAGTGGTCGCAATGGCGGCGTGGTATCGCCCAAGTTTCGCGCCAGCTTCGCCGGGATGATGGCTCGGCACGGTCGTGACGCGGCCCTGCAGATGTACCGACTGGGTTATGCCGCCATCGATGCCCTGACGGAAAATATCGAACGCCTGAGCCTGCACGAGGCCCAGTTGCAGCTGGGTGGACATATCGCCGCCGCCCATACCGAGCATGCCCTGGCAGGGCTGCGGAGCACCGCCGACTGGATCAGCCGCGAAACCGGCGGTGCGTCCTCGGTGATGATCTCCCGGGAGCAGGTCCATGAACTGACCGGCTCGACGCTCTATCACGGCGGGCTGTTGACGCCGAAAGCCGGTGGTCTCCATCCGCTCAACTATGCCCGAGGTCTGGCGCGGACGCTGCTCGAGCGCGAAGGCCGGCTGTTCGATCACAGCCCGGTCACCCGGGTACAGCGAGAGGGCGGCGCATTTCGCCTGAGCACTCCAGCCGGCAGTCTGCTGGCCCGACAGGTCATCTACGCCACCAACGGCTACTCCAGTCAGACGCCGGCGACCGCCAGCCTGCACCGCCGGCTGATTCCCTTTCGCAGCGCCATCATCGCCACCGAACCGCTGGCGCCTGAGGTACTCGCCCAGGTCCTGCCGGGCGGCCAGGTTTGCGGTGATACCAAGCGGATGCTGCGCTGGTTTCGCCGGGCGGGTGACCGCGTGATCTTTGGCGGGCGTGGTGCCTTCGGCAACAACGACTCGGCAGCCGCCTTCCGCGACCTGGAGCGCAGTCTGGGAACGGTGTTTCCATCGCTCGCCAATATCCGCATCGACCATCGCTGGTCCGGTCTGGTCGCCATGACCCTGGACTACCTACCCCATGCCGGCCGCCTGGACGACGGTCAGTTCTATGCCGTTGGCTACAACGGCGGAGGGGTTGCGCTCTCGACCTATCTGGGCCAGCAGGTCGCCGCACTGAGCCTGGGGGAAAAGCCCGAATTCGGCCTGATGGTGGCCGAGGGTTTTCGCGCAATTCCCCTGCACACCTTTCGCGCGCCGGGCGTCCGCCTGGCAGCCGGGTGGCAGCAATTTCTCGACGTGATCGGACGCTGATCGCCCGTCGCTGCGGGTAGCACAGAATCTGTGCATGACCCGCTGCAGAACAGCATGAAGCGATGTGGTCAGGATGCAAAAGAGCATTTCCGCGAGCAGGCCCTATGGTCAGATGACAGCGTCACCGGCTCACGGCCCCTAGGCCGCAGGAGGAATCATGCAGGGCTTCAACGAAGGCTTCGAGTCCGTCACCATCGAGCGGGTATGCAAGCACTACGGCACCCTTAGGGCACTGGACAACGTCGACCTCAAGGTCGAGGCGGGCGAATTCATGTCATTGCTCGGCCCATCCGGTTCCGGCAAGACCACCTTGCTCAGCATCCTCGGCGGCTTTAATCGCGTGAGTTCCGGCCGAATCCTCTTCGGTGACCGCGACGTGACCCTGATGCCGCCGCACCGCCGTGACATCGGCGTGGTGTTCCAGAACTACGCGCTGTTCCCGCACATGAACGTGCTGGAAAACGTCGCCTTTCCGCTCAAGGCGCGTGGCGAGAAGGCGGCCAGTGCCCGCGAGCGGTCGCTACGCGCCCTGGCCACGGTCGAATTGAAAGGCTACGAAGACCGCGATATCGCCGCGCTATCCGGTGGTCAGCGCCAGCGGGTGGCACTGGCCCGAGCCATCGTCTTCGAGCCCAGGCTGATCCTCATGGACGAACCCTTGTCCGCGCTGGACAAGCAGCTGCGGGACGTCATGCAGATCGAATTGCGGGCCCTGCACAAGCGCCTGGGTGCCACCATGGTCTATGTCACCCACGACCAGCGTGAAGCCCTGACCATGAGCGATCGCATCGCCGTGATGAAGGGCGGCCGGCTAATTCAGGTGGACACTCCACGACGCCTGCACGATCATCCGGGCGACGATTTCGTCGCCAGCTTCATCGGCGAAAGCACCCTGGTGCCGCTGGCCCGGGGTAACGGCGGCGAATTGCTGTTGGGTCAGACGCCCCTGCGTACTGCACGTCCCGTTCCGCCCTCCGGAGATCTCTTCCTGGCCGTCCAGGCCGAGAAACTGCTGCTGGACAGCGAGACGGCGGGTGGCGACTGGAACCGACTGCATGGTCAAGTGACCGACATCGTCTTCCAGGGCGAGAGCCTGAAGATCTTCGTCGAACTCGAAGGCAAGCAGCGCATCAGCTTCCGCCAGTCCAGCCACCACGAAGGCAATCTGCGCCTGCCGCAGATCGGCGCTCCGCTGTCGCTGCGCCTGCATCCGGAAGACACCATCGTGGTACCCCGGGCAGCCTGAACCCGTCGTGGCCCGCCGCTATCCAGGCCCAGACCCTCCGTTTGGGCCTGTTCTTTGCTGGGCGGATGCGGCTTTAAGGTTTGGTCTGCCGGACAGGGTCAGGCGGGAGATGGAAACCAAGTAAGTGGACGTGGAGGCCAAAGGTGGAGCGCGGCTACCGAGGCCCTGTTGAATAGCCCGTTAGACCCGCAGCGTAGACGGTCGCAGCACGCGGCCTCCCGTCGGTTTGGAGGCCGCGTCTCTTGGCTACGCCCGTTCCTTGCCGCCACGCCCGGCGATCAGCACCATTAGCAGGGTAATGGCGATCAGCAGGGTACTGATCGCGGCGATGGTCGGATCGATCTCGTCGCGCAGTGCGGTGAACATCCGCTTGGTGAGAGTCTCGTTGCTGCCACCGGAGATGAATAGCGCCACTACGGTTTCATCGAGCGAGGTGATGAAGGCGAACAGCGCTGCCGATACCACGCTGGGCTTGATCTGCGGCAGCGTCACCGCCATGAAGGCGCGGAATCGGTTCATGCCCAGGCTGCGCGCGACCAGTTCCTGGGTCATATCGAAATTGCGCAGCCCGGCCAGTACGGCAATGATTACATAGGGCAACGCCAGCATGATGTGCGCCAGGACCAGCCCGGACAGCGTGCTGATGATGCCCACTCGCGCATAGACGAAGAACACCCCCGCGGCGATCAGGATGATGGGCACCATCATGGGCAGCAGCAGGATCAGCTGCAGTGTCCGCATGATCCGCAGCGACGAATTGTTGATGGCGTAGGCGGCGGCGATGCCGATCGGCAGGCTGATGAGCGTGGTGGCCAGGGCGGTGATAAAGCTCACTTTGGCCGCCGACATCCATTCCAGGCTATCGAAGAAGGCCTGGTACCAGGTCAGCGAATAGGCCTTGGGTGGAAACTGCAGAAAGCGCGCCTCGGAAAACGACATCGGCACGACGATCAGGATCGGTAGCACCAGATAAAGCAGGATCAGCGCTACCAGCAGGGTGAACAGCAGGCGCGAGGGCTTGAGCGCTTGGCGAATGTTCATTAGCGCACCCCCAGCACACGTTCGATGGGAATCACCTTGTTCACCGCCCAGAAGATCAGGAACACCACGGCCAGCAGCGTGAGGCCGACGGCGCTGGCGGCGCCCCAGGCGTGATAGAGCTCGACGTTGCGCTGGACCAGCATGGACACCAGGACGGTGCGTCCGCCGCCGAGCAGTTCCGGAGTGATGAAGAAGCCGAGGCAGATGACGAAGACCAGGATCGAGCCAGCCATCACCCCCGGGGCGGCCATGGGCAGGAATACCCGGCGGAAGGTGTAGAAGGGCCGAGCGCCCAGGCTGTCGGACGCCAGCAGCAGGTCGTTGGGGATTTTCTTCATCACCGAGTACAGCGGCAGCACCATGAAGGGCAGCATGACGTGCAGGGTGCCGACCACGGTGCCGGTCGCATTGTGCACCAGCTCCAGGGGCCGGCTGATGAAGCCCAGGTCGATGAGCGTCTGATTGACCACGCCGCGACGCTGCAGGAGCACCAGCCAGGCATAGGAGCGGACCAGCACGCTGGTCCAGAACGGCAGGATCACGCACAGCAGAATCACACTCGACAGCAGGCCGCGGGTACGGGCTGCGGCATAGGCGATGGGAAAGCCCAGCAGGATGGACAGGACGGTCACGACGACGCTGATCTGCAGTGTCGTGCCAAAGGTGTCCCAGTAAATGGCTTCGGTGAAGATGCGGGTGTAGTTGGCCAGGGACAGGCCGTCTTCACCCTGTACGGATTGCAGGCCCAGCCAGAGCAGCGGCAGGACCAGCAACACGACCACCATCAGCAGGGCGGGCATCAGCAGCAGCACCATCGTCAGATGCTCGCGGCGCTCCTCCCGGGTTATCGCCGGGCTGGTGAACAGCGCCTGCGGCGGTGCTGGCACGGCGTTGCCAGGCAGCGGCTGGATCGTCGTCAATTGGGTCATGGCGTGGCCCTCCGCTCACTTGGCCTGGACGAAGGACAGCCAGCGTTCTTCGGCCTTCACGCCCTCCGCCGAAGCCCACCATTTCGCCGAGAGCACCGCCTGCTTGGCCAGGTTTTCCGGCGAGGAGGGCAGCACGGCCTGCCGGGCTGCCGGGATGGTGCCGGTCGTGAACGCCTCCGGATTGAGTGGGCCGTAGTCGATGATCATCGGCAAGGCCGCCTGCAGCTTGGCGCTGATGGCCTCATTGACGAACTTCATCGCTGCGTCCCGGTGCCTGGTGCCTTTCAGGACGCAGAGGGAGTTGGTCTCCAGGATGCCGTCGTTGTAGGTGAAGGCGACCGGCGCTCCGGCGGCTTGCACGGCCGAGGCACGACCGTTCCAGATCTGCACCATGTCCACCTCGCCATCGCTGATGAGCTGCGCCGACTGGCCACCCGAGGTCCACCAGGTGGTGATGTGCGGCTTGATCTCTTCCAGCTTTTTAAAGGCGCGATCGACATCGAGCGGATAGAGCTTGTCGGCCGGTACGCCATCGGCGCGCAGGGCGATCTCCAGGGTGGGGCGCGGTAGATTGCGCAAAGCGCGGGCGCCGGGAAAATCCTTGGTGTTCCAGAAATCCGCCCAGGTCTTGGGCGCGCTTTTCTCGTCGAAGGCATCGGTCCGGTAGGCCAGCACCGTGGAATAGCTGATATAGCCGGCCATGTAGTCGTCTTTCAGCTCGGCGGGCAGTTTGGCGAGATTCGGGATGAGCTGGGGATCCAGCTTCTCGAACAGGCCTTCGGCCTGACCGCGGACGCAGTCGCCGGTAGGCAGATCGACCACGTCCCAGCTGACGCGCCCGCTTTCGACCTGGGTCTTGATGATCGGATAGGCCTTGGGCGAGCTGTCCTGCTTCAACGTCAGGCCCAGATTGCGCGCGGCCGGCTCCAGAATGGCCTTGGCCTGGGCGTCCTGATAGGCCCCGCCCTGGGAAACGAAGGTGATCTCTTCCGCGCCGCTTGCGGTCGCAAGACTTGCCAGCCCGAGGGCGACAGCCAGCGCGGTGACCTGTGTGCTGAGGTGAGACATGGTCCATCTCCCATAGAGGCAGAGCTTGAGAATGGCGGAACCTTTGTTATCCCCTGACCGCACTGCGGGCGTTCTCGCCTCAGGTCACTGTAATGATTCTGTTAAATACGAATGCGCTGAAATCCCGGGCGCGGGAACGCAATCTCCCGTTTTGCGGGAGGCAGGCGACATGTATTGCTAGGAGAGCAACACCACCTCTGTTAATTGCGGAAGCGACCTGGCAGCTAGGAGACTGGAACAGCAGATGTCGCTAACCACTCCGGCTGGACGGTTCCTCTCTTGCTGCGGCGCTAAGGACCCAGCGCCCCGATCAGCGCGTGGCGGAAGGCATTGACCGCCGGCGGCAATTCACGGCCCGCCATGCTCTGCAACTCGATCCGGCGCGCCGCCAGGCCGTCATCTCGCAGCGGCAAGGCCAGCAGTTGCCCTTCGCGTAGCCGGCTGCGCAGGCTCAGTTCGCTGGACAGCGCCACGCCGCCGCCCAGGGCGGCGAAGCGATAGAGCGCCTGCATGTTGTTGCTTACCAGCACCGGCTCGAAGGAGAGTCCCTGGACGCCGCAGCAGATGTCGAACAGCTGGCGCACCGTGGTATCGGGCATCGGTAGCGCCAACGGATAGGGCTGCAGATCGGCCAAACTCAGGCCGGTACGGCCGGCCAACGGGTGGTCGGGCGCCACCACGGCTTCGATGGCGCCACTCAGGTTGGCGTCGACGCGGATATCCGGCTCGGGCCTCAGGCTGAAGGTCAGCCCCAGGTCGGCATCGCCTTCCTGGACGCGGCGGGTCACCACGGCGGGGGCGCAGACCTCCAGGGAAAAGTGGATGCCGGCGTAGCCTTGGCGAAAGGCGGCGATCACCTCGGGCAGAAAGTCCAGCGAAAAGCCTTCGGTGGTGGCCAGGCGCACCTGGCCGCGGCGCAGGTCGGCCAGGCCGCGCAGTTCGGCGGCCACCTGCTCGCTGGCCAGCTGCGCCTTGCGCGCATGCACCGCCAGGCGTTCGCCGGCGGCGCTGGGCACCACCCCGCGAGCACGGCGTTCGAGCAGCGGCGTCTCCAGTTCGCGTTCCAGCTTGGCGATCTGGCGACTGACGGCACTGGCCGCGACATTGAGCCGTTGGGAGGCTTCGCTGATGGAGCCGCAACGCACCACCTCGAGGAAATAGCGCAGGGCGGTGGACTGGATTCCGTAGGGCTGCATGGAGCCTCCTTTGCCGAAAAGGCATGGCTTGCATCTAAATATTCTGCTTGTGGCATGGGATGGCAAGACCTAGAGTCGGGTCAAGAGACCAATAACAGGCTTCAGCAAGAACTCCTTCCCCGCGCTTCGCGGACCTGCCTTTGACCAACCACCGCCCCGGAGACAGACGGCATGGGACTCAAAGGTTTCGCTTGTGGCATCGCGTTTTCCCTCTTCCTGGCCCAGGGCCAGGCCTTCGCCGGCAAGGCCAACGACACCCTGGTCTACGCCTCCGACACCGAACCCGAAAACGTCAGCCCCTATCACAACGATGCCCGTGAAGGCGTGATCCTCGCCCACCTGGCCTGGGACACCCTGATCTACCGCGACCCCCAGACCGGCGAATACAAGCCGATGCTGGCCACCCACTGGCAGCAGGTCGATCCGCTGACCCTCGACTTCGATCTGCGTCAGGGCGTGACCTTCCACAACGGCGATCCCTTCACCGCCGATGACGTGGTCTTCACCTTCAACTACGTGGCCTCGCCCGAGGGCAAGGTGGTCACCCAGCAGAACGTCAACTGGATCAAGAGCGCCGAGAAGCTGGGCGAATACAAGGTCCGCCTGCACCTCAAGCAGCCATTCCCGGCAGCGCTGGAATACCTGGCCAATCCCTTGCCCATCTATCCCGGCAAGTATTTCCAGCAGGTGGGCCTGGCGGGCTTCGCGCAGAAGCCGGTGGGTACCGGGCCCTATCGCATCGTCGCGGTCACCAGCGGCCAGGGCGTCACGCTGGAACGCAATCCGGACTATTTCAAGGACAGCCCCCAGGGGCAGCCACGCATCGGCCATATCCAGTTCCGCGTCATCCCCGACGCCGAGACCCGACTCGCCGAACTCATGACCGGCGGCATCGACTGGGCCTGGCGCGTGGCGCCGGACCAAGCCGAGCAACTCAAGGCCGCGCCCAATCTCACCGTGGAGAGCGGGGCCAGCATGAGGATCGGCTTCCTCAGCATGGATGCCCAGGGCGCCTCCAGCCCGGATTCGCCCTTTGCCAAGGCCGAGGTGCGCCAGGCGGTCAACTACGCGATCAACCGCAAAGCCATCGCCAGTCAGCTCATGGGGGGCGGCAGCCAGCCGCTACAGGTGGCCTGCTATCCGGAGCAATTCGGTTGCGACGCCAAGGCGGTGCTGGGCTATCCCTACGACCCGGCCAAGGCCAAGGCGCTGCTCAAGGCCGCCGGCTACCCCAACGGCTTCAGCACCGAGATCTTCGCCTACCGCGACCGCGACGTGGTCGAGGCGCTGATCGGCGACCTGCGCGCGGTGGGCATCGACGCCAAGCTGCGCTATCTGAAATACGCCGCGCTGCGTGACCAGCAGCGTGCCGGCAAGGTGCCCATGGCCTTTCTCGCCTGGGGCTCCTTCTCCATCGCCGATGCCTCGGCGGCCACCGGCGTCTATTTCAAGGGCAATGCCGACGACGTGGCCAAGGATCCCCAGGTGATCGACTGGCTCAAGGTGGCCGACACCGCCATGGACCCGGCCGTGCGCAAGGAGAACTACCGCAAGGCGCTGCAGCGGATCGCCGAGCAGGCCTACTGGGCGCCGGTGTTCAACTATTCCATCAACTATGCCTTCACCTCGGACCTGGCCTTCCAGCCCTATCCGGACGAATTGCCGCGATTCGCCCTGGCCCACTGGAACTGATCCGTCCCGGCGCCCCGCACGGGGGCGTCTCTCGCCGAGGAGCCGAGCATGTCCGCATACCTCCTGCGCCGCCTGGGTATCGCCCTGGCCGTGGCCTTTACCGTTTCCCTCATCAGCTTCTTCCTGCTGCACCTGTCCGGCGACCTGGCCACCGCCATCGCCGGCCCCGAAGCCACCGCCGAACAGATCGAGGTGGTGCGTCATCAACACGGACTCGATAAACCCCTGGCGACGCAGTACGTCGAGTGGGTCGGGCAGTTGCTGCGGCTGGACCTGGGGCAGTCGTTCTTCTTCCAGGAGTCGGTGCGGGATCTCATCGCCAGCCGCCTGCCCATCACCCTGACCCTGGGCGCCATCGCGTTGCTGGTGGCACTGCTCATCGCCATCCCGCTCGGGGTGCTGGCCGCGGTCAAGCGCGACACCTGGATCGACCGCCTGGCGCTGACCCTGGCGACCTTTGGCCAGGCGATGCCCAGCTTCTGGTTCGCCCTGGTGCTGATCGTCGTCTTCGCCGTGACCCTCAAGTGGCTGCCGGTGTCCGGCAATACCAGCTGGCAGCACTTCATCCTGCCGGCGATCGCCCTGGGCTACTACGCCACCCCCTCGCTGATGCGCCTGACCCGCGCCGGGATGCTCGACGTGCTGGGCGCCGACTACATCCGCACCGCCCGGGCCAAGGGCCTGAGTCCGGCACGGGTGCTGTTCAAGCACGCCCTGCGCAATGCGCTGATCCCGGTGGTGGCCCTGGCCGCGGTGGAGTTCGGCTTCATGCTGGGCGGCTCGGTGGTGATCGAGGCGGTGTTCTCCCTGCAGGGCATTGGCCAGCTGGCCTGGGACGCCATCGCCCGCAACGACTTCCCGGTGGTGCAGGCCATCGTTCTCTTGATCGCGTTGATCTACATCGTGCTGACGCTGCTGGCCGATCTGCTCAACGCCTTGCTCGACCCGCGCATTCGCGTGCGCTAGGAGGCCCCATGACCGTCGCCAATCCCTTCGTGCTCGACGACTATCTGCCCCCGCGTCCGACCCTGGGTCGCCAGCTGCGCCGCTGGTTCGGCCACCGCGGCTTCGCCCTCGGCGCCGTGCTGCTCGTCATCATCGTGTTCGCCGCCCTGGCCGCGCCCTGGCTGGCGCCCCACGACCCCTATGCCCAGGACGTGATGCAGCGGATGAAGCCACCGGTATGGATGGCCAAGGGCACCTGGGCCCATCCGCTGGGCACCGATAAGCTCGGCCGCGACTACCTGTCCCGCCTGCTCTATGGCGCACGCATCTCGCTGTTCATCGGCCTGGCCGCGGCGCTCATTTCCGGCGCCATCGGCACCCTGCTCGGGGTATTGGCCGGCTACTACGGCGGCAAGGTCGATGCCCTGGTGAGCTACCTGGTGACCACTCGCCTGGCCCTGCCGGTGGTGATGGTGGCCCTGGCCGCCGCCTCCCTGGTGGGCGGCTCGCTGAAGGTGGTGGTGATCCTGCTCGGCTGCCTGCTGTGGGATCGCTTCGCCGTGGTGGTGCGCGCCGCGGTGCAGCAGATCCGCGACGCCGAATACGTCGCCGCTGCCCAGGCCCTGGGCTGTTCGCCCTGGCGGGTCATCGTCGGCGAGATCCTGCCCAACCTGCTGGGGGCGCTGATCGTAGTGATCACCCTGGAGATGGCCCACGCCATCCTGCTGGAGGCGACCCTGTCCTTTCTCGGCGTGGGCGTGCAGCCGCCGTTGCCGTCCTGGGGCCTGATGATCGCCGAAGGCAAGCCCTACATGTTCTTTTCGCCCTGGGTGATCGCCATCCCCGGCGTCGCCCTGATGCTGCTGGTGCTGGCCATCAACCTGGTCGGCGACGGCATCCGGGATCTGGCCGCGCCCAGCGGGCGCAACTAAGCGGAGGACTGACCATGGCACTGCTCGACGTTAAAGACCTGCGCATCGACATTCCCCTGGGGGACGACACCCTGCACGCCGTGCGCGGCCTGGACCTGCAGGTGGAGCGGGGCGAGATGCTCTGCCTGGTGGGCGAATCCGGCTGCGGCAAGTCGCTCACCTCCCTGGCGCTGATGGACCTCCTGCCGCGCCAGGCCCGGCGCCAGGCGGCGCGCCTGACGCTGGGCGAGCACGACCTGCTGACCCTGGGTGAAAGGGGCATGCGCGACCTGCGCGGCAATCGCCTGGCGATGATCTTCCAGGAGCCCATGACCGCCCTCAATCCGGCCTACAGCATTGGCGACCAGCTCGCCGAGGTGCTGCGCCGCCACCGCAAGCTGGACCGCAAGGCCGCCTGGGCCCGGGCCGAGGCGATGCTGGAGAAGGTCGGCATCAGCAACGCCGGCGAGCGCCTGCGGCAGTATCCGCACCAGCTCAGCGGCGGCTTGCGCCAGCGGGTGGTCATCGCCATGGCGCTGCTCTGCGAGCCGGACCTCATCATCGCCGACGAACCCACCACGGCGCTGGACGTCACCATCCAGGCGCAGATCCTGCACCTGCTGCGCGACCTGCAGCGGGAATTCGGTACGGCCATTGTCTTCATCACCCACGACCTGGGCCTGGTAGCGCGCATCGCCGACCGGGTGGCCGTGATGTATGCCGGCCAGATCGTCGAGCAGGCACCGGCCGCCGAACTCTTCGCCGCGCCGCGACACCCCTATACCCGTGGCCTGCTGGCGAGCATCCCGGTACCGGGCCGGACCCGTCCCGGGCAGCCGCTGGGCGCCATTCCCGGCCTGGTACCCAGCCTGGTCGGCGAGCAGCACGGCTGCGCCTTTCGCAACAGATGCCCGCAGGCGGTGGCGGCCTGCGCCGACAGCGTGCCCTTGCTGGAGGAGGGCGCGCACCTGGCGCGTTGTCATTTCGCCCTGCCCAGCGAACCCCTGCGCCGGGTCGGAGGTGTGCGATGAGCCGCGAGATCGCCCTGGAGCTGTGCGACATCCGCCGCGAATTCACCCTGGGTCGCGGCCTGTTCCGCCCGCCCGCCACCCTCAAGGCGGTGGATGGCATCTCGCTGCGACTCTATCGCGGCGAGACCCTGGGGCTGGTGGGGGAGTCGGGGTGCGGCAAGAGTACCCTGGCCAAACTGCTGCTGGGGCTGCTGGCGCCCACCAGCGGCGACATCCTGGTCGGCGGCGAGCACCTGCGCGGGGTGGACCGCAAGCGCATGGCCCGGCACATCCAGCCGATCTTCCAGGACCCTTATTCGTCGCTCAATCCGCGCAAGACGGTGCGCCAGATCGTGGCGCAGCCGCTCCAGGTGCATGGCCTGGGCACGCCCGCCGAGCAGCAACGCCGGGTCGCGGAGATGCTCGACGTGGTGGGCTTGCCGCGCCGCGCGGCCGACAGCCATCCCGGTCAGCTCAGTGGCGGCCAGCGCCAGCGGGTGGCCATCGCCCGCGCCCTGGTGATGCGCCCGGACGTGCTGATCTGCGACGAACCCACTTCGGCGCTGGACGTCTCGGTGCAGGCGCAGATCCTCAATCTGCTGCTGGAACTCAAGCGTGAATTCGGCCTGACCTATCTGCTCATCAGCCACAACCTGGCGGTGGTGGAACACCTGGCCGACCGGGTGGCGGTGATGTACCTCGGCAAGATCGTCGAGGAGCGGGAGCGGGCGGCGCTGTTCGCCCAGCCGGCGCATCCCTATACCCGAGCGCTGCTGGACGCGGTGCTCACCCCCGATCCGGCGCTGGGGCTCCCGGCGCTGGGCCTGGGCGGCAGCTTTCCCAATCCCATCTCGCCGCCCAGCGGCTGCGCCTTCCATCCCCGCTGCCCGCGCTGCTTCGGCCCCTGCGCCGAGCGCTATCCGGAACGCGAAACCATCCCCGGCGGCAGCAAGCGCTGCCACCTGCCCGAACCCGCCTGACCCCGGAGTCCGCCATGACCAGCCGTACCCATGCCCTTGAGCTTGCCGCCGCGCACTTCGACAGCGGCGCCTTCCGTGCCCGGCTCGCCACCGCCGTGGCCCATCCCACCGAAAGCCAGGAACCCGAGCGCCAGGCGGAGCTGGGCCGCTACCTGGATGACTTCATCGCCCCCTACGTGGCCAGTCTCGGCTTCACCAGTCGCCGGCTGGACAACCCGGTCGCCGGCAAGGGGCCCTTGCTGATCGCCGAGCGGATCGAGGACCCGACGCTGCCGACCCTGCTCAGCTATGGCCACGGCGACGTGGTGCGCGGCGATGCCAGCCGCTGGCGCGAAGGCATCGCGCCCTGGACGCTGGTGGAGCAGGGCGAGCGCTGGTACGGCCGCGGTACCGCCGACAACAAGGGCCAGCACCTGCTCAACCTGGCGGCGCTGGAGCAGGTGATCGCCGCGCGCGGCGGACGCCTGGGCTACAACGTCAAGTTGCTGCTGGAAATGGGCGAGGAGATCGGCTCGGTCGGCCTGCGCACCTTCTGCCAGGAGCAGCGCCAGGCCCTGGCCGCTGACCTGTTCATCGCCTCCGACGGTCCGCGGGTCTCGGCATCCAGGCCCACGCTATTCCTGGGTGCCCGGGGCACCTTCAACTTCGACCTGCATCTGGACCTGCGCGAAGGCGGCCATCACTCCGGCAACTGGGGCGGGCTGCTGGCCAATCCCGGGATCATCCTCGCCCATGCCCTGGCCAGCCTGGTGGATGCCCAGGGCCAGATCCAGGTCGCGGGGCTCAAGCCCACCGAGCTGCCCGCACCGGTGCGCCGTGCCCTGGCCGACATCGAGGTGGGCGGCGCGCCGGGCGATCCGGCCATCGATCCCCACTGGGGCGAGCCCGGGCTGACCCCGGCCGAACGTGTCTACGGCTGGAACACCTTCGAACTGCTGGCCTTCACCACCGGCAATCCCGAGGCACCGGTCAATGCCATTCCTGGTACTGCCCGTGCCCACTGCCAGATCCGCTTCGTCGCCGGCTGCGACTGTACGACCTTCATTCCGCTGATCGAGGCGCACCTGGCCAAGCGGGGTTTCGCCGCCGTGCGGGTCACCCGGGCCAAGGACGAGATCCTCCACGCCTCGCGGCTGGACCCGGAGAATCCCTGGGTGGACTGGGCCCTGACGTCCCTGACCCACACCCTGGGCGAAAAGCCCGCCTTGCTGCCCAATTTCGGCGGTGGCTTGCCCAATGACATCTTTGCCGACATCCTCGAACTGCCCACCCTCTGGGTACCCCATTCCTATCCCGCCTGCTCCCAGCACGCGCCCAACGAGCATCTCCTGGCCCCGGTCGTGCGGCAGGGGCTGCAACTCATGGCCGGGCTGTTCTGGGACCTGGGCGATCGCTGGAGCCGCAGCTGATGTCCCTTGCCAAGACCACCGCCCTGGAGTGGCTCGCCACCCAGCGCGAGCCGATGACCCGCCTGCTGCAACGCCTGGTCGATACCGATTCCAACAGCTACGACAAGGCCGGCGTGGATGCCGTCGGTGCCGTGCTGACCGCCGCCCTGGCCGAGGATGGCATCGAGGTCGCCCGGACGCCGGTGACCGACTTCGGTGACATCCTCGCCGCCCAGGTGGGGCCTGCCACGGGCGCCGCGGTGCTGCTGCTGGGCCATCGCGACACCGTCTTTCCGCCGGGCACCGTGGCCAGCCGCGGCTTCACCCAGGATGCCCGCCAGGCCTACGGCCCCGGTGTCGCGGACATGAAGGGTGGCCTGGTGGCGAGTTGCTTCGCCTTGCGCGCGCTCAAGCGTGCCGGCGAGCTGCCATTCCCGGTACGGGTGCTCTACACCGGTGACGAAGAGATCGGCTCCGGCACGGCGCGCCCTCATCTGGAAGCCGCGGCGCGCGCGGCCCGGGCGGTACTGAACTGCGAGCCCGGACGGGTCAGCGGCAACGTGGTCAAGGCGCGCAAGGGGGGCGCCAGCCTCACCATTAAGGTCAGCGGGCGGGCGGCTCATTCCGGGGTCAACCACGCCGAAGGCGCCAGCGCTATCCAGGCCCTGGCGCTCAAGGTTATCAAGTTGCATGCCCTGACCGACTACGGGCGCGGCATCACCACCAACGTCGGCCTCATCGAGGGCGGCACGTCCAGCAACACTGTCGCGCCCAGCGCCACCGCGCGGCTGGACGTGCGCTTCGTGGCCCTGGCCGACTGGCCCGAACTGCAGGCGCGCATCGAGGCCATCGTCGCCGAAGAAGAGCTGCCGGGAACCCGGGCCAGCGTCACCATCACCGGCCTGTTCCTGCCCATGGAACAGCACCTGAGCCGTGACCTGCTGGCGCTCTACCAGCGCGAGGCGCAGGCAATCGGCTTCAGCGTGGAGGGGGAGTTCACCGGTGGTTGCGCCGATTCCGGCTTTACCGCAAGCCTGGGTGTGCCCACCCTCTGTGGCCTGGGCCCGGTCGGTGGCAAGGTGCATACCGATGCCGAATTCCTGGTGCTCGACACCCTGGTTCCGCGCACCCAGGCGCTGGTCGCCACCATCCTCGCCCTCGCCGTAAAGGTCTGATGACAAGCCGCTTCAGTTCTTGGCAATGTTTAGGGCTGCTCGGATCAGTTGAAGGGAGAAAGAGCTGGGGAAAGATCAATGCTGCTGCTTGGGCATAAATGAAAAGGTCGTAGCATTCCAAAGCGGAGCCAATCCAACCACTCGCGGTGGCCTTCCTGGCCTGTTTGGAAGGGTGCTGTTCTGTCTCGGTTGCCGTGGTCAACTGAATGCTCCAGTTATTGTTTTTATAGATGGGGCAGGGCGGCGAAAACAGCCGTGGTATCCGTAAGGCAGCTCATGACTAGACGCCATGCCAAAGACTTAGATAGGGCCGATTTCCATGATCGAGCCGCTCTTCGCGGCTGCTGAGATAGCCTCGGTGATGATGAGATTTCGCAGGCCGTCGCGCACAGAAACCAGTGGCGATTCCGTGCCTCGTATGACGTTGCAGAAGTGCTCAAGCTGGATCTCAAGCGGGTCGTGGCGCTCAACACCAGCAATGCCTGTTTGGAAGGGCTTCCACCAGGATCGGTCTTCGATCCTTGCGTAGTATTTGAGACGCATAGTGGGCACTGACAACGAGCCGTTTTTCCCGCTGATGACGTAGCAGTCCTCATCTTCGTAGGATGGATAGCTCGCGTTTTCCTGCGACGTTTGTTCCCAGCTGCGAGCGCATCCAGAACTGTCGGAAAGCAGGAAGGAACCGAGCGCTCCACTCTCAAAGCGCAGGCCGATACACACGGTATCTTCGACGGGAAACCCGCGCGCTGCGCTGGACTGCATCGCCTGAACGGCAACAATCTCGCCGCACAGCGAACGCAAGTTGCCTATTTCATGGATCATATTGATCAGAATGGGGCCGCCGCCTTCCTGGCGCCGCCAGATGGCTGCGTCGAAATAGTCATCTGGTTTGTAGAATAAAGCGCTACCTTGGACAGCAACGATGTCTCCCAGGATGTCGTCGCGTATGACCTCTCGCGCCTTGGCAAGGATGGGGCTATGCGCCCGATGATGACCTACTAGCAGCCTGGCACCCGTTGCGTCGGCGACCGCGAGTAACCGCTTACCTTCCGCAACGCTATGCGCCACCGGCTTCTCGATCAGCGCGGCAACACCCGCTTCAATGCATTGCAGGGTCTGTTCGACGTGTAGAGCGTTAGGTGTTGCAAGAATCACGCCGTCAGGCTTGTCTTCGGCGAGGCAGGCAGAAAGATCTGCATAGTGCGTGACGCCTAGTGAATCCAGGTATTGGGCATCGATTTCAAGCGGATCGACAACCGCTGCCAGTTCACAAGAAGGACTCGCCTTGATGAGTTCGATATGGCGGCGACCGATGAGGCCGGCACCGGCTACCGCAATTCTGATCTTGGACATGCTTTGATCTTCGCGAGCGTTATTGTTGTAAATCGCGACGCAATTGGGGGCGCGATTCGATCTGCTAGGATCAAGGCTACTATCAACTCCAAATGCTATAATTGTCCGTCATGGAAAATCAGAATTCTCCACTAGTGAACAATGATCCCTTCCTGAGGGATCTGCTCCTGTTCTCCGTGATCGCCAAACGCGGCAGTTTTAGCGCCGCAGGCACAGAGCTTGGGATCTCTCCCGCTCACGTCAGCAAGCGTGTTCTGGCGCTGGAGGAGACGCTGAGCTGCAAGCTTTTCAACCGGACAACCAGGCGGGTTTCGATCACCAGGGATGGCGAGACGATGCTTGTCTGGGCACAGACGATCATGGAAAACGTCAATGGAATGCTTGAAACGTCGCTGGGTGACCGCGTCGAACCCAGAGGCACGCTGCGTATCAGCACGAGCCAACGGATGGGGCGCTTTCACATCGCACCTGTTCTGGCCTTGCTCAGGAAACGCTACCCCAAGTTGGAGGTTTGGCTTGAGCTGGTTGACCGTCGAACTGACTTGGTTGCAGAGCAATTCGACATCGATATCCGAGTGGGTGAAATCAACGAGCAGAACCTGATTGTTCACAAGATTGCAGACAGCCAACGGATTCTCTGTGCAGCTCCGAGCTATCTGGAAGAACGAGGCTGCCCAACCGCGCTAAGCGACCTTCAACGCCACGATTGTCTATTGTTTCGTGGCAGGGATCAGAGTTTCGGTGTATGGCGGCTGGAGGGGCCAAATGGCCTTGAGTCGGTAAAGGTGACAGGGCCAATGGCATCCAATCACAGTGATGTCGTTCGGGAGTGGGCCCATGAAGGATTCGGCATCATCATGGCATCGACCTGGGACGTGGCGCCGAGCATTAGAAATGGCACGCTTGTCCGTGTCCTACCTGAACATTACCAGCCGGCTGACGTATCCGCCGTCACCACGATTCGGGCTTCCGGGTCGATGAAGATCAGAGTCTGCCTGGAGTTCTTGAGTGATCACCTGAGTTCCGGCCCGTACGCACTCTTGGCTGAGACCACGGCCAACGGGTTGTCAGGGCCCGGCACTGATACCAACAGCACGCAGGCAACTGTGTACTGAACGGGCGCCGCTCGGTACCCGTCCCTCCCTAGGCGCCACCCGCCTAATCAGATGGGCAACAATCCATCGGTCTTGATCTCGTTCAGCACGAAAAAGGTGCGCACCTGGCGCACGCCGGGCAGGGCGATCAGCCGCTCGCTGTGCAGGCGATTGAAAGCCGCAATGTCCTTGACCCTGAGCTTGATGAAGTAGTCCACGTCGCCGGCCACCAGGTAGCACTCCAGCACCGGGGGCAGGGCGCGGGCGGCCGCCTCGAAGGCCTGGAAGGATTCGGGGGTCGACCTGTCCAGCACCACGCCCACCAGCACTGCGGTCTCCCGTTGCACCGCCTTGGGGTCCACATGGGCCCTGACACCGGTGATGACTCCGCTCTCGAACAGCTTGCGCGTGTGGTTCCAGCAGGCGCTCGGGCTCAGGGAAACCTGGCGCGCCAGCTCGGCATTGCTGAGCCGTCCGTCCTGTTGCAGAGCGCGCAGGATCTTGCGTTCGACCGAGGTGAGTTCCGCAGCTTCGCTCATCGAAAGATTCTCCTTGAAAAGTGGTCTCTGGAAGAACGTCTATGGGAGGAAATCGAGGTAGCCAAAAGGAAAGCAGATTTCGTACCGCTCATTCGAAAGCACCTTTTTCAACGTTTTCCCTAGCATTGAAAGCGTTCTCTCACCACTGGAGTCGCTGCTATGTCCCTGGATCTCGAAAAGCGTTTTCCCCGCGTCAAGCTCGGTTATTTCCCGTCGCCCCTGCACAAGCTGGAGCGCATGTCGAAGGACCTCGGTATCGAACTCTGGGCCAAGCGTGACGACGTCTCCTCCGGTCTCGCCTATGGCGGCAACAAGGTGCGCAAGCTGGAATGGCTGGCCGCCGATGCCCTGGCGCAGGGCTGCGATACCCTGGTGTCCATCGGCAACATCCAGTCCAACCACACGCGCCAGGTCGCCGCCGTCGCCGCGGTGCTGGGCATGAAGTGCCGGCTGGTCCAGGAGGAATGGACCAAGTGGGAAGACCCGGTCTACGACAAGGTCGGCAACATCCTGCTGTCGCGGCTGATGGGCGCCCAGACGCTGTTGGAAGGCGAGGGCTATTCCACCGCGGTGAAAGCCACCTGGGAACGCGCCCTGGACGAGGTGAGGCGTGAAGGCGGCAAGCCCTACGCCATTCCCGCCGGCGCCTCGGACCATCCCCTGGGGGGCCTCGGCTATGCCCATTTCGCCGACGAGCTGGCGGCGCAGGAGCGCGACCAGGGCCTCTTCTTCGATACCGTAGTCACGGCCACCTGTACCGGTTCGACCCAGGGCGGCATGGTGGTGGGCTTTCGCGCCCAGGAGCGCGAGCGTCGCCTCATCGGTATCGACACGGCGGCGGACGCCGGGATGACCCGCGCCGCGGTGACCAAGATCGCGCGCAACACCGCGGAGATGATTGGCCTGGACAAGGAGATTCGCGACGAGGACGTCATCATCGAGCCGCGTTTCTGCGGCCCCGACTACGGCTTGCCGGATGGCCCCACCGTCGAGGCCATCCGCTACACCGCGCAGATGGAGGGGATGCTCACCGACCCGGTCTACGAGGGTAAATCCATGGCCGGTCTGATCGCCATGGCGCGCAGTGGCGAGATCGCCAAGGGCAGCCGGGTGCTCTATGTTCACCTCGGGGGCGCACCGGCGCTCAACGCCTATCACAACGCCTTCGCCTGAGCCCAGGCCACGACCGGCTACGAGGAGGTCCAGCATGACGAGCCAACCCTGGACAGCGGTAGACGACCTCCGACCGGCCGTGGCGCTGGTCATCCTGCATGGCGATCTCGACCCCGCCGTGACGGCTGAATTGCGCAGCGGCTTGCCCGGTTGCAGCGACCTCCCGGTGCTGCAACTGGAGGACGCCGTCGGGTTGCACGAGGAGTGGCTGGCGAAGGGTCCACGCAGCCGGATCGTGGGGTTGTTGTCCCGGCTGGGCGGTGACTGCCTGCTGCTGGCGGTCGAGCCGGAAGGCTTTAACGAGCTGGAATGGCTGGGATCGGTCGCCGGGCAACGCCTGCAACGGTTCACCAGCGGCACCCCCACGCGCGAGCTGGTCGCCCGCCTACAGCAGCTCAGACGCGAGCGCCTGCTGGCGGTGTTGCCGCTTTAAGGGTGGCCGTCAGGCCAGCCGCTCGACCTGTTCGGCGATCAGCGCCCTGATCGCCCGCAGGCAGCGCAACTCGCCGGCGAACACTGCCCGCAACTCCGGTCGCGTGGCGGCCAGAACCTGATTCTCCCGCTCGGTCTGTTCCAGCAACTGCTGAGCCTGGGAGGGCAGGCGCTGGCGCAGGCGTTGCAACTGGGCCGCAGCCGGCGAGCGCTTGATACCCAGCACCTCGGCGGCATCCAGCAATCGCTCGCGGTCGATGGCCGCCAGCCGGTTTTCACCCAGGATTGGCCAGGCGAGGGTGATTGCGTCCGGCCAGCGCTGCTGGTCGAAGGCGCGACTCTCGTATACGGCCGTACAGAGCAGGTCATAGCAGGGCGCCAGGGCGAGTCCCCGCGGTGAGACCAGAAAGCCCAGATTCTTCAGATGGGTATCGGTATTGCCCACCAGCACGTTGAACGCCAGCCAATTGAACAGCCGCGTCCGGGTCACGGCGGGCGCCTCGCACAGCCGTGCCAGCTCGGCCAACCGCTCCACGCTGCCCGCCTGGTACTTGAAATGACGATCCAGCCCCAGCACCTGGCAGGCGTCGATGCCATGGCGTCGCTGCCAGCCGCCCGGGGTGCGGACGCGGTCGAAGCGCTCGATCAGATAGACCGGCTCGGGCACGTAGCGGCGCTCGACGGCAGGAACGATCAGCCCGGCCATACCCGCCAGGCGCATGGTGAACCACTCGTTGATCACCGAATGGGCGAAGGCTTCGTGGGGATGGTCCGGCTTGAGGATATGGGTCGAGGGCAGGGCGCCCACGGGTTCCTGCAGCCCCTGCTCATCAAGGATCACCGCCAGCTTGTGCTGGGCGCCGGCCAGCGACATGCGCTTGTGCGCCTCGTGGGTCAGTGGCAGCTGCGGCATGGCCTTGATCCGTCGGGAGAGGTCGGCGTCGCTCAGGGGGCGGCGATCCCCCGGTGGCAGGCGCTGGCCTTCGGCGAGCAGGGTAAGGGAGCCGGCGGACTCGGCGCCGTACCAGCTGAGCAGGGCGAAGGCATCGGCGGCCTCCAGACGCGCATCCTGGGCGAGCAGTTGCCGCTGGCCTTCCTCGGGTAGCAGGTTGTCGAAGTACCACTGCACCGGTCGCTGCGAACTGCCATCGATCAGCGGCTCTGGCTGCAAGGGCAATTGCGGACAGAGTCCGAAGGCCTGCCAACCGGATTCGTACTGGAATGACCAGATACCGTTCTCGTCAGCCAGCCGACCCACCAGCTGGTCGTCGATCCAGGCCAGGAGTTCACGCCTCATGGTGTCCGGGTATCCGGCTGGGCTTCCACCTCGGGGGGCAGATCCACGATCAGGCGCACGCCCAGGCCTTCCAGTACCTGAAACAGCTTGCCCCACTGGACGGTTTCGCCGCCGCGCTCGACCTTGCCGAGAAAGTTTTCACTGACGCCGAGGCTACCGGCGGCGTCGTCCTGGCGCAGGGCCTGGGCCTTGCGCGCCTGGCGGACGAGGGCACCGAGGTCGGCGGCATTTTTGAGTAGCACCTGCATGATTTATCCTCACGAGTGTGAGGATCAGGCTAACGCCAAAGGGATAGCCGGTACAATCCTCAAGGTCGTGAGGATTTTAGCTATTCAGACGGTTATACGGATCGAATCCTTTCGCTCGTGAGGATTTATCCCTGCAATCATCGCCGCGCACCCAGCTGCTGGGGCGCCAGGAAGGCGCTGTGGAAGTAGCTGCGAAAGGCCTGCATGGCCGGCGTCAGCGGATGCTCCCTATGCCAGGCCAGCCCCACGCTCATGGGCGTAATGGGCTCCACCAGGGTGCGGGTCTCCAGCCGCTTGCCCTCCAGCGACCAGGGCCGATAGACCAGATCGGAAAGAATGGCGACACCGCTGCCGTTGGCCACCATGCTGCGCACGGCCTCCACCGAGCTGGTACGCAACCGCACCTGGGGCTCATGACCGGCCTGGCGCCAATAGCGCATGGCGCTCTGTTCGGCCTCGTCGACGGTGAGCAGGACATAGGGCTCGCGGGCGACATCCGCCAGGCTGACGTTGGGTCGATCGCGCAAGGGATGGCCACTGGGCAGCCAGAGCCGGCGTTCGGAATTGAAGAGCGTCTCGGAGACGATGTCCTCGTGGGTCAGGTTGGCGGTCAGCACCACCGCCATGTCGATGCGCTTGTCCAGCAGCGCCTCTTCGATGGCCTGGCGCTCCTGCTCGTGTACCGCCACCGTCACCTCGGGATAGAGCTGTGCCAGGCGTTGCAGGTGGTGGGGGAGGAAGTAGCCGATCACCGTATAGCTGGCGGCAATGCGCAACTCGCCGCTGGCGCGGTGATCGGGCAGGGCGCTGCTGAGGGCGTCGTCGACGCCGCGAAGAATGCCATAGGCATGGTTGAGGAAATGCCGACCGGCATCGGTCAGCGCCATCCCTTGCGCCGAACGGACGAACAGACTGGTGCTCAGCAGGCCCTCCAGTTCCTGGATGGCGCTGGTCACCGCCGACTGGGAAATGTTCAGGTGGATGGCCGCCTGGGAGATCTGCCCCAGTTCTGCCGTCGCGGTGAAATAACGGAGTTGGCGCAGGGTGAGGGCCATGGCGACTGTCCTGAGGTATCGATTTTTCCGAACACTGGGCTTTGGATAATAAATCTTCCCAAGGGGGCAGGGCAGTCCTAAGGTCGAGGACAACGCACCGCTGCCAGGGAATACCGCAATGATCGAGGTGGATTTCAATTCCGACATGGGCGAGGGCTTTGGCGCCTGGACGCTGGGCGACGGCGTGGACGACCAGCTGCTCGACCTGGTCAGCTCGGCCAATATCGCCACCGGCTTCCATGCCGGCGATCCCGGCCTCATGCAGCGCACCGTGCAGCAGGCCAAGGCCCGCAACGTGGCCATCGGCGCCCATCCGGGCTATCGCGACCTGGTGGGGTTCGGCCGTCGGCCCCTGCAGATGCCCGCCGACGAACTGGTGGCCGATATCGTCTATCAGCTGGGCGCCCTGCGTGAATTCGCCCGGCTGCATGGCCTGCGGCTGCAGCACCTCAAGCCCCATGGTGCGCTGTTCATGCACCTGGCCCGGGACGAGGCGGCGGCCCGGCTGTTGGTGGAGACGCTGCAACGCCTCGAACCCGGGCTGCTGCTCTATTGCCTGCCCGATTCCGCCACGTGGCGAATCGGTCGCGAGCTGGGCCAGCCCCTGGTGCGTGAGTTCTATGCCGACCGGGACTACGACGCCAGCGGCTCCATCGTCCTGGTCCGGCGCATGGGCGCGCTGGATCCCCAGGCGGTGGCCGAACGGGTGCTCAAAGCCTGCCAGCAGGGACGGGTCGCCACGGTGGAGGGGGGCGAGGTCGAGGTGGCTTTCGAATCCATCTGCCTGCACAGCGACACCCCCGGGGCGCTGGGCCTGGCCCAGGCCATCCGCCAGCGCCTGGAGGCCGCCGGCATCGCCATCCGCGCCCCGGGCGCCGGCTAGTTTTCCATGCGGACACCGGCGCCAAGACGCCGGGTCCTCCTGCCCTTAGCTACGCCTGCCTTTCCGACAACATTGCCTAGAAGAGGAATCGTCATGGCCGAACATTCGGTGCTCTCGCCCCTGCCCGGAACGTTCTATCGCAAACCCACGCCCGATGCGGCGCCCTATGTGGATGTCGGGGAAACCGTCACCGCCGGCACCGTGATCGGCCTGATCGAGGTGATGAAGCAATTCTCCGAGGTTCACGCCGAGGTCGCCGGGACCCTGACGGCCTTCGCCGTCGAGGACGGGGATCCGGTCGAGCCGGGTCAGTTGCTGGCCACCCTGAACGGAGCCGCCTCGTGAATACGACAGGGGGCGGCATCCGCCGTCTGCTGGTGGCCAATCGCGGCGAGATCGCCGTCCGGATCCTGCGCGCCGCCAAGGCGCTGGACATCGAGACGGTACTGGCCTGCAGCGAGGCTGACCGGGATTCGCTGGCGGCGCGCCAGGCCGATGCCGTGGTGGTGATCGGCCCGGCGCGGGCGGATCGCAGCTACCTCAATATAGAGGCTCTGCTCACGGCCTTGCGAGACAGCGGCGCCGATGCGGTGCATCCCGGCTATGGCTTCCTGGCCGAGAACGCCGCCTTTGCCGATGCGGTGGAGGAGGCCGGTACCATCTTTGTCGGCCCTTCGGGTGACATCATCCGCCGCATGGGCGACAAGGCCGAGGCGCGGCGCACTGCGCTGGCGGCCGGCGTCCCGGTGGTACCGGGCTCTGCCGGCGAACCGGCCGATATAGAGGCCGCCATAGCGGCAGCCGCGACGGTGGGCTATCCGCTGCTGATCAAGGCATCGGCCGGAGGAGGAGGCCGGGGCATCCGCCTGGCGCGCGACGCCGCCGAGCTGGCGCGGGAGTTTCCCATCGCCCAGCGTGAAGCCCAGACCGCCTTTGGCAGCGGCGCCCTCTATCTGGAGCGCTTCATTGAGCGCGCTCGGCATATAGAGGTGCAGATCCTTGGCGATGGCCAGCGCGCCGTGCATCTGTTCGAGCGCGAATGCTCGCTGCAGCGGCGCCGGCAGAAGCTCCTGGAAGAGGCGCCATCGCCGGTCCTGAGCGCCGCCCAGCGCGAGACCCTCTGCGCCAGCGCGGTACGCCTGGCCGAAAGCCTCGGCTATCGTGGCGCCGGCACCCTGGAATACCTGTTCGACGAAGCCCGCGGCGAGTTCTTCTTCATCGAGATGAACACCCGCATCCAGGTGGAGCATCCGGTCTCCGAGATGGTCACCGGCATCGATCTGGTCCAGGCCATGTTGCGCATCGCCGGAGGTAAACCCCTGGGGCTGCGCCAGGAAGACATCCATCTGCAGGGCGCCGCCATCGAGCTGAGACTCAACGCCGAAGATCCGGCGCGCAATTTCTTTCCCAGCCCCGGGACCGTCGAGCAGCTCGCCTGGCCGCAGGGTCCGGGCATCCGCGTCGACAGTCATCTCTATGCGGGCTACCGAGTGCCGCCTTATTACGACTCGCTGCTGGCCAAGCTCATCGCCCATGGCGCCGATCGCGGCGAGGCCCTGGCCCGTGCTCGCCAGGCGCTGGACCAGTTGCGTCTGACCGGCATGGCTACTACCGCCAGTCTGCATCGCCGCCTGCTGGACGAACCTTGGGTGATCGAAGCCCGCTTCGACACCGGTACCCTGGAACACTGGTTGGCCGAGGAGATTCCCGCATGACGACTGCGATCCGCTATAGCTTCGGCGGCGACGAGCACCTGTTCGTCGAATTGTCCGAAAGCATGTCCCTGGAGGCGTTTTTCCGTGGCCTGGCCATGACCCGCGCGGTGCAGGTGCTGCAATTGCCCGGCATCCACGACATCTGCCTGGCCAATGCCTCCTTCCAGATCCGCTTCGATCCCGATGTCCTGCCGCCCGACCGGCTGCTGGCCGCCGTCCAGGGCGTGGAAGACCAGGCGGTGGCCGAGCGCCAACTGGCCACGCGGCTGATCGAGATCCCGGTGCTCTACAACGACCCCTGGACCCACGAGACGCTGATGCGCTTTCGCGATCGCCACCAGGATCCGACCGCTACCGATCTGGAATACGCCGCGCGCATCAACGGCCTGGCCGATGTCGAGGCCTTCATCGAGGCCCACAGCGGCGCGCCCTGGTTCGTCTCCATGGTGGGCTTCGTCGCCGGATTGCCGTTCATGTTCCAGATGGTCGAGGCCGAGCGGCAGCTGCAGGTACCCAAGTACCTACGACCCCGCACCGACACGCCCAAGCAGACCCTCGGCCACGGCGGCTGCTTCGGCTGCATCTACTCGGTACGAGGCGCCGGCGGCTACCAGATGTTCGGCGTGACGCCGGCGCCCATCTACGAGCCGGCCCAGCGCCTCGATTACCTGCAGGACCACATGGTGTTCTTCCGGCCCGGCGACATCGTCCGTTTCCGCGCCATCGACCGCGCCGAATACGACCGGATGCTGGCCGAGGTAGAGGAGGGTAGCTTCACCCTGAATATCCGTCCGGTGGACTTTTCCCTGGACGCCTTTCTCGATGATCCCCGTGGCTATCCGCGCACCCTGATGGAGGAGCCGGCATGATCAAGGTACTCAAACCCGGCCTGGCCACCTCGATCCAGGATCTTGGTCGCGAAGGCTACTACCACCTGGGCATCCCGCCGTCCGGGGCCATGGACAGCTATGCCTTGCGCGCGGCCAATCTGCTGGTGGGCAACGCACCCGGCGCCGCCGCCCTGGAATGCACCTTGCTCGGCCCGGAGCTGCACTTTACCGAAGACGCCCTGGTTGCCCTGAGCGGCGCGCGCATGACGCCACGCCTGGACGGCGCCGAAATGCCACTGGACGAAGCCTTCAGCGTGCGCGCCGGCCAGGTGCTCAAGTTCGATTACCTCAAGGCCGGCGCCCGTGGCTATCTGGCCGTGGCGGGCGGTTTCGCCGTGCCCGAGGTGCTGGGCAGTCGCTCGACGTACACCCTGGGCGGCCTCGGTGGCTTCCAGGGCCGAAGGCTCGCCGCGGGTGACGAACTGACTGTCGGAACCCCGGCGACAGGCGCCAAGCCTGGCGTCCGGTTGCCAGTCGACCTGGTGTCGGCTTGCGGTGGCGAGGTGACCCTGCGGGTCGTGCCGGGTCTCTATCATCACCGCCTGACTGCGGACGCCGCCGAGGCGTTCTTCGCCGATACCTGGACGGTGGGCTTCGAAGCCGATCGAATCGGCTACAGATTCAAGGGCGGCCGGCCGTTGCAATTCACGCCGCGCGAACAACCCTTTGGCGCCGGCTCGGATCCGTCCAATATCGTCGACAGCTGTTATCCCATCGGCTCGATCCAGGTACCGGCCGGCCTCGAACCCATCGTCCTGCACCGAGACGCCGTGTCGGGTGGCGGCTACGCCATGATCGGCACGGTCATCAGCAGCGACCTGGATCTGATCGGCCAGCTGCAGCCCAACCAGAAGGCGCGATTCGTGGCGGTAACCCTGGAGGACGCGTTGGCCGCACGGCGTGTGTACAAGGAGCGTCTGCAGCGACTGGAGCAGCTGTTGGCGAGCTAGGGACTCGTTGGCAGCCAGTGATCATTCGAGAGATCCTGAAGGCGTCGTTCGTAACGGACGCGTTTTCAGGATCGTCATGCAAGAAGATCCTGATCGCTGATCAACAGGGCCAGGGTAGGGAAGTCAGAGTCTAAGCAGGTGGCCGGATCAGGGATAAGGTCAAAGACTGGAGGGGATGGCAAAGGGCAGTTGTCAGTCTAGGTCCATATCCAATTTAACATAATATACATTATGCGAAGTTATGGTTATGGAGCGCTGCACCGAGTGTCTGCCTTTTCACGCTGGCGGCTTTTTGAAATCCGCTACCGCCTTGCCAGTTTGCCAGACATGACGGCTTCAGGAATTCAGATCGCCGCTTACCGCACACCTGCACCGCAAAATCCCCAACGGCCGTTTGTACAAGCTGGCGCCGGCAGCTTTAATCGGATGGCGTCCGTTCCCGGAGCTCTTTCCCGGTGGTCGCGCCGCCGCCTGTGTCATCACGTGCGAATGTCCTGGGTTTCCAACAAGTATTCCATCCCGAGGAGTTTTGAATGGCTTATCAAGCCGCTTCCGATCGCTATGACCGTATTCCTTACCGCCGCGTGGGTCGCAGCGGTCTTGTGCTGCCGGCGTTGTCGCTGGGCCTCTGGCACAACTTCGGCGATACCACGCCGCTGGATCGTCAGCGCGCCTTGCTGCGCACCGCCTTCGATCTGGGCATCAATCACTTCGACCTGGCCAACAATTACGGGCCGCCCTATGGCAGCGCCGAGATCAATTTCGGTCGATTGCTGCGTGAAGACTTTGCCGCCTATCGCGACGAACTCATCATCTCCAGCAAGGCCGGCTGGGACATGTGGCCCGGACCCTATGGCCAAGGTGGCGGCTCGCGCAAATACGTGCTGGCCAGCCTGGACCAGAGCCTCAAGCGCCTGGGCCTGGATTACGTCGACATCTTCTATTCGCACCGTTTCGACGAACACACGCCACTGGAAGAAACCGCCAGCGCCTTGGCCACCGCGGTCCAGCAAGGCAAGGCACTCTATATCGGCATCAGCTCCTATTCGGGGACCAAGACCCGGGAAATGGCCAAGTTGCTGGCCGACTGGAAGATCCCGCTGCTGATCCACCAGCCGGCCTACAACCTGCTCAATCGCTGGATCGAAAAGGATCTGCTGGATGCGACCGAGGAAATCGGCAGTGGCGTGATCGCCTTTACGCCACTGGCCCAGGGGTTGCTGACAGACAAATACCTCAATGGCGTTCCGGCCGAAGCCCGGGTCAATCAGCCCGGTGGCCAGTCCCTGCAGCAAGGCCATCTGTCCGCCGAGAACCTGGCCCGGGTCCGCGCCCTGGATGCCATCGCCAAGCGCCGCGGCCAGAGCCTGGCGCAGCTGGCCCTGGCCTGGACCTTGCGCGATCCGCGCATCACCAGTGCCCTGATCGGTGCCAGTCGGCCCGAACAGATCGTGGAAAACGTGGCGGCCCTGGACAACCTGAGCTTTACCGCCGAGGAACTGGCCGAGATCGACACTCACGCGGTCGAAGGTGACATCAACCTCTGGGCCAAGCCGTCCAGCGCGGAATAAGGCTGTGTTCGGCGTATCTGGCGCTCCGGGGCCAGGTACGCCTCTCTCTATAAAAGCCCGACCGGTCCAGGGCACAACCACCCTCGCCCGCCCTCACCCATTCGGCTGTTGACGCCGGATTCCGATCTGCTCCTGGCGATACTGACTGGGCGTCTGTCCGGTCTCGTTGCGGAAATGCCGGTTGAAATTGGACAGATTGGAATAGCCGACCTCGAAACAGATGGCGGCGATGGACAATTCCGCCTGCAGCAGCAGCCGACAGGCCCGCTGGATGCGCAGCTTGCGCGCCAGTTCGATGAAACCGTGGCCGGTGACCTTCTTGAAGAAACGCGAAAAACCCGCCTCGCTCATGCCGACGCGCCTGGCGATCACCGGCAGCCGGATATCCTCGGTCAGTTCGCTCAGCAGATAGTCGAAGGCCTGATGCACTCGGGCGGAACTGCGGGCATCCAGCGCCGGCGCATAACAGGCACTGGCCAGGACGAGCCTTTCGGTTTCCGGCGCCCGGGACAGCAAGCCCAGCAAGGCGAACAGCCTGAGCAGCCGCTCGGCGCCCCGGGCCTGGCCCATCGCCTCGATCAAGGCCGCCGCCTGCCGGGCCGTGTCGCCGCTGAACTCCAGCCCGCGGCGGGCCTGCTCCAACAACGGCAGATAATCGCCCAGCTCCGGCGCCACGGCGCTCAGCGAGCGCAACAGTTCGCCATTGAACTGGATGACCACGTCACGGCCGGCGATCACCTCGCCGGGCGGTAGATCGCCGATCCAATCGTGCGGCAGATCCGGCCCGATCATGGCCACATGACCTGCGGCAAAGGGTCCGACATAGTCGCCGGCCAGTAGCCGGCCGCTGCCTTGGCGGATCAGGTGGATCTCGTATTCGGGGTGATGATTCCAGCGGGCCAAGGCGTAGGGATAGTCGTGCTCGTACCAGCGAAAGCTCTGGTCGGGCGCGGCAAGGATCACTTCCAGCTCTGCCGGTCGCGCCTCGAGGAAGGCGGTCGCCTTCATGATGTACCTCTGCTTGTTCTTGTAGGTCCGCACCGGCTGCCCTGGCTATCGATGCTTTTTTGACCTTGGTGCGCTCGGCGATCCAGGTCAAAAATGTATCGGCAACTGGTCAATGCCAGGTTAGCCAGCGGCTTGGCCCTGCTGTTGTAATGCTCTCCAGCTGCGCTGTCGAGATCAGATTTATATCGGCGGCTAGCCATCCATAACAACAACAAGCTGCCCATCATGGCAGTCGCGGAGAGAAGAAGATGAAGCGCCCTATCGCCTTGCTGCTGTTGGCCGGTCTCGGGTTGACCGGTGTTGCCCAGGCCGTCGAATCGGTCACCGTTGCCACCGTCAACAACAGCGACATGGTGCGCATGCAGCGGCTGTCCCAGGTGTTCGAAAAACAGCATCCCGATATCAAGCTCAACTGGGTGGTGCTCGAAGAAAACGTGCTGCGGCAGCGGCTGACCACCGACATCACCACCGGGGGTGGCCAATTCGACGTCCTGACCATCGGCACCTACGAAACCCCGCTCTGGGGGGCCAAGAACTGGCTGGAGCCGCTCGACAACCTGCCTGCCAGCTACGACGTCGAAGACATCTTTCCAGCGGTCCGCCAGGGGCTGTCGGTCAACAACCATCTCTATGCCCTGCCGTTCTATGGCGAAAGCACCGTCACCTACTACCGCAAGGACCTGTTCAAGGCCGCCGGCCTGCAGATGCCCGACAAGCCGACCTGGTCGCAACTCGCAGCGTTCGCCAGCCAGCTCAACCAACCGGACAAGGAGCAATACGGTCTCTGCCTGAGAGGCAAGGCCGGCTGGGGGGAAAACGTCGCGCTGCTCAGCCTGATGGGCAACGCCTTCGGCGCGCGCTGGTTCGACGAGCAATGGCACCCCGAACTGACCAGTCCCGAGTGGACGGCAGCGGCCAACTTCTACGTCGACAACATGAAGAAGTACGGCCCGCCCGGGGCTTCCAGCAACGGCTTCAACGAAAACCTGGCGCTGTTCAACAGCGGCAAGTGCGCGCTCTGGGTAGATGCCAGCGTCGCCGGCTCCTTCACCACCGACAAGACCCAGAGCAAGGTGACCGATGAGGTCGGCTTCGCCGCCTCGCCCCACGAGGTCACCGACAAGGGCTCGTCCTGGCTGTATGCCTGGTCGCTGGCGATCCCGGCGAGCGCCAAGCACAAGGAGGCGGCCAAGACCTTCATCACCTGGGCGACTTCCAAGGAATACATCCAGCTGGTGGCCGACCAGGACGGCATCTCCAACGTCCCGCCGGGCACTCGCCAGTCCACCTACAGCCAGGCCTACCTGAGCGCTGCGCCCTTCGCCAAGATCACCCTGGAGATGATGCAGCACGCCGACCCGGCCCATCCCTCGGCCAAGCCGGTGCCCTATGTCGGCATCCAGTACGTGACCATTCCCGAGTTCCAGGCCATCGGCACCTCGGTCGGCAAGCTGTTCTCCGCCGCCCTCACCGGCCAGATGAGCGTCGAACAGGCGCTCAACGCGGCCCAGACCTCGACGACCCGCGAGATGAAACGCGCGGGCTATCTCAAGTAACGTCCCTTTATCCAGGACATGACCGCGCACTGCACCGCGCGGTCAGTCTCTCGATCGGAGCCAAGACCATGAACAGACTGGAAGGAAAGAGCGCCCTGATCACCGGCGCCGCACGCGGTATCGGCAAGGCCTTCGCCCAGGCCTACCTCAGGGAAGGCGCGACGGTGGCCATTGCCGACATCAATATCGAAAGAGCCCGCGAAACGGCCGAGGAACTGGGCGAGCGCGCCTACGCCCTGGCCATGGACGTCACCGACCAGGCCTCCATCGACACGGCCATCGCTCAGGTGGTCGCTACCGCCGGCAAGCTCGACATCCTGGTCAACAACGCCGCCCTGTTCGACCTGGCACCCATCGTCGAGATCTCGCGGGAAAGCTATGACCGGCTGTTCGCCATCAACGTGGCCGGTCCCCTGTTCACCCTGCAGGCCGCTGCCCGGCAGATGATCGCCCAGGGTCATGGCGGCAAGATCATCAACATGGCCAGTCAGGCCGGGCGCCGAGGCGAAGCCCTGGTTGCGGTCTATTGCGCGACCAAGGCGGCGGTGATCAGCCTGACCCAGTCGGCCGGCCTCGACCTCATCAAGCACCGCATCAACGTCAACGCCATCGCCCCGGGCGTGGTCGATGGCGAGCATTGGGAAGGCGTGGACGCCCTCTTCGCCCATTACGAGCAACGACCGCTGGGCGAGAAAAAGCGCCTGGTCGGCGAAGCCGTGCCCTACGGCCGGATGGGAACCGCCGAGGACCTGGTCGGCATGGCGCTGTTCCTGGCGTCCAGTGACAGCGACTTCGTGGTGGCCCAGACCTACAACGTCGACGGCGGCAACTGGATGAGCTGATCGCCGCGCGGTCAGCTCAGGTCGTGCAGTTCCTTGACGATCGCCGGCCCGATCTGCAGGTCGGCAAAGCTGACCTCCAGGCCCTCGCGCTGCGGCGAACAGCAATAGGGCCCGACTTGCAGGGCCGCGCCCTCTTCGCTCGCGAAGCGGCACAGCCGCAACAGCGGCCAGGTCTGGCCATCCAGGGAATACTGGAGGCGCAGCACCTCGGCATGCAGTGTCATGCGCAGCCAGAATCCCCTGACCGCATCCGGCATCGGCCCGAGGGCCCAGTCGGAATGCCCCAGGGTGAGGACGCTGCCTAGGTGGGCGATGCCATCGTTGATCTCGAGCCCGGTCTTGCACCAGCGCTCGCTGCCCTGCCGCACCATCAGGCCGGCCTGGTCGTACAGCTCGGTAAAGGTCCCGGTGATCCGCACCTGCACGGTGAAATCCGTGCCGGCTGCATAACCCCGGAAATGTCCGCTGTCACGTTCGAAGCCGTACTGGGTCTTCTGCCAGAAGTCGGTCTCGCGATCGGTGCTGATGTGCAGCAGGCCGTCCGTATCGGACCAGCGCGTCGGTTCGTTCAGCCAATGGGCAGGCAGGGTCTTCGCAAGGGTCATGACAGGTATCCGCGGCGGCTGGGCTGCGCTCACGATAGATCACGGACGCCAGATGCGCCAAAGCCAGACGGTAAATCGCGCTGCGAGGGTCGCGAACAGAGCGCTGAGCGCTGTGCCAGGCGCCATTCCCTGCCCTCCAGCGACTTTTTTGCAGGCATGAAAAAAGGGAGCCCTGAGGCTCCCCTGTTCAAGTACGTCTGCTGTCCTCTTGTTTTTGTTGTCGGACGTCGACGTCATCGATCTTTAGTACGCCCCACCAACGAGGTGGGAAGTGAACAGATTACTTTGGTTGCTCTGGAGCGTTCCAAAATGATCGGTTCGCGAGCCTTGGCCGTCTTGTTCTTGTTGTGGGCGGTTAGCGGCGCATCTTGTTGTTCTTGTGCCAGTTATAAAGCACTCGCCGTGCCAACATTCATAAGTCTTTGAAAATGCTAGTTTTCATTGATTAGAGGCTGGCGTGCGGGCAACTGTTGCGGAGGATTTCGTTACCTTTTCACTCGGCCATGAAGGATCTGGTTACGACATCCACCCGCTCGGTAACGTCATCCAGGCTCAGCGACTGTAGGTCGAGCGCTTGAGCGTCGCCTCGTTGTTGCGCTGGGCGGCGGGCCGTTCCGGGTTGTCGGTGGGCAGGTACAGCAACCGCGTGGCCAGCACCTCGCGCCGCGGCTTGATGTCGGGTCGCAGTGCCCCGCGCTGAGTCCGGTCGAAATCGCGCAGGTCGACGACCTGCATGCCGTCCTGCGCCGGTACCACGAACACCGGCAGGTTGGCGTGGATCATGGCGTCATAGCGACTCTCCTCGCCGAACCAGAGCATCGCCCGCGGATGCGGCGCGATCTTCTTGTGGCGAACCAGGATGTCATCGTCCGCCATCCGGTTGAGTGCCTGGTGTTCCTGCCATTCCGGGGTGCGATCCAGGGCTATCCGCTCCCGGTCGGCACGGGCCATGGCCAGGGTCTTGAGTTGCTCGCGCACCTTGCCCACCTTGACCCGCTCTCCTCCCGCGGTATGCCCGGCCCAGGTAAAGGTCAGCTGCCGGACCGGATCGGGAAAGCCATGCACCTTGCGGATCAGCTGCTTGGTATTGAAGGCGCCACCCAGGGCCTTGCGCATGATGCGGGGTCGCGCCTCGGGTGCCAGCTCCAGCTCCAGGCGTGTCTGCTCGATCGCTGCGCTGAAGGCGGCCTTGCAGGTATTGATGGCCAGGATCTCCTCCATCAGCGGCTCGGCCAGGGCGATGTAACCGGGCAATCGACTGACCGTACCCGGTGCCTGGCCGGGTTGTAGGTGGAAGGCCAGCAACGCATCGCGGGTGAGTTCCACCGCAGCGCTGCCCTCCAAGGACTCCGCCGCGATGTGGTCGGGCACCCGCTGCTGGGCCAGCAAAGGCAGCCGCCAGACCCGGGCGGCTATCACCTTGCTGGGCCAGCGCTCATTGAAGATGGCAATGCTCCGCTTGAGGTCTTCGAACGCGCTCTTGATGTCTTCGTGCATGGCCAACTCCAACCTGATAACTACCAGATTGTAGCATTTACAAGAACTTGGGCCTCTTCTTGATAGCTGTGCAGAGGATCATCATTAAATGTATCTACGCTATAGGGGTGGTATTGTTATTCAAAGGTTGCAGCCTCTGGGTAAATTGCGGACGGCCGTCCTGGTCCCTGAGCGTGACCTGCAATTCGGCGGTCTTGCCGTCGATCTCCATCTCCCCGAAGAATTGGAAGTTGCTCAGCGGTGAGGTGTTGGCCTGGGGCGGCGCCTTCTGGAACACTACTTCTGGCCCGAAGGTGGCATCCAGCGGGTTGGGACCGAAGCTGCCGGCGTTCAGCGGCCCCGCCACGAATTCCCAGAAGGGTTCGAAATCCTGGAAGGCCGCCCTGTCCGGGTGATAGTGATGGGCGGCGCAGTAGTGCACGTCCGCGGTAAGCCAGACGGTGTTGCGGATCCCCTGCCGGGCGATGAAGCGCAGCAGGTCGGCCGTTTCCAGCTCGCGCCCCTTGGGGGCTCCGGGATCGCCGTTGGCGATCGCCTCCCAGCGCGCCTGGCCCTGCGCGTCCTTGCCGTCCGGCACCTGCAGCCCGATGGGCATATCGGCCGCGACCACCTTCCAGGTCGCCCTGGACGCCTGCAGCTCCTTCTTCAGCCAATCGAGTTGCTCCTGCCCCAGAAAGGCGCCCTGGCCGCCCTCCTCGCTACCCAGGTTGCTGTCGTTGCCGGCGCGATAGCTGCGCATGTCCAGCACGAAGACATCCAGCAGGGGGCCATAGGCGATCCGTCGATAGATGCGCCCTGCCCCGTCGGCCGAGACACCCCGCATGGGCGCGTATTCCAGGAACGCCTGGCGCGCCCGACCGCTCAGGACATTTATGTCCTTGACCTGATAGCGATCGTCCAGCGTCTTGCTCGGCGACCAGTTGTTGGTAATGTCCTGTAGGATGACACCCCTACCCCTTCCTTCCAGTGATCACCATGCCTCAAGCCTTCTCCTACGTCCGTTTCAGCAATGCCCAGCAGGCCCAAGGCGATAGCCTACGCAGGCAGACAGACAAGGCCAGACGGTACGCTGAGGCTCATGGACTCACTCTTGCCACAGCCGCAGAACATCAGTTCTTCGATCAGGGAAAGTCAGCGTACAAGGCAAAGCATCTGGACGACGAAGGTCAGTTAAGACGGTTCTTGTCCCTGGTGGAGAGTGGCGCTATCCCCGCTGGTAGCTTCTTGCTGATCGAAAGCTTAGACCGCCTCTCACGAGAAAGGGTAAGGGATGCCCTGCCAAGATTCTTGGATTTGCTCAATCGTGGGATCAGAATAGTAACGCTCTCAGACAATAGATTGTATGACCAAGATTATGATGATCTTGATTTGATTGTCAGCATCATTTCAATGTCCAGAGCACATGAAGAGAGTGCAATGAAGTCGCAGCGTCTCAAAGCTGCTTGGAACACAAAGAAAAGTGATGCATTAAACGAGAGAAAGCCAATAGGTGGTAACTGCCCTGCTTGGCTTGAGTACGATGGAAGACAATATCAAATCATCGAAGAAAAGGCAGAGATTGTAAGACGTATCTATTCTCTCTGCATTCAAGGGTACGGGTACACCAACATCATCAAGCTGTTGAATTCCGAAGGCATCCCTCTCCTCGACAGCAGTAACAGGAATAAAGCAGGTTCTTGGGCGGTTAGCTCAATCTGGAGAATTCTGAGTAACAAGGCAACGATAGGAACGTTTCTATTCAAGGGAGATGAAATCCCTAACTACTTTCCGACCGTAATTGACGAACAGACGTTCTACGAAGCCAGAGCAGCGATTGAGCAACGTAAGCGTACAGCCTCAAGTAATCCAGGCAAGAATATGAACATCTGGCAGAAAGTCGCCTACTGCGCTCTCTGCAAGGCTCCAATGCACTACGTTAAGAAGCGGGAGAATAACGAGTACCTTCGTTGCAGTGCGTATGCCAAAGGTAATTGTACCCAGCAGCCTATCTCTACAAAATCAACAGAAGTGGTGTTCAAGGAACTACTCCCTAAGCTGGACTCTCTGTCCCTAGTGCAAACCAACACCAATGCCCTCACCAAAGAACTCACTATTAATCGTGGTAAGCAAGGTGAGATTAAAGCCCGTATAGAGGCCATACAAGCGCAGATGTTGGATATCAGCACTACCCTACCTCCTACAGTGTTAAAGATGCTCACAGCGCTTGATACGGAGCTACAGACCTATATTCAAAGGGAAGGTGAGATAGTGAATAGTCTGTCAATGGAAAAGCTCATTGATAAGGATGAATTCTTCAAACGTCTTGATTTGGTTTCCTTTGCAGGTAGATCAAAAGCTAACAGTCTGCTCAAGAGCCTAAACATAAAAGTGTTTATGTCTAAGAATAAGATGTTCGTACAGTACGACGTGGAGCGAGACGCCTCCCCTATCCTCTCAGTCTTTGAACACAAGGGAGAGCTTATCTGGTGGGGTAAGGAGGAAATTACTAAGGGAGTGGCAGAAGCTCAGGGTGATGGTGCTACTGAATCCCTGGTACGGACGATGGTGAAGATGACGGGATTGGATGAGGAGAAGATAGTGGAAATGACCCAACAATTTATTGATCAAAAATTAACCAATAACCGTTAAATAACGTAATAATATAACACTAAGATTGCATTACTAATCACTGCCTAGGCAGCAATCATGCACCTCTCAGGACGGTTAAGGTGGGAAATGTGGTCCTCTCCCCCAATATAGTTATTATTGTTAAGCATTGAGAGCCCTCGAACTCAAATAGTTTTACATCAGATAAATCAAATATTAATAAAATCTATCATTTTTAGCATTATCATTGCCAATATCTATAATAGGTAGTTATCCACAGGTTGCCGTCACCCATAACATTTCTTGTACGGTCGTACGTAGTTTGTTAAAATGGATGCATGACAAATCTGGAGGATGAAAAATGAAGGTGATTGGCTACATTCGAGTGTCGACGAAAAGTCAGGGTGAGTCCGGCCTAGGTCTTAAAGCTCAGACTGAATACCTTGAACGTGCTGCTCAGCAGAACGGATGGGAGCTGGTCACTACCTACATCGATAGCGGGGTGAGTGGCTCTATCGCCCTGGAAGATCGTCCTGAAGGTGGTAAAGCTTTCCAGCATGCAAAGGTTGAAGGCCTTGAGATTGTTGTTGCCAAGCTTGATCGTCTGAGCCGGGACGTTGAGCACATTGCTGGCCTGATGAAGAGAGTGAAGTTTCGTGTCTGCACCATGCCCCACGCCACTCCCTTTGAACTGCACCTGTTTGCGGCACTCGCTGAACAAGAACGTGCGTTCATTCGTGCCCGTACAAAGGAAGCCCTGGCAAGTCTACAAAGCAATGCTGACGGTGGTGATGAGGAAGCTCTACAGAAGGTTGCCAATCGTGCCGAGTACCTATCCTATGGCCGTACAGCAGCCAATCGTGAGAAGGCTCAGGCAGCTATCAGTCAACGTGTCTCTAGCTTCCATGCCAGCATCGAGCCACACCTACAAGCATGCCTATACAAAGGTGTCAGTACACTTGCGGGAGTCGCTGATTGTCTGAATGCCAAGCGTGTGACCACCAGCCGTGGCGGTGAGTGGAGTCCGATTCAGGTTAGTCGAGCAATGAAGGCATTGAACCTGTCTTTCTGACATGCAATCTATAACGAGCTATAAGGGGCTCTAAGGCCCCTTTGTTGTATCTGGCTACTCGTCTACACCCTACCCCTCAGCGTTGCACTGAGAGGCTTGTAGGTGCCCTATACGCCATATTTGTCGAATATCCTGCTTTCTACTGCTCAGGCCACGCTTCTGACTTAACGCTAGGACTATCGATCAGAAGAATTCTGAGATTCCAATTCCTTGACACGCGCATTCAGTCTCTTCACTTCTGATTCCAACCACTGCTTGTAAGATTCTGGCGGTAGTGAGGAAATGAATTGTTGATGTAGGTCGTTGCTGTCGGACGAGGCTTGTACGGGCCTAGGTTTATCATTACCAGATTTATCACCTCCCAGGTATCCAGCAGCAGTTAGAATCCTATGGAGCGTAGGCCTTGAGAATGGCTTCGTGTCTGCGTATTTGGTGTATGGCGGTTTCCCTGCATCCAACCAACCTTGGAGAATCTCATCATCTTCTTCGGGGCTGTACCGGTGACCTTTCTCTTTAGCCATAAAATATTTCTCCAATGTTGTGACTTTCAGTGTGTCGAGAATCGTCCTACCTACAGTAGCAGGGAGTTTAGTGGTTAGGTGTGCAGGATTGAGAGTAGATAAGATATTTCTATTTGTTTCTAATATCCACTCCCCTCCTATACCGTCTGTCGGGAATATAGCAGGTGTTGTGCAACAGTTTCAAGCTCTAACCCGCATGAATACTGAATTGTTGTATAAAGGGGTGTTTGGGTATATGTATAAAGTTCTTGATAGATTTCAATAACTAATGATACAATAATTTAAGGATGGTAGAAAAGTTTGCCCCGCCCGGCTGGTTTGGGTGTGCAATATTTTAATTGACAAATTAGACTTCTACACGTATACTATAGCTTATGAAGACGGCATTGGTTAAATATTTAATCTTGTCGCATTTGTATAATGTAATGTCTCATATCTGGCTGCGTATATAGCACCTCATTGATATAATTAAAGAATCAAGCACGAATAGAACACGATTAAGTTTCGTGTTTTGTCGTGTCTGCTACAAAAGTTTCCAGGGCTAACCATTCCCTTAAAAGTGGTTCGTGGGAGTAATCACTCTCCCCGCCAGAAACAACTTACATGCTCTAGCATTCAGAAATAGCGGCGGGTTCTTTCATTCCTTGCCGTGGGCGTCTCTTGCTGCCCAACCTCCCTGTTTGCAATCAGATATTGTTGTTTAGAAGCGTCTGGCAGGTGATGACAGTTTTTAGCATACTGGACATCACCATCTAATACTCCAGCCTCCTCTCCAGGCACTCGGCAATCCAGTGTAATGTCCTGATTGCCCTTTTTATTGAATACGCCCTTGCTGGTTTACATCAACAGCGAGGGCTTCTATTGCCTAACGATCCTTATTCTTACAATTCCAAAATAGGAAACAAAATGAAAATTATCAAACAATGCTGCTGGTGTCAGGCTGATATGGAGACCACCAGGGCAAGCAAGAAACTCTGTTCTTCACGGTGTCATGTTCAGTTCCATAGATGGCGTCAAAAAGTAGCACCGGGAGCAGGTCCATCAGAAGGATTTGAATTACTTAAATTAAAGCAAGAGGAAAAACAAAATGGCAAATGAAACTAGCTACAGTGATCACATGCGCAACCAAGGATTGATGCGTAAGAACTTCTGGATGGCACCACAGGATTGGCAACTGCTGGATGAGCTACTACGCCAGCATCCACACTACTCACACCCAGGTGATCTGGTATCAGACCTACTGAATGATAAGAAGAAGAAAGGGAGTAAACGATGAAGACCTTGCCACGTAAACAGAACAAGCAATCCCAGCTACAGATGAATGCTTCACTTACCAAGGGGCATGTGGACTACGTCCTGACCTTAGCACAAGAAAAGAAGATTTCATTTAGTCAGGCGCTGAACCTGATTATTGATGAGAGGCTAAATGCGGAGCTTATGAGTCTGCTGAGCCGGAGTGGTTAGAGCCAAGGGTCTCAGGAACCCCAGCGAAGGGTTTTCAAAACCCCTGGCCAAGGGTCTCAGGAACCCCATAATAATACTGATAATAATAATACTGATATATAAACATTAAAGCATAAAGGAGATTAGAAACCCATGACTTAAAGAGAAAAGAACTCATTCCTTCTTAGTTCGGCTAAAGCCTCACACGCAGGCCTGATATTAAGAGCTGGTGCAATCTTGTTCGTCTTCGACTCACGCTTAGCGCCATAACAACACAAGAGCAAGAACATATATTCTTTTTATATTTCATTCTGTTTGGTGTTAGGGACAGCGTCCCTGTAGCTCTGGTGCTGATTGAGTGTTAGGCGTTCTTGGACTTTATACATTGTTGTTGTGCTGAGATCGAAGATCTATAGGAATATAAATAGCCACGGGTTTTCAAAACCCCTGGGTCTTATCATCTGCAGAGGATTATGAATGTGGATAACGGTATTCGTGTCAGGCTGAATGATTTAGCCACGAGAGAATTACTGAAGCTGATGGAAGTGTTTGAGCTGGAATCCCCTACTCACACTGTTAATTTTCTAATTACCAAAATGTATCATCAAACTCTAAATAGTCGTGCCCAGGAGGCTCAATTTAATGCAAACTCAAATCTTCGCCAAAACTGAATCTGAACTTCTTCCATACCTACCCGCTTACAAAGCTATCCTATCTGCTACCGGATACATCGGTGTTAATGTGGATAAGGAATCTGGCGCAATCGAAGAAGGTATCGTCAAGCCTTTCTCTGCTGAACAAAAGCTAGTTTGGCTATACGCACTCGATCGTTATCGTTTCTTCTCCAAGGAAGGTAAGGAATGGTTTGATAATCAGTCAGAGATTGCAGAGGCTTGCAACGTGAGTGAGTCCTGCGTCAAAAAGTTCTTTCGTTCTCTACGTGAAGCTAATGTTATCAAAAGCAAAGGAACTCGTATCGGTGGGCATAATAGCAACAGCTATATCATCCTGAGAGACCTAGTGTTGGTACAGCCTGATAAGGCGGCTTCTAAGCCCTCTGTAAGCATGCAGGTTGAACGATCAGAACAAGTTGATAGTCAGGTAGCTCCTACACCTAAACAGCCTGTAAAGGACGTAGAGAAGGTTGTAGAAGAGAATGATAGCTTTGAGTCTTTGATGGAGTCTGTCAATGACAACTATAGTAGCTATCAAGCACCAGTAGAACAGAGACCTGTTTACCCATTTGCTACTGCTCCGGCAGTCGCTTTCAACGTTCGAGGCGAAGCTACAGAAGAGATGATAGCTTGGTGTGATAAGAACGGTGTATCTATTCGAGGATTGGATGGAAGGACTGTCTTTAAACTCAAAGGCAAAAACTATACTAAGAGCAACGAAGGGTATAAAGAATATACCCCTGCTCCATACGTATCTACCGCCGCTAAGACACTCGCTGAGGCCTCTGGAATGGAATACATGTTAAACCAGTTCTGCAACGACGAAATCGACGTCCCGTTTTAGCCTGTAGCTTCACCTTCTCGCTATAGATACAAGGCGTTTCACTCTCTAACCTGCTAACGCCTTTTTCACCTATCAAAACATTGAAGAATTAGCACCATTCTAACGGTGTTATGGACCTAGGCGTCCTATTGCCTAACAAAACTAAACTTAACTATATCGGAGTACAAATATGCACGTTCAACACGACAACTTCAAAAAAGACTTTTCCTTCCGCTTCAACACTGAGAGCTTCAAATTCGATCACTCTGAGTGCCAGCGACTAATCGAAGAAGCCCAGTCGCTCTACAACAATGACGCCATTCACTACAAAAAAGTCTTGGTATCAGCTCCTACTCTGGCTTCTTTCTCCAAAGCTGCTGCCACCCTGGCCGCTGATGGGTTTACGGTGCTGGAAAATGAAAAGGCTCACTCAGCTTCCTTTGGGCACTACGCAATTCGTTTCGTCAAATCTCATTCCTTGCAGAACGAAGACCGGGAATGGATCAAGAATCAGGTACAGGAACTTTATCTCGCCAAGGTTGAAGATAATTTCAAGGCTGAAAAATACCGCCTGGTTCAAGAAGCTGTAAACGAGGCCCGCCAAAAGGATGCGGAAGAGATTGCCAAGAAGGAACGCACGCGTCTGGAGAAGATTGAGAAAGAAGCCGTTGCCACTTTGGAAAAGCAACTACAGGAGGCTAACTAATGAGCAATCCACAGGTACATATGCGTGGTATTGAGCGGGCTTTCGCCAAGACTCCAGAACAACGGTTAGAAACTTTAATGGCAAGCCCCTATTGGGAGCTTAATCAAAAATACGCTGCTCGCACTGAGATCCGAAATGCTAAACGTCATCTTAAATACTTGGAAGAGAAAATTGCCACCAGGGATAAATTAATCGCTGAGACGCAAGCGCAGACAAAGGCTGCTAAAGATGAGATAGCTCGCATTGACGCTGAGACTAAAGCAATTCAATCAGAGATTAAAAAGCTTGAACATGAAAAGCTGATGAAGACCCTTCGCGCTAACGCGGCTATCAAAGAGTTCACTGCCTCTCTCAAAGGTTCTCCCACTGCCCCTGTTGCCGCCCCTGTAGCTCCTGCTCCTACGCGGAGTGCAGCCGACGCCCTACAAGAGCTAATCAATAAGCGCTATCGACTCAAGTAGCACTATACGGCCAGGGAAGGCTATCCAAGGAAAACAATAAATGGCATTTTATCAATGGCTGGTGCTATCTGTTCCAAGCAACACACGAATCAACGAAATCTTATCATCGACATTCTCAAGCTTCGTCATAGACGACTGGGGAGCTGACAGCGATGTTAATGGCAGCAGGGTCTATTCGATTCAAGCAATCTTAGAGTCTCAATCCCCGCTATTAAACAACTTCCAAAAGTCTTTCAGTTGGTACAAATGGTGTTGGTGTAATTCAGCAGTGGCAGTCGGCAGCGGCTACAGTGGAAGTCATTCAACATTAGAGTCTTTCAATAAATTTAAAACATCTTACGGCTTGCAATTCAGTAGAGGCCGTACTATTTCGCAATTACAAGGATAATAAATATGAGCGCCACTGAAATAAGCAGCTTCTACTCTTCCATCGGATTTCGCCTTAACAAAACTCAGTTCCGCCAGGCTGAGCAAGCGATGGCAAAGATGGAAGCGATGATGCTAAAGCTCAAAAGTCAATTTGATAAGAGCTTTCAGTTTTCTCCCAAGATCAAATTCAATTCTCTCGCCTTCCAACGCGACATTCAGAAGAGCTTGAATCAAGTGGCTAAGCTCACTGAATTCAAGATGGAACGGTTCAACATCGACAATGTGAAGCTAAATCGAAGCCTTGCCTCTGCTATCAGGCGTGCTGAATGGTCAGCCCAGTCATTGAAGATAAAGACGGTGGTAGAGCGTTCCCCCGTCAGTCAGGCAGCCCGCCAAGTGGCTCGTATCCCTGGTGTTCACGCTGGGGGGATACAACCTGTAGAAGCTAACAGCGCCGCTGGTGGTGCTGTGTTGGCCGCTGTACCTCGATGGCTAGCACCTGCTGCTGTGGGATATGCAGGCGTCAGGGCAACATCGGCCTTGTTCAATGCTAATGCTCAGCAGCTCAGTAACCGCAACCTGATCGCTAACGTGGTCGGCACCAGCCCTAACCCCAAGATCAATGCCGAGCGCTCAGAAGCCGCAAATCAGTACGTCTGGAATGAGAGCAATCGCCTAGGTCTACGTGCTACGGATCAGGTGAATGGCTACGCCTCGATGCTCGCTGGTGGTCACGCTGCTGGCCTGAAGTACGCCCAATCTCAGGACGCCTGGACACAGCTCAACGAGCACGCCGTCACGATGCACCTCAGTAACGAACGCATGAAGGGCCTTCAGACCTCAATTATTCAGATGATCTCCAAGGGGCGCGTCCAGTCGGAAGAACTTTTTGGCCAAGCAGCGGAACACGATCCAACGATGCCCGCACTATTCGCCCAGGCAAATGCGGAGCTGAAGAAATCCGGCAAGACAGGCCAAGCAGCAATGGTCCAGCTTCGAGCCGATATGGAGAAAGGTCTAGTAGGCACTGACGTGGTGCTCAAGGCGCTACAGATCGGCAGCAACCAAGCGAAGGATGCCCTGGCTCGTAGTACGCAAACGTCTCAAGCTGAGCTTAACCGGGTGCAGAACACGATAGACAGCACGATCAATGATGCAAGCCTTCAGGGGTTGGAAGACAATTTCCAGGCAGCTTTGAACGCCGTCAACACATTCGCTAAAGACCTACAGCCAGCAGCGCTAAGCCTGGTTAAAAGCTTCGGTGAGGCCTACAAGTCGACGTCTGACTTTGCACTGTGGATGCGTGGCATCGCTAAAGGCAACATCACACCGGAGAAGGCTTTAGCGACGGTGAAGGAGAAGCTACCTGACGCTGCCCAAAACTACGCTGATCATCACCCAGGGCTTCAAGGGATTAACTGGCTTTGGGAGAACCACCCTGTTCTAAAGCGAGTAAAGGATGGTGCAGCCAGCTTGTACGATCAAATTATGGGACCCGAGCAAGGCACTCCTGGCAACAGGTGGGTTCCAGACTTCAAAGCGTACCAGCCACCCAAGCTAAGTTACCAGACTCCCTTCAATGAGTTTCAGATGCCAGCGGCATTGCCTTGGACACCTCCTGTTCAATTCGGCGAGAACCCGATTGTGAATACTCCGAGTACTGCCGATTTAATGCAGAGCATGCAGCAGAATTACCAGTCTCATAACACTACCAACGTAGACAATCATCTTGTTATTGAGAACGGTGCCATCCAAATTAACGGCACCAATCTTTCCGTCGATGAGCTTGGCAGTGAACTGGAGATTCGGATGGGTGATATTGCACGCAGGATGCAAGAAAACGCCTGGTCCGACACGATGATTCAGTACCCCCATATCGGACGTTAACCGTTCACCAATACTCCCTAACCACAACAACAATACGGCCCCTTGATTGGGGCTTTTTTATGAGAAATATAATGCAGTATTTCATTTTAAATAAAAATAGTAATCTTATCCAAGGTTTTATCTCTTCAAGCTTTCCTCCTGCAAAAAATGAACAATATAAGTTTATTCTTGCAAGCGATAAAACTCTTGATCTGTATTTCAAATGGGTAAAGAAGAATCCAGAGTCTTATCCTGACATCTGCGATCTTGCATCCAAATCTAAATATCTTTCAGAAGAGTTTAATCCCAATGGCAGGAAGACATTCCCAACCTTCCCAAAAGAGGATTGGGAGCCTTCTCCTCCAGCAGCTAACGCACGTGAAGCAGCAATTGCTTCCTGGCTGGACCTTCACCCTAAGGCTGATGAGCACGATCTAAGCGAGCAGTTCAACACGGGTCTGGTAGCAGCTAAGGCTTATATCCAGAAGTATCGTATAGCGTCGTAGAGCCTTCCGTGAGGGCTAAAACATGCGGCCCCTGGCATAGGTATAGGGCCGCTACTTTTCGTGCTCTACAGGCCCTGTAAACACTGTATTTAAAACACTAAATTAACGTTATCCGAGGTATCAAATGCGAGTTTTCGTAAACTACGTTTTTAAAGATAAGCGCACCAGTATTGAACTGCCCACCAAGCTCGTTCAACTCTTCAATCAGAAGTATCCAAACCAAAGTATAGGCCCATTTCTTACTCAACTGCTAAAGGCTGAGAAAGCTAACCGTATCGGCTCAAGTCTTGTCATTAGTCGTCTTGTGGAGGAGCTACTATGAAGATCACCTTCCAGCACGTCACCACTTTCACTAACGTCGCCTTGATCGGTGCTATCTGCTGGTCAAT
This sequence comes from Pseudomonas sp. JUb52, assembly GCF_004341115.1. Taxonomy (NCBI): domain Bacteria; kingdom Pseudomonadati; phylum Pseudomonadota; class Gammaproteobacteria; order Pseudomonadales; family Pseudomonadaceae; genus Pseudomonas; species Pseudomonas sp. JUb52. Next base: position 164,876 of record NZ_SLYS01000010.1, read on the forward strand.
GAGTCAGAGCACGACATGGCAACGAGAGTTCAAAGAAAGCATCAACCAGCTAACCCTTGAGACGCAGCGTAACCTTACCGCTATGCAAAGCAGGCTGGAGAACAAGATTAACAATCTGAATGAGAGTTTAGACCAGTACCAGATCAATACTGGTAGAAGTTTGCGGAATCTTGAACAGCGTGTTGAAAGTCTTGAACGCAAGCCAACTGTAATTTTCAACGGCCAGCAGGGCTTCCGCACTCAGCAGCAATCACAACAAAACACTAATCAGTAGCACGCCCGCTTATATATTTTATAGAACAGTATCATGCTCAAACGTAGATATACCAAGGGTTCCAGCAGTTTTGCCTTAATAAAATTAAAGGAAATTAGAAATGTTAGACGACTTAAAGAATCAACTCGCTGTCACTATCAAGGCTTATCAATCTGAAGGCAAACCAGTACCAGACCAATTGTGGGAACAAGGCATTTATATCTTTGAGATTGAGAATGCTCTTAGAGAGAATGACGAAGTTAAGTTTGAATACTATATGGAGCAGCTATTAGGTGGTGGTACGCTAATCGCCTAAGCAGCAAGGGGTGTACTATTCCATGACTCTGTGGTCTCGTGGTCGTCCCACTGCCACACCTGGGGCACCTCGGCGTTGAATCTCTTGAGGTGGGTGTCCATCAGGTTGTAGCGATAGTTGCCGCGGAATTCGTCCAGGGTTTCCGCCACCTTGCTCTTGGCTTCGGTGGTGATATTGCGCCAGATGCGTCCCTCTTCCACCGTCAGCTGGGCCGGGACCGGGCCGTCGGCATAGATGGTGTCGCCACTGTGCAGGAAGAAGTCCGGCCGCCGCTCGCGCATGGCGTTGTAGATGCGCATGCCGCCGATGTCGGGATTGATGCCAAAGCCCTGCCCCACGGTGTCCCCGCCCCAGACGAAGCGAATATCGCCGCGCTGGCTGGGCGCCGAACGCAGGTGGCCGATGACGGGTTCGCTGAGCGCGCCGCTGTCCACGTCTTCGAAGCGCACGCGGTAGAAGATGTGCTGATCGGCCGGCAGCCCGGCCAGGTCGATGCGGGCCGTGTAGTCCTGGGCCGCCATGGTGACGGGGCCTGCCGCCTTGCGCAGGGAGCGAAAGCTTTCCTGGGTATCCCACTCCACCAGCAGCCGCGCCGGACGATCCGTCCGACTCCAGATCAGCGCCTGCCCGCCGGTGACATCCCCCGCCTGGACCCCATCGGGTATTCCCGGGCGCCCTGCCGGTGCGGCCCAGGTTCGCTGGCCCAGGGCGGGCAACAGTAGCGTGGCACCCAGGCCTTGCAGAACGCGACGACGATCGGGACGGATAAGGGACATGGCAAGGGCCTCTGGCGAAAAAGGCTAGGACTACCCCGCCTTGATGACCCGTTCGTGACAATAGGGGTATCAGGTGAAAGGCATCGCCCCTATAGGGGTGGTATTAAAGAACGGGCGCTTTGGCCTGGGCGGCCTGAAATGGCATCATGGCGCCCCCATTACGATCCGCCGTTGTGGCCGTCGCGAAGTTGCTTGGAGCCCCCATGTCCGCCAGACCCTACATCACCGTCACCCCGCCCAACGTCGCGCTGCATGGACGGGTCGCCCCACCCGGTTCCAAGTCCATCACCAACCGCGCCCTGCTGCTGGCAGCGCTGGCCAAGGGCACCAGCCGCCTGACCGGCGCCCTCAAGAGCGATGACACCCGGCACATGTCCGAGGCGCTGCGGCAGATGGGTGTCACCGTCGACGAACCCGACGCCACCACCTTCGTAGTGACCAGCTCCGGGCGCCTGCAGCAACCGGAAGCACCGCTGTTTCTCGGCAATGCCGGCACGGCGGTGCGCTTCCTGACCGCGGCGGTGGCCACCGTCGACGGCGCCGTCACCCTGACCGGTGACACCTATATGCAGAAGCGGCCGATCGGTCCCCTGCTGGAGACCCTGAGCGCCAATGGCATCCAGGTAGAGGCGCCGAGCGGCTGTCCGCCGGTGACCGTTACCGGCCAGGGCCGGCTCACCGCGCGCCGCTTCGAGGTGGATGCCGGCCTGTCCAGCCAGTACGTCTCCGCCCTGCTGATGCTGGCCGCGCTGGGCAGCGAACCGGTGGACGTCGCCCTGCGTGGCAGCGACATCGGTGCCCGTGGCTATGTCGACTTGACCGTCGAGGCGATGCGCGCCTTTGGTGCCCAGGTCGAGCAGCTGGACGCCGCCACCTGGCGGGTCGCCCCGACCGGCTACGTCGCACGAGACTACTTCATCGAGCCGGACGCCTCCGCCGCCACCTATCTCTGGGCGGCCCAGGCCCTCACCGGCGGGACCATCGACCTGGGGGTGGCCGACGACGCCTTCACCCAGCCCGATGCCAAGGCTCACGACCACATCGCCGCCTTCCCCCGGCTGCCGGCGGTCATCGACGGTTCGCAGATGCAGGATGCCATCCCTACCCTGGCGGTCCTGGCAGCCTTCAACGAGACCCCCGTACGCTTCGTGGGCCTGGCCAATCTGCGCGTGAAGGAATGCGACCGGGTGGCGGCGCTGCACGATGGCCTCAACGCCATTCGCGCCGGTCTCGCCAGCGTCGAGGGTGACGACCTGCTGGTGGCGGCCGACCCTGCCCTGGCCGGTACCCGGACCGATGCCGTGATCGAGACCCACGCCGACCACCGCATCGCCATGTGCTTCGCCCTGGCCGGCCTGAAGGTGGCAGGCATCCGCATTCTGGACCCCGAATGCGTCGGCAAGACCTATCCTGAGTACTGGAATGCCCTGCGCAGTTTGAACGTCCAGCTGAGCGAGGGTATCGAAGCCTAGGTAACGCCCGTCACACGCCCGCTCGCTGAATGGAATCCCCGCATGTCGACCTCTCTGCTCGAACAGCAGGCGCTTCTGCAGTTGACCTCCCACGCCCTGGTCATCACCGACCGCGACGGGTGCATCGAGCGCTGGAACCGCGGGGCCGAGCTGCTGTGTGGCTGGCCGGCCAGCGAAGCCCGGGGCCAGCGCTTCGCTGAATTGCTGACGTCGGGCCGGGACGCCGCCTTCCTGACCACCGCCCTGCATCAGGCGCTGGTCGACGAGCACGGCCGGGGCGCCGGCTGGATCACGGTGCAGGGCGGCACGCCACGCTGGGTGGAGATCGCCACTACCGCCGTGAAGGACGCCGACGCCCCGCTCGGCTTCGTGCATGTCCTGCAGGACAGGACCGATCAGCTGATAGCCGAGGAGCGGGTGCGACTGGCCCAGGAGGTCGGGCGCGTCGGTACCTTCGAGCTGTTGCCCGGCGAGGCCCGACTGCTGGTGTCCTCCGGATTCTGCCAGCTGTGGGGATTGCCGGTCCGCCGCAGCTATCCCCTGGAAGAGCTGGTCCAGCAGTTGCATCCCGACGACGTCTCCAGCCTGCGAACCCTGACCGCGGCGCCGGACGACGACGCCCTCGACTATCTCGAATACCGCATCCGCCGTGCCGATACGGGCGAGGAGCGCTGGCTCGGTCGGCGCGGCCAGCTGATGACCAGCCAGGGCGGCGGCCGCTACCTGGGCGTCTGCTACGACATCACCGAGCGCAAGCTCAACGAAGCCGCCATCACCGAGCGCGATCTCTGGTTGCAGGAGCTGTACCACGGCATGCGCGAGGGCTTCTACATGGCCCAGGCGATTCGCGATGCCGCTGGCCGGATGGAGGATTTCCGCTTCCTGGAGGTCAATCCGGTCTTCGCCACCCTCACCGGCATTCCCCTGGATCAGGTCCTGGGACGGACGCTGCGCGAATCCCTGCCGCAGCTGGAAGCCGATCTGCTCCCCGCCTATGTCGACTTCATGAACGGCGATGCCGAATTCACCCAGTTCGACATCCTGCTGCACCTGCAGCATGAGCACTGGTACGAGGTGCGCGCGCACAAGCTGCCGGGCGACCGTTTCGCGGTGCTGTTCATTGACATCAGCAATCATCGCCGCCAGGCTCAGGAGCTGGCCCGCAACGAGGCGCAGCTGCGCGCCATCATCAACTCCATCGACCAGATGGTCTGGGCCACCCGCCCCGATGGCCACCACTTCTATTTCAATGACCGCTGGTACGAATTCACCGGGGTGCCGGAAGGCTCCACGGAGGGCGAAGGCTGGGCCAACGTCTTCCACCCGGACGACCAGGAGCGTACCTGGAAGGTCTGGCACCACAGTCTCAGCACCGGCGAGCCCTATCACATCGAATACCGCCGGCGGCATCGCTCCGGGCGGTATCGCTGGGTGCTCGGCCGGGCGCAACCGGTGCGTGACGCCAAGGGCCGCATCGAGCAATGGTTCGGCACCTGCACCGATATCCAGAGCATCGTCGATGCGCGGGAGGTCCTCACCCGTTCGCGCCAGGAGCTGGAACAGCAGATCGAACTGCGCACCCGCGAGCGTGACCGGATGTGGCGCATCAGCCATGATCTCATGGTGATCTGCCGCCCCGATGGCGAGGTGAAGACGGTGAACAGCGCCGCCACCCGCCTGCTGGGACGACGCGAAACCGACCTGGCGACCGTCCAGCTCACCGAACTGATCCATCCGGACGACCAGCGCCAGGTCTTCGATACCCTGCGCTGCCTGGGCCGCCAGCAGGGCTCGGCCAATCTCCGGGCGCGGCTGCGTGCCCGCGATGGCAGCTATCGCATCCTCGACTGGACCGCCAGCGCCGAAGACGAGCTGATCTACGCCGTGGGCCGCGACGTCACCGAGCAGCAGGAGCTGCAGGAGCAGTTGCGCCAGGCGCAGAAAATGGAAGCCGTGGGTCAGCTCACCGGCGGCATCGCCCACGACTTCAACAACCTGCTGACTGGCATCATGGGCAGTCTCGACATGCTGCAGCGGCACCAGAAGGCCGGTCGCCAGGACAAGTTCGACCAGTATCTACACTCGGCGCTGACCTCCGCCCAGCGCGCGGCCGCCCTCACCCAGCGGCTGCTGGCCTTTTCCCGGCGCCAGGCGCTGGATCTGCAGCCGATTCACGTCAACGACTGCGTACGCTCCATGGAGGAGCTGCTGCTACGCAGTCTGCGCGGCGATATCGTCCTGCAGCTCGAGCTGGACGCCGGACTCTGGCAGGCGCTCACCGATGCCCACCAACTGGAAAGCGCCCTGCTCAATCTGGTCCTCAATGCCCGCGATGCCCTGCCCCATGGCGGCACCATCCGCATCGAGACGCGCAATGTCTATCTCACCGACAGCGGCAATGGCCTGGACGCTGTGAGCGCCGGTGACTATGTGGAGCTGCTGGTGGCGGACAACGGCACCGGGATGCCACCCGAGGTCATGGCACGCGCCTTCGACCCCTTCTTCACCACCAAGCCCATCGGCCAGGGCACTGGCCTGGGGCTGTCGATGATCTACGGCTACGCCAAGCAGTCCAAGGGGCATGTCCGGCTCGATTCCCTGCCCGGCCAGGGCACGACCGTGGGCCTCTATCTGCCCCGCTATCTGGGCGCCGACGTGGAGCCGCCGCGGCTGGCCTCCCCCACGGTCACCCCCCATGGCGCCGGCAAGACCGTGCTGGTGGTGGAAGACGAACCCGTGGTCCGGCAGATGGTGGTGGATCTGCTGCGCGAGCTGGGCTACGCGACCCTGCAGGCCGAAGACGCGCGCGGCGCCCTGCCGTTGCTGGAAAGCGGCCGTCCCATCGACCTGTTGCTGTCCGATGTCGGCCTGCCGGGCATGAACGGTCGCCAACTGGCCGAGATCGCACGGCAGCGCCGGCCCGGCCTCAAGGTGCTGTTCGCCACCGGCTATGCCGAGGGGGCGCACCTGGAAGGCTATCTCGATCCTGGCATGACCCTGATCACCAAGCCCTTCAATCTCGACGCCCTGGCCACGCGCGTCGGCGAAACCCTGGCAGCCGATCCCCTGCCCCTCAGCTCGGCGGCTGTTGGCCCGCAAGACGGCGATAATTGAGCGGACTCTGGCCGGTGCCGCGGCGGAAAAAGCGGGCGAAGTAGGCCGGATCGGCAAAGCCCAGGGCGTCGGCGATCTCGCCTACCGATGCCTGGGTGTAGGTCAGGGTGCGGCGCGCCTCCAGCAGCAGGCGCTGGTGCACGATGGCCAGCGCCGAGGCGCCGGCCAGCTGCCGGCAGAGGCCGTTCAGATGGACTCCCGAGATCCCGAGCGCCGCCGCGTAGCGCCCCAGGCTCCAGTGCTCGCGATAGTGCTGCTCCACCAAGGCCAGAAAGCGTCCCAGGTGCTGTTCGGCGCGCCGCGGCAGGGCCGCGCCCGGTTCGGGCCGATGCTGCCGCAGCAGCCAGATCGCCAGGCTGTCGAGCAGGGCTTCGAGCAGGACCTCGCGACCGGGCTTGTGGCCCTCGTATTCGGCGACGAGCTGACCGATCAACTGGTCGATCCAGAGAGCGTCCGGTCCGCTCAGGTCCAGGCACCCGGCGGCCAGGAACAGTCTCTGCCCGGCTCTCTGGCAGCGCTGCTTCAGGCGCTCCACCTGCGGCACCGGCAGGGTGACCACGAAACCCTCCACCGAGGGCTCGAATTCGAAGGCATGCACGCACAGCACCGGCAGCACCACCAGCAGCGGTCCGCGCCTTTCGCCCTGCCAGTCTTCCAATTGCAGACGCACCCCGCCCTGGCGCACATAGAGCAGTTGCGCGAGATCCGCATGGCGATGGGTCTCGATATGCCAGGCATGCAGCCGACTGCGACTCTCGATGGTTTCGCAGTGCAGCAGATCCGGCGCCGGCCAGGCCTGGGCCTCGCCATACAGCTTGAAGATGGGTGGCAAGGCGGTGGTCATCGACAGTCCCTGGGCGATAGCCGCACGAATCATTGAAAAGTACCAGAAAGTATCGCAAAGGTCGCTGTCGATACAGGCGAAAACCGTCCAAAAATACCGGAGACCCATAACAAGACGGCGATCACGCCAGACAAGAGGACAGACTCCATGCGCACCCAAGTCGTCATCGTAGGCGCGGGCCCCTCCGGGCTGCTGCTGGGCCAGCTGCTCACTCGCTCGGGTATCGACAATGTCATCGTCGAGCGCCAGAGCGCCGACCACGTACTCAGTCGCATCCGTGCCGGCGTGCTCGAACAGGGCACCGTCGATCTGCTGCGCCAGGCCGGCGTCGCCGAGCGACTGGAACAGGAAGGCCAGGTGCACGAAGGCGTGGAGTTCGCCATCCACGGCCAGCGCGAGCGCCTGGACCTGAACGATCTGCTGGGCGGACGCTGCGTCACCGTCTATGGCCAGACCGAGGTGACCCGCGATCTGATGGCCGCCCGCCAGGCCAGCGGCGCCCCTACCTTCTACCAGGCCAGCGAGGTCCAGCTCCACGAACTCAAGGGCGAGCGCCCCCATGTCACCTGCCAGGTCGCCGGTGAGACGCTGCGCATCGACTGCGATTACATCGCCGGCTGCGACGGCTTCCATGGCGTCTCGCGCCGCAGCATCCCGGACGGCGTGCTCACCGAATACGAGCGGGTCTATCCCTTCGGCTGGCTGGGCTTGCTCAGCGATACCCCACCCGCCGCCGACGAACTCATCTACGTCAATCACCCGCGGGGCTTTGCCCTGTGCAGCATGAGATCGGCGACCCGCAGTCGTTACTACCTGCAGGTGGAAGCCGGAGATGCGGTGGAGAACTGGTCGGACGAGCGCTTCTGGACAGAACTCAAGGCGCGCCTGCCAGCCGAGACGGCGGCCCAGCTGGTGACCGGTCCCTCGCTGGAAAAGAGCATCGCCCCGCTGCGCAGCTATGTGGTCGAACCCATGCAGTACGGCCGGCTGTTCCTGGTTGGCGACGCCGCCCATATCGTCCCGCCCACCGGCGCCAAGGGACTCAACCTGGCACTAGGCGACGTGCGCAATCTGCACCTGCTGCTGGAACGCGCCTATCGCAGCGGCGATGCCAGCTGCCTCGAACGCTACTCCACGCTCTGCCTGAAGCGGATCTGGGCGGCGGTACGCTTCTCCTGGTGGATGACCACCGCCCTGCACCGCTTTCCGGATACCGATGCCTTCACCCAGCGGGTGCAGGACGCCGAACTCCAGGCGCTGCTCGATTCCAGAGCGGGTCGCACGACCCTTGCGGAAAACTACGTCGGACTGCCCTTCCCCGCGCTGGATTGATCGGGATCGCCCGCAGGTGGTGACGGCTGCGCGTCTGATGCATGATGGCGCCCCCGTTCCACCTGGCGCCCTACCCTCATGCTCGAATTCGCCCTGGACCCCATGACCCTGACGCTGCTCGCCGGGGTCGCCTTCCTCGCCGGTTACATCGACGCCATCGCCGGCGGTGGCGGCCTGCTCACCGTGCCGGCGCTGCTGATGGCCGGCGTGCCGCCCCATCTGGCGATCGGCACCAACAAGCTCAGCTCGACCTTTGGCAGCGCCACCGCCGCCTACACCTTCTACCGCCGCAAGCTGTTCCATCCCCGTCAATGGCGGCATGCGCTGCTGGCTACCGCCCTCGGTGCGGGGATCGGCGCCCTGGTCGCCCACCATCTCTCTGCGGACTTCCTCAATCAGCTGCTGCCGGTCGTGGTGTTCAGCTGCGCCCTCTATCTGCTGTTCGGCGGCACGCCCAAGGCGCCAGTGCTTAGCGATGCGCCCGTGCCGCAACGGCGCCAATGGCCCCAGGGCCTGACGCTGGGTGCCTATGACGGCCTGTTCGGACCGGGTACGGGCGCCTTCTGGACGGTCAGCAGCCTGCTGCTCTATCCCCTGGATCTGCTCAAGGCCAGCGGCGTGGCGCGCACCATGAATTTCGTCAGCAACGGGGTCGCCCTGGTGATGTTTATCGCCCTGGGGCAGGTGCTCTGGGTGCTGGGGCTGACCATGGGTCTGTCGCTGACCCTGGGGGCCTATCTGGGCGCGCGCAGCGCCATCGCCGGCGGTGCCAAGTTCATCCGCCCGGTGTTCATCTGCGTCGTGCTGGCGCTGACCGTCAAGCTAATCTGGCAGCACTGGTTCAGCGCCGCCTAGCCGCTCGACCCGATAGCGATCGATCAGAAAGCGCGAGATGGAAAAGGCCGGCGGCAACGTCGGCAATTCGCGCAGGTGGAACCAGCGCGCATCTTCGATTTCATCCGGTTGGCAACGGATGTCGCCGCTCAGGTAGTCGACGTGATAGCCCAGCATCAGGGAGTGCGGATAGGGCCAGTTCTGACTGCCCTGGTAGCGCAGGTTGGTCACGGAAACGCCCACCTCTTCCATGATCTCCCGGTGCACGCAGGCCTCCGCCGACTCACCCGGCTCGACGAAGCCGGCCAGGGTGCTGAAGACCCCGGGCGCGAAGCGGGGCGACCGCGCCAGTAGTACCTCGTCGCCGCGCGTGACCAGGGCGATCATGCTCGGCGACAGGCGCGGATACTGGGTGAGCTGGCAATTCGGGCACTTGAGGCCGCGCTGGCCATCGAGCGCGAAGGTGCGGGTACCGCACTGTCCGCAGAAGCGATGCTGGCGTGCCCAGGTCCCGATCTGATTGGCATAGCCCAGCAGCTTGAACAGCGCATGGGGCGATTGCAGCATCAGCGGCCGCAAGGGTTGCCAGACGCAGCCCTCAATGTCCGGCGGCGCATCCAGTTCGAGCAGGGTGACCGGCTGAGCCTGCCACTGGCCGAGGCCATGGCGCTCTCCTGCGAATCCCTGCACCCGCGAATCGTCACTGGCGAAGAGCACGTCCGCCCCCGAGGTCAGAAACGCCTGGCCGCTATGGACGACCAGCCAACCGCCGGAGGGCTGGGCGGTCGGGAACCAGCCGGGTTGCCAGACACTCATGCCGCAGCCGAGGTCCAGCCCAGGGCGCGAATGCTTTGCGCCGCGATATCGAGGATTTCCGGGGTACCGTCCTGACTCTCGGTGCCACCGCTTTCGACAAAGAATTCGATACTGCTGAGGGCATCCGCCAGCACCTCGAGGGTCGCCGGCTCACAAGCCTGGCCGCCCTCGATCAGGCAGCGCTGGATGTAACCGGTGCAGGCACGCACCAGTTCGGCCGCCCGGGGATTGCCCAGGAAGAACAGCGCCCCTCGGACGGTATCCAGTAGCGCCGGCACGGTGGCCAGGTGCAGGGCGTCGCCCCGCGAGTCGAGGAAGGCACCGATGGCGCGCTTGGCGTCGGTCAGGCCCTTGTAGGCTTCCCGATGCAGCAGCGCCTGGGCTTCGCCCAGCTGGTAATTGGCGACACTGACCTGGACGCCATCGGCTTCCAGCGGCACGTCGATCAGCGAGCCCTGCCCTTCGGGCTGGCCCAGCAGACTTTCCACCAGCAGCAGGGCATCGGCCAGCGGCGCGAGATCGTCCAGCACCAGGGACCTGTCGCGGAACTGGGAGATGTTCGGCAGGCACTGCTGCAGGACCTGGCCGGCATTCTCCTGGCCAACCATCTCCAGGGTCTTGCCGAGCAGGCCGACCTGGACATACAGCCGGGAGAAGTTGTCGGAGCGTGGCAGGCGATTCTGCTCGGCGCCGTTGCGTAGTTCGGTTTCGATGAGATCGATCAGGTCCTTGACCGTCTCCAGCTCTTCGCGGATGGCGGCCGACAGCGAATGCATCACGGCATGGCCCGGACCGGCGAGACGCTTCTTGCCGGCTTCGAGCTGGGCATCGGTGAAACCGAGTCGCTCGAAACCGTAGGCATTCATGACTTCCTGCGGATGGGCGCCCTCGACACCGGCCAGCGCCAGCAGATACAGCAACTCCTTGAGGGTGCTACGCGCGGGCTCGTGCAATTCGTTGCCCAGCATCTGGCGCAATTCGCGATCGACCCGGGCGAACAGCTGCTTGCGTTCCCGGGTGGCGGTCAGGCGACCCTGGGCAAAGCCCTCGACGGTAGCCGCGGCGACCCAGGGCAGGTAGCCGCCGACCTGATCGTGCAGCAGCGCCGCGGAGCGCTCCAGCGCCCGCGCCATCAGGCGCAGACTGGCCACGCCATTGACGTCGCGCAGGAAACCCAGCAGGCCGACCTGGTACATCTGGCGCATCCGGCGCGCCTGGGCCTGGCGCTCGCGCAGGCCCAGGCGCGTGGTGGCGCTGATCAGCGGGCGCTGGTCGAGGCGGACGCTGAAGAAATAGCTTTCCGGGAGTTCCGGTTCGCCGCCCGCCAGGCGCAGGGCATTGATCGCCGGCAGCAGCAATTCGGGCATCTCGTCCTGGCCGCTGCGCAGCTGTTCGAGATAGCGGCGCAGGACATGCAGCCCACGGCAGATCGCCATGAGGTGCTCGTCATGCTCGGGACCGGCGCCGGCCGGGATGTCATTGGCGATCTGCAGCGTCTGATGGGCGAGCAACTGGGCGCCTGCCAGTTCGATCAGCGTCAGGGCGCCACGAATCTGGCCGATACTCTCGACCGCGCGCTGCAACAGGCTGCTGCAGTGCCGCTCGACGATGAATCGCTCAAGATGGGATTCAGCTTCCTCTATGGTCGCGAACAGCTGTTCGCGGACCAAGCTCAAAGCTCTTGCTCCGGTCACCATAGTGCCTTACGCCTCCTGCGCCATTACAACCTCGCCAACGCCATTTTAAAACGGGAAGAAAGGCTTGCTATTCCAACTGGAGCCTAGGTACCTGCGTCTTCCTGACCGGGCCACACTAATCATTCCGGGCGGACGGGGATTGGACCTCACGCCACGCCAGGGAACCTTGCTCTGGAACGCTAGACCTGTAAATCCACAAAAGCGAAGCGATAATTCCGAATCGTCATATGATTTTGAGGAACCAAGAAAGTTCCGCGCAATTCGAAATTCGAGGCTTCATGCGGGCTCAAATGACCAGCCTGCAGCATCTTAGTTGAACAATAGCTGAAAATTGTGAGGTCTTTCAGCTTATTCGGACGAACGCGAACGCCCCGTCAGGGACCGACCGGGCGCTGGGGAGAAGGGAGGAAGGCGTTATTCGCTTCCGGCGCCTGCCAGCCAGAGGGGAGTCCGGCCACAGCTCTTCTCGATGGCCGCCATGCGCGCCGCATGGGCATCGAGATCGGCGCTGCTGGCGCTGATCACCCGGGTCCGCTGGCGATCGGCCGGCAGCCGCCTGATCGGCATGACATAGTTGCCGTCGCCATTGCCTTCCTGGCCGTGCGCAGCCAGCGACAGACTGGTCTGGCCACCGGTCATGGCCAGGTAGACGTCGGCGAGGATCTCGGCGTCCAGCAGGGCGCCGTGCAGCTCGCGGTTGGAGTTGTCTACGCCATAGCGCTTGCAGAGCGCATCCAGGCTGTTGCGCTGCCCGGGATGCCGACCGCGGGCCATGACCAGGGTGTCGAGCACCGAGCAGTGCTGGGTGATGTCGGCCCGCTCGGGATGGGCGCCCAGCCGGGCGAACTCCATGTTGATGAAGCCCACGTCGAAGGGTGCGTTGTGGATGACCAGTTCGGCGCCTTCGATGAATTCGAAGAAGCTGTCGGCGATCTCGGCGAAGCGCGGCTTGTCGGCCACGTATTCGTCGGTGATGCCGTGGACCGCGATGGCGCCTTCGTCGATCTGCCGATCCGGATTGAGATAGACATGGAAGTGCCGCCCGGTCAGCCGCCGGCCAATGACCTCCACCCCACCGATCTCGATGATTCGATGGCCATCGGTCACCGGCATGCCGGTGGTTTCGGTATCCAGAACTACGTATCTCATCGCTAACCTCTTGGCTGGTTACGCCTTGGCGGCCTGCTTGGCCTGCCGGACTTCATCGACACCGCGGTTGGCCAACTGGTCGGCCCGCTCGTTCTCGGGGTGGCCGGTATGGCCGCGCACCCAGCGCCACTCGACCTGATGGCGCTGAACCTGCTCGTCCAGGGCCTGCCATAATTCGGCATTCTTCACCGGCTGGCGCGCGGCGGTCTGCCAGCCGCGCTTCTTCCAGTTCACCAGCCACTGGGTGATGCCCTTCATCACGTACTCGGAATCGGTGGTCAGGCGGATCTGGCAGGGGCGCTTGAGCGCCGCCAGCGCCTGGATGGCCGCCATCAGCTCCATGCGGTTGTTGGTGGTGTTGGCTTCGCCACCCCAGAGCTCGCGCTCCGCACCCTTGAATTTCAGCAAGGCGCCCCAGCCGCCCGGGCCGGGATTACCCTTGCAGGCGCCGTCGGTAAAGACCTCGACGATGTCGTCACTCATTGGATTCACTCGATTCGCGGCGGCTGATCTTGGCCACCGGCATGGGCACCAGCTTGCCACGCGGTTCCTTGCGCGCCTGGGGCACGGGGCGCAGGCCGAACATCAGCTTGCGCGCCGACAGCAGATAGAAGCCTGCCCCCGCTGCCTGTTCGCAGTTGGGTTCGGCCTCGCCCTGCTCCATCCAGGCCAGCCGCTGCTGCCACTTGGGGGATGAAAGCGGCGGACGATAACACCCGAAGCGACGTTTCTCCAGCGCGAAGCCCAGTACCGAGAGCCAGTCGCCGACCCGGCTGGGGCCGAAACAGCGGGCCTTGCGCAGGGCATCCCGGGCCAGGTAATGGCGCATGCCCCAAAGGCTCCAGGGGTTGATGCCCACTACCACCAGGTGCCCGCCCGGGCGCACGCTCAGCGCCGCTTCGCGCAATAGCCGATGGGGCGCCAGGGAGAAATCCAGACCGTGCTGCAGCAGGACCACGTCGGCGGCGTGCTCACCCAGCGGCCAGGCGCCCTCCTCGCAGACGATGTCGACATCCCCCAGCGGCGGACCGATGCGCACCGCGTGGCGGAGCTGGCCGCAATTGGCCGGCGCCTCGGGGTGCGGCCCGTAATGGATCAGATAGCTGCCGAAATGACGCTTGAGCTCTTCGTCGATCAGCACCCGCTCCTGCTCCAGCAGCAGCTGGCCGAGCGGGCCGGCCAGCCATTCCCGTGCCGAGCTCATCAACTTCAGCCAACGCGGATCGACCTGGGCGGAGAATTCATCGTGCATCGTCTGGTCCTCTCATACTGAAGCCTAAGCCCTTCCACCGACTGCTACCCTAGGGGCCAGCCGTCCGACCAGAGAGCCCGTCCATGTTCGACATCCTTCCGCTGCCCGCTTTCAACGATAACTACATCTGGCTGATCAAGGACGCCGCGACAAGACAGGCGGTCGTGGTCGATCCCGGCGATGCCGCCCCCGTGCTGGCCTGGCTCGACGCCCATCCGGACTGGCGCCTCACCGATATCCTGATCACCCACCATCATAACGACCACACCGGGGGCATCGCCGCCCTCAAGCAGCGCAGCGGCGCCCGGGTCAGCGCACCGGCCGACGAACGCATCGCCGCGGTCGATCTGCCGCTGACCGATGGCCAGCAACTGGAGGTGCTGGGTACGCGCTTCGACGTCCTGCGCGTGCCTGGCCATACCGCCGGCCATATCGCCTTCCATGTCCCTGGCGAGCGGCCCCTGCTGTTCAGCGGCGATACCCTCTTCTCGGCCGGCTGTGGGCGTCTCTTCGAAGGCACGCCCAGCCAGATGCTCACCTCGCTGCAGCGCCTGGCCAAGCTGCCGGACGCTACCGAAATCTACTGTGGCCATGAATACACCCTGAGCAACCTGCGTTTCGCCGAGGCGGTGGAGCCGGACAATGCCGCGATCCGGCAGGCCCTGGCGGAGACCCGGCAACTCAGGGACGCCCAGCGCCCCACCCTGCCCTCCAGCCTGGGCCGCGAACGCCAGATCAATCCCTTCCTGAGAACCGGCGAAAGCAGCGTGCGCCAACGCCTGCAGCAAGAGCGCGCGGTGCCGGCCGAGGCCTCGGAGGATACCTATTTCGCCGCCTTGCGCGGCTGGAAGGACACGTTCTGACACCTATTGCCCAGATCCTGCCAGAGCGCTGAAACCCAGGGTTTTCGGTCGTCGTACAGGTCACAGGCCAAGGGGTTGTTCCTTGACCCCCCGGGATGCGGTTCCTAGAATCGCCCATCCTCCAGCTCCCGGAAAGCCCAGACCGATGCCGCCAGCGACGCCGAAAACCCGCGAAATAGACGTGCTGGCCACCTCTTTCAAAGTCTCGGCGCTCTGCCTCGCCGTCTTCCTCGCCGGCTGCCAGAGCAATCAGCAGCCCGATAATCGTGCCTACCAGGCCGATCTGCGCATGACGCCCAGCAAGATCCAGCGCCCGCCGGAATGGCTGCGCAAGGCGCCGACGGCGGCAGCCACCAGCGGCGACATCTGGGACCGGGTACGGGACGGCTATCAACTGCAGGGCGCCGGTGACAACGGTACCAACCCGCGCATCGATCGGCAGCGTCTCTGGTACGCCAGCCACGAAGCCGCCCTCGCGCAATCCTGCAGTCGCGGCGCACCCTATCTGCATTACATCGTCGAGCGCCTGGAAGAGCGCAACATGCCGCTGGAACTGGCGCTGCTGCCGGTGGTGGAAAGCTCCTTCAATCCCAATGCCCTCTCGCGCAGCGCTGCCTCCGGGCTGTGGCAGTTCATCCCCACCACGGGGAAGTACTTCAATCTGCGCCAGACCCGCTTCTATGACGGTCGCCGCGACATCACCGCCTCGACCAATGCCGCCCTGGATTACCTGAGCAAGCTGCACGACATGTTCGGCGGCGACTGGCTGCTGGCGCTGGCCGCCTACAACGCCGGCGAAGGCACGGTCAGCCGCGCCATCGAGCGCAACCAGTCGCTGGGCCTGCCCACCGACTACTGGAATCTGTCGTCACTGCCGCCCGAAACCCAGGATTACGTGCCCAAGCTGCTGGCCGTCTCCCAGATCGTGCGCAACCCGGACGCCTACGGCCTGGCCTTGGAATCCATTCCGGACGAGCCCTACTTCGAAGTGGTGGACATCAAGCAGCACCTGGACCTGGCCCGGGTGGCCGAGCTTGCGGACCTGGATGCCAACGAACTCTATCGCCTCAATCCCGCCTACACCCAGCGCGTGACCATGGATGGCCCCAAGCACCTGCTGGTGCCGGCGGAAAAGGCCAAGCGCCTGGTCGCGACCCTGCCCAATATCTCCTCCGACGCCGTGGTGCAATGGCAGGAATACCGGGTGCGCCGCGGCGATACCATGCGCAGCGTGGCCAAGCGCAATCGCGTGAGCGTCGAGCAACTCGCCGCCCTCAACAAGCTCAGCAGCAGCAGCCGCCTCTCCGCAGGCCGGGAATTGATGATTCCACGCCGCGAGACCGGCAAGACCACCACCCCGCTGGAAACCATCGCCGTGGCCGAAGAGCCCGTGGTGCGCACCTACAAGGTACGCACCGGCGACAGCCTCTGGTCCATCGCCCGGGCCAACGAGGTGGAGCTGGCCGACCTCAAGCGCTGGAACGATCTCGGCAAGCGTGGCCTCAAGGTCGGCGAGACCCTGAAGCTGCACGGCACGGGCAGCAGCACCGCCTCTACCGTGGCGATGCCGGCATCCTATACCGTCAAGACCACCCAGGCCGCGGCCAAGACCACCAAGACCGCCAAGGCCGCGCCCACCTACTACCGGGTCAAGGCGGGCGATTCGCTCTACCAGATCGCCAAGCGCTACAACATCGGCGTGCAGGCGCTGCAGGACTGGAATCCGCGCATCGCCTCCGCCCTGACCCCCGGTCAGACCCTGACGCTGTTCCTCAACTGAGGCGCGACCGCTCACCGCAGCGGTCAACCAGCGCTTTTGTCCCGGGTATCGACCTGCTACCTTACCGCCCCACCCGTGCCTGACCCCTAGCGGAGTCAGGCCAAGATCTCGCTCTGACCTGCGCAGAGCCCTGCCCAACCCGGACCTCAGCCCAAGGCTGCTGCCCGGGAATCAACACAGAAGAGGAAAAAACCATGGGATTTCTCGCCGGTAAGCGCGTTCTCATCGTCGGCGTCGCCAGCAAGCTGTCCATCGCCTCCGGCATCGCCGCGGCCATGCACCGCGAAGGCGCCGAGCTGGCCTTCACCTACCAGAACGAGAAGCTCAAGGGTCGCGTCGAAGAATTCGCCGCGGGCTGGGGTTCCAATCCCGAGCTGTGCTTCCCCTGCGACGTTGCCGACGACGCCCAGATCGAAGCCGTGTTCGCCGCGCTGGCGAAGAAGTGGGATGGCCTGGACTGCATCGTCCACTCGGTCGGCTTCGCCCCGGGCGACCAGCTGGACGGCGACTTCACCGCCGTGACCACCCGTGACGGCTTCAAGATCGCCCACGACATCAGCGCCTACAGCTTCGTCGCCCTGGCCAAGGCCGGTCGCGAGATGATGCGCGGCCGTAACGGCAGCCTGCTGACCCTGTCCTACCTGGGCGCCGAGCGCACCATGCCCAACTACAACGTCATGGGCATGGCCAAGGCCAGCCTCGAGGCCGGCGTCCGTTACCTGGCCGGCAGCCTCGGCCCGGAAGGTACCCGCGTCAACGCCGTGTCCGCCGGCCCCATCCGCACCCTGGCCGCCTCGGGCATCAAGAGCTTCCGCAAGATGCTGGCCGCCAACGAGCGCCAGACGCCCCTGCGTCGCAATGTGACCATCGACGAAGTCGGCAATGCCGGCGCCTTCCTCTGCTCCGACCTGGCGTCGGGCATCAGCGGCGAGATCCTCTATGTCGACGGCGGCTTCAACACCACCGCCATGGGTCAGCTGAGCGACGACGAGTGATCGCGGCAGCTGCCTGATCATAGCGAAGGGCCGGCAATTTGCCGGCCCTTTTGCGTTCAGGTGTCGCTGCGTACCTGGGCGTGGCTGATCAGTGCGAAGATCAGGCTGCCGCCGACGATGTTGCCGGCCAGGGTCGGCCCGGCGAAGGTCAGCAGGAAATCACTCCAGCTCGCCTCTCCGGCAAAGACCAGATAGGCCACCTCGACGCTGCCCACCACGATGTGGGTGAAGTCGCCCAGGGCCATCAGGTAGGTGATGAGCACGATGATCCAGATCCTGGCGTTCTCTGCTGCTGGCAGCATCCAAACCATGGTCGCGATCATCCAGCCCGACACTATGCCCTTGGCGAACATCGCCGAGGCATCGTTCTCCATGACGTGGGTACCGATCTGAAGAAATTTCGCATCGGTCTTGGCGTCGAACAGCGGCAGGTGCAGCACCACATAGGCCACCAAGATGGTGCCGATCAGGTTGCCCACTAGGACGATGCTCCACAACCTGGCGAGGCGGCCAAAGTTGTGCAGAGTGGGCTCACTCATCACCGGCAGGACCGCCGTCAGGGTGTTTTCGGTGAATAGCTGCTGACGAGCCAGGATCACCGCCAGAAAGCCCGCTGAATAGCCAAAGCTGGCGATGACCTTGCTATAGCCACCCTCGGGCAGGTTGGCATTGAGCAATCCCATCGCCATCAGCGACAGCCCCATGGTCAAACCGGCGGCCAGTGCCGACCAGAACAACGCCGCGATTGTCCGCTCCAGTTCGTGATCACCCTGGGTACGGATAATCTCGTGCAGCACCACCGCGCGAGGCAGTTGACTCTCGCCGACATCCTCCTCCTCTTCGCGACTCAGCTCCGGATCTTCCGGGGTGGATTCCTGGCTCTGTCGGGGCTCTTCGGCCTGCTCCTGGTCTCTCTTCATCAGACGGCCCGCTCGTCCCAGAGAAGCTCATCGTTGTCGCCGATTTCCGTCACCCGATTAAGTGCGGCATCAGCGGCTTCTTCCGCTTCCGAGGCCAGGTCGAAATGCCGCTCAGTGGCGACCTTGTGAAAGGTCGGGTGGGCGTCTTCGCGCCGCGCCTTGACGGCGATGACCGCTTCGAAACCCTGTTCAGCCGGAACGGCAGACGAGATCGCTTCGTGATGATCGAAATGCTTGATAGCCATGGGTGCCGATGTCTCCAACCTGAGGCGACCGGACTGGTCGCACCTGATCAATAGACTGCCCAGGCAGGAAAACGATCTGTGGCGATGGCGGGGATCAGGCGCCGAGCAGCTTCTGCACCTGAAGGTGGAGACGCTCGAGCGAGAAAGGCTTGGTCAGCAGAGGAACCTTGCCCAGCAAAGGCGAACCAGTGTCGATGATTTCGGCGGGATAGCCGCTGATGAAGAGGACCTTGAGGTCGGGACGCAGCTTGAGCGCGGGCTCGGCGATCATCACGCCGGAGACGTCATCGGGCAGACGGAAATCGGTGATCAGCAGATCCAGGCGTGGCCGGCCGGCCAAGATGCGAAAGGCTTCGAGGGACGATGGCGCCTGCAGGACGGTGTAACCCAGTTCGGAAAGATAATCCGCCAGAATCATCAAAATCTGCGGCTCATCCTCGACGACCAGGACAACCTTGCTCTGTTCCGCACTCACCATCTGACCCCTGTACCCACACGCTCGGATCCCTTGGACACAAGGGGCCCGTAAAGTTCCATTCTAGACGCAGGCTCAGGGTCGCCGGCGGTGCCAACGACCCTTTGACCTTACTGCTGCTGCTTCTGGCCTTGCTCATTGATCGTGGTCTTGCCAGCACCGGTCGCGGCGCCTGCGCCTTCACCAGTCTTCTGACCAGCCGGGGTGCCCATACCGGCGCTGTTGGCCTTCGGCGGATTGCCTGCACCTTCGGTGGCGAAGGCAGCGCCACTGGCGGCGATCAGACCAGCAAACATCAGGGCAGAGATTTTCTTCGCGTTCATGGTAGGACTCCAGGTTGATTGGACACTGTTTAGGCAGGCCAAGCGCCGATTCGTTCTCTTTGTTCGCGCACAGGCGCTGTAACCGAATGCGAAGCAGCGTCTAGCGCATCCTGCCAGCCTGAAGCGTCTCGTCCAGAGCCACTGCGTCCGTCACTGCCCGCCCAGGCGGCCAACGCCAGGATGGCGTCAGCTGCCCTGCCACGCTTCAGAACAGCCGCAGCGGATAGTCGACAATCACCCGCAGCTGATCGACCGAACCACCAGTGGACAACGAGCCGCGGTGCCAGGCCTGGCGCACGCGAATGGACAGGCCCTTGGCCGAACCGGCCTGCACGACATAGCGCCCCTCCAGATTCAGCTCTCGTTCGCGGTCATCGGCGCCGTACAGTCCGCTATAGGCGCTGGTGGTGGGCAGGTTACTGCCATCGATGTCGGTGCCCTTGATGTAGCGGGTCATGAGGCTGAGACCTGGCACCCCCAAGGTCTTGAAGTTGAGGTCGTAGCGCGCTTGCCAGGAACGCTCCCCGGGCGCGTTGAAATCGGAAAACATCGAAGCATTGCCGAGAAACAGTCCACCGCCGGCGCGCCCGTTGTCGCCCATGCCGATGTAATCGAAGGGTGTATCGCCGTCGATCCGCTGCCAGCCGAGGGTGACGGTATGGGGGCCCTGGCTATAGGCCGCCGCCAGGCTGTAGGCGGTATTGTCGATGGGCCCGGCCTTGGCGGCACCGGTGTCGAGGGTGCGGTAGAGGTTGGCATCCAAGGTCAGCGACTGGGTCGCCGACAACGGCCGCACCAGGTTGAAGTTGCCGTAATACTGATTCCAGATGTCATCCAGTTGGGCGGCATAGAGCGACAGGCTGGCACCCTTGGCCAGGGCGTACTTGGCACCGGCGAAATCGACGTGACTGGCACGGCGTCGGGCATAGCCGGCCCAGAGGTCGCCGTCCCTGTTGGTGCTGACCTGATCGGTGCCCGAGGTGAAATGCCCGGCTTCCAGGGTCAGGTCAGGCAGGTCGGTGCTGAGGAGGCTCCAGCCGGTGGCGCTTTGCGGCAACAGGCGACTGGTGCTGATGGCGAAGACCGGTGCCGTGGGCAGTTGCTGGCCATAGCGCACCACGGTCTGGCCTACCCGCAGCTTGGCAGCGGCGCCGGCGCGGGAATACTCGTCCGCCGGTTCGTTGCCGGCGTGCACGGGCAGGTTACCCGTCCCTCGCCGCCCGGGACCGCCATCCAGCTTCATGCCCAGATAGCCGAAGGCATCGACGCCAAGACCTACCGTACCCTGGGTGAAGCCGGACTGGTAGTCGAGCAGAAAGCCTTGAGTCCAGTCCTTCTGATCGGCACGGCCGTTGCGGCGATCGCTACCGAAGTAGTAGTTGCGCAGGGTCAGGGTGAGCTTGCCGTCGTCCACGAAGCCATCGGCCCTGGCCTCCTGCCCCGACAGCAGCCACGCGCCGCTGCCTAGTACGCTGAGCGCCAGGGGGGCGGCCAGCCAGGAGCCTTGCAGCCAGCGATTGCCTCGGGGTAATCCTTTCTTATAGCGCGAGCGTTCCATGAAGTCCTCTGCGGAGTGTTGAAGATCTAGTTGTCTGAACGACGTCCACACGAAGGCAGCGAATCCTTCCGCAGCCACGGCGACGTCTATTGGGCGGTGCCCGCACCCCCGTGCGGGCACCGATTCAGGTCAGGGATTCAGCCAGTCGGCTGCCCCTACCCTTCGCAGGTGCCTGTGCCTGCAGGGAGCTGTTGTGCATCGTCAGGTGAATACGCCGATCGGCAACGGCGTCCACCAGGTCCTCGTCATGGCTGACCAGGAGGATGGCGGTCCCGGATTCCTCGGCGGTTTCGACCAGCAGCTCGATCATCTCCTTCTGGGTGATGAGATCCAGCCGCGAGCTGGGTTCGTCGGCAAAGATCAGCGCCGGATCGAGCAGCAGCACCCGCAGCAGGGAAAAGCGCTGCAGCTCACCGCCCGAAATGTTGCCGGGCAGTCGATCCAGCAGGCGCTCGTCGAGGCGCAGGCGCTGCATCAGCCGACCGATGCGCGTCGGATCCAGCCGGTGCAGTCGCACCAGATCCGCTAGCAATTGGCGAATGGTCACCGAGGGCGCGAAGGCGGCCACCGGATCCTGGTGCAGCTTCTGAAAGGCGAAGCGACCGAGGCCTGACTGACGGCGGACCGTCCCGGCACCTGGCGCGGCCAGGCCGAGCAGGATGTCGCCCAGGGTCGACTTGCCACAGCCCGACGGCCCGGTCACCCCAAGAATTTCCCCGGGCCGGACGGCAAAGGACAACCCTTCGAACAACTGCCTGCCACCGCGCTGGGCGGCGAGCCCTTCCACCGCGACCACGGCTTCGCCGGTGAGGGATCGCGAGGGACGCTTCGGCCACTGGGCGGGATCGGCAGCCAGCAGCTGGCGGGTATAAGCATGCTGCGGCTGGCCCAGCACCTGCTCGGCCGGACCAGCTTCGATGACCCGTCCCTTGAGCATGATCATCACCTCGCCACCCAGCCGGCGCGCGACTTCCAGGTCGTGGGTAATGATGAGCAGGCTGCCGCCTTCGGCCAGCATGGCCTTGAGCAGGTCGATGACCTCATCGATGCGATCCCGATCAAGCCCCTTGGTGGGCTCGTCGGCGATCAGCACCGGCGAGCCACCGGCATGGGTGGCGGCAAAGGCCAGGCGCTGGGCCATGCCACCGGAAAGCTGGAAGGGATACTTGCGCTCGGCGCCGGCCAGGCCCAGGCGTGCCAGATCCGCGCTGGCCTTGTCGCGGGCTTCGGTACGACCGAGGCCGACCACCTGGGTATAGGTCTCGGCAACCTGGGACAGCGCCTGCATGGTCGGGTCCAGGCTCAGCCAGGGCTCCTGGGGCAGCACCGCCAGCCCCCTGCCCCAATGGGCCCGGCGGCCGCTCTGGCGGCCTTCTTCGCTGAAGCCGTCCGCCAGGCCTATCTGCCCGTGGGCCTGCAGCCCCGCCGGCAGATTGCCCACCACGCCCTGGGCGAACAGGCTCTTGCCCGAGCCGGTCTCGCCGATGATCGACAATACCTGACCCGGCGCCAGGCGGATGGACAGCGGCTCCACCAACTGGGTATCGGCGGTGCGGATCTCCAGCGCGGTGGTAGTGAGCAAGGCGGTCATGGCTTGCGTCCTCCGGTGATGAGCATTAGCGACAGCACGGTCAGAAAGATCGCCAGGATCGGCAGAGCGATGACCAGGGGCGCCTCGGCGTAATAGGGCAACAACTCGGTGATCATCAGGCCCAGCTCGGCGGTGGGCGGGCGTACGCCAATGCTGACGAAGCCCAGGGCGGCGATGGCCATGATGGTCGAGGCGGCGCCAAAGGCGGCGATGGTCAGGAGCACCGGCGCCAGCTGCGGCCAGAGATGCCGACGCACGATGTAGACGGGCCCGAAACCCAGCAGCCCGCTGGCGGCCACCGCCGGCGAGGCCAGCACGGTACGCGCCAGCGCCCGGGTCATGCGGAAGTACTCCACCCAGAGCACCAGGGCCACGGCGCTGTAGAGGGCGACGAAGGAGCCGGGAAACACCGCGACGATCAGCAGCACCAGCAACAGCCCGGGCAGTGCCAGAAACAGCTCGGCCAGCCCGCCCAGCAGCTTGTCGACCAGTCCGCCCTTCCAGGCAGCCAGGATGCCCAGCAGCACACCGGGAATGGCGGCCGTGCAGACACTGATGAAGGCCAGCCCCAGGGAGAAGCGAATGGCCACTGCCAAGCGCGCCAGCATGTCGCGGCCCAGGTGGTCGGTGCCAAGAGGATAGGCACCACTGGGCGCCGACAGGATCGCCATATAGTCCTGGCGGGCGATGTCGCCCTGCCAGAGCAGCGGGGTGAGGACGGCGAAGGCGATCAGGGCCGCCAGCAGACCCAGGCCGAGCCCGCGTGCGGAAGACCGCACCTGAGGCGCCGCCGAGGCGACGGTAGCGTCGAGATTCATGCGTTTCTCCCGCGCGGATCGATCAGGTGGTTGGCGAGATCGACCAGGGTATTGAGGATGACGAACAGCAGCCCCATCGCCAGGGCGGTGCCCTGCACCATGGGCACGTCGCGCTGGACGATGGCGTGGACCAGGCCATGGCCGATGCCCGGCCAGGCGAACAGCGTCTCCACCACCACCACACCCTCGATGAGATACACCAGCTGCACGCCCAGGTAGGTCACCACCGGTACGCCGATATTGCGCAGGCCATGGCGCAGGAAGACGCTGGCGCCTCTTAGCCCCTTGAGGCGGCCGAAGCTGTAGTAGGCCGACGCGGCCACCTCCACCGTGGCATCTCGGGCGACCCGCGACGACACCGCGGCCAGCCCCAGCGCCAGGGTCAGCGTGGGCAGCACGCTGTGCCAGAAGGTACCGTGGCCGGCCGCCGGAAACAGCTGCCAGGAGATGGCGAACAGCAGCACGAAGATCACGCCCAAGACGAATTGCGGCAATGCGCGGATCGCGGTGGTAAGTACCAGCAGGCCGCGGTCCAGCAGGCTCCCCGGACGCAGACCGGCCACCACACCCAGCGGCGGACCCAGCAGCAGCGACAGGCAGACGGCGCCGATGGCCAGGCGGATGGAGCTGCCCAGTTCGTGGGCGACGACATCCATCACCGGCTTGCCGGAGACCAGCGAATGACCGAGATCCAGGGCCAGCAGATCGCCGATCCAGGCGAAGAAACGCCACAGCAGCGGCTGATCCAGATTCAGCTCAGCCCGCACCGCCTCGGCCGCGGCAGTATCCACCAGGTCATAGCCGTAGCGTCCGGCGGCGATCCGGTAGGCGGCGTCGCCCGGCAACAGGTTCATGAACAGGAAGGTGAGACCGCCAACCAACAGGGCGACCAGGCCCGCCTGCAGCAGGCGAAAGGCGAGCAGCCGGGTCATTGGGTCCACCGCAGCTTGCTCAGGCCAAAGGTGCGCTCGAAGGGATCGATGGCGGCGCCTTCGACGGCATTGGACACGGCCATCGTCTGGCGGTACCAGGCCACCGGAATCACCGGCAGGTCCTTCTGTACCTGGGCCATGGCGGCATAGCGCTGGCGCTGTTGCTCGGCCGGATCATCGCTGGCCAGCAGCGCGGCCAGGGCCTGGTCGAAGGCCGGATTCTTCCAGCCCAGCGGCCCCCATTCGGCGCCGCCGTGACTGAAGTCATTGAGCAGGGTGACCAGGGGATCGGGCACCAGGGCGAAGTTGCGGCCATAGAGCGCCAGTTGCAGCGAGCCATCATTGTGGGCAGCCGGGATGGCGCTGGAGTTCTGTACCGCGACCTCTACGTCCACACCCACCTCGCGCAACTGCGCCTGCAGGGCGGTGGCGATCAGCGGCAGCTCGGGTCTGTCGGAATAGGTCAGCAGCTTGAGCCTTAGCGGCGTGCCGTCCTTTTGCAGGATGCCATCGGCACCGGGGGTCCAGCCCTGCCCCGCCAGCAGCTTGCGCGACGCCGCCGGATCGTAGGCGAGCGGCGCCAGCGCGGGGTCGTGCCAGGCGGGCACGTTCCTGGCGAACAACTGGGTCGCCCCGGTACCCGGCGCCCGCAACACGGCGGCAGCGACGCCGTCGCGCTGGATAGCCAGGCTGAGCGCCTGCCGAACCTCGACCGGCGCCGTGGCACCGGCGCCGGAGTTCGGGGTCAGCAACACCACCCGCGGGACCGGCTCGATCAGCACCTTGAGACTGCTGGAGCGCTTGAGCCGGGCGATGCTGGGCGGGTCGAGCTGGAACACCAGCTCGGCATCGCCGCTTTCCGCCATCAGGGTACGGGTTTCACCGCGGCCGGCGGCCAGGTAGGTCGTCCGGGCGATCTCCGGCTTGGCGCCCCAGTAGCCCGCGAAACGCTCCGCAGCCAGGCGCTGCGGTGGCTCCAGCAGGGTCAGCTGGTATGGCCCCGTGCCGATGATCTTCTGCACCTTGCCTTCGGCGTCATAGGCGGCTGGCGCCAGGATGTTGGTGGAGGAATGTGCCAGCAGAGCCAGCAGGGGCTTGAAGGGTTTCGCCAGCCGGATCACTACCTCTTCGCCTTCGGCCGTGACCGACTCGATGCCCGCCTGCTTGAGCACCCCCGGCTTGCCCCTCGCCGCGTTGAGAGCAGCGGCCGCAGCCTCGGCCGTGAATTCGCTGCCGTCATGGAATTTCACCCCCTGGCGAAGGGCAAGCCGCCAGGTCAGGCCATCCGCGGATTCCGTCCAGCGCTCTGCCAGCCCGGGAATCGGCTTGCCCTGGGCATCGGCTTCGAGCAGGGTCTCGGTGATCTGCATGCGCTGAAAGACGAAGCCGGAAATGGAAGGGTCCAGCCCACCGATCTCGAAGGGGCCGACCACGTCGAAGACGCGTTCCTGAGCACTGGATAGCGTTGGCACGAAGGCGACCAAGGTCGCCAACGCCGAAGCGGTCAGCGCGAGGCGAAGGGTGCGGGATACAGGCATGACAGTCCTTAGCAGAGCGAAATCGCCGATACTCCCTGCGGACAGCTGAGCATCGACCAAGCCAATGAAGGCGCACGTTATATCATAACGTTTTAGCGCGAAGGCGAAGCCAGGAGCTGTTGGCAACATCTTGAAACAGCTGGAGAATTTGCTGAGGCGCTGCGGCAGGCGGTCACGCCGAATTCACCTGGCCGAAGGCTCAGATGAGCGCCGCTGGAGGAATGCGCAGTCGAGCAGGAAGTCGAGTGCAGTCCGAGTGCATGGACCGGACGGCCCCTGGCCGCCCTGCCCTGCACTGCCGATCCCTGCTCAGGCGGCCACGTTCAAGGTGCTGCCCGTGGCGGTGCTGCTGCCGTTGCTGCCAATGCTCTGGTACTGGCGCAACACCGCCTGGACCAGTTGCGTGTAGGGGCTCGACGCGTCCTGAGTGCTGGAAGCGGCCTCGCTGTCCCCTTGCCCGCTCGGCTCCTGCGGTGGCGGTGGCGGCGGCATGCGCGGACGCGCTGAACCGCCCAGGCCGGCGACGCCGGCATCGCTGGAATCGCCGGATTCCTCGGTACCCTTCTGCCCCTGCGGACCACCCGGCGGCGGCGCGAAAGCCGAGGCGAATTCGCTTTCGCCGACGCTGCCATCGCCATCCTGGTCGAGCATGCCGAGCAGCTTGTCGACGTCGATATCCCCGCTCTCGTCGGTATCCGTCTGGGTATCGCTCGCCGCGCTGGCGGCGGTGGTGAGTTCGCTCTTGCTGATGGAGCCGTCGCCATCGCTGTCGAGCTTGCCGAACAGCTTCTTCAACGGATTACCGTCTTCGCCGCCGCTGACGCTACTGCCGGACGCTGTCGCGCCAGTGCCTTTGATCGCGCTGGCACTGCTGTAGTAGCTGGAGTAGCCACTGCCTATTCCGCTGATCATGGATGTCTCTCCCGGGAAATGCGGACATCAGTGTTCCGCACCTCCCAGTATCCGCCGGGTAGATGTCAGCCGTTTGGTCACTTTGTATGCCCGGCGATACATCTGGGGCGCGGCAGCACCACCTGGCAGGTCAGGCCGCCGCCGGGGGTTTCGCCAAGGCTCAGCTCGCCGCCCATGTGCGCCGCCGCTTCCCGGGCGATGGCCAGCCCCAGCCCGGTCCCGCCGGAGGATCGGTTGCGCGACCCCTCCAGGCGATAGAAGGGTTCGAACACCGCTTCCCGATACTGGGCCGGTATGCCCGGCCCGCGGTCGAGGATGGAGATGATCAACCGCTCCGGCTGCTCGCTCAGGCGGATCTCTGCCTGGCCGGCGTAGCGCAGGGCGTTCTGCAGCAGATTGCCCAGGCAGGAACGCAGCGCCATGGGCGCCACCTTCAGCGGCTGGCAACTACCCTGGACGGCGACCTGGGCGCCCTCCTCGGCCGCGTCTTCGGCCATGGCCTCGACCAGCGCCTGGACGTCGCAGAGGATGGGGCGCTCCTGGCGGTGCTGTTCGCGCAGGTACCTCAGGGTGCCATCGAGCAACTCGATCATGTCGTCCACGTCCTGGCTGACCCGGGCATGCAGGCGCGGATCGTCGATATCCTCGATGCGCAGCTTCACTCGCGCCAGGGGCGTGCGCAGGTCATGGGAGATGGCCGTGAGCATGCGCCCGCGTTGCTGGAGCTGTTCGAGCAGATGCTGATGCATGCGATTGAGCGCCCGTGCGGCCTCGCGGGTCTCCCAGGGCCCGGTTACCGGGATGGGCGAACCGTCGAGGTTGTGACTCAGGTGCTCGGCGGTCTCGGTCAGCTGGCGCAGCGGCCGGGTCAACAGCCGCGCCCCGAGCCAGGCGGCGATCACCAGCGAGCCCAGCTGGAAGATCAGCGGGCCGCCGAGAAACCACTCGATGTGCCGCCAGACGCCGGGTTCCCGGTGCGGGAAAGGCCCGGGCGGCGGTGGCCGATCGAAGCCGGCCTCGCCCTCCATGGGCGGCGGCGGGGGCGGCGGTCGCTCGCCGAGGCCATGCCGAAACCAGAAAAAGGCCAGCAGATGGCCCAGCAGGATGGCCAGCAGAAAGACCGCGAACAGCCGCGCGAACAGCGTATCCAGGCGGCGCACGGCTAGTGGCCTATCTGCCTGGCATCGAACAGATAGCCCTCGCCGCGCACGGTCTTGATCAACTGCGGCGCCCGCGGGTCATCACCCAGCTTGCTGCGCAACCGCGACACCTGCAGATCGATGCTGCGATCGAAAGCCTCGATCGCCCGCCCGCGGGTCGCATCGAGCAGTTGCTCGCGGCTCAGCACCTGGCGCGGCTGCTCGATGAACACCCACAGCAGCCGTACCTCGGCATTGGACAGGGGCACCATCACCCCGGCCGGCGAATGCAGCTGGTGCAGGACGCCGTCGAGCTTCCAGCCATCGAAGCTGACACTGGTCCGCGGCGCCTTGCGCTGGGGCACGCGGCCATCCTGGGTCCGCCGCAGCACCGACTGGATCCGCGCCACCAGCTCCCGGGGCTCGAAAGGTTTGGCCATATAGTCGTCGGCGCCCAGCTCAAGGCCGATGATGCGATCCGCCGGCTCGCACTGGGCGGTCAGCATCAGGATGGGAATGCCGCTGTCGCGCCGCAGCGAACGACAGAGGGAAAGCCCATCCTCTCCCGGCAGCATCAGATCTAGCACCACCAGGTCGAAGGCCTCCTCCGCCAGCGCCCGGCGCATCTCCAGGCCATCATCCACACCCCGGGCATTGATGCTGAAGCGCGCCAGATAGCCGCAGATCAACTCGCGGATCGACGGATCGTCATCCACCAGCAGGATGCGCGAGGTCCAGCGCGGGGATTCGGATGACAGCGACATCGGGGCTACCTGAACAGTCGGACGATCTGGACGTGCATGCTAGCCGCTCAGCCTGCAAGGCAGCTACGGCCTGGCATGTAGGCTTTTGTAAAGGTGGTCAAGAGCCGGATACCATGGCTCCGTACTCGGAGCTGCCACCCATCCAGTATGCGTTACAGACAGCTTGGCCTTTCTGCTCGACCTATGATGGATCGGGACGACTAAAGCTGAAACGCCCGGCTGGCGCGGTCTCCACGACCTTATGTTTTGCTTCGTAGCAAATTTGTAGCAACGCCTCCTCTTTCCCCGCCTTTTTGCCCTTCTCCAACCGCCGATTCCGTCAGTTTGTCTAGGTCTCAGCGAACACCTGAGTGCCAGCCTGTGAGCGTCTGTGAACGTGCGAGTGCGTCAGAGCGATCGACGGACATTTAGCGCGCTAATTGGGCGCTATGCTCGATTTATGTTCAGGCCAGGGGATTCCGTTATTTCTGTTCCCATTGTCTCTGACGCCCTTGGAGCCTTTTCGCTATGCGGGTTTCAGCAATTGGTATTACTGTTCCAGCTGCGTAACTCCACCGTTCCTAGGTAACAAACCCTACTGTTACGATGAAGAAACGATAAATCTATAAAATTCAGTAACTTAGAAAACGGGAACGCTGACGGGAACAGAGCCGTAACAGCAACCTAGAGAGGCTCCAGCCCAGGCGTGGCGCGGGTTCTAGCGGGCTCATCTGCTATGGGTACAGTGGTAACGGCTCCCCAGCCCTCTCTAGAAATCAAGCAGTGAAGAGGTCGCCAGCAAGATGCCGGATTGTGGAGATATCGGCCGGCTGGACCCTCCTCACCAGCGCCGAGTCGCTTGAGCCAGGCGTACCCCTCGGTGCCAGAATCCGAGCTCCCAAGAATAGGAGTACAGGAGATGGTCGACCCTGCGCAGCAATCGAGCTTGATGGAGTACTTCCAGATCTTCTTCCCCCCCACCTACAGCGTGACAGCGGTGGAAATGGAAGAAAGGCAGGTCTGCCTATACGTCGCCAATCCAGGTAACGGGGCCACCGCCTGGCATGACGCCCCGCTCTCCGACTATCTCGACATCTGCTGTATGGCGGCCATCGCTATTCGACTGCGGGATCGACTAAGGCCTCGGCGCCTGGCCCTGGTCGTCTAGGCACTGTGTCTCACGATTGACGGACGGTTTCTATCGTCTCGTTGCAGACCTCATGCGGCATGCGGAGTAGTTAGAGCGCCGCTTAAGCTTGAGCGAATCGTAGAGGGTTGAGAGATAATCCTGCCGTAGAAAAACTCAAGGAGACGAGGGTGAGCAGCACTGCTAGATCAAGAATTACGTCCTACGTGAAAGGTTTCTTCCCGTCGACCTACAAGGTGGAAGTGACCGTATGTTCACTGGCCGAGATGCGTGCCCCCTTGGTTACGATCACAGTCCGGGCGCCCTCCAGGACTGTAGTCTCCCATCACGCCTACCAGCATGAAGTGCTTGATGTTTCCTACATGACGAAGGTGGCCTCACACCTCCTCCAGGTCGCCCGTACTGGGCTTACGTGAAGCAATCTCAAAATGTCGCCTGGTGCAAGGATTCGCAGGTGATTCCAGATGCCCCAAGACTCGCGTCAGCCCAGCACTGGCGTGCGATAGAACGGAGCGCAGGACTGCAGAAAAAGGGACACATTTAGCCCGCAGGCGTGGCGGGGGGACGACGGCGCGCGCTGAGTGGAGGCGTTGCTGCGCCTGCACAGGGTGTAGCAGAGGGCATCAGGTCGGAGTGATGAGCTCGATATCAGGCTGGTTTGACCGCTCCGCCTGAAACTGGTCGTAGGCAGCCTGCATCATCAGCCAGCAGCGAGCTGTGGATACCCCTGCGCGCTCAAGGCGGACGGCGAGATCTGCTTGAATGGGCTGATTGCAGCTGAGAACTTCGTCCAGATGCCGGGGGCAGTAGCGCAGTCGGCGCGCGGCCTCGATAGTCTGGATCGGCACATTATCCAAGATCACCTTCAGAACGGGGCCAGGATGCGGAGGGAAAGACATCGGCATAATCTCGGTGCAAGGTCAGTCAAGGGCACTAACCCTATCTGAAACGGGCCTCGGCGGCGACTGCCTACGCCGTTATTGACCGTACACACCCTTAGCCCTACGATGGTGGCGTCGCTGCAAATTCAGCGGCCTGGGATTGGCGTCCCGGATAGGAAGGCGGATACGAACACCGCCCTTGAGCGGTTTTTTTGTGTCCGCAGCATGGCTGTGCCCGTAATGGGCGGGCCGTGCGTGGGAGCCTTCGGGCTCGCCGGTCCTTCCCCGGTACGCCAACCCGCACGGTTCCGCCCTCCCTGATTGGCGTCAGGCGGCGGCTCATGACTATGGAAGGGGCTATTGCCATGCAACTCAATGCACTGTCACGTCTGGACGATCTGCACTCTCGCTTCAATCTGCTCCGCGGCCTTGATGACGCCGTCCTGAAAGCCAACGGCTTCGACGCCAGCCTGGAAGAGCTGGCCAGCGTCATCACCGGTCTCAAATCCCTCTCCCACACCCAGTCCCAACTGAGCAGCCTGCACGGCGCCCTGGAGCTGCTGTTGATGCTGCTGGAGGTCGCCCACGCGCGGGATCTGAGCGGCGATCACCTGCATTGCCTGCTGGAGCCACTCCGGGTGAAACTGGACGGGGCGCTGAACGAATTGGACTCGATCATCTAGGCAAGGAGCCGACGCCATGCACACCGCACCTCAGCTATTCCCCGTCCCCTTCCACGGGGACACGGTCGTCCTAGTCGGACAGGACAATGAGGCCTATGTGGCGATGAAGCCCATCGCCACGAACATGGGACTTTCTTGGCAAGGGCAGCACGAGAAACTGGCGGAGAGATTCGCTTCAGTTATCAGGGAAATCGTGACAACTGGAGGTGATGGGAAGCAGTACGCCATGACCTGCATGCCGCTCAAGAAGCTGCCGGCCTGGCTCTACTCCATCAGCCCGAACAAGGTCGCCCCGGAGCTGCGCGAGAAGATCATCCGCTACCAGGAAGAGTGCGACGATGCCCTCTGGAAGTACTGGACGCAGGGCGTGGCCGAGCGGCCCGGTGCGGCGGCGACCGCAAGCAAGCAGATCGCCCTATCTCGCCACCGGCTGGCCTTGCTGAAGGAGCTTCACCGCACTCGGGACCGTGCGCTCCGCAGCGCGATTCATGAGCAGCTTGCCCAGGTATCCCAGGCGCTTGGCCTGAGCGTGCCGGGGCTGGAAAGCATTGGCCGGGCGGATCCGGAGATGCCAGATATACTGAAGGCGTTCTGGGAGGCGCTGGCGTATCTCGAAGGCAAGGGCGTCCGCTTCAACCATGCTAAGCCAGGCTCGGGTAAGATCTATTTGAACCTTCCAGAGTTGCGCAAGCTGTTCCGAGAACATCAAATTGATCTCCGCATCGACCAAGATGTCATCGACGCGCTGAAACAATCGACGTCGCCTAGGTTTCTAAAGGCAGGATTGTTCAGTAGCAACCTCAATCAGATGAAGGTTAGGGGCTGGCTATTTTGCTCGAACGACTAGGAAACAGACAGTCACTCATAGTAATAAATACCATAGCCCACCAGCCTGTAAAGCAATCCGCCTTAGCCATCGCCAAATGGCAGCGCGTTAAAGCAGAACTGAAGTCCAAGCGATTTATTCAAGGAACGAAATTGGCTAAAGAATTGATCACAAAACCCCTAACAATTAAAGAGGCAAATCAATTTATAGCGACTCACCATCGACATCACAGGCCCACCACTCGAAACAACGGAAAGTGGGCGATTGGCGCAATCAATAAAAATGGTGAGATTGTGGGAGTCGTCATAGCAAGCCACCCCGTATCAGCAAGCTACATGGATGGGCTCACAATAGAACTTACTCGACTATGCACTAACGAAGCCGCACCAAAAGGCACTTGCAGCTTCCTACTCAGCACCTGCTGCGCAATATGGAAGAAAATGGGTGGCCAACGCGTAATAACCTACACCCTAGAAATAGAGTCAGGCGCCTCGTTAAGAGGGGCAGGATGGCAGGTAAGCGGTACGGTAGCCCCTCATAGAAGATGGCTCAACAAATCCAAGACAGATGGAATAGCGAGAGATGACTTGCAAATCTATCAGCACCGAAAGCTCCGATGGGAAAAAAGCCTGAAGGAAGCCGTATGAGCCATATAAAAACCATGAACCCAATATGCGCCTTTGGATCTGATTTTAGAGAATCTTATAAAGCTGATATTTACAAGTCGCTCACCCTTCCTCAAGGAGCGATTCTTCATTATCGATACAAATTCCGCTACGTTAGCCAAGAAATACTGGACAATCCCAGCCTCTTCCGCGGGGACGATGCAGTATTGTTTTTTTCTCACATTCTACCTCGAAAAAAACCTAAACCCTTTGAGATTCCGGAGATTGAACGCGCCCCGGACACCTACAAGAATCACTCAATTCGGTGGGCAAAAATTCATAAAATAGTTAAGACCGATGATACCGAGCTTCTTCATGTCTACTTTAGACTGGGCGACTTCTGTGACATCGAGCTAGACGATAACGACGCCGCGAAGCAACCCGGAAAAATATTTTTCGGAGCAGTGAAGTGCAAAGAAGGAGCGGAAAACCTTCGCAAAGATCCCAGGCAGAGACTTGACGATGAAAATCGCCCCGGAAGAACAACATGGGCAAATAGAATCAAAGAACTTTCCGATTACTTCCCGAAGCTTCCATTTTTCTACATTAAAAACATTAAAACGAAAAATAAAATCGTTGAATTTAAATATGATAAGCACACGCCAAGCTGTTATTATCCTCTTGCCCAAGGCACTGACTACGTCATTGAGTTAGCGGTATCAAATATTAAGGAAACAGATGTAAAGATTAAAATCTGCGAGGAAACCGGGGAGCTTATAATCAACCACTCTGGCGACATTCAAACGACCGTGCAATTCGACGACTATAATATACCCATATTCACAAAGCCTCTATCAACCGCAACTCAATCATCAGTATTGAGAGTCAATTTAACAAAAGAAGATAAAACCATACCCGAATACGAAACAAGTATAGATTTGAAACTCAGGCTTAGCCTGCGCGAACCATTAAAATTTGGCCTATTCAGCTTACTAGGCGCCGGCTCTCTCTTGGCAGTTGCTCCCAGAACACAGCCTTTCGTATTTAACTACTATCTCCTAGGAGCTTCTGCCGCTTGCTTTACTATAGCTGCCGGATTCCTGTTTTATTTCTTCAATAAGAAATAGGTCAGCTTATCAAGCTATACTCGCAAAACCTAACGATCTCCTCCCCCATCCACTCATTAACTTGAGCAAGGCGCGCCTGTAGCGGCTCCAGCTCATTGGCGGCATACACTTCAGCCGCCTCCTTGATCGAACCGAAGCCACCCGCATTCTGCGGCACGATACCCATCAGCTGCGGCGGGATCCGCAAGCCGGCGAGCATGTCGTCGCGGGTGATGCTCTTGATCGAGTTGAATTCGTCCTTCGCCGCTACCTCGCTGACCGGGATCAGCTGGATGCCGTCTTTCTTGCCGTTGGGCGCGTAGACGAAGAGGTTGCGGAAGTTGCCCGGGCCCTTGGCCGAGCGCAGCGCGGTGCGCAGGGAGTCGATGTCTTCCTCCTTCTGCGCGGCGTCGGTCATGTAGAAAATGAAGCCGGCGTGGCTGCCGTTGTTGTAGTACTTGCGCCGGAACAGAGTGGCCGATTCATTGAGCAGCGCCGACTGCATGGCGGCGAGCCACTCCGGCATGCCGTAGATCTCTTGGTTGATGTCGGCCTCGCGCAGGTGGCAGATGGTGCCCGGGGCGAACTCATGTTCGTCCTGCCAGCCCCTGACCTGGAAGAAGCGCCCCTCCTCCCCCCGCCGCATGTACTTGGCCAGTGGCGGCTGCAGGCTGATCGGCGTGCCAAGCCGCGACTGGCGACGCTCCAGGTAGGCGTTGCCGCACCAGAGGTAGTCCAGGGCCAGCTGCTCGAACGCGGCGCGGCTCAGCAGCGGATGCGGGATGAAAGTGCGGGCCAGCAGGTTGCGCTTGAACTTGAGGCCCGAATCCAGATAGACGCTGGCACGGGTGGCCTTGGCCAAGCCGTCGAGGGACAGCGGCGGATCGTAGTAGCGGCCGTTGAACCAGCATTCCAGGTAGTCGAAGACCTCGCGACCGTCGAGTACCGGTGCCGGGTCGCCGAAGGTAAAGGCCTCTACGCCAGGCGCGTGGGCGGCTGAGGTGGCCAGGGCGGTGGAATCGCTCATCAGTAGATCTCCATGACGCCGGTGTTGCGGCCGGTCTGGCCCTCCAGCGGCTCGTTGTGCAGGGCATGAAAGAGGGCCCACGCGAGATCCGCGTGGCCCGTGGTGTCGTTGCGTCCGGCGGTGTAGGTGAACTGCCTGCCACTGGCGGTGGTGGTCTTGCGAATGGCCATGAGCGACTGGGCGACATCGGTCCAGCCGGCGTCGAATTCGAGCCGACCGTTCTTGATCACGTCGTAGGCCTTGAGCACCAGGCGGGTCTTCACCTCGGGCGAGTAGCTGAAGGTGGTCAGCCCCGGGAAGAATTGGCGCACCAGCTGGGCCACGCCGCTGCCCATGCCGGTGACATCGATGCCGATGTAGCTCACCCAGTAGCGCTGGCAGACCTGGCGGATCGCCTCTGCCTGGGCGGCGAAGTCCATCCCGCGGAACTGGTGGCGCTCGAGCACGCGGAACTTGCCACCCGGTACCGCCGGCGGCGCGACCACCACCAGGCCGGCGGTGTCGCCGCTCTCGGCGGGGTCATAGCCGACCCAGACCGGGCGATCGCCCAGGGGTCGGGCTGCAAACGGTTTGTAGTCCTCGGCCCACTCGACCCAGCTGTCCACCATGCAGGGCTGCAGCATGGCCAGGGGGAAGATGCTCGCGCCGTCGTCGACGAACTGGCACATCAGCAGGTTCTGGAAGGCCTCGGCCGAATATTCGAGCTTGAGCTCTTCCAGGTCGAATAGGTCGCAGCCGCGCGCCTCGGCATCAAGAATGGTGACTATCTGCCGCCAGATCCGGTCCTCGCAGAGCCGGCCCTGCTGCAGGGCGTCGTGGGACACGTCCAGCTTCAGGTGCTGGGCGACGGGCTTGCCCTTGTTGAAGCGCTCGCCCGTCCAGAAGGTGTAGGCCTCGTGAGCCATAGAGCTGGGCGTCGAGAAGTAGGTCCGGCGGTATTGCTTCTGCATGGCCATGCCGCTGGCCACCTTGTTCAGCTCCTCGAAGCGGAAAGTCCAGAAGAACTCGTCGAAGTAGAAGTTGCCGTGGTAGCCCTGGGCGGTGCGGGCATTGGTACCAAGGAAGTGCAGCTCGGCGCCGTTGGCCAGGATGATCGGATCCCCCGTCACCTCGACACCGCAGACCTCCCGGGCGAAGGCCTGGATGTACGCCTTGAAGATATGCGCCTGGTTCTTGCTGGCCGACAGGAAGATCTGATTGCGCCCGGTGATCAGGGCGTCCAGGAAGGCTTCGCGGGCGAAGTAGAAGGTGGCGCCGATCTGCCGGCTCTTGAGGATCGCCCGGGTCCGCTGCTGGCCCGCCCGGTACCAGTCCAGCTGGTAGCCGAAGCACTGGTCGCGGAAAGCGCTTTCAAGGGCCTCGATCTGCTCCTCGCTGAACTCGTTGCGCGCGGCTTTCTTCTTCGGCCCGGCATTGCGGTTGTCCAGCTTGGGATTGAGCTCGGCCTCGGTACCGCCGCCCTGGAAGCGCTGGATCCGCGCCTGGCGCTCCAACTGGCGATGCAGCAGGTCGATCTCCTTGAAGTCACCGCCAGACTTGGCGTCCTTGAGGATCAGCTGCACCAGGCGCGCCTCCAGCGCCCCGCCGATACGCTCCACGTTGTCCGCCCGATCCCATTCGTCCCGGGACTTCCAGCTATGGACGGTCTTTTCCTTCTCCTCGATCGCCTCGGCGATCTCCGTCACCCGCCAGCCCATCCAGTAGAGATACTTGGCGCGGCGGCGCACGTCCATCAACAGGTCGGTGGACGGGATAGGCACGGGGTCGGATTCAGGTAGGCTTTTCATGGCCGCCAGACTGCCGCCCCGGCTCCCTCCTCCATAGCGCGCGGATTTGTACAGCGCGCCGCTACAACGGCCCCTCGTTGCTGGGACGCGCGCGCGTCCCGACCATGCCCCTCATCGCCCAAGCACTCCCGCTAAGCCTTTGAGGATCCCCGGCATGGCCGACCCCAAGACCCCGAAACTTCGCTCTCCCTTCTTCCGCGTCGCTGTCGAGGGCGCCACCAGCGATGGCCGCCAGATCGAACGCGCCTGGATCGAGCAGGCCGCTGCCAGCTACAACCCCAAGACCTACGGCGCCCGCATCTGGATGGAGCACATCCGCAGCAGCGTGGCGGACAGCCCCTTCAAGGCCTATGGCGACGTGGTCGCAGTGAAGGCCGAAGAGGTCGAGATCAACGGCCAGAAGAAGCTGGCCCTCTTCGCTCAGATCGAGCCCACCGCCGACCTGGTGGCCATGAACAAGGCCAAGCAGAAGATCTACACCTCGATCGAGATCTCGCCCAAGTTCGCCGACACCGGCGCCGCCTACCTGGTCGGCCTGGGCATCACCGACAGCCCCGCCAGCCTCGGTACCGACGTGCTGTCCTTCGCCGCGGCCAATCCGGCAGCCAACCCCTATGCCAGCCGCAAGCTGCACGCGGACAACCTGTTCACCGTGGCCGAAGAGACCGCCCTCACCTTCGACGAGGCCGAGGACAAGCCTGGCCTGGGCGCCCTGCTCTTCGCCAAGGTCCAGGAGCTGCTCAAGGGCAAGGAGGCGCAGACCCAGGGCGAATTTGCCCAGTTCGGCGCCGCGGTCACCGCCGTGGCCGAGCACGTTCGCGAGCAGGACGAGCGCTTCACCCGCGCCGAGGCGGCCCTCACCGAGCTGACGGGCAAGCACCAGCAGCTGCAGACCGACTTCGCCGCCCTGCAGGTGCAGCTCAGCCAAACCCAAGACCCCAACCAACCCAAGCGCCCTCCGGTCACCGGCGGCGATGGCCAGAACCTGACCGACTGCTGATCAGCCGTTCACCTTTCCGGAGAGATCCATGCGTAACGATACCCGTGTGCTGTTCAACCAATACTTGGAGCAGGTCGCCAAGCTGTCCGGCGTCTCCTCCTCCGCGGCGACCTTCGCCGTGGCGCCCACCGTCCAGCAGAAGCTGGAAACCCGTATCCAGGAGTCCAGCGACTTCCTGAGCAAGGTCAACGTCATTCCCGTCGACGAGCTGATGGGCGAAAAGGTCGGCCTGGGCGTCTCCGGCACCATCGCCGGCCGCACCGACACCAGCGGCAACGCAACCCGCCAACCCCGCGAGATGCAGGCGCTCGACAATCGCGGGTACGAGTGCAAGAAGACCGACTTCGACACCGCCATCACCTACCAGCTGCTAGATACCTGGGCCAAGTTCCCCGACTTCCAGTCGCGCCTGCGTGACGCCATCGTGAAGCGGCAGGCCCTGGACCGCTTGATGATCGGCTTCAACGGCACCAGCGCCGCGGCCACCACCAACCGCGCTACCAATCCGCTGCTGCAGGACGTCAACATCGGCTGGCTGCAGCAGTACCGCAGCAATGCACCGCAGCGCGTGCTGAAGTCGGGCAAGGCCGAAGGCAAGGTCGTCATCGGTACCGGCAGCGACGCCGACTACAACAACCTGGATGCCCTGGTCTTCGATGCGGTCAGCAACCTGATCGACCCCTGGTACCGCAAGGACCCGGGCCTGGTGGTGATCCTCGGCCGCGACCTGGTGCACGACAAGTACTTCCCGTTGGTGAACAAGGAGCAGCCCGCCTCCGAAAAGCTGGCCACCGACGTGATCCTGGCCCAGCGCCGCATGGGCGGCCTGCAGCCGGTGGAGGTGCCGTACTGCCCGGACAACGGGATGCTCATCACCTCGCTGCAGAACCTGTCGCTCTACTACCAAACCGGTGGCCGCCGCCGCTTCGTCAAGGAGGCGCCGGAGAAGAACCGCATCGAGAACTACGAGTCGAGCAACGACGCCTACGTGGTCGAGGACTACGGCTTCGGCTGCCTGATCGAAAACATCGTGACGGGCGTGTAAGCCATGGCCTCCTCTCCCGCGAAAAGCCACTTCCAGGCAGCTGCAGCGGCACTCGCCGCCGCGGCCGCCGGGCCGGCCGACAGCATGGCGGGCCGCACCGTGTACGAGCAGCAGCTGGCCCAGCTGCTGCAGGACCGGCTGCGACTCAAGCAGGTGCAATCCACCCAGGCCAAAGCCGAGCTCAAGCGACAGCTGCTCGGCGCCTACGCCGACTACGTCAGCGGCGTGCTCAAGGGCGGCAACGGCGCCCAGGACGAAGTGCTGGTCACCGTGATGATCTGGCGCATCGATGCCGGCGAGTTTGCCGGCGCCCTGGACATCGCCGCCTACGTGCTGCGCCACGGCCTGCTGATGCCCGATCGCTTCGAGCGCACCCCGGGCTGCCTGATTGCCGAGGAAGTGGCCGAGGGCGCACTGGCGGCGCAGAAGGCCGGCCAGACCTTCGACCTGGACATCCTGATCCGCACCGCCGTGCTCACCGATGAGCACGACATGCCCGACGAGGCGCGCGCCAAGCTCTACCTGGCCATCGGCCGGGCCGAGTTGGCCGACGTCGACGAGGATCGAACCGGCCGACCGGGCCAGCTGGTCTCGGCGATCGAGATGCTGCGCAAGGCGATCGGTTTGCACGACCGCTGCGGCGGCAAGAAAGACCTGGAACGGGCCGAGCGCCTGGCCAAGAAACATGCCGCCCCTGGCGGCTAACCGAGCGGTCCCCCGCAACCCCGCCGGCTCGGGACGGATCGGCCAGGCCTCGCCTGGGACCGTGAAGCCCCGACCACCGGCGACCCATTCGAGAGCAGCACCATGAGCGGATTCGTTGCAGGCGGCACCGTCGCCAGCGGTCAAGTGGTGTCCGACCCCTTCTGGCCGGCGATCGAGCTGGACCAGGTCCGCGCGCGGCTGCGGATCGACAGCAGCGTCAGCACGGAGAAGCTGAAAGCCGCGGTGATCGCCGCAGCCATCGGCGTGAATCGCGAGCTCGCCGGATACCGCTTCGCCCAGTCCACCAGCGGCTACGCGACCCTGGCCGCTGTGCCCGGGCTGCTAGTCGACGGCGTCAGCGAGCGTACCCACCTGTACCTGCGCGCGATCGATGCCGCCACCGCGGCCGAGGTCGCCGAGCGATACCGCAGCTATGACAGCACCGCCAAGGGCGACAAGGACGCCGAGGCTCAGACACCCACCATCGACGAGTACCGGCGTGATCAGCGCTGGGCTATCCGCGACTTCCTGGGCCTGGCCCGGACCACCGTGGAGCTCATCTGATGGCCACCGTCGTGCGCGCCCAGCAAGGCGACACCCTGGACCGGATCTGCCTGCGGCACTACGGACGCACCCAGGGCGTCACCGAGGCCGCGCTCGAAGCCAACCCGGGCCTGGCCGAACTCGGCCCCATCCTGCCGATCGGCACCCCTATCACCCTGCCAGACGCCCCCGCCCAAGCCTCTGCCGGCATCGCCGTGCAGCAGCCGGTGAACCTCTGGGACTGACCCCATGCACGAGAAACCTCCTATGCCCGACCGTCCCGACTCCTGGGCCTGGCTCGCCGCCTGGCTCGAACACAACTGGCCAGCGCTCTATGCCGGGCTGGTGGCTGGCGTCATTGCCGCCCTGCGCATCGCCTACGGCGGCGGCACCCTGCGCCGCGTGCTGCTCGAGGCACCCCTCTGTGGCGCCTTGGCCCTGGCGGCGAGCCATGGCCTTTCCCTGCTGGGCATCCCTGCCAGTACCGGCCCCTTCTGGGGCGGAATCATCGGCCTGCTGGGCGTCGAGGGCACTCGCGCCGCGGCCAAACGCTTCGTCGAACGCAAGGTGGAAACGCAATGAACCAGCCCAAGATCCTGCTCATAGGCGCCCACGGCCTGGCCGTGCGCGACCTGCAGAAAGCCCTGGCTGCGGCCGGCTTCACCGTCGACCTGGACGGCGACTTCGACGAAGGTACCGAGCACGCCGTCGAAGCCTTCCAGCGCTCTGTCGGCCTGGTGGCCGATGGCATCGCGGGCCCGAAGACCTTCGCCGCCCTGCTGGGCAAGCGCGACCCACTCCATCTGGGCTACGCCGACCTCGAGCTCGCCGCCAAGACCCTGGCCGTCCCCGTCGCGGCCGTTCAGGCGGTCAATGAGGTCGAGTCCAAGGGCGAAGGCTTCCTGGACAACGGCCGGGTGGTGATCCTGTTCGAGCGCCACGTCTTCTACCAGCGCCTGGTCAAGGCCCACGGCCAGGCCGAGGCCGACCGCCTGGCTGCGCTCAATCCGAACCTGATCAACCCGAAATCGGGCGGCTACGCCGGTGGCGCGGCCGAGTGGCAGCGCCTGACCTCGGCCCGGCAGATCGACGAAGCCTGCGCGCTGGAGTCGTGCAGCTGGGGCCTGTTCCAGGTCATGGGCTATCACTGGCAGAGCCTCGGCTATGCCAGCGTCCAGGACTTCGTCACCCGCATGCAGACCAGCGAAGCCGAGCAGCTCGAGGCCTTCGTCCGCTTCGTCAAAGCAGAGCCCGCGCTGCTCAAGGCCCTCAAGGCCGGCAAGTGGGCCGACTTCGCCCGCGGTTACAACGGCCCGGCCTACGCTCGCAACCTCTACGACGTGAAGCTCGAGCGCGCCTTCGCCCGCTACAGCACCGCCGCCCCGGCTAAGGACGCCGCATGACACCCGTCACCGACGTGCAGCGCCTCGAGCCGCAGGATGGGGAGGTCTTCATCCTGCCGGCTGGTGCGTCCTTCGAGGAGGCCGAGCGCCTCTGCGAAGCCATCCAGATAGCCAAGCCGGGCGTGCGGGCTGTCGTGGTGATCGGCGAGCTCGAGCACCTGGACCAGGCGGCGATGAACCGCGCTGGCTGGTACCGCCAATGATCAGCTGGAAGGAGAAGGCGCTCTTCGCGCTCGCCCTGGCCCTGACGATCGCCGTGCTGTGCCTGACCCTCTATGCGCAGGGCCTGCGCATCGACCAGGCCAACCAGAAGCGCGAGGCCGCTGAGGACCGGGTCACCCAGCTGACCGGCGAGCGCGACCACCTCGCCGACATCCTCACCGAGCAGCGAGCCGCCCAGGCCCGGCTGCAGACCACCCAGACAGACCTGCGCCGCGAGATCGATGTCCGCAAGCGCCGGATCCAGGAGCTCGAAATTGAAAACGCCGACCTCAAGGCTTGGGCTGGCCAGCCTCTGCCTGCTGCTGCTCGCCGGCTGCGCCAGCGGCCCGTCATCACCGGAGCCACGGCTTACCGTGATTGGCTGTCCAGTGGTAACGCGCTGCCAGCTGCCGTCGACCGCCCCGCGCAATAACGGCGAGCTCCTGGACGACAGCGAAGCCCTGGAAGCCGCCTGGGCCGACTGCGCCGC
This sequence comes from Pseudomonas sp. JUb52, assembly GCF_004341115.1. Taxonomy (NCBI): domain Bacteria; kingdom Pseudomonadati; phylum Pseudomonadota; class Gammaproteobacteria; order Pseudomonadales; family Pseudomonadaceae; genus Pseudomonas; species Pseudomonas sp. JUb52. The sequence goes on from NZ_SLYS01000010.1 coordinate 207,012, forward strand.
CCAGGTCGATATGGTCTATGACGCCCAGCAGGCCCGCCCATGAACAAGCCAGAGAGCCTGCGTGCTCACCTGCTCTCTGCCGTGCCGGAGCTGCGCCACAGCCCTGACCGGCTGCTGGTCTTCATCGACAAGGGCAAGCTGCGCTGCACCGCCGCGGCCAGCCTGTCCTGGGAGTACGGCTACGAGCTGCAGATCATCCTCACCGACTTCGCCGGCCACCCTGACGCCGTGATGCTGCCGCTGCTGGCCTGGGTTCGGACGAACCAGTCCGAGCTGCTGGCCAACCTGGACAAGTCCGCCCAGGGCATCGGCTTCGAGGCCGACATCCTGGACAACTCCAAGGTAGATCTGGCCATCACCCTGCCGCTCACCGAGCGCGTGGTCGTGAAACGCCAGCCGGACGACACCTACCAGCTGAACCACGTGCCCGAGTCCCCGTATACCGAGTACCAGGAGCCGGCCACCTGGCAGGTCTTCGTCGGCGACGAGCTGCTGGCCGAATGGCAATCTGGAACTGCCGGCGACGCCCTGGCCCTGGAAACGCCACATCCAGGCCGCAGCCGTGGCTGACCTCGAGGCGCTGGAGACCTGGCTTTCGCCGCTCCTGCAGAAGCTGGATGGCCGCGGCCGGGCCCAACTGGCCCGCAAGGCTGCCCAGCAGCTGCGCCGCAGTCAGCAGCAGCGGATCCGCGCCCAGGTGAACCCCGACGGCTCGCCGTTCGAGGCACGCAAGCCGCGAGATCTGCGCGGCAAGAAGGGCCGCATCAAACGGCGGATGTTCGAGAGGCTCAACATGGCCCGGTACCTCAAGGCCAAGGGCACGCCGCATCAGGCTGTGATCGGCTTCGCCGGCCGCGTCTCCCGCATCGCCCGCGTCCACCAGTACGGACTGAAAGACCGAGCAGAGCGCGAGGCACCTGAGGTCCGCTACGCCCGCCGCGAATTGCTTGGGCTGTCTGACCAGGACCTGCAGCAGCTGCGCGACTCGCTTCTGGACGGTCTACTCGACTGACTACCAGCCCGCCCGCTTCAGCAGCTCAGTACGACGAGCCAGATCATTTTCCAACTCGATTTGGATACCCTCCATGATGCGGAGCACATCGGTGTAAGCGTCGGTGTCCAGGTCTACTCTTACGAGTTGCCGCTCGAACCTGGCCAACATCAGCTCATGACCCAAGATCGACTCTTCTAGATCTCCCAGCGTCGGTCTGTATAAGCACCCCATCGGTTGCCCTCCTCTGAATGGTCTGTCTTCTTTGACCCCTAGGTAGTCGCCACGCTTGTTTTGGGTGCTGATATGTAGCGACTGCCGCTACACAACCGCCCGGCTGCACCTCGCGCGCGCGGCCGCCATCCTCAGCGGCATGACCGATATCGCCGCCCTCTCCCGCCTCATCGAGAACCTGATCCGCCTCGGCACCATCGCCGAGGTCGACCATGGCAGTCTCCAAGACAAGCGCCCTGCCCGGGTTCGGGTTCAGAGCGGCGACCTGCTGACTGGCTGGTTGCCCTGGGCCGCCCTGCGCGCCGGCACCACGCGCGACTGGGATCCGCCTACCGTGGGCGAGCAGGTCCTGGTCCTGAGCCCCAGCGGCCAGACTGCCCAGGGCATCGCCATCACCGGACTGTTCAGCGCCCTCATCCCCGCCAATGGCGATCGCGCCGGCCTGCACCGCCGCACCTACCCGGACGGCGCCGTCGTCGAGTACGACAGCGCGGCCCACCAGCTGCTGGCCACCCTGCCCGCCGGCGGCCGGGTCGAGATCGTCGCCCCGGGCGGTTTCAAGCTGCAGGGCGACGTGGACATCGACGGCCTAGTGACCGTGACCCGCGACGTCGTCGCCGCCGGCATCAGCCTGGTCAAGCACCCCCATGGCGGCGTCCAGGTCGGCAACGCCCAGACCGGAGCGCCCTCTCCATGATGAGCCGCGAAACGGGCCTGGCCGTCACCGAGCTCGAGGAGCTCCAGCAGTCGGTCGGCGACATCCTCACCACGCCGATCGGCACCCGCGTGATGCGCCGCCCCTATGGCTGCGACCTGTTCAGCCTGATCGATCAGCCGTTCAACGATGCCACAGCCCTGCAGGCCAAGGCCGTGGCCGTGATCGCCCTCATGCGCTGGGAGCCGCGCCTCAACCTCACCCGCATCGCGCTCACCCTGGGCGACGCCCCGGGCCAGGCCTTCGTCGACCTGGAGGGCTACAGCACCGTCACCAACGCCGCCGTCAGCCTGCGCGCCCCCTTGGTCTTTGGAGGCCTCGCATGATCGACCTTTCCCTCCTGCCGTTGCCCGACGTCGTCGAGTCCCTGGACTTCGAGACCCTGCTGGCCGCCCGCAAGGCCCGCCTGGTCAGCCTGTACCCGGCTGCCGAGCAGGCCAATATCGCCGCGCGCCTGGAGCTGGAGTCGCAGCCGCTGAACAAGCTGCTCCAGGAGAACACCTACCGCGAGCTCATCCTCCGCCAGCGCATCAACGACGGCGCCAAGGCCGTGATGCTGGCCTATGCCACCGGTGCGGACCTGGAGAACGTCGCCGCCTGGTACGGCGTCCAGCGCCTGCTGGTAACGCCGGCCGACACCAGCGTCACCCCGGCCATCCCCGCCGTCTATGAGACGGACGATCGCCTGCGGTACCGGACCCAGCTCGCCCTGGAAGGCTTCACCACCGCCGGCCCGCGCAACGCCTACCGCTATCACGCGCTGTCCGCCTCGGCCAAGGTCAAGGACGTGGCCATCCTGCGTCCCATCCAGGGCACCGTGCGGGTCGTGGTCCTGAGCACGGAAGGCGACGGCACGCCGAGCGCCGCGCTGCTGGCCACCGTGACCGCAGCGCTCAACGACGAAGACGTCCGGCCGCTCTGCGACACCGTCGAAGTGGTCGCCGCCGAGATCCTGCCCTACCAGGTGGCAGCCACCCTGGTCTTCTACAACGGCCCGGATATGGCCGTTGTGCAAACCGCGGCCCTGGCCAAGGCGAAGGCCTACGTGGCCGAGCGCCACGCCATGGGCCAGGACGTCTCCCGCTCGGGCCTGTTCGCCGCGCTGCATCAGAGCGGCGTGCAGAACGTCATCCTGAACAGCCCGGCCACCGACCTCGAGGTCGCCCAGCACCAGGCCGCCTACTGCACCGGCATCACCCTGACCCAGGGCGGCACCGATGAGTAGCGTGCTGCTGCCACCCAACAGCCTGCCGCTGGAGCGTGCGATCACCGCCAGCGGTGCCGGCCTCGATGCGCTGCCGGTCCCGATCCGTGATCTGTGGAACCCCTGGAAGTGCCCGGCCGCGGTGCTGCCCTGGCTGGCCTGGGCGGTCTCGGTCGACGACTGGGACGTCAACTGGGGCGAGGACGCCAAGCGCCAGATCATTGCGGATTCCGTCACCGTTCACCGGCACAAGGGCACCCGCGGCGCCGTCCGCCGCGCCCTGACCAACCTGCTCGGCTCCGAGGCTTTCACCCTCATCGAAGGCGCCACGGGCGGCCTCTACGACGCCAACCGCACCTACAACGGCGACCGCTTCTATGGCCATGACGAGCACTGGGCCAAGTACAGCGTTTACGTCACCCAGCCCATCAGCGTGGCCCAGGCCGCGCGGATCCGCCAAACCCTCGCCGACGTCGCCCCGGCGCGCTGCGAGCTCATTGCCCTCAACTTCACCGCTGCGCTCAACGATCACAGCGGCACTTTCCGTTACGACGGGACCTTCACCTACGGAGTCGCTTGATGACGAACCTCACCGAAAAAGAGCAGTGGGAGGATGGCGTCTACCAGATCGAGAAAACCGATCCGGTAGTCGGCGGCCCCGATGGGCTCTCCAACCGCCAGGGCCAGCAGCTGGCCAACCGCACCAAGTACCTCAAAGGCCTAGTGGATGGCCTGCTCAGCGGAGCACGCAACGCTGCGGTGGCCGTCAAGCTGGCCACCGCGCGCGCGGTCAAGCTCACCGGTGACGCCACCGCCACCGGGACCTTCGACGGCAGCGCTGATCTGTCCCTGACCGTGACCCTGGCCGACACCGGGGTCGCCGCAGGGACCTATGGTGGCGTCACGCTCGACAAGAAAGGACGCGCCACCGCCGCCGCCATCTTCCTGCCCGTCGCCAACGGCGGTACCGGCAACGGATCCGGCCAAGCGCCCAGCGCCACCAAGCTGGCCACCGCGCGGACCATCAACGGCGTGCTCTTCGACGGCACGGCGAACATCACCATCACCGACGACAGCAAGGCGCCGCTCAACTCGCCGGTGCTGACGGGCGACCCGCGCGCGCCAACGCCGTCTGCCGGCGACAATGACACCAGCATCGCCACGACGGCCTTCGTCCAGGCCGCGATCGCCGCCTTGGTCAATGGCTCGCCGGAAGCGCTCAACCAGCTCAACGAACTGGCGGCCGCCCTGGGCAATAACCCGAACTATGCCACCGATATGGCCACGGCGCTGGGGCTCAAGGCCAATAGCGAGTCGCCGAACCTGACTGGTACGCCCAAGGCGCCCACGGCTGGCATCGCCACCAACACCACCCAGATCGCCACCACCGCCTTTGTGCAGGCTGTGATGGCGGCCTATGGCCTGGCCGGCGCGGCGCCGGTACAGAACAACGCGATAAACCTCAACGACGCACCGGTAGGCGGCATGATCCGTTGCGAAGACGTCGTGACCGCCGGAGCGGCCTTGAACTGGCCGGTGACCGGTGCGGCGGATGCGGCTCGGGTGGCATTCGAGGTCTTCACCCACGGCCTGCCGGGTTCTGCTGCTCGCTTGACCCAGGTAGCCACCGAAGTCTTCGGCGCCTCGGGCGGTCGAGGGCGGACGTTCGTTCGGGTCCGGCACGACGCGACCTGGTATGCATGGCGCGAATTCGCGTTCGCCGACCAGCTTGCCAACGTTGCCCGAACCGGCAAGTTCTCCGATCTCCAGGACCAGACTGATCATGTGCTGAAGGGCACGACGACGGGCAACGGCTGGAAGCTCGTCACCCTGCAGAACCTGGAAGCCGCTGGAAACCTGTCGCTCGAATACCGCAACAGTGCCGGTATCACCACGCTGTGCTATCAGGGCGTCAACGACGGCAACGGCGGCTGGAGACCTCGCTGGTTCTTCACGCCCAGTGGCTCGGCCACCGCAGACCGCCGCGCCTACTTCGGCGGCCTCAATGACCAGGACCAGATGGAATACGTGGTCAAGACGCGGATCCGGCCGGGCAGCAGCTGGATCACCGATCCCAGCGGGGCCAGCCTGTGTGTACAGAGCGATGCCGGCGACGGCACTGGCGGTCTTTCGGTGATGAGCTATGCGCCCACCGTGGCCATGCTCGATCGGACTGGCGGCGCCAAGTCCTCGCGCTGGAAGACCGATGGCAACAACCTGTTCCTGGAATGGGACAACGGCGACAACGGGGCAACGTGGAACCCGTCCCTGCTGAGCGTGACCCCAGGCGGTGAAGTCCGGTCGCTGTCATCGAACTGTTATCGGATCGTGTCCGGCAATTACGGCACCTTCTGGCGCAACGACGGCAATTACCTCTGGCTCATGATCACCGCTTCGGGCGATCCGTATGGCGGCTACAACTCGCTCCGCCCGCTGTCGGTCAAGCTCGATACGGGCAAGGTCGTCGTGGGTAACGGCATCGAAATGCCGACCAAGGCCCGCGGCGACAGCACCAACGATGGTGCCAGTACTGCCTTTGTCCAGGACGCCACCGGCACCCGCACCGCCGAGGTCGTCTTCTTCCCCAGCAGCTCGGCGCCGGCCGGCTTCCTCAAGGCCAACGGCGCCGCGGTATCGCGCTCCACCTACGCCGCGCTGTTCGCCGTGATCGGTACCAACTTCGGCGCAGGGGATGGCTCCTCCACGTTCAACCTACCGGATCTGCGGGGTGAGTTCCTACGCGCCTGGGACGATGGGCGCGGCGTCGATGGTTGTCGGGTCCTGAACAGCAGCCAGGCCAGCCAGAACCTGAACCACACCCACAGCGCCACTGCGGCGAACGCCGGTGCCCACCAGCACACCATGTCGTTCAAGCAGGACCGCGCGCCGGAAGGCTCTGGTAATGCCGTGTACGGCGATGAGGCCTATTACTCCGGTGAAGCCAGTCAGGGCACCAGTACCGCGGGCGACCACACCCACACCATCACCGTCAGCTTCAGCGGCGGTACCGAATCACGCCCGCGCAACATCGCGTTGCTGGCCTGCATCAAGTATTGAGGATCGCCCCCATGACCGTTACCGACTCTGAAAACCTGCTGGTCAGCCTGGACCTTCCCGCCCAGACCACTGCGCTTCCCTGGTGGCAAGACCGCCTGGTCCCCCAGGTGGCCACCTTCGATCCGGTGTCCGGCGAGCTCCTGGGCAAAACGTCGGCGGATCCCAGCCCGCTGGAGCCGGATGTCTGGCTCATCCCGGCCCACAGCACCCTGGACAATCCGCCCGAGCCGAGCACCGGCATGGTCCTGGTGCGCCGCGATGAAGCCTGGATCGAGGTCGAGGATCACCGCGGTGCCACCGTCTACCACACCGGCACCGGCGAGCCACGCCAGTGGGCACTCCTGGGCCCCCTGCCCAGCGATTACACCCTGGTGGCGCCGCTGAGCGAATTCGACACCTGGCAGGACGATCACTGGCAGCTGGACGAGGCCGCGCAACTGGCCGCGGCCAAGGCCCTGGCCACCCGCAAGCGCGCCCTGCTGCTGCAGTACGCCAGCAACCAGGTCGACGCCCTGCAGGATGCCGTGGATCTGGAGATCGCCACCGAGGCTGAGACCAAGGCGCTCAAGTCCTGGAAGACCTATCGGGTGCTGCTCAATCGCGTTGACACCATCGGCGCCGTCCCGGCCGAAGGCGACTGGCCAACCAGCCCGGATCCGGCCGCCACCACCGGCTACCTCTCCGCCCAGGGCTACCAGGAGCCCACTCCGGCCGCCTGATGGCGGTCGGCATTTTGTAGCGGGCTCCGCTACAACTCCCGCCCCGCGACCCGCGCGCGCGGATCCGCCAGCCTGTGCAGCGTCACCTACCCACCTGCGCAGGCAACCCCTCATGGCTGACTACCATCACGGCGTGCGTGTCCTCGAGATCAATCAGGGCACCCGCTCCATCTCCACCGTTTCCACCGCCGTCATCGGCATGGTCTGCACCGGCAGCGATGCCGATGCCGACGCCTTCCCACTCAACACCCCCGTCCTGCTGACCAACGTCCAGGGCGCTGTCGGCAAAGCCGGCACCAAGGGCACCCTGGCCGAATCGCTGCAGGCCATCGCCGACCAGTCCAAGCCGGTCACCGTCGTGGTGCGCGTGCCCGATGGCGCCAATGCGGCCGAGCTGCAGAGCAACATCATCGGCGGCGTCGCCAATGGCCGTTACACCGGTATGAAGGCGCTGCTCGCGGCCAAGGCCCAGCTGGGCATCACGCCGCGCATCCTGGGCGTGCCCGGGCTCGACACTCAGGCCGTCACCACCGCCATGGTGGCGATCGCCAAGCAGCTGCGTGGCTTCGTCTATGCGAGCTGCAACGGCTGCGCCACCAAGGAAGAGGCCGTCGCCTACCGCAACCAGTTCGGCGCCCGTGAGCTGATGCTCCACTGGCCGGACTTCCTGGCCTGGTCCACCGTCCAGAACGCCACTGTGACCGCCAACGCCACCGCCCGGGCCCTGGGCCTGCGCGCCCAGCTGGACCAGAGCACCGGCTGGCACAAGACCCTGTCGAACGTGGCCGTGGACGGCGTGACCGGCATCAGCAAGGACGTCTTCTGGGATCTGCAGAACACCGCAACCGACAGCGACTACCTCAACGGCAACGAGGTCACCACGCTGATCAACCACGACGGCTATCGCTTCTGGGGCTCGCGCACCACCAGCGAGGATCCGCTCTTCGCCTTCGAGAACTACACCCGCACCGCCCAGGTGCTGGCCGACACCATGGCCGAGGCGCATTTCTGGGCCAATGACCGCCCCATGCACCCGAGCCTGGTGCGCGACATCGTCGAGGGCATCAACGCCAAGTTCCGCGAGCTGACTCGCCAGGGCTACCTGCTCGGCGGCGAGTGCTGGTACGACGCCGATGCCAACGAGAAGGAGACGCTCAAGGCCGGCAAGCTCTTCCTGGACTACGACTACACCCCGGTCCCGCCGCTGGAAGACCTGACCCTGCGCCAGCGCATAACCGACCGCTTCCTGGTCGACTTCGCCAGCCGCGTCAACGCCTGATCCCTACCCTGAACATCCGGCGTCCCCTAGGCCGCCTTTTGGAGAGCTGCCCTCATGGCCATGCCCCGCAAACTCAAGAACATGATGCTTTTCAACGACGGCCACTCCTACCTGGGCGTCGCCAAGTCCTGCACCCTGCCGCCCCTCGGCCGCAAGATGGAAGCCTTCCGCGGCGCCGGCATGAACGGCCCAGTCAAGGCCGACCTGGGCTTCTCCGACGACGGCATCCAGCTGGAGTGGACCCTGGGTGGACTGGATCTCACCGCCCTAAAGCAATTCGGCGCCGTGGGCGCCGCAGCCGTACCCCTGCGCTTCACCGGCACCTACCAGCAGGACGACACCGGCGAGGACACCGCCGTCGAGATCGTGGTCCGCGGCCGTCACGAGACCATCGAGATGGGCGAAGCCACTCCGGGCGAAGACACCGAGCACAAGATCACCACCACCTGCAGCTACTACAAGCTGATCGTGGCGGGCGAGACCGTGATCGAGATCGACCTCCTCAACTTCGTCGAGATCGTCGGCGGTGAAGACCGCCTGGCCAAGCAGCGCGCCGCCCTCGGGATCTGATACCTCGCCTTTTTCGGCCCACTCCGGCGGGCCAGCCCTAGCCTATTACCTGGAGTACCACCATGAGCGATACCACCCAAGACAACGTCGTCGTCCTCGATCAGCCCATCACCCGCGGCGAGACCACCATCGCCCAGATCACCCTGCGCAAGCCCAACGCCGGCGAGCTGCGCGGCGTCTCCCTGGCCGAGCTGCTGCAGCTGGATGTTGCCGCGATCATGCGTGTGACCCCGCGCATCAGCATTCCCAGCCTCACCGAGAGCGAAGTCCGCTCCATGGATCCGGCCGACCTGGTCGACGTCGGCGGGAAGATCGCCGGTTTTTTGCTCAAGAAGTCGGTCAGGGCGGAGCTCTCCCCGTCCGCGTAGAGGAAGCAATGGCGGATCTCGCCATCACCTTCCACTGGCAACCAGCCCAGCTCGACCAGCTGGGCCTGGCCGAACTGATGGACTGGCGCGAACGCGCCCGCAAGCGAGTCTCCCCCGATGGCCAATGACCTGCAGATCCGTGTCCTCCTGTCCGCCCTGGACAAGGTCACGGCCCCGCTCAAACGCATCGCCGGGGGCGGCAACGCGACCGCCCGGGCGCTCAAGGCTGCCCGGGACCGGGTCAAGGAGCTCAACCAGCAGCAGCAAGACATCAGCGCCTATCAGCGCCAGCGCGAGGCTGTGCGCCAGAGCGCCGAGGCCCTGGCCAAGGGCCAGGAGAAGCTGCGCGGGTATCGGCAGGACCTCAAAGCGATGGACGCACCCTCGGCGGCGTTCCAGAAGCGCTTCGCCAACGTCGCAGCCGAGGTAGATCGCCTGCACGCCAAACACGCCGCCCAGCGCACCGAGCTGCAGCGCCTGCTGCCGATCATGCGCGCCGGTGGCGTCGATACCCGCGACCTCGGCGGCGCCCAGGCACGGCTGCAGGCGCAACTCACCAGCGCCAATGCCGCGATCGACACCCAGCGGGGCAAGCTCGAGCGCCTCAATCGCACCCAGGAGAAGCTGGCAAGCGCCCGCGGCAAGCTCAAGCGCGGCCAGGAGCTCGCCGGCAACGCCGCCATGGCCGGAGCCAGCTCGGCTGCCACCGGCGCCGCGATCGGCGGCCCGGTGCTGGGCATGATCAAGGCCTTTGCCCCGGCCGAGGACGCTGCCACCCAGCTGCGCGCCTCGCTAATGCTGAGCGACGGCACCGCCCCCAAGGAATTCAAGGAGATCTCCGACCTGGCCACGCGCCTGGGCGATCGCCTGCCTGGTACCACCGCCGAATTCCAGGAAATGATGACCATGCTGGTGCGCCAGGGGATGTCGGCCAAGACCATCCTTGGCGGCATGGGCGAGGCCGCGGCCTACCTGGGCGTCCAGCTCAAGATGCCAGTCACCGAGGCGGCCAAGTTCGCCGCCAAGATGCAGGACGCCACCCGTACCAGCGAGAAGGACCTCATGGGCCTGATGGACACCATCCAGCGCGGCTTCTACCTGGGCGTCGACTCCAACAACATGCTCGAGGGCTTCAGCAAGATCAGCCCGGCGCTGGACATCATCAAGAAGGAGGGCCTTGAGGCGGCCAACGCCCTGGCCCCCTTGCTGATCCAGCTCGACCAGACCGGCATGGAGGGCGGCGCTGCCGGCAACGCTCTGCGCAAGATCTTTCAGATGGGCATGGACACCGACAAAGTCGGCAAGGCCAACAAGGGCCTCAAGGACAAGGGTATCAAGCTCGACTTCACCGATGGCAAGGGCGAATTCGGCGGCATGGAGAAGCTCTACGCCCAGCTGGACAAGCTCAAGGTACTCAACACTGAGACCCGCCTGGGCGTGCTGAAACAGGTCTTCGGCGACGACTCCGAGACCCTCACCGCGCTCAACACCATGATGTCCAAGGGCCTGGTCGGCTACCAGGAAGTCCAGGGCAAGATGAAGGCCCAGGCGGACCTGCAGATGCGCGTCAACGAGCAGCTGGGCACCCTTTCCAACACCTGGGAGGCGGCAACTGGCGCCTTCACCAACGCCCAGTCCGAATTCGGCGCCGCCATTGCACCCCAGCTCAAGGAAATCATCACCTGGCTGGGTGACCTCGCTGGCAAAACCGGCGCCTGGGCCCGCGAGAATCCGGTCCTCGCCGGCAACCTGGTCAAGGTGGCCGCGGTGCTGTCTGGCGTGTCGATCGCTTTCGGTACCGTCGCCCTGGGCGTCGCCGGCGTGCTCGGGCCCTTCCTCGCGCTGCGCTTCATGCTTGCTCAAGTTGGTATCCGCCTGCCCAGCGTGCTGGGCCTGCTCTTCAAGCTCGGCAAGGGCACTTTCCCCCTGGTAGCGGCTGGCCTTCGCCTGATCGGTGCGGCAGCGATCGCCAACCCCATTGGCGCTGTCCTGTTCGGACTGGTCGCCGCCGGCGCCCTGATCTACGCCAATTGGAAAACAATCGGTCCGTGGTTCGCAGGGGTATGGGCAGAGATGAAGGCACGGGCCACGGGTGGTATTGCTAGCATCGCTGGGCTGATCCTGGACTTCTCGCCGATCGGCCTCTTCTACCGGGCCTTCGCCGCCGTGCTGAATTACTTCGGCCTGGAACTTCCCCCCCGGCTGACCGAGGTCGGCGCCGTGCTGCTCAATGGGCTCACAGCGGGCGTCAGCGGCGGGATCGGCGCCATCGCCCGCAAGATCCTCGACTTCTCCCCCGTCGGGCTCTTCTACCAGGCCTTCGCTGCTGTGCTGAATTACTTCGGCTTCGACCTCCCGGCCAAATTCACCGAACTCGGCGGCATGATCATGGACGGCCTGGTCCGCGGCATCACCGGCCGCCTGGGCGCGGTGAAAGATGCCGTGATGGGCGCCGGCCAGAGTGCGATCAATTTCTTCAAGGAGAAGCTGGACATTCACTCGCCGTCCCGCGTCTTCGCTGCCCTGGGCGAATACACCATGCAGGGCCTGGCGGTCGGCATGGGCAAAGGCGAAGGCAGCCCCCTGGGTCAGATTGCCGACACCGCCAAGCGTATTGCAGCTACGGCAACGGCGGCGCTGGCCCTCGGCGGTGCTCCGCAGATGTCAGCAGCCCAGCCACTGCCATCTGCCCAGCAGCAACAGATGGAGGCGGTCCGCCAAGTCACCCAGCAGCCGGCAATCCTCGCGCTGGCCCAGCCGGCTGGTGATACCACACTGCTCCAACGGCAGATCGAGTCAGTACGCCAGGCCATCATGCAGCCGGCCGCAGCCGTTGTCCCGGCGATCGTCAAGGACGCATCACCGCAGAGCCGGCAGATTGAGGCGGTACGCCAGACGACGCTGCAGCAGCCAGCACGCGAGCCGATCGCCTTCGATAGCCGGCCCGCGTTGCCGCCAGCGCCGCTTCCAGCGCCCGCAACGGGCGACCACTACGAAATCCATATCCACGCTGCGCCTGCGCAGGATCCGCAGGCCATCGCCCGTCAGGTCCGTGCCGAGCTGGCCCGCTTGCAGGCCGAGAAAGCCGCCCGCAGCCGCAGCAGCCTCAGAGACAGGACCTGACCCCATGATGATGGCCCTCGGCAACTTCATCTTCAGCCTCTACACCCTCGCCTACCAGGAGCTGCAGCGGCAGACCGACTACCGCCACGCCACCAGCTCTCGCGTGGGCGCGGCGCCAGCGCGCCAGTTCCTGGGCAAGGGCGACGACAGCATCACCCTGCCCGGCTGGCTCGCCCCGGAGCTCGCCGGCACGCCCAGCAGCCTGGACGTGCTGCGCTACATGGCCGGTACCGGCGGCGCCTGGCCGCTGATCGAGGGTAGCGGGCGGATCTATGGGCTCTGGGTCATCGAGAGCATCACCGAGACCAAGACGCTCTTCTTCCAGGACGGCACCCCGCGCCGCATCGAGTTCAGCATCGCTCTCAAGCGCGTCGACGACGACACCGGCCGCGAGCTACTCGGCGCCGGCATGGCCGGCATGGGTACCGTGCTGAGGAAGCTGCTGTGATCCAAGAACTGCTCGATACCGCCACCGGCCAGCTGCGCACCCTCGGCCGCGACCTGGTGCAGGGCGCTACCTATGCCCAAGCGCGCTACCAGATCCTGGTCGACGGCAAGGACATTAGCGCCCTCATCGCGCCGCGGCTGATCAGCCTAGATCTGACGGACAACCGCGGCCTCGAGGCCGACCAGCTGAGCCTGGTGCTATCCGACCACGACGGCCTGCTGGCCATCCCGCCCCGGGGCGCCAAGATTCGCCTCTGGCTGGGCTGGTCCACCACCGGACTGATCGACAAGGGCAGCTATGTCGTCGACGAAACCGAGCACAGCGGCGCTCCCGACGTGCTGAGCATCCGAGCGCGCAGCGCCGACCTGCGCAAAGGCCTCAAGACCAAGCGGGACCAGAGCTACAGCGCCACCACCTTGGGCGCCGTGCTGCGCGTTCTGGCCGCGCGCCAGGGGCTCACCCCGCTCATCGCGCCCGCCCTCGAGGCGCAGCAGGTCCTGCAGCTGGACCAAACCGGCGAATCGGACGCCAACCTCCTCACCCGCCTGGGTGAAGACTACGACGCGGTGGCCACCGTGAAAGCCGGCCGCCTGCTCTTCCTCCCGGCCGGCGGCGGCAAGGCGGTTAGCGGCGCCGACCTGGGCCACGTCACCCTCACCCGCAAAGACGGCGACCAGCACAGCTACCTGCAGGCCGATCGTGAGAGCTACGACGCCGTGCGCGCCTTCTACTACGACGTCAACAGCGCTAAGAAGAAGGAGGCCATCGCCGGGGGCGGCGAGAACGTGAAGGACCTGCGCCACATCTACGCCGACCAGCTCTCCGCGCTGCGCGCCGCCCGGGCCGAGTGGAACCGCCTGCAGCGCGGTACCGCCGCCCTCACCTACCAGCTCGCCCTGGGCCGGCCAGAGCTCATGCCCGAACTCACCTACACCCTGCAGGGCGTGAAGGCCGAGATCGACTCCATCATCTGGTACGGGGGGAACGTGCAGCACAGCCTCACCGCGGACGGCGGCTACATCACGCGCCTCGAGCTGGAAGCCAAGCTGCCGGAGGACCTGGTAGCCGACCTGGTCGACGAGATACAGGGCGACTACACCGGCATCATCGCCTACTACCGCGATCCCAAAACCGGCAAGGAGCACACGCTCACCGAAGGCGACCAGAGCAAGCCGCGGCGGTTGCGGTACCTGTACGCCACCAAGGCCACGGCGAAGCGTGCGGTGGAACGGGAATGGCGCAAGCTCCGAGACGTCCAGACATAACCCCTGAACCGTCTAGATCAGGCTTGAGCGCTCGCCGTAGAGCGTTGGTATAAATCTACCAGCACCCTAGCCGCAACCAGGCTCACCTCAAGCAGATCGCAGAAAGCGCACATTCGTACGCAACAGAGATAGCTGCAACAGCTATCCCTTATCACGAATGGGCGATAGCTCCCATCTGATAGTGCTATGTTAGCCAGCGATACCTGAAGACACTCATTCTGTCTGGAAAAGTGCCACCCCCGATGCCTATCGATGTCGCTAAGCCAATCGAACCGTTTGATTCCTCCGCTGGGCGCCTAAAGCTCATCGCGGCCATATTTATCATTGCAGTACTTTTGCTTTTGGCTGGGCTGATCGCCTGGCAATCGATACGCGACTATCGGATGCAAATCAAAGACGCGGAGGAATACACCTCCAACCTCGTTTTATCTGCAGCGCAACATGCGGAAGACGCTATTAAAGAAATCGAAGCCTTTTCAAGCGGAATGGTGGAACGCGCGGAATGGTATGGCTTAGACAACATTGATGCCGAGCGCCTAAGAAAAGTCTTTTTAGGCCAGGCCAGCATAATGCATCAAATACATGGAATATTTATTTATGACAGTGAAGGCCGCTGGCTAGTAACAGATAAAACCACTATTCCACCAAATGCCAATAACTCTGACAGAGAATACTTCATCTATCACAAAACCCATAAAGATCGCAGCATGCACATAGGCCAAGTCATCAAAAGCCGCTCTACGGGAGAACTCGTAATACCAATATCCAGGCGAATAGACAGGCCAGACGGATCGTTCGCCGGTGTGTTTTTAACAACGCTGCACGTCAAATATTTTAATGACTTTTACTCGAACTTCAAGTTAAACGGAAGCGATATCTTTGCCGTTGCGCTTAGGGACGGAACCGTATTAACTCGCCGACCTTTCGACGAAAAGACTGTTGGTACTAATATTTCAAAAGGGGACATCTTTTCGAAATATCTGCCTTTAAGCCCTATTGGTACTGCACGTATCATATCTATAGTGGACGGAGTTGAACGAATAAATAGCTATAGACAGCTAAGCCGTTACCCCCTAGTAGTGCAAGCAGGGCTTTCCATGGATGGGATTTTGGCGCAGTGGCGCCATAGCCTTGTCCGCCTTATATTTCTTACAACAGCAATAGCGATTGTGCTGATAATATTCAGCACAGTGCTTTTCTATCAAATCAAGATCACCAGCAAAACGGAGGATAAGCTAAAAACCGCTCTTCGAGCACTAGAAACGCTTGCTAGTGAAGACGCTTTAACCGGGCTTAAAAACCGTCGCTCTCTAGATCAAACATTACCTATAGAAATTAGTCGAGCACAGAGATCTAACAGTCCGCTCGGCCTCATAATGCTAGACATTGATCACTTCAAAAAATATAACGACCATTACGGACATATCGCGGGCGACGTTTGCATAAAGGCCGTAAGCGAATGCATAAAAAATTCTGTACGACGCCCGAGTGATTTCGCAAGCCGCTTTGGTGGCGAAGAAATGGTCATATTGCTTCCAAGCACCGATGAATTCGGCACTTATGAGGTCGCAAAGAAGATTTCAGAAACGCTTAAAAGCCTTAACATCCCTCATGAGAAAAGCCCGAAAGGCCGAGTCACTGTAAGCATAGGTATCTACTGCTCCCATCCAAACTCGACCATAAATTCACCAGCAGAATTACTAAACCTGTGCGACGAGAGGCTATATCAAGCAAAAATCAAGGGCGCGACGCTATCTTCCCTACAGCTAGGGAACCGATAGGTTAATCACGAATTAAGTCGTATAAATGCCTTGTTTTAATAAGCGGGGTATGAATGAGCTAGAAGGTACGGCCCTCACCTACCAGTTCGCCCTGGGCCGAGCCGAGCTCACCTACACGCCGAAGCGCCTGAAGGCCGAGATCGACGCCATCGTTGTAGTACAGCCTTCCAGAGCAGTCAGCTCAGCTGTGAAACGGAGAGCCGAATGAGCCCGTGCCGGTATAGGTGATCGAACACAGCAAGAAGCGCGTTGATTTGCTCGCTGGGCAAAGCCTCCATATCGCGCGCTGCGGCGATGTAGGCACCGGCTCGGCAGAAATGCAGCTCAAGAAGCTGTACATCCGCCGCGTCTTCCATCTCCTTGATGTAGCGTGCAAGCGTCGACGAGACGTTGGTCTTATGAACCTGAGAGAGAGGCATTGACGATCCTATGCGGGTCCTATCGTGTCACCCTAGTCCGAGCCCAACACCTACAGGACACACAGTCTAAATGTGTCTCCTCCCATGGGCGACGGCGCACAGACAAGACTCTCAGCTTCTTGTCACCATCAAGTCAAGGCCACTCCCTGCGCACCACCCGGCCGTCAGCTAAGTTAAACCTTGCTGAGGCGAGTCGCTCTCAGTGCTACTGCAACACATTTTCGTGGCGTCATGAACAATCAGCTCCAGATCCTCCTCGTGGAAGACGAGCCCCTCGTCCGGGAATTGATAAAGGACGTACTAAGCGATCTGGGCAATGCCGTGATCGAATGCGACCGGGCCGACGCAGGGCTTGCGTGCCTTGAATCAAACGCCGATAACATCGCCCTCTTGGTCACCGATATCCTTACCCCAGGCAGTCTGAACGGCCACCAGCTCGCTCTGATCGCATCCCTGCGCTGGCCGAGGCTGAAGGTTTTGATTACCTCAGGCTACGCGGACGCCAGCACCCACCAATTGCCGCCCAACTCCACGTTTATAGCCAAGCCTTGGTCCTATAAGCAGCTTGAATATGCCGTCCGAGAGCTGATGCAGTAGTGGTCACGCGATTGAAAATTTGAAGCGGTACTGACTGATTATTGATACAGTCCGCACCTTCCTATCGCCTGGTCCTTGTTTGATGCTGAATCTGACGTCCTTTCGGGTGGTAGTCGTCGAAGACGACCCCATGCTGGGGCAGATCCTTGAAGACCTTCTCGACGAGCGCGGCGCTCATTGCACGAGATTTCTGAACGCCGACGATGCGCTATTAGCCCTACTCCGCGATGGGAAGCCGGATCTTCTTGTCACCGATCACCTCGTACCTGGGCAACTGACCGGAGGCGATCTGGCTAACCTGCTGATAAGCCGCTGGCCAACGCTGCCTATTATCATCACAACGGGTTACGGCTTCGAGATCCGGGCAGATCTCCCAGCCAACGTGGTCTATCTCGAGAAGCCTTGGATGCCAGCCACTTTGGAATCCGCGATCGCCCAGGCGTTGCGTTAAGCAGCTTGCTCGAGTTGAAGGGCTAGTTGCCCAGCAGCCTATCGACGCGAGCAGCAAAGGCGTCAACAGAGTAGGGCTTCGCCAGCACTTCCATATCTGACTCAAGCTGCCCCTCATCTTGGAACGCCGTATCGGCATAACCGGTGACAAAGAGCACCTTGAGCCTCGGACGCACCGCTCTAGCGGCCTCGGCCAATTGCCGACCATTCATGAGCCCCGGAAGACCTACGTCCGTGATCAGCAGATCAATCCGGCCATGAGCATTCAGAATCTGCAGCCCGCCCGCACTCCCTGACGCCTCCAGCGTGGTATAGCCAAGGTCCCCCAGAATCTCAGTGGCTAGCATCCGCAGGACCGGCTCATCCTCCACGACGAGTACTACTTTCCCGCTCCCCTTCGTTTCCGGCTTCGCTTCCACACCGATGCAATCACTAGCCAGTTCGTGCTCACTGCACCTCGGCATGTACAAGCACATCGTGGTGCCTTCCCCTAGGGTCGAATCGACCGTGATCCATCCTCCCGACTGCTTGGCGAAGCCATAGATCATCGACAGGCCCAGGCCGGTGCCCTCCCCGATCGGCTTCGTCGTGAAGAACGGATCGAAGATTCGAGTCAATAGCTCTGGTGGTATGCCGGTTCCGGTATCGATCACGCAGAGCGACAGATAGTCACCCGGTGCGAGGTCCAGATTTTCCGCAGCGGGATCCTCGAAATGGTGGTTCGTGGTCTGGATGGTGATACGCCCGCCCGTCGGCATGGCGTCGCGCGCATTGATGCAGAGATTGAGTAGCGCGTTCTCCAACTGGGGCGGATCGATCAGTGCATTCCACAGTTCGGGCTCTGCTATGACTACAACCTCGATCTGCGGACCCACCGTACGGCTGATCATGTCGGTCATATCGGCAACGAGGGCGTTGACGTCAGTCGAACGGGGCTCAAGCGCCTGTCGGCGAGAAAACGCCAGTAACCGATGCGTCAAGGCCGCAGCCTTGTTGGATGCGACCAGGGCCGCGCCAATATAACGATCTAAGTCCTTCAGCCTTCCCTGGCTGACTCGCATTTTGAGCAACTCCATAGCTCCGGTGATTGCGGCCAACAGATTGTTGAAATCGTGCGCCAAGCCTCCGGTCAGTTGCCCCACCGCTTCCATCTTCTGACTCTGCCGCAGGGCATCTTCAGCCGCCGCTAAGGCCAGTGCCTGCTCCTTTTCCTCAGTAATGTCGCGGCCCACTCCGACGATGACGCCTTCCGCTGCCTGCGCGGTCCAGGAGATCCAGCGGTAGCCACCGTCCTTGCAGCGATAGCGATTCTCGAACCTAGCCAGCCGCAAGCCGTGCTCAAGGACGTCCACGGCACCCTGTTCTCTGCGCGCCAGGTCGTCCGCATGAATGAGTTCGAAAACGCTCATATGCATGAGCTCTTCAGGCAACCAGCCCAGGATCTCGCCCCAGGCCGGATTCGACCTGATGATGCGTCCGTCGCCGTCAGCCACCAGCATAAGGTCGCCCGACAGTCGCCAGAGGCGATCACGGTCGCGCGTGCGCTCGGCCACCTGGACTTCCAGCGACGCTGCTGCTTGCTGAAGATTGCGCTTGGAGCGCCGCCTCCCGGCTGCCGCTTGGGTCAAGGCCGCCACGTCCGCGATGAATTCCAATTCCTCTGCCGACCAGACCCGCGGCCGATCGCTGTTGACGAACAACACGGCATCCAACCTGCCTTCTTCGAGAAGGGGCACATTGACTAGCGCGGCAATGTTCACGGCCGCAAAAGCGGCAGACGCGATCCTGGTTCGTGGGTCTGTCGTCACGTCGTTGACGACGATCGGTTTACCCGCACGCAGCCCGGTGAGGGCTTCCCCGTAGCTCCTCAGAAAATGCAGACCGGCACCGGAGGGGACTGCTGAGGCTGTCCAATCACGCTCGATCAGCATCGTGTCTCCATCGGGCTGGATGACCCCATACCCAACGCGGCCCACCCCCAAGGTTCGCCCGGTGATCTCTGCAGCCAGATAGGCGATATCAGCGGCACGTTCAAAGTCGTGCTGTCGGGCCCCCAGCTCAATCAATGCCGCGCGTTCAGCCTCTCGATGCTTTCGCGCGGTAATGTCAGAAAACAACACGGCAACCTGGTTAGGCGCGTGGGTCCCCAGCGGATAGGCATAGACGTCGTAGTGCCGGTTGTTCAGTGATGAGGCCCGGTGCTCGAAATGCACGGCCTTGCCGGTAGCCAACATCTCGGCGTACCGCTCGGCCCAGGGAGACTCCCCCTGAGGCGCCAGGTCACCCATCCACTGCCCGGTGACATCGGTCAGGCCCGTGATCTCGCCGAACGCCTTGTTCACCTTGAGGAAGCGATAGTCCTCCGGTGCACCCAGGTCGTCGCAGCGGACCTCGACGATGCAGAAGCCGATGGCAATGGCGTTGTACAGCTGCCGATAGTTGGCCTCCTGCTCAGCCACCGCCAGTTCGTTGAGCTTGGCCTGGGTGATATCGCGGGACACGGACAGGATCCGCCGGGGCTGCCCAGCCTCATCGAAGATCGGGGTGACCTGGACATCCCACCATTTCGCGTTGCCCTGGAAGGTATTGGCCTTGCCCTGGAAGCGGCCCATCTTGCCTTCACGGGCCGACTGCAGCGCTCTCCTCGCCTCCTGGTGATTCTCTCCCTGCAAGAAGTTGGGCCACGGGCAGCCCTTGATCGAGTTGAAGTCGCTGACCTCCATCAGCGCCTGCCCGCCGTCGTTCATGTAGGCGACGCGCCCCTCCAGATCGAGGACCTTGATGCAGTCTCCTGAGGCAGCCAGGATGCTACGCAGAAAGGCCGAATCGGCCTTGTACTGCTCAGCCGAGGCGAGCTCCTGACGCAGGCGATCATTTTCAATAGTAAGTGCGATAATTGCTTGGTCAGGGGTGTTGGTTCGGCTGGTCATTAAGAGGGGGCGTAGGCGGAGGGGGATGACGCGCGAATTATCAGACAGGATCGTGTTCATTTCCTGTCCGAGACGACAGATGGCACTACGGTCCCACTAAAGGCAGCAGCGAGGCTCACTGACCAAGACGTGCGCCTCACTGTGTCACCGCGCCTGCTGCCGCCGAGACGCCTAGGCGGGCCTGCACACCAGGGGCCCGCTGACCCTAGCCAGGTCCAGCACCAGCAGATAGACCCTCTCCCGATCATCCCGGGATAAGCCCCTGACGGCCTCCAGCAGTCGCGCCTCGTACTCACAGGCTGCCGAAGGCACGGGTTGTCGGCCACAGACCACGAAAGGGGCGTTCCTGAGCTGTTCCATAGGTACTGCATACTCCTTTTTACTGGATATTGTTACAGTACAATCTGAGACATGGGTCGCCAACTCTTGAAAAGCGTTTGAAACAAAAAGCCCAGCTTTTGGCTGGGCTTCTGCGTTCGTGGGGCACGATCTTCAAGTCTTGCCGGAATCCAGGCTGCCGTCCGCCGCAGCTATCGCAAAAGCCATACGGCGCACAGACTCTTTGCTGTAATCCGACATGCCACGGTAATAGGCAACGACCTCCTGCTCATCTGGCGTCAGCGCGGACGCTTCAATGGGTGCGCGCCTCCCAGTGAGGACATAGAGCACATCGACTCCCGCTGCGGCCACGGCCGCCAGATATGCGGAATCAGGGTTCCGCTCTCCCTTCTCGTACTTCCCCTGCGAATTCCGATTTACGCCGCCGATTTGGCCTAGTTCGTCCTGGGTCAAGCTCAGCCGATCTCGTTCTTCGCGCAGTCTGTCGCCTAATGCACGCACTTGCACACAATATCCTTTGACTTGCGCCCTATTGGATGCATAATCAGCTCTCAATGAACACGTTTGAACACACAGGAACACTATGCCCGCCCCTCTGACTCCCGAGCAAGCCCGCGCCCAGCTGGATCGAGCGGGCATATCTATCGCTGAGTTCTGCCGCACTCACTCGTTGAACAAGAATTTGGTCAGCGACCTTCTCAACGGCCGCAAGAAGGGCCGTCGAGGGGAGTCCCACCGCGCAGCCGTTCTGCTCGGCATCAAACAGGGCGAGATTCCGGCTACCACCGCGGCCCAACACTAGGGCCGCATGGCCCAGGGAGAAACTGGAAGATGAAACGTGATCTTGCCCAGTCCCAGTGGACACCCCCGTTAAGCGATAAACTGCAACGAGGTGAATCATGGCAAGACAAGCAACCCCAATGAAACAGACCCG
>NZ_SLYS01000011.1:0-158835 GCF_004341115.1 Pseudomonas sp. JUb52
AAACTGCTGAGCATTGCCTATGGCGTGCTCAAATCGGGCAAGCCTTTCGATCCTGCCTTAGCAATTGCACACTGAGGTGGAAGACGGTATCTACGAATCCATGCCGGCGACTGGAAGCCTCGGTCAGACGCCCCCTCTCCCCTGGGAGAGGGCCGGGGTGAGGGTCGCCCGCCTCCCTTACGGCTGCAGGTAGCGCACCATGGCATCGCCGATCATGGTCTTGTGGCGGCGCAGCACCGCCGGTTCTTCCATGTCGATGTCGTGGATGCGGCCGAAGGTGTGGCGGTTGGAGACGCGGTAGAAGCAGAACGAACACATCAGCAGGTGCACGTCCACCGCGTCCAGCCCGCTGCGGATCTCGCCGCTGGCTTCGCCGCGGGCGAGGATGCGGCGCAGGGCCTCCAGCGCCGAGGAGTTGAGGCTGGAGATGGTCTCGGACTGCGCCAGGTGGCGACCGCGGTGGATGTTCTCGATGCTCACCACGCGGATGAAGTCGTCGTGACTGCGGTGATGCTCGAAGAGGAATTCCGCCAGGGTGCGGATCGCCTCCAGCGGCGGCAAGCGGTCCAGCGGCAGTTCGGCCTCGTTGCCGCGTACGTCGCTGTAGAGCTTTTCCAGCACCGTCAGGTAGAGCTGCTCCTTGCTGCCGAAGTAGTAGTAGATCATCCGCTTGGAGGTGTGGGTGCGCTCGGCGATAGCGTCCACCCGCGCGCCGCTCAGGCCCAGGTCGGCGAACTCGGCCACGGCGGCGGCGAGGATGGCCTGGCGGGTCTTTTCGGGATTGTTCTTGCGCGGGGTACGCAGCGTGGGCGCGAGCGCCGGGGTGTCCTGCATCGGGCTGACTCTTGTCGGAGGAGAGGCGCGGGCACCCCGGGGTGCCCGCCTGGCTCAGAATTCCAGGGGCGCCGGGCGACCCTGGCGCGCCTGAAGCATGGCCGCCAGGCGGACCGGGCTGTTGGCGGCGCCGTAGCCACTGTAATCCTTACGCTGGAGGATTTCGAAGAAGAAGCGGTCGGCGAAGGACTCGGTGTAGACGTGGAACAGCTCGCCGCCCTGGGCATCGCGGTCGTAGAGGACGTTGTAGTAGGCCAGCCGACTGAGGAAGTCGTCGTCGAAATCGAAGCGCGCACCCAGGTCGTCGTAGTAGTTCATCGGGATCTCCAGCAGGGGCACCCCGGCGGCCTTGGCCTGCTCCACCGCCTGGAAGATGTCCTGGCAGGCGAAGGCGATGTGGTGCACCCCCGAGCCGCGATAGCTGGACAGCGCCCGGGCGATGGCGGTGTTGCGATTCTCCGAGATGTTGAGCGCCAGGCGCACGCTGCTCTGGCGATTCTTCAGGGCGCGACTCTTGACCAGGCCATAGGGGTCCGGGACCACCACCTCGTCGTCGGCGCTGAAATCGAACAGGCTCTTGTAGAACAGCACCCAGCTGTCCAGGGCATCGGCCGGCAGGGCGATGGCCACGTGGTCGACGTGGGTCAGGCCGAGGCCGCCGCTTGCGCCGGCGCTGACGTCGAAGTCGGTGTCATAGAGACTGCGGCCGTCGGCGCCACGATCGGCGAGATAGATCAGACTGCCATCGGGCGCCCGCACCGCCGGGATCTCGCGCTCGTTGGGACCGACCAGGCCGCGATAGGGCTGCGCCCGGTACTGCTGGGCGCGCTCCAGTGCGGCCTGGCTGTCCGGCACGCGCAGGGCCATGGCGCACAGCGAGGGGCCGTGGGCTTCGAAGAAGTTGTGGCCGAAGGAATAGGGTTCGGCATTGAGCACCAGGTTGATCTCGCCCTGGCGCAGCAGGGTGACGTTCTTGGAGCGGTGCCGGCCGGCCCGGGCGAAGCCCAGCTTGCCCAGCCAGCGCGCCAGTTCGGCGCCATGGCCGTCGTCCACGGCGAATTCGAGGAATTCGGTCCCCTCCAGGCGCGGCGCCTCGGGCGGGGCGAACAGCGGCGCCGCCACCGGGGTCTCCTCGCGCTGCAGTCGCGCGGCGGTCTGCTCCTCCAGGTAGAGCAGGGACCTCAGGCCATCGGCAGCGGTGGCGCGGGTCTGGGCGGCGCGGAAACCGTCGTTGAAGATCTCCAGTGACAGCGGCCCCTGGTAGCCGGTCTGCAGGATGGGCGCGAGAAATCCGGCCAAGTCGAATTCGCCCTGCCCCGGGAAGCAGCGGAAATGCCGACTCCACTCCAGCACGTCCATCTGCAGCACGGGCGCATCGGCCATCTGCACGAAGAAGATCCTGTCCCCGGGAATCTGCGCGATGCCCGCCGGATCACCGCCGATGGACAGGGTGTGGAAGCTGTCGAGCAGCACGCCAAGATTGGGGTGATCGACCGCCTTCACCAGCCGCCAGACCTGCTGCCAGGTGTTGACGTGGCGCCCCCAGGCCAGGGCTTCGTAGCCGATGCGCAGGTCACGCGGGGCGGCGCGCTCGGCCAGCAGCTGCAGGTCGTCGGCGATCAGGCGCTCGTCGCCGAGGCTGTCGGCGGCGGTGTTGCTGCACACCAGGATGAGGTCGGTGCCCAGCTCCTGCATGAGGTCGAACTTGCGCTCGGCGCGGTCGAGATTGCGCTGCAGCCGCTCGCGGCGATTGCCCTCGAAGTCGCGAAAGGGCTGGAACAGGGTGATCGCCAGTCCCAGGTCCTGGGCGCGCTGGCGAATCTCCCGCGGACTGGCACCGGAATACAGCAGGTCGTTCTCGAAGATCTCCACGCCGTCGAAGCCCGCCGCGGCGATGGCCTCGAGCTTTTCGGTCAGGGTGCCGCTGATGGATACGGTCGCGATGGAACGCTGCATGCCGGTGCTCCTGTGTTGAACGGTCACTCCGCGGGCTGGGCCAGGGCGGGGTGACACGGATCTGTCGGGTCTGGTACCGATTATTCGTGGCGCCCGGCGACCCAACAATGGATTATGTACGAACCGGTTAGTTTCTGTTCGCTAATCGAACAGTTGGGCATCCGGCGAATTGACCAGTCCCGTTAGCGCCTCGCACTATGATCTCAGAGCCCAGCGCTCGTCGCTTCCGCGCGTCGACCATAACAAGACAAACAAGAGTGTGCGTCCATGCCCCAGCTATCCACGTTATCCTGCGTCCCCCGTCTCGTCTGCAGCCCTACCGCGCGCAGTCGGCGACGGCCAGGCTAGGCCCCCGTCCTTTCCATCTTCGGCTCCCGCGGTCCGAGCGAGTTCGTGCGCGGCGCTGAAACCCCTCCTGGCCTGACAATAAAATTCCGGAGACAACCATGGCCACTACCGCCTCCCCCACCCCCGGCTCCCAAGCCAAGAAAGCCACTGCCAGCGGCTGGATCGGCTCGGCGCTGGAGTACTACGACTTCTTCATCTACGCCCAGGCGGCGGCGCTGATCTTTCCGCAGATCTTCTTCCCCTCCAGCGACCCCAAGATGGCCATCGTCGCCTCCCTCGCCACCTATGGCGTGGGCTATCTGGCCCGTCCGGTCGGTGCCTTCGTGCTCGGTCACTGGGGCGATACCCGCGGTCGCAAGAACGTCCTGCTGCTGTGCATGTTCCTCATGGGCATCGCCACCATGGCCGTGGGCCTGCTGCCCACCTACCACCAGATCGGTATCCTCGCGCCCATCCTGCTGGTGGTGCTGCGCCTGATCCAGGGGTTCGCCGTGGCCGGCGAGATCTCCGGGGCCAGCTCCATGGTGCTCGAACACGCCCCCTTCGGCCGGCGTGGCTACTATGCGAGCTTTACCCTGCAGGGCGTCCAGGCCGGCCAGGTGATGGCCGCGGCGATCTTCCTGCCGCTGGCCTACTTCATGCCCGCCGACGCCTTCAACAGCTGGGGCTGGCGCATTCCCTTCCTGCTCAGCGCCTTCGTCCTGCTGGCCGGTTTCATCATCCGCCGCGAAGTCCATGAGACGCCCGCCTTCGTCAAGGAAGAAGCCAAGACCGAGACCGCCAGCGTGGCCCGGCGCTCGCCCATCGGCGAAGCCCTGAGCACCAGCTGGAAGGCCATGATCCTGGTCGCGCTGATGGCGCTGATGAACGTCATCCCGGTGGTGGCCACCATCTTCGGCGCCGCCTATGCGGTGCAGCCGGCCTACGGCATCGGCTTCGACAAGAGCGTTTACCTGTGGATACCGGTGGTGGGCAACATCGTCGCCGTGCTGGTGATCCCCTTCGTCGGCAACCTCTCCGATCGCATCGGCCGCCGGCCGACCATGATCGGCGGCGCTCTGGGTTCGGGTCTGCTGGCCTTCGGCTACCTCTATGCCATCAGCATCCACAACCTGCCGCTGGCCTTCGTCATGTCGCTGCTGATGTGGGGCGTGGTCTACCAGGGCTACAACGCCGTGTTCCCGAGCTTCTACCCGGAGCAGTTCCAGACCCGCTATCGCGTCTCGGCCATGGCCATCGCCCAGAACATCGGCACCATGTTCACCGCCATGCTGCCGGCGCTGTTCACCCTGGTCGCCCCGCCCGGCACCGAGAACATCTGGCTGGTGGTCGGCGGCCTGGCCTTCGGCGTGACCTGCCTGTCGGCCCTGGCGGCCTACCTGTCGCCGGAAACCTACCGGGTGCCCATGAGCGACCTGGGCAAGCCAGACGCCCTGCAGATGGACAAGCACTCCTACGACACGGCCCGCCAGGACAGCCTCAAGGCCAGCGTCTGACCCCTCGCGAGCCCTCGCCTGGCGAGGGCTCCGCCCTGCTACCTTGGTAGCCTTGCCGCAAGACATACGTTGTCATATAACTACCCAGCCGAACGCCTCGGTCGCTGCTTTCCGATAATTCAAATAAGAAAGGAATCCCCCATGTCGCCTGCACCCGCCTAGCCGTCCCTCGCCTCACCGCCCTACCCGCCCTCGTCAGATGCCGCCTCCGCGCCGGCAGGGCATCCCTTACCTAAAAGAACAAGGAACACCATGAGCACTCGACTCGCTTCCGGCCGGCTCGCCCGTGCCTGCGCCGCCTTCGCCGCCCTCGCCAGCACCACGCCGCTGTGGGCCGCGGACGGCTTCATCGAAGGCACCAAGGCCAATCTCAACCTGCGCAACTTCTACTTCAATCGCAACTTCGTCGATCCGGCCTACACCGCGCAGAACAAGGCCGAGGAATGGACCCAGAGCTTCATCTTCGGTCTGACCTCCGGCTACACCCAGGGGCCGGTGGGCTTCGGCATCGATGCCCTGGGGCTCTATTCGGTCAAGCTCGACGGTGGCGCCGGCACCTATGGCACCCAGCTGCTGCCGACCCATGCCGGCAACGAGCCGGCCAAGGATTTCGGGCGCCTGGCGGTGGCCGCCAAGGCCAAGGTCTCCAAGACCGATATCAAGGTCGGCGAGTGGTTCGCCGTACTGCCGATCCTCAGGTCCGACGATGGCCGCTCGCTGCCGCAGACCTTCCAGGGCGCGCAGATCCACTCCACCGAGATCCCGAACCTGGAGCTCTGGGGCGGCCAGATGCGGCAGAACAGCCCGCGCAACGATGCCAGCATGGAAGACATGTTCATGCAGGGCCGCGCCAATGCCACCTCCGACCGCTTCAACTTCGTTGGCGGCGAATACAAGTTCAACGAGAAGCGCACCCAGATCGGCCTCTGGTACGCCCAGCTCGAAGACATCTACCACCAGAAATTCATCAACCTGATCCACTACCAGCCGCTGGGCAGCTGGACCCTGGGCGCCAACCTCGGGTACTTCATCGGCGACGACGACGGCTCGGCCCGCGCCGGTGCCCTGGACAACCGCACCGCCTATGCGCTGCTCTCGGCCAAGCAGGGCGGCGGCACCTTCTATGTCGGCCTGCAGCGGGTCAGCGGCGACAGCGCCTGGATGAGGGTCAACGGCACCAGCGGCGGCACCCTGGCCAACGACAGCTACAACTCCAGCTATGACAACGCCCGGGAACGCTCCTGGCAGGTGCGCTACGACCACAACTTCGCCGCCTTCGGCGTGCCGGGTCTGACCCTGATGAATCGCTACCTCAGCGGCGACAACGTGCACACCGGCAGCATCACCGACGGCAAGGAATGGGGTCGGGAATCCGAGGTGCAATACGAAGTGCAGAGCGGCCCGCTGAAGAAGCTGCTGATCCGCTGGCGCAACTCCAGCATGAGACGCGACTACAGCGCCAGCGGCTCCTTCGACGAGAACCGCATCATCCTCAACTACCCGATCTCGGTGCTGTAGGGCGCCGGTTCGCGGCTGGGCGGGTGGCCGTTCCGCCCGCCCAGCCGACCGCTGTCGCTTGCCCGGATCGACCAGGCCTTATACTGTACAAAGATACAGCCAAGAGGCCTCGACATGACCCAGCCCCAGCGCCCGCCACGGGGTCGTGGCACCGCCAGCAATCCGCACAATCGCTTTGCCGCGACCCGCAGCGAGATCGAGCACGATGGCTGGTACGAGGACGCCACCCCGCTGACCTTCACCACCGCCGTCCGCCAGGAAACGGCCAAGACGGTGATCAGCCGCAACCAGTCGCCGGACGTCGGCTTCGATCGCTCGGTGAATCCCTATCGCGGCTGCGAGCATGGCTGCATCTATTGCTTCGCCCGCCCCTCCCACGCCTACTGGGACCTCTCGCCCGGCATCGATTTCGAGACCCAGCTGATCGCCAAGACCAATCTGGCGGAGCGGCTGGAGGCGGAGCTGAGCAAGCCGGGCTACCAGCCGCAACCCATCGCCCTGGGCATCAACACCGATGGCTACCAGCCCATCGAGCGGCAATACCAGCTGACGCGCCAGGCGCTGGAGATCCTGCTGCGCTATCGCCATCCGGTGACCCTCATCACCAAAAGCGCGCTGATCCTGCGCGACCTGGACCTGCTGGTGCAGCTGGCCGAGCGCAACCTGGTGCGGGTGGCCTTCAGCCTCACCACGCTGGATGATGACCTCAAGCGCATCCTCGAACCCCGCACCGCTGCGCCCCAGGCCCGGCTGCGCGCCATGCGCACCCTGCACGAGCACGGGGTGCCGGTGAGCGCCCTGCTGGCGCCGATGATTCCCATGATCAACGACCATGAACTCGAAGCCTTGCTGGAGGCGGCCCGCGACCACGGCGCCCGCTCGGCCGGCTACACGCTGTTGCGACTGCCGCTGGAGATCGTCGAGCTGTTCGAGGAATGGCTGCAGACGCACTTCCCCGAGCGTGCCGCCCATGTGATGAGCCTGATCCGGCAATCGCGCGGCGGGAAGAACTACGACAGTCGCTTCGGCATCCGCATGAAGGGCGAAGGCCAGTTCGCCGAGCTGCTGGCCCAGCGCTTTCGCCTGGCCCGCCGCCGCTTCGGCCTGGAGCGCCGCGAGGGCGAAGGCCTGGACTGCAGCCAGTTCGCCCCGCCGGGGGAGCAGCTGGGGTTGTTTTAGGACAGGCGCCGAACGGGCTTGCCCCTCACCCCAGCCCTCTCCCAAGGGGAGAGGGGGAAAAGCGGCGGCGCACGCTTCATAGGTTGGGTTGAGCGCAGCGAAGCCCAACGGCGTGGCCTCCCTCACCCAGCCCTCGCCATCCAGCTGCTAGGCTAAACGGCTGTGCCTATCTCTGGAGTCGCCATGACCGCCCCTACCCCGCTCACGCCGGCCCAGGCCGTTGCCGCCGGTATCGACTTTGCCGAACTCAAGGTCGATGCCAGCGGCCTCTACTGGAGTCAGTACGATCCCACCGATGGCGCCACCCGCCTCTGGGTCCGCGAGGCCGGCGCCGCGCCGCGCTGCCTCACGCCGGCGGGGTTCAGCCTGCGCAGCAAGGTCTACGAATACGGCGGCGGCGCCCTCTGCCTGGGCGATCAGGGACCGCTGTTCGTCAATGAAGCCGACCAGGCGGTCTATCGCCAGCCGCGTGACGGCGGCGCGCCCGAATGGCTGGCCGGAGGCGAGGCCTGGCGCTACGGCGATCTGCACTGGGATGGTGTCCGGCAGCAGGTGCTGGCGGTCGAGGAGGATCGCCGCGAGCAGTCGCCGCGCCATCGCCTGGTCGCCCTGAGTGCCGGTGGCGCACGCCAGGTGCTGGCCGAGGGTGCGGATTTCTATGCCGCACCGCGCACCAGCGCCGACGGGAGCCGCCTGGCCTGGATCGAGTGGGACAGGCCCCACCAGCCCTGGACCTGCACCCGGCTGCTGACGGCGACGCTGGACGCCGCGGGACGTCCCGGTGCGCCCAGCGTGGTATCGGCCGATCCCGAGGAATCGCTGCAACAGCCGCTGTTCGATAGCGAGCAGCGGCTCTGGGCGCTGAGCGATCGCCAGGGCTGGTGGCAGCCCTGGTGCAAGTCCGCGGCGGGCTTCGCGCCCCAGGAGGCGCCTGCGGCGGATCATGCCGCCGCACCCTGGCAACTGGGCGGCGCCAGCTGGCTGCCGACCGCGGAAGGCTGGCTGGCGACCTGGCAGGAAGGCGGCTTCGGCGTGCTCGGCGAGCGCCGGGCAGCGGGCGAGACCCGCCGCCTGGCCGCGGACTTCAGCCGTTTCCGCGGGCTGGCCCTGGACGACAGCCATTGCTACTGCATCGCCGCGGCGCCCACGCGCCCCTCGGCGGTGCTGGCCATCGATCGCCGGAGCGGCGCGGTGGAGATCGTCACCGGCGGCGTCGCGCCCCTGGGCGACAGCGCCATCGTCGCCCCCCGGCCGCTGAGCTATCCCAGTGGCGACGGCCAGGCCCAGGGCTTTCTCTATCTGCCGGAACGGCACGGCGAGGGTCCGCCGCCGCTGCTGGTCAGCATCCACGGCGGCCCCACCTCCTGCACCTATCCGGTGTTCGATGCGCGCATCCAGTTCTGGGTGCGCCAGGGCTTCGCCGTGGCCGATCTCAACTATCGCGGCAGCAGCGGCCATGGCCGGGCCTACCGCCAGGCGCTGCACCTGCGCTGGGGCGAGGTGGACGTCGAGGACGCCTGCGCGGTGGTCGACCACTTGGGCGCCCAGGGCCTGGTGGATCCGACACGGGCCTTTATCCGTGGCGGCAGTGCCGGTGGCTACACGGTGCTCTGCGCCCTGGCCTTCCGCGACGTCTTTCGCGCCGGCGCCAGCCTCTATGGCGTCAGCGATCCCCTGGCGCTAGCCAAGGTCACCCACAAGTTCGAGGCCGATTACCTGGACTGGCTGATCGGCGATCCCGAGGCCGATCGCGCGCGCTACGAGGCGCGGACGCCGCTGCTGCATGCCGAGGGCATCCAGGCGCCGGTGATCTTTCTGCAGGGCCTCAAGGACGCCGTGGTGGTGCCCGCCCAGACCGACGCCATGGCCGCGGCTTTGGAAGCGCGTGGCATACCGGTGGTGGTCAGGCGCTATCCCGACGAAGGCCATGGCTTTCGCCGAGCGGCCAACCAGGCGGACGCCCTGGAACAGGAAGCCGCCTTCTATCGCCGCTGGCTATAACGGCGGCGCACTCAGAAAGTCGGGCCAGGCCGACGCTGAGCGCGCCTGGCCCGTATAGAATGGCGCTTTAGCCGTCGAGTTCTTGCATGCCCTTCGTTCGCCGCGGTATCGAAAGCATCGTCTCCACCTGGCTGGCCGGCCTGCTGCTGCTCCTGCCACTGGTGCTGACCCTGGCGCTGATCGGCTGGATCGTCAGTTTCCTCAATGGCCTGATCGGCCCCAACACCACCCTGGGCCGGTTGTTCGTGGCGGTCGGTCACCCCTTCGTCGGCAATTCCATGGCGGCCTATGGCCTCGGCACCCTGCTGCTGCTGGTGCTGCTCTATCCGCTGGGGCTGGCGGTCAAGCTGGGCCTGCGCCGGCCGCTGGGCTGGTTCGCCGACATGACCTTTCGCCGCATTCCGGTGGTGGGCAAGCTCTATGGCCTGGCCGAGCGCTTCGTTGAGTTGCTCGATCGCAAGGAAGGCGGGGCGGACATCCGCGCCATGAGTCCGGTGTGGTGCTTCTTCGGGGGTCAGGGCGTGGCGGTGTTGGCGCTGCTGCCCAATCCGGCGGTAATCGACATCGAGGGTCGTCACTATCACGCCGTGCTGGTGCCTTCGGCGCCGGTCCCCGTGGGGGGCGGCCTGCTCTATGTCCCGGTGGACTGGGTGAAACCGGCGGACATGGGCATCGACATGTTCACCAGCATCTATGTCTCCATGGGCATCACCCTGCCGCCAGTGGTCAAGGATCGCCAGGTGGAATTCATTCCCTTGGAAGAGGCCGTGCGCCGCCAGCAGGAAAACGGGACGGCCGAGGAGCCGCCCCGCCAGCCTCGATAAGGATTTGCTAAAAGGTCGCCGAGCGAAGGTCAGGCAAGGCAAAAACCAGCGAGGAAGCGGAGTTTACAAATAGTAAATGAGCATTCCGAGCTGGTTTTTAACGCAGCATCACCGAGCGCAGGCACTTTTTAACCTTAGTTCTGCACCGCCTGGACCGAGCCCCCATCGACACGCAGGTTGCTGCCGTTGATGAAGGAAGCACGCTCGGACACCAGCAGGGCGATGGCCGCGGCCACCTCCTCCACCTTGCCGCGACGCTTCTGCACGATGCCGGGCCGTTCTTCGTCGAGGAAGCTTTCGATGGCTTCTTCGAAGGAGACGCCCTTTTCCTCGGCGCGCTTTTCCATCATGCCGTCGGTCATGCCGGTCTCGATGAAGGCGGGGGACACGGTGTTGCACAGCACGCCGTGGGCCGCTTCCCTGTACGACAGGTTCTTGATGAAGGCGGCCAGGGCCGCCTTGGCCACGTTGTAGACGGCCTCTTCCCAATAGGGCTGGACGGCGTTTTCCGAGGTGATGCACACGAAGCGACCCCAGCCGCGCTTGCGCATGCGCGGAATGGCGGCGCGACCGACGCGCACGGCGGAAAAGAAGTCGGTGGCCCAGGCTTCCTCGTAGTCGGCATCGGCCAGTTCCAGGGGATCGCCCTTGGCGCCGGTGACGCCGGCGGTGTGCACCACGATGTCGATCTGGCCGAAGCGAGACTCGCCCTGTTCCACCAGCCGGTCCACCGCGGCCTGGTCGGTCATGTCGGCGGCGATCAGCAGCGTATCGCTCGGTAGGCCCTTGGCCGCCTCTTCCAGCTTGCCCTGCTCCAGGTCGGAGAGCACCAGCTTGACGCCTTCCTCGGCCAGCAGCTTCGCCGTGGCCAGACCCATGCCACCGCTGGCACCCGTAATGAGGGCGACGCGCCCCTTGATTCCCAGATCCATACCGACCTCGCTCGCAGATTTTTTCAATGCCGTGATCCGGCGTCTCTGATTCCGACTCGCCACGAGGCGCCGTTGCGCTTACCGTTCGGCGGAAAGCGCAACGGCAGCCCCGTCTGCCGGTCCAGATAGGCAAGACTCCTGGGAAGTTCACGATGCACGCACCCCGCCTGCCCCTGACCCTCTTTCACGACGGCGCCTGCCCGCTGTGCGCCCGCGAGATCGCCTGGCTGCGGCGCCACGCCGACCCCAGCCAACTGCAGCTGGTGGACCTGGCCGCGCCGGACTACCCGACCCAGGCGCCGGTCGATGCGCCACCGCGCCAGGCCATGCTCGATCTGCTGCACGCCCGGGATGCCGACGGCCGCTGGTTCAAGGGCCTGGACGCCACCTACTGGAGCTGGCGCACCGCCGGCCTCGGCCACTGGGCGCGACCGCTGGCCTGGCGGCCATTGCGGCCCCTGCTGGAACTGGGCTATCGCCTGTTCCTCAAGCTGCGCCCGGGTCTGACCTGGCTGCCCCATCCCGAGGGCAGTCGGCGGTGCCAGGATGACGTCTGCACCCTGGACGAGCCGCGCGACCGCTCGCGCCGGGGCTGACGCCGCCACTCGCTCGCACCCGCTTCAGTCCCGCAGACGCGCAGGCCCACCCTGCTGGCATCCGGCCAGGGTTCGCCTGCAGGCGCGTCTCGGCTAAACTGCGCGGCTGCTCGCGTTACGGATCCTGACATGTCTGCTGCTCTACCCGCCCGCGCCCTGGGCCTCGACTTCGGTACCTCCAACTCCACCGCCGGCTGGTTCAGGCCCTCGGGCGAGGTCCTGCTGCCCCTCGAAGAGGGCAAGGCCACCCTGCCCTCGGTGATCTTCTTCAACGCCGAGGAGCGCCGTCCGGCCTATGGCCGCCAGGCGCTGCACGAATACCTGGAAGGCTACGAGGGGCGTCTGCTGCGCTCGCTCAAGAGTCTGCTCGGCTCCAACCTGCTCAAGGGCGAGACCAGCATCCTCGGCAGTGCCCTGCCCTTCACCGAGGTGCTCGGCCTGTTTCTCGGCACCCTCAAGCAGCGCGCCGAACAGCAGGCCGATCGCCCCTTCGACGCCGTGGTGCTGGGCCGTCCAGTACACTTCGTCGATGACGATCCGGTCGCCGACCAGGAAGCCGAGGACACCCTGGCCGCCGTGGCGCGCCAGGTGGGCTTCAGCGACATCTCCTTCCAGTTCGAACCCCTCGCCGCCGCCTTCGACTACGAGCGCAGCATCGAACGCGAGGAACTGGTGCTGATCGTCGACATCGGCGGTGGTACCTCGGACTTCTCCCTGGTGCGCCTGGCACCGGAGCGCCGTGCCCTGGCCGATCGCGCCGGCGACATCCTCGCCACCGGCGGCGTGCACGTCGGCGGTACCGACTTCGACCGCCAGCTGAGTCTGGAAGGGGTCATGCCGCTGCTGGGCTACGGCAGCGCCATGAAGAGCGGCGCCACCATGCCCACCAGCCACTACATCAACCTGGCGACCTGGCACACCATCAACGCCGTCTATGCCAAGAAGAGCGTGCTGGCCCTGCGCGACATGAGATACGACGCCCAGGACACCCGCTGCATGGATCGCCTGTTCAAGCTGATCGAACAGCGCGCCGGCCACTGGCTGGCGATCCAGGTGGAAGACGCCAAGATCGCCCTGACCGACGACTGGCGCCGCACCCTGCGCCTGGATCGCATCGAGACCGGCCTGGCCGCGGATCTGGAACGCCCGCTGTTCGACGCCGCCATCGCCCTGCAACTGGAACGCCTGAGCCGTGGCGTGGACGACCTGCTGGCCCGCGCCGATCTGGATCCGGCGCGGGTCGACAGCCTGTTCTTCACCGGCGGCTCCAGCGGCATCCCGGCGCTGCGCCAGGCCCTCGCCAGGCGCTTCCCCGGCGCCCGTCTGGTGGACGGCGATCGCTTCGGCAACATCGGCAACGGCCTGGCCATCGAGGCGTTCAAGCGCTACGGCTGAGTCCTTCGATACTGTTGGGGCCGGCGTCGACTCCTCATCAGGCTCGCTTGCCGGCCGCGCTCCGCCGCGATCTCGCTACCGCGAGCCAAGCCGCCGAGACCCCGAAGTAGCAGGCACCGAAAGCCACATAAGGCGTCACGCTGGAAACATCCAGCGGGACGCCTTCAGTCGCCTGCTTCACGAAGAATCCACCCGCCAGGGCGGATTGAGCGCCACTCAGGATCATCGCCCACTGACCAGCGGACGTCCGCCAGCGTCGTACCGCCACCGCCAGCTGGAAAAGCCCAGCGGCCATGGCCCAGACCCCGAACACCCCGATCGCGGCGCCCATGCCAGACGTCAGTGCCAGCCCTATCGCCACCGCGACGCCCAGACTGACGACGGCGTTGAGCCGCTGCCCAGCGTTGTGCCGCAGTCCGCCGCTCTGGCGGGCATCGAGGACGTTCGCCAGGGCATCCCACGCAGGGTAGAGGACGAGCAGGAGCGGCCCCGCCCAAGCCGTCGCGTGGCCAAGGGCGAGGGCCAGCGCGATCCACAGCAGCGCAACCGCCGCCCTGAGCAGATAGTAGCGTTGCAGCCAGGGGCTGCCGGTCGAAGCGCCTAAGGCATGACTCATGGAGTACTCCAGCGGTGTTCATCCAAGGAACGGCAAAAAGGCTTGCCGAGAAAAGCAGCCACTCACCGGGCGAAACGGCCCCGGCCCCCAGCGATGAGCATGCCGCCCAGGCGGGTCGGGCAACGGGGGGATCGAGATGATCCGCGCGGTGCGTGGAAGGGGCGGGGGCCACGCAACCCCGCCTGGATCTATCAGTCGAAGTCGGTAGGCAGGGCGATGTCGCGCCAGGTCGCCATATCAGCGCGCAGCGCCTGCGACTTGCGCTCCGCGATGTCGTAGGCGACCGGTCCGAGCGGCAGATGCAAGAGTGGCTCGGTCGCCATGACGGCCTGCACTATCACCGCGGCAGCCTTGCGCGGATCGCCGGCCTGTTTGCCGTCGTTGCTGTCCCGGTAGGCACGTCGTCGCCCCGCCGTGTCGGCATAGGCCGGGATCACCCGGTTCGCCATGGCGATGGAGCGCCCGAGAAAATCGGTGCGAAACGGCCCGGGCTCGACGATGGTCACGCGGATTCCGAAGGGTTCCACTTCCTTGGCCAGCGACTCGGAAAATCCCTCGACAGCAAACTTGCTCGCGCTGTAGTAGCCGGAACCCGGTCCTCCCGAGAGCCCTGCCCCGGATGACAGGTTGACGATACGGCCGCCGCCGCGTCGCCGCAGGGCAGGCAATGCCAGGCGGGTCGTTTCGATCAGACCGAATACATTCACCTCGAATACCGGTCGGTATTCGCTGGGCTCGGCCTCCTCCACGGCACCGATGAAGCCTATCCCGGCGTTGTTCACCAAGACATCGAGACCGCCGAATTCCTGCTCTGAAAAGGCAATCGCGGCAGCCACCGAAGCGGGATTGGTGACGTCCAGCTGCACGGCCCTCAGGTTCTCCGGGAATTGCCGAACCAGGGGTTGCAACAGGGCGGCATCGCGAGCCGTTGCGACGACCCTGTCGCCACGCGCGGCGGCCATGGCCGCAATATGGCCGCCAAGACCGCTCGAGCAACCGGTAATAAGCCAGGTCTTTCTCATGCTGTTCTCCTCGCGCGGTGAAAGGCGCTGTTCAGTCTGCATCGCAGGCCCCTCGCGTGGCGGTCGCCGGAGCGTTCGGCCAGCTCAAAACGGCCGCTAGCGCCAAGGCCCCGCCCATCGTCAGGGCAGCAGCGGAAAAGGCGGTCTGCACCTCTCTTCCGCCAGCACCATCGGGGGCGAGGGCGAAAAACAGGCCGCCGATGAGCGCCACCGCCAGGGCTGCGCTGATCTGCAGGGTGGCATTCGTCAAGCCGGCGGCGAGTCCGGCCAGGCTCGGCGCCACCTGATCCGCGTTGACTCTCACTAGGGCCGGAAGCGCTATGCCCTGCCCCAGGCCGATCAACAGCAACGGCACCGGCAGCCAGGAGGGCAGGCCCGCCAGCGCGGCCGCCAACAGCAGGCCCATGACCTCTAGGGCCATGCCGACGGCGGCGGTGCGTGCCCCCAGCCGCTGGGCAAGATGCGGACTGCAGAGGGGCCCGAGGAGAAAGCCGATCCCCAGCGGCAGGATCGCCCACCCCGCGGCCAGGGCTCCATGCCCCAGAGCGGCCTGCTGGTAGACGGCGAAAACGAGAAAGAAAGGCGCCAGGGCATAGAACAGGAAGGTCGCCAGGAGGCTGCGTCTCAGCCGGGGGGCGGCAAGCAGGGAAGGCAGCACAAGGGGCGTCTCGCCGGCCGCCTCCTTGCGTTGTTCGTAGCGCCAGAAGGTGATCAGCAATCCGCCACTGACGACGAGCAGGGGGAGCGACCACCAGGGCCAGTGCAGGCGTGGCCCCTCGACCAGGGGCACCACCAGCGCCAACAGCCCCGCCGCGAGCAGGCCGGCACCCATGACATCCAGCCGGCCCGGTTGCGGGGCCCGGCTCTCGCGCAGCGCGACCAGCGCGGCTGGCAGGGCGCAGAGAATGACGGGAAGATTGATGAGGAAGATGCTGCGCCAGCCCAGTCCGAAGGGATTGGCCTCGATCAGCACCCCGCTCAGGACCTGGCCCAGCACAGCGGCGAGTCCGAAGGTCGCGCCGTACAGGCCGAGCGCCCGATTCTTCTCTTCTGCCGGAAAGGTCGCATGGATCAGGGCCATGGACTGCGGCGCCATGATGGCCGCCGCCACCCCCTGCAGCAGCCGCCCGGCGATCAGCACAGCTGGCGTTGGCGCGAACCCGCATAGCGCGGAGGCGAAACCGAAGCCGAGCATGCCGCCCAGATAGACACGCTTGCGGCCGAACATGTCACCCAGGCGACCGCCCAGGATCAGAGTGACTGCATAGGCCGTCGCATAGACGGATACCACCAGCTGGGCCAGATCCGACGAGGTAGCGAAGTCGTGACGGATCACCGGAAGCGCCACATTGACGATGAAGAAGTCGAGCGGTGGCAGTAGCGTACCTACCAGCAGCACGCCCAGCGCGAACCAGCGACGGCTATCGGGCTGGGCCATGGGAAGGGATGAGCTCATGACTTTTACCTTTAATCGGGCCGCATCCTGATCCGCGCGCGCGTTTCCGGCGCGCGGCGGGTTGATGCAGCGATTTCTCGAAAAGCGCGGCCACAGCTGGCAGGAGCGTGCCCGCGAGCAGTTGGCAAGCGGCCGACCGCTGTCGGCGCGGCAAGGGCCACCGCCTGATCTAGCGCATGCCGCCGGAGCCGAAGAGAGTTTCGCCGATCACCCAGCGGGCATCGTCGGACGCCAGGAAGGCGACGATGGGGGCGATATCCCCTACCTGGCCGATACGGCCGAGCGGGGTGCGGGCCTCGTTCCAGGCCTGGAATTCCGCGCCGAGGGCGCCGGCGGTCTGGGTGCCCTCGGTGTCGATGAGGCCAGGATTGACGGCATTCACGCGGATACCACGAGGGCCCAGCTCGCGGGCGAGCACACCCGTGATCGCATCGAGCGCACCCTTGGTGCCACTGTAGACGGCGCTTTCCGCCGGCAGGACGCTGGTGACATTCGAGCTGACGTTGATGATGCTGCTGCCGGCGCCCAGGTAGGGGCTGGCGGCGCTTATCAGCTGCAAGGGCCCGAGCACATTGATGTCGAATTGCAGCCGATACAGGTCTACGGTGGTGTCTTCGATCCTGGCGAATTGATAGACGCCGGCATTGTTCACCAGGATATCCAGGCGCCCGAAGTGTTCGCGGGCCGCCTCTACCAAGGCCTCCATATCGGCCCGCTGGCGGACGTCGGCGCGTAGCGCGATAGCGGTACCCCCTGCGGTCTCGATGTCCGCCAGGATGGCGTCCGCCCCGTCCTTGCTGGACGCATAGCTGATGACAACCTTGGCACCGTCCGCCGCCAGTTGCCGGGCAATACCCGCGCCGATGCCTTTGGAGGCACCCGTTACAATCGCAACCCTATCTAGCAATCTGCTCATATCTGCTCACCTGCACAGCGCCAGTTCGTACATGCCTGGCTGAAGCCGACGGATCTACGTCGATGTGAGCTGTCATGGTCACCCCTACGATATTGTTTGGGGACTGCCTTTCCTGCATATTGAATGTTCATTTTTGTACGCAGGTACGCCATGGAATGGAGCGATGTACGGATCTTTCTGGCAGTCGCCCGGGGCGGATCCTATGGCTCGGCCGCGCGAGCCTTGGGAATCAGCCACCCGACGGTAGGTCGACGGATCAAAACGCTCGAAGATGAAGCCGGACAGGCGCTGCTACGGCGCACCCGCGAGGGCCTGATCCTGACGAATTCGGGAGATGCCGTATTCGCCCTGGCCGAGTCCATGGAAGCCTCGGCCCTGGCGATGGAGCGGCGCCTGGCAGGTAATCACCAGCGCCTGGAGGGAATCCTGCGCATCTCTTCGGCGGACTGGTTCGCCGGCTATGTGCTGGCGCCGGTCCTGGCCGACCTGACCCGGCGGCACCCTGCCGTGGTACCCGAGGTCATTGCCAGCTATCGACTGCTGGATCTCTCCCGACGCGATGCGGACGTGGCCTTTCGCCTGGTGCCCTTCAGCGAACCGGATATCGTGCAGCGCCGTTTCCTGAGGATGCCCTACGGCCTCTATGGCTCCGCAGAGACGGCGCTAGCGGTGCAGGAGGATACGGCTGCGGTCGGGCTGATCCTCATGAACAGCGCGCAATCGCATTTTCCCGATGTCGCCTGGTTGCTCGAGCGGCTGCCGGACTCGCCACGGGCCTTCACCAGTACCAGTCGAACCGTTCAGGCGCAGATGTGCCGGCGTGGCCTGGGGGTGGCCGTCCTGCCCCGCCCGCTCGGCGATGCGACCGCCGGACTGCAGCTCATCGAGCGCTTCGGCAGTCCTCCATCACGGGATATCTGGGTGGGCTATCACCAGGACCTGCGCCACATGGACAGGCTGCGGGCGTTGCTGGATATCGCCGAGGAGGTATTGGGACCGGCGTACTAGGCTGGCCTGCCGGATAGCCGACCGTCGCCCCTATCGCCTGGGCCCTGGGCGATAGGGGGACGCACTCGATCAGGCGCCGAAGGCGCCGTCGATGGTGTGCATGGCGCCGGTGACGAAGCCGGCCTCGGGGCCGGCCAGCCAGGCGACCATGCCGGCCACCTCGTCGGCGCTGCCGTGGCGCTTGATCGCCAGGAAGCTGTGCATCAGCTCCTTCATGGGGCCATCGGCCGGATTCATCTCGGTATCGATGGGACCCGGTTGCACCACGTTGACGGTGATGCCGCGCGGACCAAGGTCCCGCGCCAGACCGCGGGCGAGCCCCTGCAGGGCCGACTTGCTCACGGCATAGGCGGCCAGGCCGGGCAACGGCATGCGATCGCCATTCACCGAGCCGATGACAATGATCCGCCCGCCTGCCGGCATCTGCCGCGCGGCTTCCACGGCCGCGTGATAGGGCGCCTGCACATTGATGCTGAACAGGCGATCGACGGCGTCCGGATCCTGTTCCAGGGCATCGCCGAACAGCGCCACGCCGGAATTCACCACCAGCACGTCCAGCGGACCACAGGCGCGCACCCGGGCGATCACCGCGTCGCGGTCGGCGCTGTCGGTCAGCTCGGCGGTGCTACCGGTTTCCGCGGCCAGGGCCTGGGCGGCATCCCTAGAGCTGGCATAGGTGAAGGTCACCCGGGCGCCATCGGTGGCGAAGCGCCGCACGATGGCCGCGCCTATGCCGCGACTGCCGCCCAGCACCAACACCTTTTTGCCTGCGAAGTTGCTCATGAGTCAGCCTCCTGATTAATGTAGTGAGTGCTACAATAATCGTCTCCCGTCCGCTGTCAAAGTATTTTTGTAATGAGCACTACAAATAAACCCGCAACCCGTGGGCGGCCCCGCCGCTTCGATCCGGACGAGGCCATCGTCCAGGCCCAGCGCCTGTTCCATGAAAAGGGCTATGACGGGGTGAGCGTCGCCGACCTGACCCAGGCGCTCGGCATCAGGCCGCCGAGCTTCTATGCGGCCTTCGGCAGCAAGCTGGAGCTGTACCAGCGGGTGCTCGAGCGCTACATCTCGACGGGCGCCGTGCTCCTGCACGAGATCCTGGACGGCGAACAGTCCCTGGCGGTAGCGCTCACCCGAGTGCTGGAAGAGGCGGCGCGCAGCTATGTAGCCGACCCCAGCTCGACCGGCTGCCTGGTGCTGGAGGGCACCCATTCCGACGATCCCCAGGCCCGTGCGGCAGCCGACCGGCACCACCAGACGGCCCAGACGCTTATCCGCACCCATATCGCCGGTCGCCAGCCGCAGCGTGCGCAGGAGCTGGCCGACTTCGTCATCACCACCATGGCCGGGCTCTCCGCCAGCGCGCGGCATGGGCAGAGCCTGGAGCGGTTGCTGGCCAGCGCGCGCCTGGCGGGCCTGGCGTTGACCCAGGCCCTGGCCGCGGAGGCGTGACGCGGCGCTGGCGCCCTAGTCCCCGGCGATGAACAGCGGATTGAAGCCGCTGCGGGCATAGCGCCCTTCTTCGGCCAGGGCGAAGTCCAGCGGCAGGCTGGCGAGGTCGTCGGCCAGGGGCTCGGCGCCCAGGTTGAAGCTCTTGCTGACCAGTTTGAGATAGCTGTCGCAGCTGTCGCAGGTCTCGGCCTGGGCGGCCAGGGGCGTCTTGCCGGCGTCGTCTTCCAGGGCTAGGTAGCGCACCTTGGCGCTGGTGTTGCAGCAGCTGCACTTGCTGCGCTCCAGGTGCCACTCGGTGGCGCAGAGGCTGCAATGCAGGTAGCGCACGTTGTCGCGATCGCGGTCGGCGTGGACGATGCTGGCCAACGGTGGCGCCGCGCAGGTCGGGCACAGCACCCGGCTGGCATCGCCATGGCGCTGGGGCGGTTGCGGCAGGCCTAGGGCCAGGCGCACCCAGGCCACCTGCAGGGCAGCGCCCACCAGCGGCAGCAGCGCCCGGACCTCTGGGGCGCCGGGCTCCTGAGCGAGCAACTGCTCGGCGAGCCGTTGACGCTCGGTCGCCGGCAAGGCGGCCAGTTGTTCGAGCACCGGCCGCTGACGCGCGGCGATGCGCAGCTCCAGGTTGGCCAGCAGCGCCTGCAGATCGCCCTGCCAGTCCAGATCCCGCAGCAGGGCCTGCCCCTGCAGCGGCGGCATGCCGTGCTCCAGGGCCAGGCTGAAGGCATCCGGCGCCGGTTGCCAGCTGGGCTGGCGCTCCTGCAGGACGGCCTCCTGGGCCTGGACCAGCAGGGCCATGAAGCCGAGGAAATCGCCCAGCTCGGCGCTGCGCTCGGCCAGTTCGCGCAGGCGGCGGGCGCGACGGGCGAACAGCTGGCGATCGGGCAGGACCACCGGTGGCGGATTGAGGATGCCGGTGGGCGAGGTGCCGTACTGATGCATCAGGGGGTCCCCTTGTCGGGCATGCGGTGTTCATCCAGGGGGCGCTCGCCCCGCTCGCCGCCTTCGCGGCGTTCCTGCTCGACGATCTCGTCGTACCACAGCCGGTGATGGTGCTTGGCCCAGGCACGGCTGACGCGGCCCTGGGTCATGGCGCGGAAGGAGCCCTTCACCCAGATCGCCGAATAGACGTGGATGATCAGGGTGACGATGGCGACGAAGGCGACATAGGCGTGCACCAGGCTGGAAAAGCGCAGCCAGCCACGCGGCAGAATGTCGGCGAAATACGGGCGCCAGATGAAGAAGCCGCTGAGCAGCAGCGCCGGCACCGACAGCAGCATGACCCAGTACACCAGCTTCTGCCCCGGGTTGTTGGCGCCGATGGGCGGCGCCAGCTCGTCGCGGTTGGCGAGGACGTCGCCGATGCGCCGCACCCAGGCCACGTCGTGGCGCTTGAACAGGTTGACCTTGAAGAAGCGCACCGCCATGACCACGAAGCCCAGGCTCATGGCCACCCCGATGAAGGGGTGCAGGATGCGCGTCATGGTCGGCCCGCCGAACAGCGCCGTGAGGTCGAAGAAGAACGGGTGGAAGAAGGCCAGGCCGCTCAGGGTCAGGCAGACGAAGGTGAAGGCGATGAACCAGTGGTTCAGCCGGCTGAAGGTGGTGTAGCGCAGGATGCCGCGCTTGTTGTCCGACGGCGTGGTCATGGCCGATCCTCCTCGCGCGCGGCGTGGCGCTCTGCCTCGTCCGGGGATTCCTCGGGTTCTTCCTTGGGTCCCTTGGTCAGGTAGTGGGCAATGCCGGCGATGGCGGTGACGCCCAGCAGCGCCGACATGATCGGCTTGGTCACGCCCTTCCACAGGCTGACCATGGGGCTGATCTGCGGATCGGCCGGCAGATGGGTATAGAGCTCCGGCTTGTCGGCATGCTGCAGCACGTACATCACATGGGTGCCGCCCACCCCGGCCGGATCGTAGAGACCGGCGCCGGGAAAGCCGCGGTCATGCAGCTGGCCGACGCGCATC
Organism: Pseudomonas sp. JUb52; assembly: GCF_004341115.1. Classification (NCBI taxonomy): domain Bacteria; kingdom Pseudomonadati; phylum Pseudomonadota; class Gammaproteobacteria; order Pseudomonadales; family Pseudomonadaceae; genus Pseudomonas; species Pseudomonas sp. JUb52. The sequence continues at coordinate 21,517 of NZ_SLYS01000011.1, forward strand.
TGGGCGTGTTCGGTCATGTCCTCCTTGGTACCGAACATGATCGCCCCGGTCGGGCAGGACTTGACGCAGGCCGGCTCCAGGCCGTGGTAGACGCGGTCGGAACAGAGGGTGCACTTGTAGGCCTTCTGGTCCTTCTTGGAGATGCGCGGCACGTCGAAGGGGCAGCCCGAGACGCAATAGCCGCAGCCGATACAGTGCTCGGAATTGAAGTCGACGATGCCGTTGGCGTACTGCACGATGGCCCCCGGCGCCGGGCAGGCCTTGAGGCAGCCCGGCTCGGCGCAATGCATGCAGTTGTCCTTGCGGATCAGCCACTCCAGGTTGCCCTTCTCGTTGACGTATTCGTCGAATCTCATCACCTGGAAGGTCTCCGGGGTGAGGTCCGGCGGGTTGTTGTAGGTACCGTTGCAATGCCCGACCTCGTCGCGCAGGTCGTTCCATTCCGAACAGGCCACCTGGCAGGCCTTGCAGCCGATGCAGCGCGACACGTCGATCAGCTTGGCCACCGCCTCCACCCCGCCGATGCGGGTGTGGGGCGACTCCTCGGAGGTGGCCGAGCGTGCGACGATGTTCTGGAAGTTGACTTGATCGCCTCTCATAGAACCTCCCTCAGACCTTTTCCACGTTCACCAGGAACGACTTGAATTCCGGTGTCTGGGTATTGGCGTCGCCCACGTAGGGGGTCAGGGTGTTGGTGAGGAATCCGGGGCGGGTGACGCCCTTGAAGCCCCAGTGGATGGGGATGCCGATGTGGTGCACGGTGCGCCCCTCCACCTGCAGCCCGTGCATGCGCTTGGTCACCACCGCCACCGCCTTGATGTAGCCGCGCTTGGAGCTGACCTTGACCCAGTCGCCGGCCTTGATGCCGAGTTCGGTCGCCAGGTCCTCGCCGATCTCGACGAACTTCTCCGGCTGGGCGATGGCGTTGAGCCGCGCATGGGTGGTCCAGAAGTGGAAGTGCTCGGTCAGCCGGTAGGTGGTGGCCGCATAGGGGAATTCCTCGCGGGTACCCAGCCGCGCCCGATCGCCCGGGAAGATCCGCGCCGCCGGGTTGTTCTTGGCGCGCGGGTTGTCCGGGTGCAGCGGGTTGTGGTCCAGCGGCGACTCGAAGGGCTCGTAGTGCTCCGGGAAGGGCCCTTCGGCCAGCAGGCTGCCACCGAAGAAGTGCGCGACGCCCTCCTGGTTGAGGATGAAGGGCCCGGCCTTGGCCGAGGGCGGCGAGGTCCAGGGGAAGTCGGGAATGTCGGCGCCCGCCCAGCGTTCGCCGTTCCACCAGATCAGCCGCTTCTCCGGCGCCCAGGAGGTGCCGTCCGGCCGGGCGCCGGCGCGGTTGTAGAGGATGCGGCGGTTGAGCGGCCAGGACCAGGCCCAGCCCAGGGTCATGCCGATGTTGTAGGGATCGGCATTGTCGCGCCGATCCATGTTGTTGCCCTGGCGGTTGTAGGAGCCCGAATAGATCCAGCAGCCGCAGGTTGTGCTGCCGTCGTCGGCGAGGAAGCCAAAGTCGTCGAGCAGTTCGCCGCGCTTGTGGGAAATGGTCCCGTTCGGCCCGGGCAGGTCGGCCAGGGCGCGGCCGTTGTATTCCTGGGCGATGTCCTCGGGATTGGGCTCCTCCGGATTGCTGTAGGGCCAGGTCAGGTTGAGGATGGGATCGGGGAAGGCGCCGCCCTCGTCGCGATACATCTGCTGCAGGCGATGGAACAGCCCGGCGAGGATGGCCACGTCCGGCCGCGACTCGCCCGGCGGCGGCGCGGCGCGCCAGTGCCATTGCAGCCAGCGCGAGCTGTTGACGATGGCGCCGTTCTCCTCGGCGAAGCAGGTGGTGGGCAGGCGGAACACCTCGGTCTGGATCTGGCTCGGGTCCACGTCGTTGAGTTCGCCGTGGTTCTGCCAGAATTCGGCGGTCTCGATGGCCAGCGGATCCATCACCACCAGGTACTTGAGCTTGCTCAGCGCCTGGCTGACCTTGTTCTTGTCCGGGAAGGAGGCCAGCGGATTGAAGCCCTGGCAGAAATAGCCGGTGATCTCGCCGTGGTGCATGCGCTCGAAGGTGTGCAGGACGTCGTAGAGCGGCTCGCTGAGCTTGGGCAGCCAGTCGTAGCACCAGTCGTTGTCCTTGGTCGCCGCCTCGGAGAACCAGGCCTTCATCAGGCTGACGTGGAAGCGCTCGTAGTACTTCCAGTAGGAGACCTCGCCCTCGCGCAGCGGCTGCTTGGCCCGCCGCTTGATGTAGTCGCGGTATTCCTGTTCCTCGTGGGAGGCCAGGTAGAGATAGCCCGGCAGCTGGTTGGAGAGCAGGCCCAGGTCGGTCAGCCCCTGGATGTTGGAGTGACCGCGCAGGGCGTTGACCCCGCCGCCGAGCATGCCGATGTTGCCCAGCAGCAGCTGCACCATGGAGGCGGTGCGGATGATCTGGGCGCCGATGGAATGCTGGGTCCAGCCCAGGGCGTAGAGGATGCTCATGGTGCGCTCGGGGCGCGCCGTCTCGGCGATCATGTCCCAGGTGGTCTGGATCTGCTCGCGCGGCATGCCGCAGACGCGCTCCACCAGCTCGATGGTGTAGCGGCTGTAGTGCGCCTTCATCAACTGGTAGACGCAGCGCGGGTGCTGCAGGGTCGGGTCTTCCTTCACCATGCCGCGCTCGTCGAATTCGTAGCTCCAGCTGGATTTCTCGTAGGCGCGACGCTTGTCTTCGCCGAAGCCGGAGAAGAGGCCGTCGTGGAAGCCGAAGTCCTCCTTCACGATGAGGGCGACGTCGGTGTAGGCCCTTACGTACTCATGCTGGATCTGGTCCGTGGTGAGCAGGAAGTTGATCAGCCCGCCCAGGTAGACGATGTCGGTCCCGGTGCGGATATAGGCGTGGTAGTCCGCCACCGCCGAGGTACGGGTAAAGCGCGGATCGATGGTGATCAGCTTGGCGTTGTTCTTTTCCTTGGCCTCCACCATCCAGCGAAAGCCCACCGGGTGCGCCTCGGCCGAGTTGCCGCCCATGGACAGGATGAGATTGGCGTTGCGGATGTCGACCCAGTGATTGGTCATGGCACCGCGGCCGAACGAAGGGGCAAGACCTGCCACCGTCGGTCCGTGTCACACGCGCGCCTGGTTGTCGATCGCCAGCATGCCGAGGCTGCGGATCACCTTCTGGGTGAGGTACGCGGTCTCGTTGGAACAGGCCGAGGCCGCCAGGAAGCCGGTGGTGATCCAGTGATTGACCAGGTGGCCATCGGCATCATGGGTGACGAAGTTCTTGTCCCTGTCCTCCTTCATGTAGCGGGCGATGCGGTCCAGCGCCTCGTTCCAGCTGATGCGCTTCCACTCGTTGCTGCCCGGCTCACGCACCTCGGGATGGGAGAGGCGCGATTCGCTCTTGATGAAGTCCAGCACCCCGGCGCCCTTGGGGCAGAGGGAACCGCGACTGACCGGATGATCCGGATCGCCTTCGACGTGGTAGATGTCGCTGACGGTATTGATGCCGCCATCGCCGCGGCTGTAGAGCAGCATGCCGCAACCCACCGAGCAGTAGGTGCAGGTGTTGCGCGTCACCTTGGCGGCAGCGAGCTTGTAGTAGCGGATGGACGCCAGTGCCGGTTCCGGGGCGAAGCCGAGCATGGCCATGCTCGAGGTGGCGACCCCCGCCGTACTGAGTTTGAGGAAGTTGCGGCGCGATACCTTGATCGACATTTCTTGGGTAACTCCAGGCACATCACGGTAGGACTTCGTCCTGACCCGGGCCTGGCAGTTCGAGCGAAGCGTCGTCTTTCTTCGTCAAAAAATCATTCAAAATCAGTATTTTAGCGAAGCGGCAAGAGGACCTGGCAGGGTCTGCGGCAGGGCCTGGCGGCGGCTGCGACCTTTCGTCCGATGGCCGCCCCGGCTGACCGCCGCGCGCCGCTGGAGTAAGGTGACGGCCTTCATCGCATCTTCGAGAGAGTCTGTCCCATGTCGCTGGAAATCGTCGACCATCCCGCCCTGGAAGTGACCGGTCTGCTGTTCGAGCCTGGCCAGGGCGAAGACATCGCCGCCCTCTGGCGGCGCTTCGCCGACCGCGCCGGGGAGATCACCGGGCGCGAGGGCGCGGCCGAATGGTATGGCCTGAGCTGGCGCCAGGCCGGCGCCATGCACTACCTGGCCGCGGTGGCTACCACCCCGGGCGCCCCCCTGCCCGCCGGCATGGTGCGTCAGGAACTGCCGGAAGGCCGCTACGCCCGCTACGTGCACCTGGGCACCGCGCCCAGCGTGGCCAAGAGCCTCGGCCGCCTGTTCGCCGAACTGCTGCCGGCGCGCGGCCTGCAACCCCGTCCCGGCGCCTGCTTCGAGCACTACACCGAAGCCTTCACCGGGGTGGATGCCCAGGATTCGCAGATCTACATCTACGTGCCGGTTTTCTGAAGGCCACTCGCCGCAGCGCGGACAGGACGTTCGTCAGCTGCGGCTTGCCTCCCGGCATAACCCTTTCCAAGCTGGGGATATCGCCCGCAACTCCAGGTGCACGATGTCCCTGCCCGAGCTCCAGTCCTTTATCGCCCGGCACGAGCGGATCTTTCTGCTCACCGGTGCCGGTTGCAGCACCGATTCCGGCATTCCCGACTACCGCGACCGCGACGGCGCCTGGAAGCGCCCGCAACCGGTCACCCTGCAGGCCTTCGTTGGCGACGAATTGTTGCGCCGGCGCTACTGGGCACGCAGCCTGATCGGCTGGCCGCGTTTCTGCCAGGCGCGGCCCAACGCCACCCACCAGGCCCTGGCGGCCCTGGAGCGGCGCGGCCAGGTGGAGATGCTGCTGACCCAGAACGTCGATCGGCTGCACCAGGCCGCCGGCAGCGAGGCGGTGATCGACCTGCACGGGCGCCTCGACCAGATCCGCTGCCTGGGTTGCGAGCTGCGCCTGCCGCGCCAGGAATTCCAGCAGTGGCTGGGCGAACTCAATGGCGACTGGCTGCAGCTGGACGCGGCTACCGCGCCGGATGGCGATGCCGATCTGGAAGGCGCGGATTTCATGAGTTTCCGCGTGCCCGACTGCCCGCGCTGCGGCGCCCTGCTCAAGCCGGACGTGGTGTTCTTTGGCGAACACGTGCCCGGTGCGCGGGTGGAGCGCGCCTTCGCCCACCTGGGCCGCGCCGATGCGCTGCTGGTGGTGGGCTCGTCGCTGATGGTCTATTCCGGCTTTCGCTTCGCCCAGGCCGCGGCTCGCGCCGGCCTGCCCATCGCCGCCCTGGGCTATGGCCGCACCCGCGCGGACGACCTGCTCGCGCTCAAGGTGGAAGCCTCCTGCGCCCAGGCACTGGCCTTTCTGCTGGAGTATCCCGGGGCGGCGCCGGCGCTTACGCCGGCACTTGCCGAGGCCGTGGCGCCCGGCCCAGGTGCATCAGCGGACGCTCGATCCAGCGGTAGCTGAGCATCGACAGCAGGCAGGCGAGCACCAGCACCGGTGGCAGCAGGGCCATGAAGCCGACCGTACCCAGGACCTCGACCGACCCCAGGTTGAGCAGGGTGAAGAGGCCGTAGAGCAGCAGGCCATGGGTGAGATAGAGGCTGTAGCTGATCTCGCCCAGCACCTTGAGGCCGCGACTGCGCAGGAGGCCGAGGAGGTCGTTGCCGGCGGCCATGGCGGCGAAGGGCAAGGCCAGCGCCAGCATCTGCTTGAGGTTGTAGTCCGGCTGGGTCATGGCATAGGCCACCAGCGCCAGCGACAGCGCGGCCACCAGGGGCGTGCGCAAACGTGCCAGCAACGCCGGCCGATGGACCTTGACGAACACCGGCAGGAATCCCAGCAGGAACAGCAGGCCGAAGCGCGCGCCCAGCACGTGGTAGTGATAGCCGGCGGCGACCAGGCCGCCCACCAGCAGCGCCGAGACCAGCAACGGCAGGCCGAAGCCACGACGATTGAACAGCGCGGCGATGAGCGGAAGGGCCAGGTAGAACAGCGCCTCGTAGCGCAGCGTCCAATGGGCGCCGGCGGTCATCCAGCCGCTCTCCTCCAGGCCGTTGAGACTGAAGCCGGAAAACAGCTCCCAGCTGAGCAGCTCGAGCATGAAGCGCTGGCCGTCGGCGATGACGAAGTGGGTGCGGATCAGGGTGAAGAGCACCACCACGGCCACCACGCAGAGATACAGCGGCATCACCCGCAGCACCCGCGAACGGAGCAGCTCGCCCCAGTCCGGCGTGCGGCGATAGACCTTTCCGAAGAACAGGTAGCCGGTGATCATGAAGAACAGCGAGACCGGTACCACGCCCATGTTGTAGAGCAGGTCGCTGTCGGGTTCGCGCCACTGGCCCTCGGCCTTGAGGTGATAGGTCAGCACGAAATGCAGGCAGACCACGGCGGTGGCGAGGATGCCGCGCAGGGCATCCAGCGGCGAGGAGCGCGCCAGGGTCTCCTCGGTGAGCAGCGGACTGCGGCGCAGGGCGAAGGCCAGCAGCACCAGGGTGCCCAGGTAGAGGGCGATGGGGAGAGCGACGTCAGTCATATCCGTGACCTTCTTGATAGGAACCGGCAAAGACCCGCCCCCAGACCACCGGAGCGGTCGCCGGAGCGAGCGAGAGAAAAGCGCGACAGCCGGGCACGCTACCGCGCGGTACGCGACCGAGGGCAGAGGGACCGGAAAGGGAGGAGAACAGCGGCGAGCGGAAGGATCCGCTGCCTCAGGAAAGCGCGAGAACGCCAATCAGACAAGTCTTGTTACAGGCGTTCCCTTGGGTTCGACGTTTCGTTGCCCTGGCTCAGCGGCCCTGGCACGCGGCCCGCAGGCCGCCTGCCATTCGTCGGATCCGCCCTCAGGGCGCCAGTGCCCGCGCCACCACCGGGTAGTGATCCCACACCTGGCCGTCCGCCATCGAGCGCAGCAGCTTGACGTATTCGGCGTGGGACCAGGCCAGCGGCGTCGCCGAATCGGTGCCCTGCCCCTTGGTGTAGCCATGACGCCGGTTGTCGCCCACGCCGTCCCAGACCTGCTCGGGCAGCATCAGGCCGGCGTTGGCGAACAGTTCCAGGCCACGGACGTAGGTGTCGCGCAGCTTGCCGAGCGCCGCCGCATCCGGCTTGCCCTGCAGGACCAGGCGGGCCAGCTCGTAGTGGCCGCGTTCGCCGGTGAAGATCGGCCAGACCCGGCCGCGCAAGCCGGAGTTGGGCACCGGCTGCTCGGTGGCCGGGAAATTGATGCCGGAGCTTTCGCTCTCGCCATAGCCGTCGTTGCCGTAGCGGCGCCAGCCGGGGAAGGTGCCCTGCACTCCCGGGTACTGGAAGCTGTACTTGACCCGCAGATTTTCCGGCAGGCCCTCGTCGTCCAGCACCGCCAGGCTCTTCTGCACCAGGGGATCACCGGCCGGACGCACGCCGTAGCGCACCAGTTCGAGGAAGCCGGCGTCCAGCACCTGGTCTTCCGGCAGGCCCGGGCGGCTGTTGTTGTCCACCAGCTTGCCCTTGTCGTTGGGATCCTCGTTCTGGGTGATGCGCAGGTAGTAGTTGCCGGCGCCCAGGCTGCCCTGGGTGGTGGCCATGGTCTTTTCCACCTGGCTCGAATAGCGCCGCGCGGTGTCGCGGTAGCGGCTGGCATTGGCTTCGTCGCCGGCGTGGCGCGCCAGTTCGCTCGCCGTGGCGAGACCGGCGATCACCGCCGCGGTGGTGGACGGCGAATAGCCCCACTGCTCTTCCCAGCGCTCCTGCTGGGTCTGCGGCGGCTTGACCTGCCAGGTGTTCCAGCCCAGGTTGACCTGGCTGTCGCGGGCGAGGAAATCCGCCGCGGGCCGGAGCATGTCGCGATACCAGCGATCGATCTCGGCATCGCCCAGCAGGCCGCCTTGCCAGAGGCGATAGCCGAGCATGATCGGCATGGCGGTCTGGTCCAGTTGGACGCCCACCCATTCGATGGTGCCGTCGACGTGGGTCTTCTGCAGGAACCAGCCGGTGGCCCCCGGCGCGCGGACCTCGTCGCCCTGCTTCTGCTGGTGGATGAAGGCCGAGCTGTCGGCCGGCTTGTGGGCGGTGTTGGCGTCCACCTGCACCTGCTTGAGGTAGCTGAAGGCGACCTTGGGCGTCTGCCGATCGCCCAGCGCCAGCAGCGCCATGGCGCACTGGTAGAAGTCCCGCGGCCAGACCGCCTTGTAGCCGGTGGTGCCCTTGGCCGCCGGCACCGTTTCGCCCCAGGGATTGGACAGCGAGGCGATCAGGGCGCCGGCGTGGGTCTTGTCTTCCTGGGCCTTGAGCACCAGGGCGCTGGCGTTGACCAGCTTGCCGCCGTCGCCGGCCTGGGCCTGCAGGCGCGGCAGCTGATCGAGGCTGGCCAGGTAGTCCTGCCAGCCGATGGCGTCGCCCTCGCCGTTGTAGTGGGCCAGCACCTTCTGGTAGCCGCGGGCCAGGGTGGCATCGGCCGCCGCCTCGGCCTGGCGCGGATTGGCGCCAAAGCCCACCACCACGTCCAGGGTGGTCTCGGCGCCCTTGAGCGGCAGCTTGGCCAGCATGGCGACGTTGCCGGCCTGGTCGCCGGTGCTGCTGTAGAGCTGGGTCAGCTTGCCGTTGCGGCGCAGGTCGTCGAGGCCGTCGGAGCTGCCGACGAAACCCACGGTGGGCGTCTGCAGGGGCTGGCTGGCCTTGACCACCAGGGCGTGCTCGCCTTCGCTGGCGTAGAGCACCGCGCCCTTCACCGCCGCGCGATCATGGCTGCCGCTGTTGGCCAGCGCCGGATCGACATAGAGATAGGGCTGGATGCGCGGATCCTGGCTGCGAAAGATGACGCGCATGACCAGGGTGTCCTGGTCCGGGTCGGTGAAAACGTGCTTCTCGATCTCGTAGCGGCCCTGGCGGTCGCGATTGACGATCCGGTAGGCCAGGGAAGTCGGCCGGCCGGCGCTATCGGTGGCCAGGTATTCGATGCGGCTGTCGGTGTCGTCGCGCTCCAAGTGGGTGAAGTCGGGGCCGCGGATCACCAGTTGCATCTCGCGCAGCTGCGCCTCGTGGATGAGGCCCTGCATGGTCTCGGTGACCACGCCCTGGGCCAGGGAGAACCAGACCCGCGAGACGCGTCCGGTGCTGGCCTGGTCGCTGTAGGCGCCATCACGATAGGCCTCGTAGCTGGTGCCGATGCCGGTCTTGCCGGAATAGGACCAGAAGGGTGCGGCGCCGGGGGCGCCCGGGGCTTCCAGGGCAGACGCCAGGGGCGTCAGGAGAAAACTGGCGGAACAGAGCAGCGGACGGACGAAGCGGACGGGCATGGGCAGGCGGGCCTTGTTCTGGTTGTGCCGAAAGTCGCATGGCAGAGGGCCTGCTGGCCCTCCCCGTCCGTAAGCCTAGTCGGATTTTGGCCGGCTGCTGGCTAGCCTTCGTCGCGCGCCGGTGGCCGGGGCTGCGGCAGGTACCCGGCCAGGGGCGAATCCGGCGCCAGCAGCGAGGTGCGGATGACGTGCAGGTAGCTGGCGATGCGCCGCAGCGGCGAGCGATCAAAGTCGCCCGGCGTCGGCTCCAGGTGGCGCTGGGCCTGGTGCGCCAGCAGGATGGCCTGGTCCACGGCGCCCAGGGCGCGGGCCAGGTTGGCGGCATCGGGCTGGCGAGCCAGCCGCACCAGCGCCCGGCCCAGGGCGCGGATCGCCAGGCGCCAGGCGCGCTGTTCGCGATACCAGGGCAAGGGCGGCAGCGCGGCCTGTTCCAGGCGCAACTCGATGATGGCGTGGCCCAGTTCCAGACTGAGAAAGGTCCAGCGCAGCAGCTGCCGCTGCACCAGCGGCTGGCCCACGGTGAGCACCTGCACCTGGTTGAGCAGATCGCGCAGGCCGGAATCGAAGCGGCCACTCAGGCCGGCCAGGGGCGCGCCTATGGCGTGGACCAGGCGCTCGCGCAAGGCAGCCTCCAGCCGCCGCCAGACCCAGGGCTGACTGGGCGGCAGCAGCACGCTGACGGCCACCGCTGCCACGCCGCAGGCCACGAGGTAAGCCAGGTAGGTGTTGCAGAAGAGGTCGGCGTCGTAGCGCGGCAGATTGCCCGGCAGCGCCGCCGAGCAGAACCAGACCATCAGCCCGGTGCCATAGCCGGCCAGGCGTGGCCGGGTGATCAGCCAGGCGCCGGCGGTGAATACCGGCGCCAGCACCAGCAGCAACAGCGCGAAGCCGTCGATCCAGGGCAGCACCTGGAATTGCAGCAGCCCGCCGGCCAGGGCCCCGACCAGGGTGCCACCGGCCAGTTGCAGGCAATAGCGGCGCGGATCGGCCGAGGTGGAGGCCAGCGCCGAGATCAGCGCCGCCGCCAGGGTGCAGGCCGCGCCGCTCGGCCAGGCGGTCTCGATCCAGAACAGCCCTACGCCCAGCACCACCAGGGCGCTGCGCACCCCGGCCATCCAGGCCACCGCGCGACTGGCGAGCGGCGTGAAGGTCTCGCGCGTCTTGGGCGCGGTGCTGGTCGGCAGGTCCAGCTCCAGCTGGGTATTCAGCAGCAGGTGCAGGTCCTCGGCGAAGCGATAGAGCAATTCGGCGGCGGTGTCGTAGTCGAGCCGGTCGACCTCGGCCGCAGGCGCCGTGCGAGCCAATTGCTGACGACCGGCGCGGATCGCCGCCATCAAGGTTTCGCGCTCCGCGGCCAGGCGCTCGTTGAGCCGGCGCAGATCCCGCTCTTCCGGTAGTCGGCCCAGGCTCGGTGCCAGGGCGGCGGCGATCAGTTCCAGGGCAGGCGCCAGGGCCTGACGCACCGCCGGCGGCCGCTCGGCCAGGCGCGCCAGCAACTGGTAAAGGGCATGAAAGCGGGTGTTGAGCAGCATGAGGCGATTGCCCAGGGCGGCCAGGCGCCCGCTGCGCCGCCGCAGATAGGGCTCTTCGAAGACGCTGGCGCTGCGCAGGCTCTCGAAGCCCACGGAATCGGCGGCGAAGCGGGCGCTGAGTGCGGCGAAGCGTTCGGCCTCGAGGCGGCCGAGCAGGCCGTCATGGGCCATGGCGAGGAAATCGCGCAGGCGCTGAGCCAGGGTGCGGCGCAGCACGCCGCGGGTGGTCTGCGGCAGGATCGACACGCTCACCACCCCGGCGCAGCAGATGCCCAGGGCGATCTCCAACAGACGCCAGATCGCCTGGAGAAAGGCGCCCTGGGGCTCGGCCACCGCCGGCAGCCCGAGCAGGCAGGCGGTATAGCCGGCCAGCAGGAAGGCATAGCTGCGAAAGTCGCGATAGCGCGCCGCCCCGCGGGTGCAATAGCCGATCCACAGCACCAGGGCGCCGAGCAGCAGCACCCGCTCCTGGGCGAACAGGGCGATGGCGGCCACGGTAAAGCTCAGGCCGGCCAGGCTGCCGAGGATGCGATAGAAACTCTTGGCCAGCACCTGGCCGCTCTGCGGCTGCAGGACGATGAAGACGGTGACCAGCACGGTGCTCGGTTGCGGCAGCTCCAGGCGATAGGCCAGCCACAGGGCCAGGGCCGCGGCCAACAGCGCCTTCGCGATGAAGGCCCAGGTCTGGCCATCGGTACGCGCCCATTCGCGGCCGGCGCGGCGCCAGGCATTCAGGCTGGGCCAGCGTTGGCGCGGAACGGAGCGGGCGGGCCGCAGGGGCAACGGCGAAGCGAGGGGCATGCTGGGCAACGACGGGATCGACGGGAGGGGGCGAGACGCGGCGCCTCGGCGACCATTCTAGGAAGCCGGGTCCACCCCGATTAAGCCGGGTGCGACAGCAAAGAGCGTTAACCAACGGGCGGGTAATGGCCCACAATGGCCCTTTCCACCGCCCTGCCCCGCCCATGGATCATCTCTTCAATCTGCGCGCCTTCGCCTGCGTGGCCCAGACCGGCAGCTTCACCGCCGCCGCGCGCCAGTTGGAACTCACCACCGCCTATGTCTCCCGGGCGGTCAGCCAGCTGGAGCAGCACCTGCAGACCCGGCTGCTGCACCGCACCACCCGCCAGTTGCGCCTGACCGAGGCCGGCGAACGCTACCTGGTGCGCTGCCAGCGCATCCTCGCCGACCTCGACGAAGCCGACGCCGAGGCCCGCCATGCCCTGGCCGTGCCGCGCGGGCGGCTGCGCATCCACACCATGACCGGCCTCGGCCAGCACTACCTGATCCAGAGTCTGGCCAGCTATGGCGAGCGCTATCCCGAGGTCGACCTGGATCTGCAACTGACCAACACCTTCACCGACATCCTCAAGGAAGGCTACGACCTGTCGCTGATCCTCGCCGACGGCCTGCCGGACTCGGCCTTCCATTCGGCGCGCCTGGGCAGCACCCACAGCGTGCTCTGCGCGGCGCCCGCCTACCTGGAACGCCAGGGCCGGCCGACCACCCCGGCGGAGCTGGTCGGGCACCGCTGCCTGCGGCTGGTCAATCGCGCCATGGCGCCGGATCGCTGGTTGCTGGAAGGACCCGAGGGCCTGGCCGAGGTGGCGGTGGATCGACCGCCCTTCCAGGTCAACACCGCCGACGCCCTGGCCGAGGCCGTGGCCAGCGGCCTGGGCATCGGCGCGCTACCGCTGTACGCCGCGGTCGAGGGTCTGACCAGTGGCCGCCTGCAACGGGTGCTGCCCGGGCACCGGCTCTATGCCCTGGACATCCATGCGCTCTATCCCTCGCGGCGCTTTCTCGACGCCAAGATCCGCACCCTGGTGGACCACCTGCGCGAGACCCTGCCGGCGCTGCTGGAGCGTGACCGGCAGCGGGTGGAAGGCGGCGCCTAGGTTCTGTACGAAAAGTCGCCGAGCGAAGGTCAGGCAAGGCGAAAAACGCTGAGGAAGCGGATCGGACTCGCGCTCGAGTTTACGCGTGGTAAATGAGCATTCCGACGGGGCTGGCCATCCAGGCGGTTTTCAACGACGCATCACCGAGTGCAGGCAGTTTTCGTACAGAACCTAGAGGCGCTGCTCGGGGAGCATCCGCTCCAGCGTCCCGTCCCGACGGATCGCCACGTGCCAGACCACCGCCGCCACGTGCAGCAGCACCAGGCCATAGACGGCGAACTGACCGGCCACATGGATGCGATTGGCGAGGATGCCGAGGGCTTCATGGCGGGGAAAACCCGGCAGGGAAAACAACCCGAACACCGGCACCGGCTGCCCCTGGCCGGCCATCAGGTAGCCGGTCACCGGCATCAGCAGCAGCAGCACGGCATAGAGCAGGCCGTGATTGAGACCGGCGAGCAGCCGCAGCAGGCGCCCGTCGCGGGGATTGGCCGGCGGCGCCGGATGCCGCCAGCGCCAGGTCAGGCGGATCAGCACCAGCAGGAACACCGAGATCCCGGTGGATTCGTGCAGCAGGTACCAGAGCGTACGCACCGGACCGGGCGGAAAGTTTTCCGCCACCCAGACGAAGGGCAAGAGCAGGCACAGCAGGGCGACGGTCAGCCAGTGCAGCGCCTGGGCGAAGCCGGTATAGCGGGCGATGGCCATGGGCGATGCTCCGTAGCGGACGAACCCCGATAGTGCCCCAGGCGCAGCGGCAGCGCCGCTACGCCTGGAGACCGTCCGTCAGAGATGGATCAAGGCAGCCAGCGCCAGCAGCAGCGCCGGGATCATCACCACGGCGCCCAGCTTGAGGAATTGCCAGAAGCTCACCGACAGCCCTTCGCGGCGCAGCGCGGCCAGCCATAGCAGGGTCGCCAGGGAACCGGTGATGGACAGGTTGGGGCCGAGGTCGATGCCGATCAACACGGCGCCGGCGATCTTTTCCGAGACATGGGCGGCCTGCACCGCCGCCCCGGCCAGCAGCCCGGCCGGCAGGTTGTTGACCAGGTTGCTGCCAAAGGCCACCAGCAGCCCGGCGCCCCAGGCGGCGCGCTCCGGGGTCGCCTGGGCGGCGGCCTGCAGCTGATTGGCCAGCGCCTGCAGCACCCCGGTGGTCTCCAGGGCCTCCACCAGCACGAATAGCCCGGCCACCAGCGGCAGCACGCCCCAGGAGATGTGCTTGAGCAACTCCAGGCCGCCGCCGCGCTTGCAGGCCACCACCACCAGGAAGGTGGCGAAGCCGGCCAGGAAGGTCGGCAGACCCAGCTCCAGATCCAGCGCCGAGGCGCCGAGCAGCACCAGGATGGTCAGGATCAGGCCGCAGCCGGCGATGCGTCCGGTGGTGGGCAGCGCGTCCACCGCGCCCCCCTCGGACAGCCGCTCGGCGCGCAGGACCTTGGCCTGGGTCGCCCAGAGGGTGAGGAAGGTCGCGGCGATGGCCAGGATCGACGGCACCGTGAACAGCGCCAGCCAGCGGCTCAGCTCGGGCATGTGCTCGGCGAAGACCACCAGGTTGGCCGGGTTGGAGATCGGCAGCACGAAACTCGCCGCGTTGGCGATGAAGGCGCAGGAAAACAGATAGGGCAGCGGATTCTTCACCTTCGCCGCGCGGGTGGCGTAGTAGACCGCCGGGGTCAGCACCACGGCGCAGGCGTCGTTGGAAAGAAACACCGTGACCAGGATACCGACGCCATAGACCAGCGCGAACAGCCGCAGCGCCGAGCCCTTCGCCGCGCGCACCGCGTGGCCGGCGACCCAGTCGAACAGCCCTTCCTTGCGGGCGATCTCGGCCAGCAGCATCATGCCGATAAGGAACAGATAGACGTCGGTGCCCTTGGCGATGCCGTGCCAGACGCCGTCCAGCGGCAACAGGCCGAACAGCGCCAGCAGCACGGCACCGGCCACGGCGAACAGCGCCTCCGGCAGACCGAAGGGCCGCGAGACCACCCCGAGGGTGGCCAGGGCGGCGATGACCCACGTCAGGACGTGGGGAGTGGTGACGATGGACCCCATGAAAGCGCTGTTCCTTCTAGTCGAGTCGCGAGACCGGCGCTGCCGACCTCACCATTTGCGGCCATTGCGGTTGGGTCCCAGCTGGGTCCCCAGCACGCCCTTGGCCTGCCATTCACCCAGCTGGGTGCGATCCGAACCCCGGTCGGCCGGCGCCGCCAGCGGCCGGTGACTGCCGTCCAGGTCGAGCCGGTCGATATCTTCGCCGCCGCGGGAATCCCTGACCCGCACCTGCAACCGCCGCGCTCCTTCCGGCACCGGCCGATCGCCCTGGTAGCGACCCTTGCCCAACGGCTGCAGCGGCCACCAGGGGCCGCCGTCGCACTGCCATTCGCAGGCGGAGAGGTCGGCGTCGCCCAGCACCAGCACCCGGCACTCGTGACCCTCGGCCACGCCAGCGCCATTCAGGCGGGGATCGCCAGGCGCGGTGATCTGCACCCAGGGCCAGGTGTCGGGCAATTCGCGAAAGCGCCAGCTCACCACCGGACCGTCCAGGGTGACCAGCGCGAATCCTACACCGCCTTCCTCGATCTGGCCGGTGGATCTGCAGGCGGCATAGAGCACGCCGCCATCGTGGGCCAGTTCGTTGTAGTGGGTATGGCCGATCTCCACCAGGCGCACCGGGCCCTCGTGCAGCAGCCGCGCCACCCGCTCGGCTTCGCCGGGCCCCTGCAGGTCCGCCGGATAGCTGTGCATGAAGACCACGCAGCGCTGCTCCCGCCGGGTCGCCTCGTGCAACTCCTGCTCCAGCCACTGCAGCTGCTCGCTACCAAGGCGGAAATCCGGCCCGCCGGTGCCCGGTCCGCACATGTCGAGGAACAGGCAACGCACCCCGCCCACCTCCCTGGAATAAGGCAGTTGCGGCACCTGCAACTCGGCATAGAAGGGGTCGAGATCGCCGCCCTCCATGTCGTGGTCGCCGGTGATCACCGTTACCGGCAGCGGAAAGCCGTCCAGCAGCCGCTTGAGCAGCCGGTACTGCTCCGCGGTGCCGTTGTCGGCGTTGTCCCCGGGCAGATAGACGAAATCCAGTTCGGTGCGCTCGCGCAGCTGCTGCAGGAGGGTCTGCAGGTCCCGGGCGTTGCCGGCCTCGGCGGTGGTCAGGTGCAGATCGCCGATATGGGCGAAGGCGAGAAAGTCATCCTGGCGTGCCATCTCAGCCTCCCACCACCGAACCGGTGGAACGCGCCGCCTCTCCGGCGACGTGCTCGTCGCGGGTCTCCGGCATCAGCAGCAGATAGAGCACGAAGCCCACCGCGGCGATGGCCGCCAGGGTGGTGAAGGCCGCCGCATAGCCGAAGCGGACGATGATGATCCCGGCGATGGTGGCACTGATGGCCGCGCCCAGCCCCTGGGCGGTGGCGATGGCGCCCTGGCTGACGTTGAAGCGTCCGCTGCCGCGGGTCAGGTCGGCGACGATCACCGGCATCAGGGCGCCATAGATCCCCGCGCCGATGCCATCGAGCAGCTGCACCGCTACCAGGTAGTAGGGGCTGTCGGAAAAGGTGTAGAGCACACCGCGGATCGCCAGCACGGCGAAGGCGAAGAGAAAGATCGGCTTGCGCCCGAAGACGTCGGCCTTGCGCCCCACCAGGATGGCCACCGGCACCATCACGCACTGGGCGGCGACGATGCAGACGGCCACCAGCGAAGTGGCGCTGTCCTTGCCGACGATATGGGTCAGCTGCTGGCCGACCGAGGTCAACATGGCGGCATTGGCCAGGTGGAAGATGGCGGCCAGCAGCGCCAGCAGTTGCAGCTTGCGATTGGCCAGCAGCGCCTGCCAGGCCGACACCGGCTTGGCATCGCGGGCGCCGTTTTCCTCGCCCAGCCCCTGGGCCAGGTCATCGTCGATCTCGTCCTGGGGTACGCGGACGATGGCGACGATGGAGGCCGCCGCGAGCAACGCCATCAGCCAGAACACCACGGTGGGACCGAAGAAATAGGCCAGGCCACCGGCCAGGGCCGCCGAGACGGCGTTACCGGCGTGGTTGAAGCCTTCGTTGCGGCCGATGTGCTTGGTGAAGGCCTTGGGTCCGACGATGCCCAGGGTGATGGCTGCCAGTGCCGGGGCGAAGATGGCCGCCGCGGCGTGGGCCAGCGACTGGGTGGCCGCCACCACGTAGAAGTTGGAGACGAAGGGCAGCAGCACGCTGCAGAGGGTCACTACCAGGGCGGCGACGCCGACCATGAGGCGCTTGTGGCGGGTGCGGTCGATCAGGGCGCCGGCGGGGGTCTGGGCGATCAGCCCGGCGATGCCGGCCAGGGTCATGATGAAACCGGCGGTGGCCTCGTTCCAACCCTCCCCCGGACCGCGCACGGCGATCAGATAGATGGCGAGATAGGGGCCCAGGCCGTCGCGGACGTCGGCCAGGGTGAAATTGAGGGCATCCAGGGCATGGCGCGCGCGGCGAGAGGGTTCGGCGCTGGCCCCGGCGGTCGGGAGACGGGTTTCGGACATGAGCGGGCATCCGTAGCGAGATATAGGTCGCGGGACGCAGGTCCCACGGCACCTCTCGCCCCGGCCCGCCAGCGACCCACGGCAAGCGCCGCTGGGCCCCAGCCAACCACCGCTGCCAGGGGAGATTGCAAAATGTGACCGGAACGAAGCGGCGCTAGTGCCGTGCCCTCACGAAAGAAATGCCTCTGGCGCGGGACTTTCCGCACGTTTTCCGTCCCACCTGCCCCGCTCTCCCCGGCTGACGCCGCCGGTCAGGCCACCCGTCGGCTCGGTGCGGCGTCGACCTCGGGCTGGGCCAGGGCCACCGCACTGCCCTCTTCGCTGCGCGGCCGCAGCATCGACAGCAGGTTGGCCTCGATAGTGGCGCACAGCCTGTCCATGGTGATCTGGTGCTGGCTGTCGGCGAAGGGCGCCTGCAGATCGCTGCCGATGCGCTCCAGGGCCAGCAGCATGAAGCCGACCACGGTGGACACCAGCGGAGTGAACCAGCCGAGGGTGGAGACCAGGCCCAGCGGCATGGCGATGCAGAATAGGAAGCTGAACAGCTGCGGAAAGCAGACGTAGGGATAGGGCAAGGGGGTGTTGGCGATACGCTCCATGCCGCCCTGCCAGTTGGACATGTCCACCAGGGTCTCTTCCAACCGCGCCAGGCGGATGCTGTCCAGCCGGCCCTGGCGGTATTCGCTGGCGATCAGCTCGGCGGTGCCGGCAAGGATGTCATTCGCGAAGTTGAGGCTGCCTTCGGCCAGCGCCAGTTCATGACGGGCCAGATAGGGCGCGGCCGCCTGGGCCGGATCCTGGCGCTTGAGCTGGGCGCGCAGGGCATGCAGATAGCCCATGTGCCGACGCAGGAGCACCGCCTTGACCCGGTTCTGCGCCTTGCCCTGGTCGTCGATCAGGGTCAATACCTGGCGGCCGAAGCTGCGCGAGCTGTTGACCATGGCGCCCCACAGGGTACGGGCCTCCCACCAGCGGGCGTAGGCGCTGCTGTTGCGAAAGCTGATCAGCACCACCAGCGCCGAGCACAGCAGGGTCAGGGGCGTCAGCGGCAGGTCGAAGCGATCCTCGACGAACAGCATGGCGTCCACCGTCACCGCCACATCCCACAGCAGCAGACCGAACAGCGACCAGCCGACATAGCTGAAGGTGGTGCGCAGAAACTGGATCTTCTTCTGGATGGAATGGAGCTGGATCGGACTGGACATCTGCTACTCCCGGCGACGCGGATTCTCGATTCGCGGTTGCCCTGGCCGTCCTGTCGTCACGCCGCGAGCCGTCGAGCCCGTCACCGTTCCCCCTCCCTGAGAATGCAACCTGTTCGCGAGACTAGTCGGCGGTCCTTAAGTCAAACTTAATCTGGAGCGACGGGCGGATCATGGCAAAGTGCCGTGTTAGAGAGCTTCGCCTCCGCCCTAATGCCTCTAGCCAGCGTCTTGACGACCGCCCAACCGCCGATCGGCCAATGGCCCGAGCCATCGTGCGATACCACTCAGTCCTGCAGCCGACCAGCCAGCCGGGACAGGTCCTGGGAGACGCCGTGCAGGCGTTCGCTGGCGCTCTGGGTACGTTGCAGGTCCTCTTCGTTGTGACGGGCCACGGTGACGATCTCCGCCAGGTTGCGGGCGATGTCCTCGGCCACCGAGGTCTGCTCCTCGGCAGCCGTGGCGATCTGCCGGTTCATGTCGCGAATGGCTTCCACGGCCAGGGTGATGCTGCGCAGCCGCTCGCCCGAGGCCACCACCTGATCGCGTCCGGCACTGCTTTCGGCGGCGCCCGCACGTACCGCTTCGGCGGCTTCATGGGCGGCGCCCTGCAGCGTCGCGATCAGCTGATGGATCTCGCTGATGGAACTGGCCGTGCGCACCGCCAGACTGCGCACCTCATCGGCCACCACGGCGAAGCCACGCCCGGCGTCCCCGGCCCGAGCGGCCTCGATGGCGGCATTGAGCGCCAGCAGGTTGGTCTGGTCGGCGATGCCGCGAATGACCTCCAGCACACTGCCGATACGTTCGCTGTCGTGTTCCAGGCGGGCGATGACGGCGGCGGTGCGGGTGATCTCGGCATGCATCCGCTCGATGGTGGCGATGGTCTGGGTCATGCTCGTCTCGCCTTCGTGGGCCGCACGATCCGCGTCGTTGGCTGCCGTGGCGGCGCTGCCGGAGTGGCGGGCCACCTCTTCTGCCGTGGCGCTCATCTCGTGCATGGCGGTCGCCACCTGATCGGTACGGGAAAACTGGTCACGAATGCCCTCGCCGCTGCGCTGGGCGATGGCGCCCAGTTCCTGGGTGGTGGCATCGAGCGCCCCGGTGCCCTGGCGCAACTGGCCGGCCAGATCGACGAAAAAGTCGCGCAGGTGATTGGCGGCGCGGGCCAGCCGACCCACCTCGTCGCGCCGCGACTCGGCCAGGGGCTGCCCCAGGCGCCCCTCGCTGAGCTGGACCAGCTGCTCGGTGACCCGCGCCAACGGCCCGACGATGCGGCGATTGACCAGCCAGGCACTGAGCAGGGCGATCAGGGCGGCGAAGGCGAGCATGGCGCCCACCGCCAGCAGCACGGTGCGCCGCGCCTCGCCGCTCAGGGCCTCGGCCTGGCTGTTGGCGCGCGCGTGCAACGCGATGACCAGGCCGGACAGCTGCTCGCTGGTGGCCCGGTCGATGCCCTTGACCGCGGCATCGCCCTGGGCCGCGGCATAGTCCGCTGCGACATAGGCCGCCAGGCCGCGTCGATAGGCTTCGCCCATCTCCCGGTGGCTCTGGGCGAGTTGCTGCAGGCGCTGGCGCAGTTCGGATTCATCGGCCCGCCGCTGCAACTGTTCCAGTGCGGTCTGGACCCGCGTCTCTTCTTCCTGGAATTGCTTCCAGTAGCGCTCGCGCTGGTCGGCGGCACCGCCACGCAGCAGCACGTTCTTCCACTCCTGCACCTGGGACTTGAAGGCCAGGTTGGTGGCGTCCACCAGCCGCGCTTCCTCCAGCGGGCCGGTGAGCAGTCTTTGATAGCCATCCAGTTGGCGGGACAGCAGGCCGAAACCGGCGAGAGCCAGGGCCAGCAACAGAACCAGGCCGCCGCCGATGAGCAGCAGCAATTGAGCATGCAGGGAACGAGAGGGATTCATGGAAAGGGACCGAGAGGATGGTGCGGCTGGTCACTTCACTGCACTTTTATTGCAATAAGGTTTCAAGTAGTTGAAAGCCTGACTATTGCCGCCATACGGTCATCAGACGCCCCCAGAAGGTCGGTCCCACCGCTTTTGGGACGGCCAGCGCCCTCGTCGCCGGGGGCGCCGTGCCATAATCCGGGCACCTTCGCCGTCCCAGATGCCTGCATGTCCAGAATTGTGAAAGCGAGCCTCGTGCTGCTCGTGCTCTTGGCCCTCTACAGTCTGCTCGGATTCCTGGTCGGACCGCGCCTCGCCCTGCACTACCTCAACCAGACGCTGACCGAGCGCCTCACCCAGCCGGCCAGTCTGCAGGCGCTGAGGTTCAGTCCCTTCACCCTGCAGCTGCACGCCGAAAAGCTGCTGATCGGTCCGGCGGAGCATCCTGTAATCGCCGCCGAAGGCTTCTCGGCCGACCTGCAGTGGGACAGTCTCTGGCGGCGCACCCTGCACCTGACCGAGGTGCGCCTCGACCAGCCCCAGGTCGATCTGCGCATCGCCAAGGGCGGCCAGGTCAATCTGGCCCAGCTCTGGCGCAGCGAGCCCGCCCCCTCCGCCACGCCGACGGCGGCCGCCGCGGAGCCGGGCCAGCCCTTTCCGGTACACATCGAGCGCATCG
This sequence comes from Pseudomonas sp. JUb52, assembly GCF_004341115.1. Taxonomy (NCBI): domain Bacteria; kingdom Pseudomonadati; phylum Pseudomonadota; class Gammaproteobacteria; order Pseudomonadales; family Pseudomonadaceae; genus Pseudomonas; species Pseudomonas sp. JUb52. The sequence goes on from NZ_SLYS01000011.1 coordinate 42,440, forward strand.
CCCTGGTCGGGGGCCGGCTGCACTTCCTCGACGCCCAGGGCGCCCAGCCGGTGGAAGCCACCTTCACCCCCCTGGATGCCACCCTGCAGGAGTTCCGCACCCGCAGCGGCGACGCCCCCGGCCAGCTGGCGCTGACCGCCACCACCGCCCAGGGCGGCCAGCTCACCTGGAAGGGCAGCCTGGATCTCCTGCCGCTGCGCAGCGAAGGTGACCTGACCCTCAAGGGCGTCAGCCTCGCGCCCTGGTGGCCCTATGTACGCAACCAGTTGCCCCTGGCGCTGGGCAAGGGGCGGCTGGAAGCCAGCGCCCACTACCGCCTGGACCTGAGCAAGACCCTGCAACTGCACCTCAGCCAGGGCCGCCTGGCGCTGGACGACGTCGCCGTGCAGGCGGTGAACGCCGAACCCAAGGCCAGCTTCAAGCGCCTGGCCGCCGAGGGCATCGCCCTGGATCTGCAGCAGCGCGAGGTCAGCATCGCCCGCCTGCGCGGCAATGGCCTGGATGCCTGGGGCAATCGCGAGCAGGACGGCACGCTCGACTGGCAGAAGCTGTTCCACGCCAGCGACGCCCCGAGCAGCGGCGGCCCGGGCTGGCGCGTGCGCCTCGACGACGCCCAGCTCAGCGACAATCAGCTGCACCTGGTGGACCGCGTACCCCAGGAGCCGGCCAGTCTCTACTTCAGCGGCCTGGACCTGGCCGTGAAAGGCTTCGACAGCGTCGGCAACAAGCCCTTCGACCTGGCGCTCAAGACCACCCTGGGTGATCGCGGGCGCATCACCGCCGATGGCCAGCTGGCGCTGACACCGCTGCAGGGCAGCTTCGACATCGGCATCGACGAACTCAACCTGCGCCAGGCCCAGCCCTATCTCAGCCCCTACGTGCGCCTGGAGATCCGCAGCGGCCAGCTGGCCAGCCGGCTCAAGGTGGCCCTGGCCCCGGGCGAACCCCTGGGCCTCACCGTCAGCGGCGCGGCGCAGGTCACCCAGGTGCATGTGCTCGACACCCTGCACCAGCAGGACTTCATGCGCTGGCAGCGGCTGGACGTGCAGGGCATCGCCTTCGAACTGGGCAAGCGGCTGGTGATCGACAGGATCGACCTGGAAAAGCCCTATGGCACCCTGGTGATCAACGAGGACCTCAGCAACAACTTCAGCGCCCTGCTGGTCCCCCAGCCGAAAACCGAGTCGAAGGACAGCTCGCCACCGCTGCAGATCCGCATCGGCGGGGTGAGCATCAGGGACGGCAGCGCCGACTTCGCCGACAACAGCCTCAAGCCCGGCTTCGCCACCAACATCCAGTCCCTGGAAGGCGGCATCGGCACCCTGGACACCGCCGCCTCCAAGCCGGCCGACATCCACCTCGCCGGCAAGGTCGATCGCTTCGCCCCGGTGGAGATCAAGGGCCGCCTCGATCCCCTCGATCCCCTGCAGCAGCTGGACGTGACCGCCTATTTCCGCCAGGTCGAACTCACCACCCTGTCGCCCTATACCGGCAAGTTCGCCGGCTACGCGGTGCGCAAGGGGCGCCTCGACCTGGATCTGCAATACCGCATTGACGACGGCAAACTGCAGGCGCAGAACCACGTGGTGCTCGACCAGCTGGAACTGGGTGAGCGGGTGGACAGCAAGGACGCCGTGGACCTGCCGGTGCGCCTGGCGGTGGCCCTGCTCAAGGACAGCCACGGTCGCATCGACCTGCGCCTGCCGGTGGCGGGCAATCTCGCCGACCCCAACTTCAGCGTCATGCCGGTGGTCTGGCAGACCCTGCGCAATGTGCTCAGCCGCGCAGTCCAGGCGCCCTTCCGCATGCTGGCGGGCCTGGTCGGCGGGCACGAGGCGGATCTCAGCGCCATCGACTTCGCCCCCGGCAGCACCAGCCTCTCGGCCCAGGCCCGCGGCGAGCTGGACAAGCTGGCCGCGGCCCTGCGCCAGCGGCCGCAGCTGACGGTGGAGGTCAAGGGGCACGCCGGCGCCGCCAGCGACGGGCGCGCCCTGGCCGCCAGCCAGCTGGAAAAGGACTTCCAGACCCAGTACTTCAACCTGCTTCAGCGCCGTGGCGACAAGGTCCCGGCCGATCCCAGCCAGTTGCAGGTACCCGCCGACATGCGCGCGCCCCTGCTGGAAGGCCTGTACCGCCTGCGACTGCAGGCGCAACCGCCGCAGGAATGGGATAGTCTTGATGATGCCACCCGCACGGCGCGCCTGCGCCAGGCGGTGCTCGAAGCCTGGAGCGGCAACGACGGCCTCCTGCGCAGCCTGGCCCAGCAGCGCGCGGGCGCCATCAAGACCTACCTGGTGGACACGGCGAAACTGGACGCCCAGCGGGTCTATCTGCTGGACGTCAGCACTCAAGCCCAATCCGGCGAATCGCCCACGGCCGCGCAGTTGCAGCTCGGGGTGCTCTGACCGGTCAGGAGACCCCCATGCGTTGCCTGCTCGCCGCCTTCACCCTGCTGGTCGCCACCGGCGCCGCCGCCGATTCCATGAGGTGCGGCAACGCCCTGGTCAGCCGGGGTGATCGCGCCTTCGAAGTGCTGCAGAAATGCGGCGAACCCGCCCATCGCGACCTGGTGGGCTACGAACTGGGCCGCAACGAACGCCGCGAGGCGGTGATCGAAGAATGGGTGTACGGCCCGAAGAACGGCGCCAACTACATCCTTACCTTCGAAGCCAACCGCCTCTCTCGCATCGAGTTCCAGCGCCAATGAACCTGCGCCCCCTGCTGTTGCTGCTCCTGCTCGCCACCGGCACCAGCCAGGCCGCGTCGCTGCGCTGCGGCAGCGCCCTGGTCTCCACCGGCTCCACTACCCACGAGGTCCGCGGCAAGTGCGGCGATCCGCTGAGCGTCACGCCCCTGGGCGAACGCCAGGTCACAGATGGCTACGGCTATCGCCAGGTGGAATTCGTCGAGGAATGGGCCTACGGCCCCTGGAACGGCATGCTGTATTTCCTCACCTTCCGCGGCGGCCGCCTGGACCAGGTGGACAGCAAGAGAGCGAACTGAGGTTTGCCTTGTGAGGTTCGCGTGGACGAGGCGGCGCCGTCGTCCACCCTACAGCCCATAGCGTGGAAAACCGCGCAGCCTTTTCCACTGTCTCGACCAGGCCAACTTCGCTGCAGTCCATGCACTGCACGTAACCGCCCCCTCTCCCCCTGGGAGAGGGCCGGGGTGAGGGTCGCACGCCCCCGCCCCGCTAGCCCAGCCGCTCGCGCAATACCACCAGGGCCTCCTCCGGGCCCCCGACGACGATGCTGGCTGGCACCGCCAGCATCAGATTGAGCGGTAGGCCGAATTCCTCCAGCGTCCAGCCGTCACGGTCCAGCAGCCCCTTGCCCACCCACTCGGGATGGCGGGCGCGAATCCGCTCGGCCAGGCTGCCCGCTTCCGGCACATGGCCGACCACCGGCTTGCCCAGGGCGACGGCGTAGCCCACCTCGAAACAGGTGCCGCTGTCGGGCTCGGCGCCGCGAAAGAAGTCCAGGCTGGCCAGGACGCCATCCGCCTGCCTGATCAGCGCCAGATTCGCCCGATAGATCCAGGTGGCCTGCGCCCCCGGCTCGGTCAGCTCCGGGGGAATGGCATTGTCCAGTGGAAACAGGCCCGTGCAGCCGTGACGGGCGCACAGTGCCTTGAGCGCCTCGCCCTGGGCGACGGCGTCAGGACGAAAGACCTCGGGGCCGGCAAGATAGATACGGGGTGGCATGGCAGGACCTCGCGGAAAGAGCCAGTGTAGAGGGTGGGTACTACCTCGTCTGCCTGACAAGGTTTCGTGATCGCCATGCCACTCGTGCTCCCGGCACGACCGTTTACGCAATAACCAATCCGCCCGCCCCCGCCTGTATACGTTTTGAAAGCTAGACCTTTTAAGATCGGCGCACCTTGAGAGCCTGACTCCCCCGCTGTCCGGAATCGGCTCGCCTCCTGGGCATGCTCGCTTCGGTGTCGCCTGATGTCTGGCCGTTTTCTGCTGACCGTTCACCTCAATCGACTGATCAATGCCTTGCTGGTGGTGACCTCGCTCGCCACTGCCTGCGGCATGGCCCTGCTCGTGCGGCAGGCCCATGAGAATTCGACAGGCATGCGCCTGACCCGGGATCAGTTGCCGGTCTACGCAGAGGCGCTGCGGCTGGTGGAAGCCGTCTCCGCCGAGCGCGGCCCGACCAATGCCCTGCTCGGCGGTCGCGGCGGCGATAGCCGTGAGCTGGCGCGCGCCCGAGCCCTGAGCGATCAGCGCTTCGCCCGCCTGCAAGACCTGCTGCAGGGATGCCAGCAATGCAGCGTGACCGCCGAGCAGGCGGCAAACGGCTATCAGGCGCTGCTGCAGGCGCGTGCCCGGGTCGACCAGCGCCTCCAGGCCACGCCCGACGATCCCGCGCCCCAGGACATCGCCACCGTGGTCCAGGGCATGTTCCGCGCCCTCGACAGCAACTTCATCACCGCCGACCTCACCCTGCACGACCTCATCCAGCGCAGCCCGGCCGTGGCCATCTACCTGGTCAATGCCAAGCTGGCCGCGCGCCTGCGCGACACCGCCGGACGCCTGGGCTCGCTGCTGACCCCGGCGCTGCAGGCGCAGCGCCTGCCCAGCGGCGCGGAACAGGTCCAGTTGCTGCAGACCCAGGGCCGCATCAACCAGCTGATGGACCTCCTGCGCAGCAATCTCAATCTGGCCCCCGGTCGCCCCGAACGTGATCGTTTCGTGCAGGTGCAGGAGCGCTACCTGGGCGAAGGCCTGGACTGGTACCACCAGACCCTCGCCGCCCTGGCGACCGGCACGGCGCCCAGTGCGGCCAGCTTCGCCCAGGGCTATGTCCCGACCATGGTCAGCATCCTGGAGTTGCGTGACGAAGCCCTGAGCCTGGCCCGCGAGGAAGCCGATGCCCTGGCGCGCGAGGCCCAGCTGCGGCTGCTGCTGACCATCGCCGCGGCGGTGGGCATCCTGCTGGCACTGGGCACCGGCCTGCTGTTGCTCAAGCTGCGCCTGCTGACGCCGCTGCTGGCCAATACCCAGCGGCTGCTCAGCCTCAGCCGGCGCGCCCGACCGCTCGGGACGGTGGCCGAAGACGATCCGCGCACCCTGTTCGCCGCCTTCGCCCAGTTGGAGGACGAACTGCTGCAGGCCGACCGACTCCGCCAGGAGCGTGACGCCCTGATCGCCGAACTGGGCATCCGCGCGGAGACCGACTACCTCACCGGTCTGGCCAATCGCCGCGCCTTCGAACGCGAGCTGGCGCAGGGGGTGACCAGCACGCCCGGGCAGTTGGCGGCGATCGCCTTCGATGTCGATCACTTCAAGCGCATCAACGACACCTACGGCCATGCCGCCGGCGATCTGCTGCTGCAGCAGCTGGCGCAGCGCTGCCGCGAGCTCTTGCGCCCTGGCGATCGCATCGCCCGGATCGGTGGCGAGGAGTTCGCCGTGCTCGCCGACGTGGCCCAGCCGGCGGATGCCCTGGCACTGGCCGAGCGCCTGCGCCAGGGCATCGCCGAGACGCCCTTCGCCGTCGGCCCGACCGAGGCGTTGCCGGTCACCGCCAGCTTCGGCGTGGCGGTGACGCCGCGCCTGGCGGAAGGCGTCCAGGTCCGCTTGCTGGCGCAAGCCGATGCCGCCCTCTACCGGGCCAAGCATCGCGGGCGCAATTGCAGCGAGATCGCCGAACTCGGCTAAGCCAGCATCGCCAGCGACCGCGGCAGCGCTTCGTCGAGCAGTCGGCAGGCGGCTTCGCCCACGCGCCGCACACCCTCCTCGATCCCTGGACGCTGGGCCTGGGCATAGTTCAGGCGCAGACAGTTACGGTACTTGCCCGAGGCGGAAAAGATGCTGCCGCAGGCGATCTGCACGCTCTGGGCGAGCAACTCGCGATTGAGTCGATGGCTGTCGCAGGCCTCGGGCAACTCGACCCATAGCAGGAAGCTGCCCTGGGGCTGGCTGACCCGGGTACCGGCAGGAAAGTAGCGCTGCACCCAGGCGCTCATCAGGTCGCGATTGCGCTGGTACTGGGCGCGCATGCGCCGGACGTGCACGGTGTAGTGACCGGCGGCGATGAATTCGGCGATGGCCAGTTGCGGCTGGGGCGCGGTGCAGCCGGTGCCTATGTACTTGAGGTGCAGGATGCGCTCGGCATAGCGCCCGGGCGCCACCCAGCCGACCCTCAGACCCGGCGCCAGGGTCTTGGAAAAGGAACTGCAGAGCACCACCCGGTCGTCTTCGTCGAAGGCCTTGAGCGCCCGGCCCCGGGGATAGCTGTAGAGCAGGTCGCCGTAGACATCGTCCTCGATTACCGCTAGGTCATGCTTGCGCGCCAGGGCCACCAGCTGGCGCTTGTTCGCCTCGGGCATGCAGTAGCCCAGGGGGTTGTTGCAGCTGGGGGTGAGCTGGATGGCCCGCACCGGCCACTGCTCCAGGGCCAGCTCCAGCGCCGGCAGGCTGATGCCGGTACGCGGATCGGTAGGAATTTCCAGCGCCTTGAGCCCCTGGCCCTTGAGGGTCTGCATCACCCCGTGAAAGGTCGGCGAATCCACCGCGACGATGTCGCCCTCCTGGCAGGTGGCGCGCAGGGCGATGGCCAGCGCCTCGTGGGCGCCGCTGGTGATGACGATGTCATCGGCGGTGAGCACGCAGCCGGCGTCCAGCTGCAGCCGCGCCACCTGTTCGCGCAGCGCCGCCACGCCCTGGATGCTGTCGTAGGATAGCCCGGCATTGCCCGGCCGCCGCGCCAGGCGTGCCATGCCGGCGAGCAAGGGGGCCAGGGTCGGCGCCTCGGTATCCGGCAGGCCGCGGCCGAGTTGCACCCGCACCGAATCCGGGGTGGAGGTCATCAGCTCCCGCACCGGTTCCCAGCCGGATACCTCCACCGGCCAGCGCGCCGGCCGGGTCACCCGCGGCAATTCGATGGCGCGTCGCTCCAGGCGGACGAAATAGCCGGACTTGGGCCGGGGCTCCACCAGGCCGCGGTCTTCCAGCAGCCGATAGGCCTGCTGCACCGTGGCCAGACTGACCCCGTGCTCCTGGGCCAGGACGCGCACCGACGGCAGGCGTTCGCCCGGTCGATAGAGGCCCTGCTCGATACGGCGGCCGAGGGCATCGGCCAACAGCTGATAGCGATTCATGCCCGGACTATAGCGGCGCAGACAGGCAGCGCGCGCCATACAGATGGCCACGCCGTGCACCATACAGCTGAGCGCTGTAAGGCAGCTGTATGGCGGACAACCCGCCGGCCTGGACCTGCCCCTGAAGCGGCCGGCGGCGGAGCATGGAGACAGCCCAGGAGAGACGCCATGCCCAGAGACCCCAGCCTTCACGACCAGACGCGCGCCAGCGGCTGCTGGCTACTGTTCCAGCGCCAGCTGACTACCCGCCGCGTCCTACCGGAGCTTACCGACCGGGAACTGGCCGATGTCGGCCTGGACCGCCATACCGCCCTGCGCGAGGCCCAGCGCCCCTGGTGGCGACTGCTGCTGGAGGCCTGGCGTCAGTCCGGCAGGCGCGACAGTCGCGCGGCCCAGTCCGCCACTGGCGATGGCAGCTCCGGATGCCAGAGTCTGCGCCAGACCACCGCCAGCTGTTCGCGGCCCCCTCGCTCGCGCGGCCACAACGACGGCTCGGCGACCAGTCGCCAACCGCTCGCCTCGCGCTGAGCCAGGACGAAACGAAAACTGTGGTAGCCGGTGGCGCCCAGGCGCAGATCGGTCACCACCAGGTCGTTGCCCAGGCGGTCGTAACGCAGCCAGTCATCGGTGAACCAGCGCAGCCGCTGCTCGGCCGACGAATCGGCGAGGATCGGCGCCAGTTCGCCACCCCGTGGCAGCGGGATCAAGGCGGGTGGGCGATCGTCGAACAGTCCCACCCAGGTCTCCCGGTAGCGCTCGGGTCCGTCATCCACCATGACCCGCCAGAGCAGGCTGGTGAACGGCAGCGGCGCGCTGAACAGGCGGGCATCCGCCTGCCCCTGGGCCGCCAGTACCTGGCGCACCTGGCGCTCGGCGGCGTACTTGGCCACCAGGGTCCAACCCAGATAGACGGTGGACAACGCCAGCGCCGCCACGGTCAGTCGCGGCGAGCGTCCGCGCGGGCCGACCAGCAGCCCAGCCAGCACCGCCACCAGCAGCGGCAGGGTATAGAGCGGATCGATGATAAAGACGCTGGACCAGGCCACCGGGGTCGTCGGCAGCGGCCAAAACAACTGGGTGCCATAGGTGGTGAAGGCATCCAGCAAGGGATGGGTGACCAGCACCAGCCAGAGCGTCAGGAACAGGCGTCCCTGGCTGCAACCGGGATCGCGCCAGCGACCGCAGATCCCCGTCAGCAACAGCGCCAGTCCGGTCAGCACGAACAGCGAATGGCTGAAGCCGCGGTGATAGGTCATCTCCTTGACCGCATCGCCGTAGTCGATGACCACATCGAGATCCGGCAGGGTGGCCAGGGCGGCGCCATAGAGGATGGCGCGCCGCCCCTGCCAGCGACCCAGGAGTGCGGTCTGGACGGTGGCGCCGAGCACGGCCTGGGTCAGCGAATCCACCGGTCAGAGCTCCCGGGCGAAGTCGAGCATCAGCCGCGCCAGGGCCTGGGGCGTCTGCAGCGGCATCAGGTGGCCGGCGCCGGGAATGACCTCCAGGCGGCTGTTGGGAAAGGCCGCCAGGGTGGTGCGGCGCTGCTCGTCCGGCCCCGGCACCTGCTGGTCGTCGGCGCCGCAGACCAGCAGCACCGGATAGTCCAGGGTGTCGATCCGATCGCTCCAGTCCTCACGACTGCCGTGATCGACCCAGGCGCGCCAGGCCTGCAGATTCAGCCGCTGGGCATCGGCGATCACCACCTCGCGGATGGCATCGGGCAGGCGGTGGGCGCTGGATTCGTCGACGAAGGCCTCGGCTTCCGCCCGGCTCTTGCCATAGGCGCGCTGGGCATCGCGATCCGCCTCGCTCATGGGCTGCGGTCCGGGCGGCGAAGGCGCTACCAGGATCAGCCCGACCAGATATTCCGGTCGCCGCGCCGCCAGCACCACGGCCACCTTGCCGGTCATCGAATGGCCGACCAGGATGCAACGCGTAAGACCCAGGGCGCGGATGCTGGCATCCACCTGATCGGCCATCTCGGCCACGCTGTAGCCCTCGACCTTAGCGGCATCGCCGAAGCCCGGCGTATTGAGCGCCACGCAGCGGTGTTCGCCATCCAGGTAGGGGGCGGTGGGAAACCAGGTACGGTGCGAGCCACCGAGAAAGTGCATGAGCACGAAGGTGGGCGAACCGCTGCCCTGCTGGCTGTGGGGAAGCATGGGAAATCCTCGGTGCGGGGCGGAAGGCACTCCTCAGATGGAGAGGTGGGCATCGCGCTAAGTTCCGCTTCGCTCGAGGCCTGGCAACCCGGGCCGCGCCGGCCGGTCTCACCCAGAACCGCCCCCTTGCCAGGAGTCCACCATGGCCGATCTGTCGCACTTTCCCATCACCCACCGCTGGCCCGCCCGGCATCCCGAGCGCCTACAACTCTATTCGCTGCCCACGCCCAACGGCGTCAAGGTCGCCATCCTGCTGGAAGAACTCGGCCTGCCCTACGAGGTGCATCGCATCGACTTCGGCCAGAACGACCAGCACACCGCGGAATTCCTCTCCCTGAGCCCCAACAACAAGATCCCCGCCCTCCTCGACCCCGACGGCCCTGGCGGCGAACCCCTGGGGCTGTTCGAATCCGGCGCCATCCTGCTCTATCTCGCGGAAAAGACCGGGCGCCTGCTGCCGGAGGATCCGGCGCGGCGCTACCAGGCCATCCAGTGGCTAATGTTCCAGATGGGCGGCATCGGCCCCATGTTCGGCCAGCTCGGTTTCTTCACCAAGTTCGCCGGCAGGGAGATCGAAGATCCGCGACCGCGCGAGCGCTATGTGGCCGAAGCCCGGCGCCTGCTCGGCGTACTGGATGGCCAGCTCAAGGGCCGTGCCTGGATGCTGGGCCAGGACTACAGCCTCGTCGACATCGCCACCTTCCCCTGGGTCCGCGCCCTGCTGGAGGTCTATGGAGTGGCCGATCTGGTCGGCTTCCAGGATTTCCCCGAAGTCCGGCGCGTCTTGGAGGTCTTTCTCGCCCGTCCGGCGGTGCAACGCGGCCTGCAGATTCCGGCAGCACCCTGATGCCTGCTGATGACCGACGGCAACTGCACTGGCAATGGCTGGAGAACGGTGCGGTCTTCATACCGATGCAGACCGCTCTGCCCCTAGCGCAACTGACTGTCCTTGCTCGCCCGCCGGTTGTAGCCGCCGGCGCGCTGATCTTCGGCATCCTGCTCGGACTGGCAGCGGATGCACAGGCGCACGCCCAGCACCACCTGACGGCGTGCTTCGGGGATGGCGTCGCCGCACTCCTCGCAATGGGTGAGGCTCGCGCCCCGATGCAGACGGCTGCGGGCGCGCTGCACCGCATCGTCCACCGTGCTGTCGATCTGTTCCTGAACCGCGCCGTCTCCGGCCCACCCATTGGCCATGGCTGATCTCCCGCTGCATTGCTCTGATACCCATTGGAAGCGCAGCTCACGGAGTTGTTCGCTGCCGACCAACGCCCGCTCGTCGTGGCGGCGTCTGCTGTCGCTGCTGATGCTGGGCATGGCGCTGACGGGCTGTGCCAGCCGCGACCTGCTGCGCCAGGTCACGACCGGGCTCTGCGTGCCCAATGCCCGGCTCACCGGGCTCGTGGCGCCCTGTCGCCAGGTGGTGGAGGATCCCGGCTTCGCCGTGCTGCGCGCGCCGGGTGAGCGACAGCATTTCATCCTGGTGCCCCTGCGCCCGCTGCGCGGATTGGAGAGTCCGGCGCTGTGGCAGCCCGGCCAACCCAACTGGTTCGGCCTGGCCTGGCGCCAGCGCTGGTACCTGAGCGCCTGGAGCCGGGCACCGGTGGCGGACGAGCGGATCGCCCTGGCCCTCAATGCCCCCAGTGGGCGCAGCCAGGATCAGCTGCATGTGCACCTGGCCTGCCTGCGGCCCGAGGTGCGCGCGCAGCTCTGGCGGCTGGCGCCCGCTCTGGACGAACACTGGCGCGCGCTGCCCGAGGCGCTGGCGGGCAGTCGCTATCAGGCGCGGCGGCTGAGCGAGACCCAGTTGATGGCCGCGGATTTCTTCCAGGCCCTGGCCAGCCGGCCGCCCTATCCGCTGCCGGATCCACGGCTGTCACTGGCGGTGGTGGCCTTGCCGAGCCGGGACGCCAGCCGCCAGTTCCTGCTGCTGGCCGGTCGCGCAGGCAGCCAGCCAGGCGACCAGGGCTCTGCGGAACGGCTGTTGGCAGCAGACTGCCAGGGAACGACCGCGGCCCCGGCGACTCAATAGCGCCAGCGCGCCAGGAGGCCTGATGCCGCAGGAATTCCAAGACCTCTTCGACTTCATCGATCAGCTGCTCGCCTGGTCCGACTTCTATCTCAAGTCCGGCCTGCTCCTCTGCGGGGTGGGCATGGTGGCCGGCGCGATCGCCTGGAAACGCTGGTGGGGCAAGGCCCTGGCCTTCGGCTGCGCCGGCCTGGGTGCGCTCGCGGCCTTGAGTCTGGATCTGCTCCATCGGCTCTGAACCGCCGCCGCAAGATCCTGAACGGCTTTGCCGCTTTTACCGCCTGCCGCATGGCGGCAAGATGACACTGGCCGTCGCTTTCCGCCGCCAAAGCTTGAACTGCTTCACCGTCTCGAACAGAGGGCGCTACGGGTTGGCGGATAGATCGCGGCGGCTTGCTAGGGTACTGCCCCACAATAATCCGGCTTGTTCATCACGGCCTTCATCTTTTCAGCTCATGCATACAGACCCGATCATGCCCATATCCCCATCTCGCCTGCTGTCCCGCCTACCGCATCTCGGCCTCTGCCTGGCCGCCTCCCTCGCTTCCCTGGCCGGCACCGCCATGGCCCAGGAAGGCACTGCCCGCTGGGTCAGCGACAGCCTGACCACCTATGTCCGCAGTGGCCCCACCGATGGCTACCGTATCGTCGGCACCCTCAAGTCCGGGCAGAAGGTCGAGCTGATCAGCACCCAGGGCGACTACAGCCAGGTGCGCGGCGAAGGCGGCAGCACTGTGTGGATTCCCAGCAGCGACCTGCAGGACAAACCCGGCCAGGCCGAGCGCATGCCGCAACTGGAACAGCAGGTGGCCGAATTGAGCGGGCAGCTCAAGACCATCGATGACAGCTGGAAGAATCGCGTCCAGGGCATGCAGGAGACCCTGGATTCGCGCAAGAAGCAGATCGACGAACTGGAGAGCCGCCGCAAGGACCTCGACGCCCAGCTCACCCAGGCCCAGTCCGAACTGCGCAGCACCCAGGCCAAGCTCGGCAACGAGAACAAGCAGGCGCTGATGCAGTACATGGTCTATGGCGGCAGCATCGCCGGCGCGGGCCTGCTGGCCGGCCTGATCCTGCCGTCCATGACCCGGGGTCGCAAGAAGAACGACCGCTGGTTCTAAAGGTCGGGGCCAGCCCTTCTCGCGGCTGGACGGAACCCGGGGTCACGGCGCCTGCCTCAAGGAGGCAGCGCTTCTGCTACCGTGACCCGACGCCTCCTGTCCAGACGAGCCCCCATGCCTGACACCTCCCGCATTCGCATCCAGCAGGTCGAGACCCTTTCCCAGGACTGGGGCCTGCTGAAGAAGACCACCTTCGACTACCTGCGCCGCGACGGCAGCTGGCAACGCCAGACCCGGGAGACCTACGACCGCGGCAACGGCGCCACCATCCTATTGTACGACCGCGAGCGGCGTACCGTGCTGCTGATTCGCCAGTTCCGCCTGCCGACCCTGGGCAACGGCCTGGACGACGGCCTGCTGGTGGAGACCCCCGCCGGCCTGCTCGACGCGGCCGCCCCCGAAGCGCGCATCAAGGCCGAGGTCGAGGAAGAGACCGGCTACCGCCTGGACAACGTCCAGCACCTGTTCGACGCCTTCATGAGTCCCGGCTCGGTGACCGAGTTGCTGCACTTCTTCGCCGGTGAATACCGCGCCGACCAGCGCATCGCCGACGGTGGTGGACTGCACGAGGAAGGCGAGGACATCGAGCTGCTGGAATTGCCCTTCGACGAGGCCCTGGCCATGGCGCGCGACGGCCGGCTGCTGGATGGCAAGACCATCATGCTGCTGCAGTACGCGGCGCTCTATCTGCTGCCGCGCTAGTCCATGGAGCGGATCCGCAGCCGTATCGAGCAGCAGGTGATGAGCCTTACCGGACTGGCCCTGGGCGAGGTCGACTATGAGCAGCCGCCGGGCGACCCCGGGTTGTTCGGGCCTGGCAGCGTACCCTGGCGGGTCCACAGCGACTTCACCTGCATGCTGATCGGCGGTATCGCCGCGCTGCTGATGCAGACCTTGCACCCGCTGGCCCTGGCCGGGGTCTGGGACCATTCGAAATTTCGCGAAGACATGCTCGGCCGCCTGAGACGCACCGGTCAGTTCATCGCCGCCACCACCTTTGGCAGCCGTGGCGATGCCGAGCGACTGATCGCCCGGGTCAAGGCCATCCACCGGCATATCCAGGGCCAGGCCGCCGACGGCCGCCCCTACAGCGCCGAAGACCCGGCGCTGCTGACCTGGGTCCATGTGGCCGAGGTCAGTCACTTCCTGGCGGCCTATCTGCGCTATTTCGATCCCCGGTTGCCGGGGGCCGAACAGGATCGCTACTACGCCGAGATCGCCCTTGTCGCCGAACGCCTGGGCGCGACGGACGTGCCCCGTTCGCGGGCGGAGATAGCCGCCTACTACCAGGCGATCCGTCCGCAGCTGGTGTGCGACGCGCGCAGCCGCGAGGTCTGCCGGGTATTGCTGCAGGCGCCCGCGCCCAGCGCCCTGGCCAAGCCCTTTGGAGCCCTGATGATGCAGGCCGGCATCGACCTCTTGCCCGACTGGGCCAGCGCGGAGCTGGGTTTCCACCAGGGCCCGCTGCAACGGCAGCTGATTCGCACGGGCATAGGCGCTACCGCCCCGGTGCTGCGCTGGGCCGTGCGCAACGGCTCTTCCCATCGCGCCAGACGGCGGATGGGGATCGAGGGCTGAAGCAGGTGTGGTCGAGACGGCTCCACCGTCGAAGCCCAACAGCCCGAGGTACACCTAGGCATTCGGACGACCCCCTCTCCCCTTGGGAGAGGGTTTGGGGTGAGTGCGCGCCTCGCGACGCAGTCCCAATGGAAAAGGCTGCGCCGTTTTCCACGCTACGGTGCTGCTTGGATAGCCCCCTATCCCCTTGGGAGAGGGTTGGGGTGAGGGCGCGCCTCGCGGCGAAGTCCCAGTGGAAAAGGCTGCGCCGTTTTCCACGCTACGGTGCTGCCTGGATAGCCCCCTATCCCCTTGGGAGAGGGTTGGGGTGAGGGCGCGCCTCGCGACGAAGTCCTAGTGGAAAAGGCTGCGCCGTTTTCCACGCTACTATAGGTATCCAACCTATTCGTAGGAGCGGCCGCATCGGCGGACCGCCAAGGCCGAGATAGACCGCCCTACAACATCCGCACCTTGATCGAGCGGCCCTTGATCTTGCCCTCGCTCAGCCGCTGCAGCGCCTGGCGGGCGATGTCTCTTTCCACGGCGACATAGGCCTGGTTGTCGAACAGGGTGATCTTGCCGATCTTTGCACCGGGCAGGCCGGCGTCGCCGGTCAGGGCGCCGAGGATGTCGCCGGGGCGCAGCTTGTCCTTCTTGCCGGCCGCCAGGGCCAGGGTGTGCATGGCCGGTACCAGCGGCTCCGGGGTGTCGCGCAGCGCACCGAGGGGCTGCCAATCCAGCGGCGAGCCCTGCTGCACCTCGATGGCCTGGGCGCGGCTGGCCTCGGCCGGCGCCACCAAGGACAACGCCAGGCCCTGCTCACCCGCCCGCCCGCTGCGACCGATGCGGTGCACGTGCACCGCCGGATCGCGGGACAGCTCCACGTTGATCACGGCCTCCAGGCCGGCCACGTCGATGCCGCGGGCCGCCACGTCGGTGGCCACCAGCACGCAGAGACTGCGGTTGGCGAACATCGCCAGCACCTGGTCGCGCTCGCGCTGCTCCAGATCGCCATGCAGGGCGGCCGCGGAGATACGCTGGGCATGCAGCGCCTCGACCACCTCCTGGCATTGCTGGCGGGTCTGGCAGAAGGCCACGGCGCTGGCCGGGCGATGGTGCCGGAGCAGGCGCACCACGGCGGCCAGGCGATCCTGGGCGGCGATCTCGTAGAAGCGCTGGCGGATCTGCGTCTCGCTGTGCTGACTCTCGACGCTGATGCGCAGCGGCGCCCGCAGATAGTCCTGGGCCAGGCGCTCGATGCCTTCCGGATAGGTCGCCGAGAACAGCAGCGTCTGCCGCCGTGCCGGCGTCTGGCTGAGGATGTCGGCGATGGCGTCGATGAAGCCCATGTCGAGCATGCGATCGGCTTCATCGAGCACCGCGACGTTGAGGCCGTCCAGCACCAGGGTGCCCTTGCGCAGGTGCTCCTGCACCCGCCCCGGGGTGCCGACGATCACCTGGGCGCCATGCTCCAGGGAAGCGATCTGCGGCCCCAGCGGCATGCCGCCACAGAGGGTCAGGATCTTCATGTTGGGCGTGGTGCGCGCCAGGCGACGCAGTTCGCGGGCCACCTGGTCCGCCAGTTCGCGGGTCGGACAGAGCACCAGCGCCTGACAGCCGAAATAGCGCGGATTGAGTCCCGTCAGCAAGCCGATGCCAAAGGCGGCCGTCTTGCCCGAACCGGTCTTGGCCTGGGCGATGAGGTCCTGGCCCTTGAGAATGATGGGCAGGCTGGCCGCCTGGATGGGCGTCATGCTCAGGTAGCCGAGTTCGGCCAGATTGGCCTGCATGGCCTCGGCCAGCGGCAGGGAATCGAAGGATGAGGGCACGGGAGTCCTTTGAAACGGCTGGTAAAGGTTTACCAGTTTAGCAGAAGGGTACCGGCTCTCCTGCGAATGGACGCTGGATGAGGGCCTACCTATGCTAAGGGGTACGACAACTCAAGGAAGCTTCACCATGTTCGACCGGCCTGTGCTCTATACCCACCCCATGTCGCGCGGACGCATCGTGCGCTGGCTGCTGGAGGAGCTCGGACAACCCTACGAGGTGCAACGGATCGACTACGGGCCGGCGATGAAATCCCCGGCCTATCGCGCCATCAACCCCATGGGCAAGGTGCCGGCGCTGCGCCATGGCGCCGCCGTGGTGACCGAGACCGCCGCCATCTGCGCCTATCTCGCCGACGCCTTTCCCGCTGCGGGGCTCGCCCCACCGCTGAGCGATCCGGCGCGCGGTGCCTACTACCGCTGGCTGTTCTTTGCCGCCGGTCCGCTGGAGGCGGCCACCACCAACCAGGCGCTGGGCGTCGTCCTGCCCGAGGATCCGCAAAAGCGCGGCGCGGTGGGCTATGGCAGTCTCGCCGAGGTGCTCGACACCCTCGACGCCGCCCTGGCCCCCGGTGAATACCTGGTGGACGACCGCTTCACCGCCGCCGACGTCTATGTCGGCGCCCATCTCGCCTGGGGCATGGCCTTCGGCACCATCGAGAAGCGTCCGCACTTCGAGCGCTATGTCGCCGGGCTGGTGTCCCGCTCGGCGGCGGTACGCGCCCGCGAACTCGACGACGCCGAGCTCGCCACGCTTAACTGAGCCGCGTTACAGCTCCACCGGTCCGCGCGGATGGTGCAACGGGCAGCCGTTGCGCTCGCTGCGAAAGTGCGACGACATCTCGTAGGCCGGTTGCCGCGATCTCATGATGCCGCCCAGCGGGCGGTGCGCAGCCAGGCCATGCCAGGGGCTGAACACCATGCCGTCGTCCACTTCGCGCGAGCGCGCCTCGTTCCAGGCCGGTTGCGGCTGGACCTCCAGGCGCGCCACGGTCACATAGGGACTGAGGTCTTCCGGCCAGACCACCGAGGCGTCCTCGATAGGTGTCTGCTTGATATCGACGCCCAGCTGCACGCGGATCTCCCAGACGCCGCCGTGCCGGGCGAAATGGGCATTGACCGCCTCGCGCAGGCCGTCGGGCTTGTCGTTGACCTCGACCGGCGCGTCGGTCAGGGCGGTCAGCTCGGGCGCCACCGGGACCACGCTGAGCTTGGCGAAATAGGGGCCGTAGAGAAAGGGCACCATGGTGTAGAAGGTTTCGCCGAGCGGATGGGTCTCCGGGTGGCCACCCAGGCTCTTCAGCGTCGGACTTTCGCCGCCAAAGGCTTCCACCACCTTCTCGGTGCCGCGCAGCACCGCTGACGCCACCTTCTTCAGGCCCTCACCGCGGTCGGTGGTCTTGGCCAGCAGCTTGAGCGTCTTGAGAAAGGTCTTGGGATCCGGCGCGGTAAAGGCCGGGGCGTTCTGCATGACGAAATCCTGGGTCACCTGGCCTTCGCTACCGGGCAGGCGCTCGCCCGGCACGTCGATCAGCTTGAGCGCCAGACCCCGCGGGGTGGAGACGCTGTCGGCCAGGATGTCGCCCGGATTGGTCGAGAATCTCAGCACCGCGGCATAGTTGCCCGGTACGGCGAAGGCGCCCTGGGCATAGGCCGGCAGCAGGCCGTCCAGCACCGTCACTCGACCCGTGAGCAGGCCATGGCTCTTGGCGTGCACGCTGCGGATGGCATGGCCGCCGTTGGCGTAGGTGGTCTCGGTGATGTCTCTCATGGCCGCGACCATCTCGCGAACGGTTTCGGCTTCATCATCCGGCACCTGCTCGAAGGCGGGCTGGAACGGCAGCGGGTGGACAGCGGTAGGCGTGGTCATCACGGGACTCCTCGGGCGCCGTCGTTCGGATGAGACGGTCAACCGATAGACCGTTATCGCGCTAACGACGTTCGAGCGCTGGCCACCCGGCCGACACGAGGTCACTGTCGACAGCCGCTCGGGAACGGCCCCGCCCAGAGGGGTTCGATATCTCCACACCCACCCCGGAGAGCCACCATGAGCGACGCCGACCAGAAGACCTACGACAATCCCAGCAACACCCCACCGCCCGAAGAGCTGCCCTATGCGGACATGGAGCCGGAAGAGTTTCCGGACGATCCGGACGTGGCCGGCGCGACCGAATCGGGCACTCCTGGCTAGCCACGGCCCTGCCCCGCGGACGACAGCCTGAGCGGCGTCCGCGACACTTTGTGACCGGCCGGTTTGACGGGCGCTCAAGGCGCCGCGAAGATGGGCAGGCGTCTGCCGTGTCGAGTCCCCCATGCTTTCCACCAAGGTACCCTTGCTTCTGCGTAGCCTGATCGGTCGGCTGGTGCGTATCGCCATCGCCTCCGGCGTGACCTACCAGACCTTCGATCGCCTGCTGCGCCAGACCTACTTTGAGGTCGCCCAGGATTTCGAACCGCTGCGCGACAAGCCCAATTCCGACAGCCGCATCTCGGTGCTGACCGGCCTGCCGCGCCGCGAGGTCCGCGCCCTGCGCGAGGCCAGCCCGGAACGTACGCCCTGCACGCCCAGCCTGGAATGGCAGGTGCTCAGCGCCTGGACCTCACGACTGGATCTGCTCGATGCCGAGGGCAATCTGCGCCCCCTCCCCCGCACTCAGCGCCGTGGCGGCGAACAGAGTTTCGACGCCCTGGTCGCCAGCGTCGGCAGCGACGTGCGCGCCCGTACCGTGCTGGATGAATGGCTGCGCAAGGGCTATGCCCGCCTCGACGAGGAAGACCGGGTGGTGCTCACCCCCCGTTCGCTGCTGCGCGGCACCGAGAGCCAGGAAGGCGCAGGGCGGCTGCTGGCCCATTTCACCGGCGACCTGCTGGCCGGCTTCGAGCGCCTCTACCTGCAGGACCGCGCTGCGCCGGACTTCACCTTTCACGTGGTCTACGGCCACAACCTGACCGAGGATTCCACGCTCAGCCTCTATCGCACCGCCTACGACGAATCCATGCACCTGCTCAACCGCCTCAACCGCCTGGTGGTCGAACACGAAGCCCGCGACGCCGGCAAGGCCGACGCCACCCAGCGGGTCACCCTGGGCTTCGGCGGCTATCGCGTGGAACAGGACAGGGATGCCGGCCTGGTGCAGGGACGGGAGGATTAGCGCCAGCAGTTGGTAACGGTCGCAGCGTCCTTGTCTGCGGTCGTGCCTGCTGCACCGCGCAGGCCGGTGGAATCCAGTGTCAAGGTCCCGCAGCTGTCCTTGGTCTGCGCGTTCCGCGGCGCCACGCTCAGGTTGTAGGTAGTGGCTGTAGGGGTACCAAGACTTAGGGAGTAATACTTGTTCGATGAGTCCAGAGATGTGGCTTTATCGTCGCTAGTCAGGCCCAAGCCCTTAAGGGACGCCGTGGCATAGGTGCTGTTCTGCGCGTAATAACGCTCCATCCGAGCCGCTGCCTCGCTGAGCAGCGCCATGCCCTCAGAACGATGACTGCGCAGGATGTAGTTCTGGTAGCTCGGATAGGCGATCGCGGCCAGGATGCCAACGATGGCAACGGTGATCATCAGCTCGATCAGGGTAAAGCCCCGGGTACTGGTCATGCTGAGTTTGTCTCCCGAACTCATTGAGGTTGCGGTATTACCCGCCAGGTTTGCCGGCCCGATGCCTGAGGGCCCTTATTGATGGTGGTCAAGTTGGCGTCCGTACTGCCCAGCTGGCTACCCGAGAGCGTAGTTCCTCCTGCAGGCATGTCGAATCCAGAGATCACCGTATCATTCGAACTGTCCGCAGCGTTGACCACGCCATCGCCATTGAGGTCGAACACATTGAACGTCGTGCGCCCTCCCGAACTTGGATCCACCGCATAGGTCCAGCCAGAGATCCCTGCTGCACAGACTTCACTGTTGGGCGTGATAGTGCTGAAAAATAGCGCCTGACCGCTGGCTGTCATGGGATCAACCATACGCTCGCCGAGCTGGACGCCACCGTAGGCGAGGTCGAGATACCAGCCACTTGCCGCAGACCAGTTCACGCTGTTGTTGCTGAGTACTCGCACGGCCTTGCCGCTCAGAGAGCTCTCTTGGGAAAAGGCTTGCTGTTGCAAAGAGGCGCGATTGAGCGTCGGCGTAGTGGCTGCGGCATTGGAGGTAGAGACCGTGGCGACATTCTTGTCCCATATGCCATAGATACTCTGCAGGTCGGTGGACGACTTGTCTTCCAGGGAAAAATAGCTGCCGGTGCCGAACATCACCACAAAGCCTCGGCCGGATGGATGACGAACCAGCGACGGCGGCGCCGTGATGGGTTGGACGGTACCGTTCTTGTCACGGCTCCTTGCCTGGTAGAGCGGACTACCACCAAAGGAAACCTTGAAGTCCGAGGCGCGTGCCGAGCTCGTGAGGTTACCGTCGGCGACCAGATCGAACCGCCACAGATTACCCTGCAGGTCGCCGCCGTAGACATAGTCGGCGATACCATCAGAGTTGACGTCCAGAGACTTCAGGTTGAATAAACCGTTGCTCTTGCTGCCGGCTTCGACAACCAGTGGAAAGTTGCTGCCGATGGCAGAGCCATCCGCTACGTTCAATGCATAAAGCGCGGCCTTGCGGCCGTTACCGTCATAGCCATTGCCAAACAGCACTGCCCACTGCCCCGTGTGCAATCGAACCACCAGCGGAGTACCGAAACTGTTGCCCAGCGTGGAGTCGCTACGCGAGTTCGTTACCCCTTGCGCGCTGCCGTTGGCAGGGTTGGTGCGAATGTCCGCCCCGGTGAACTCCCATAACAACTTGGGCGATGTCGGATCGGTGATATCCAGCGCGAAGACCTCTCTACCGCCTCCACGCAAAGTGCCGATCAGAACCTTGCGCCATTGCTGTCCGAAAAAGACGTCGGCAATGACGGGCGAACCGTCCACATAGTAGGTATGGAGCGAAGCGGAGGCGTCGTTATAGGTAGAACGGGCCAACTGATAGAGGTTGGGAATCACCGCCGTGGGGATAAAGGCGAAGGTTTCTTTACCCGTATTGGCATTGAAACCATGCAACATGCCGTCATTGGCACCGACGTAGACCATGGGCGCAACACGTGCCTGGGTAGCCTTGAAGGTTGCATAGTCACCCGTGGCGCCTTCCAGCGCATTGGCAGCACTGGTCAGGTACTGGGCGCCACTGGCCACTGCAGGCGCGGAATTGACGATGTCGCCCAACAAGGACGAGCGCTTGCGATAGAGGGAAGATTCTTTGGACGCATCGCCCTTGAGGAAATCGACCTTATCGGCGTCCAGATTGGTTTGCAGGGGCTTGCCGTCGTAGGTACGGTCCGCAAGATTCTTGTAGGTGAACGAACGTAACCCCGTTCCCGTACCGGGAACCGCAGGAATCAGAATGGTGCGGTCGGTCCAGGCGGGCATCACTGTACTGGCCTTCCAGACTGTAGTGGTCGTCTTGTTCGTAGCACCGTTGGCAGTGCCGATAGCCACTGTCGTCTTGGTCAGCTCGCCGCTCCAGTACGTCACGTTTAGACCCGTGGCATAGGTGTCATAGTTGGTGGTCGTGCCACTGCTGGTGCTCAGGGAGGGCAACACCGCCGGCGCTGCCACGGAATTGTTGTTCTGCAAGATCTGACTCAACGCAGCGCGCAACTGACTTTTCAGTCTCGCGGCGTTGGTGACCAGAAAATAGTTATCCGGATCGCCAACGATCCCCGTCGTATCGCGTCCGGCGATGCCATATTTGGCGGCGAACCACAGCGGATTGTTGAGCGTGGTAGCCGCCGTATTGCCCGGCGTGAACAGCTGGGTACTGGCCGCTGGGTTTCCATTGATCCAAGGCAGTTGGGCACAGGAAGCCGCCATGCTCGCCTCGGAGCTGTAGTTGCAGTAACCGGCATCCTGGCCTGGCGGTACGTTGAGGAAGTACTTGAGGCTGGCGTTTTTGTCCTGGGTGACGAGATAGGCTCCGTCACGATTGGTCCCGGAAATCACGTAACCCAGGTTCTGGTTACTGCCGGTGGACTGGGCCGTAGGGGTCACCACCACCTTTAGCTGACCGCTGGCTACGCTGATGTCGTACTTGACGATAACGTCACTATCGAAATCGTTGCCCTGTTCATCGGCCTCGTAGTTGACGCGAAAGACTGCGCCTGTGCTGCTGTAGGATTCGACGTACAGATCGACGATGGCGTCCGTGGGCTGGTAGTTACCCCTGCTTCGATTGGTGCCGACACCGTTGATGGTCTTGGCAAAGGGCACCAGGGAAACGGTTTTGCCGCCAACGTTGAATTCGAACTTCGGCAGGGAGGATGCCAGGGCGACAACGTAGGTATTGGTTTTCTGATCGCCCGAGGCGCTGTTCAAATCGGTGTTCGCGCCATAGCGAGCCACAGAGGCCGAATAGTAGCTGCCTTGCTTGGTGGGTTCTTCAGGTGCCAAGCCGCGGATGTTGGCGAGAGTCGTGACCGTCTTGGCGGTAGGCGCATAGTCCTCGTTGCTGCCTACCGCACCAATGTAACGCTGACCGGCCACCGAGGGCTCCAGGGCACTGATGGCCCTGGCCTGAGCGCTGACATCAAGACCGCTGAGATCGCCGCTGAAGGACGCAAAGGCACTGCCGGGCAACTGATCCGAGTCGTAGGAGACGTTGACGTTGCTCATCACCAGCATGTTGGGCTTGGCGCACCAGTGGGCATTGGCTGCGCTGTTGCTGGCATAGGGGTTGTCCCACGCCGGCTGGGGAAGCCCCACGTTGGCGTCTTCATTCTGCCCGGTGTCGCTGTTGTTTCCGGTAAAGGCCGCGGTCGCCGCAGCCTTGCCGGCGAAATAACGCAACGTTTCGTACATCATCTCGGCGATGGGGTTACCCCAATCGGGAAAATTGCCTTCCGGCATGATGCCCGTCCGGTAACTGCCACGCCGATAGGCACTGCCATTGCCACCATTGTTGTAGTCGCGAATGCGCAACGCATCCAGGGCTCTGACGATGGTGGCATTGGCGCTGAAGACCCCGGTATTGGCGTTCACTTCAGTGCTGAACCTGGATACGACCTTGCGCAGCACGCCACCGGACATGTTCTTGTTGTAGCTGCCCGTCAACAAGCCGAAAAGCATGGCGTCGTCAGCGCCAAAGTCGTGCAGCAATCCGACCGGTTTGTACTGCCCGTTTGGATAGGCCTGGCAGTCGTTGTCGTGATAGTCAGTCGTGCAGACCGCTACCTGTACGGTGTAGTTGGTACGGGTACCCCTACCGTAGGTGTTGTTGTTGAGCACCGGAGATTCCGAAGACGCCCAATCCCAGACCCTTGTGGTGGTATCCGCAGTTTTGACCACGGACAACAACGGCGGCAGGTTACTGCAGGAACTCAAGACACTGCAGTTGGTGCCGGCAGTCATGGTCACGTTGCCGAAGAACAATCGGGTGCCGTTGGCAGGCGCACTCAGGGGCGTGAAATTGGCGATGTCGTAGCCATCGACGGCGACGCTGGTGTACTCCTTGGCCCAGGAGTGGCCATCCTGCGGAATGTAGGCCCGCCGCAGGACGGTCTGGGAGGTATCGTCGAGCTGTCGATAGCCGCCATAGAGCACCTTGCGCAAGGCATCGATGCGACTGGTGGTGACGTAGTTGAGCCAGTTGCCGGACCAGCTCCCCGAGCAGGTGGCATAGGTCCCGGCGCTATTGCTGACGGCCTTCCCGATGGGGGTGAACTTGTCGCCGTTGCCGCTACCACCGGAATGGCTGTAGCACAGGGTCGAGTCGAAGAGACCGTAGTAGGCAATGGCCGGCTTGAACTTCAGATCCAGTACGCCATCGCCGTCGATATCGCTGGCATCGTTGTAAGCTTCGAAAAACAGCGAATGATCCTTGCCCAATACCAACATCGCCAAGGGCGGCTCCGCCTGGCTCACGAACAGGGGCGACTGGCTGGGAAAGGTCGTGGTGGCCTGTGCCAGGCTGGAGAAGACCAGGGCTGCCAGCAGCGCTATCCAACCGTGACGACCGGTTTGAACGTTCATCGACGCGTCCTCGCGCATTAGAAGCTCTTGGCCATGACCGAGCGGTAGGTGATCCGCTGGCCAACTTGATCGTTCGCACAGCCAGCACCCGCACAGCTGTCCACCTCGTAGTAGCGCGTGCCGCACCCGGTCAGGGCGCAGTTGTTCTCGCTACCGCTATCCAGCGGCCCCAGATCAACCACGTACCAGCGGGCATTGGGCGTTTCCGCCGTGGTGCCTGAGTTCAGGATGCTGTAGCCATCCAGGGTGGCGCTCGGGTCGCCGTTACGGAACAGCGGCGTCATGTACCCCAGAGGTACGCTGAGCTTGCCGATCGTCTCGCTACCCAGGGCGGCACCTCCGGCGTTCAGGTAGGCGTTGTTGCGCAGCTGATAGGGAATGCAGAAGGTCACGGTACAGGTGCTTGCCAGGTCCGGCGCGGCAACGGCTCTGCCGATCACGCCCTCGCCGGCCCTGAGTGCGGTCTCGGCGGCGCTCTGCAGATTGTGCTGCTGCTTGATATTGCCCATGACCCGTGACTCCAGGGTGACGCCCCGCAGGCTGGTCAGGGCCAGAATCGTCAACAGCAGGAGCAGCACCAACGCGATCAGCAACGACGCACCACGCTGTCGTCTTCCCGAGTGGCATCGAGAAAAGGTCATGGCATCAGGTTCCTCAGGGTAATGGTGTCCTGGGCGATCTGGTACAGATAGGCGTTGCCGGTAAAGGTCGTGGAATAGGTCTGGTTCCACTGGCTCAGGACGAGCGGTGTATCGCTGGTATCTCGTAATCCACGGGCCACTGACTGCAAGAGCGCCGAATAGCGCACCGCCCGGATCAAGGTGGCCGAGCTGGTAGCGGGTGTGAGGGTAAAGGAGGAGACGCTCTTGTCGACACCGACGCCATAGTCGAAGCGCAGATCGCGAATACCGCTGATGAGCTGAGCGGTGCCGGTATCACCCTTGATCCGAGTACAGGCGCCATTGCCGCAGGCCAGCAGATTACTCGCACAGACCAAGGCGCCTGGACGTTCGTTGGCCGCCCCAGTGGTGAAGTTCGAATCGGTCGCCAGGGAAAAGCGCTCGACGATCACCGCGTTCTGAGCGGTATTGGAGTACTCGTAAGGGGTATCGGCGTTGTTGGCCAAGGTGCTCGACTGGGCACTCAGCACCTGACCGCGGCAGTCGACTTCCCGCGCATCGCGCGCCTGGTAACGAATACAGATACTGGTCGCATCGCCAGTCACCGAGGCACCCGCCGCGAACTTGCAACCCAGGGCGTTGCCGGTATTCGAGCTTCCGCTGTCAGCCGGAAAATCCTGGGTGACCGCGATATCCGGTCGCCGTCGATAGCCCGCCTTGGCCAGCTCCTGATTCAGCAGCGCCAGCGCGAAGCGGCCATTCTCCTGGTTGACCTCCTGGCTCTGCTGGAAC
Source organism: Pseudomonas sp. JUb52 (assembly GCF_004341115.1). Lineage (NCBI taxonomy): Bacteria > Pseudomonadati > Pseudomonadota > Gammaproteobacteria > Pseudomonadales > Pseudomonadaceae > Pseudomonas > Pseudomonas sp. JUb52. The sequence goes on from NZ_SLYS01000011.1 coordinate 67,655, forward strand.
AGGTAGGTTTTCTTGTTGTTGATGTAGAGCTGGGTGATTCCCAGGATCAGAAAGCTGCTGATGGCCAGGGCAACCATCAGCTCGACGATGGACAGTCCACGTTGCCGGGCCGATGCGTTCACGAAGCGGTTGAGCATTGAACTGGCCTCAGAGTCGGGTTCGCAAACGGTAGGTACAGATGGAGCTGGTACCGTTGTCAGTCGGAGTACCACCGTCCAGGCAGCTGTCGACCGGCGCGACCCAGGCCACCTGGATCTCGAGGTAGTTGCCTCCCTTACAGGACGCCGCCGCTCCCGCAGGACCCGGGGTCGCGTTCTGACAGACATAAAAGGAACTGCTCAGCAGATCCGCCGCACCGGGCAGCAGCGCACTGGCCTGGGCTGCCCAGCAGGCAAGCTGATCAGCCGCAGCGACTGGGGTCGGACGACAGCTTGCCGGTGCACTCGCGAATTCATCGTTAGGCGCCTTGAGGTAGCTGTCGACCGCTGTCGGGTTGGCGCGGACGAGCTCCAGAAGGTCATTGGTCAGCATCATGGCAGCGTTGCGCTGGACGGAGTCTTGAGTAAAAGGCACCGCCTTGCTCTGCAAGGCGGCAATGCCAAGCAGACCCACGCAGATCAGCACGACGCTGACCAACACCTCAATCATGCTGAAGCCTGACTGCAGCCTCCTCACGTGCACTCCCCAGTCACGGGCCGGTCAGTGGATGGCTGGGTGATCCGTCCGGTCACGCTGACACCCACGAAACGGCACTGCCCAGCCTGGTCGACTGGGCAAAGGGTGAAACACTGATTGATCGTGGCACCGGTAGCACCGGTCGCATTGAAGCTCGCCTGAGCGGCACCCGAGCTCACCGTTATGCCACTCTGCAAACCGCCGGCGTCGATACGCCTGAGTATCTGCCCTGCTGCCGTGATGTTGAAGCCGGCATTCCAGGTGGTCGCACTATCAGCCGTCAGCGTTACCGTCACCCCCCGGGTGATGGCTTCGCTACGCGCATACTGCAACACCGTTACCAACTCATCGGCAGCGGCCTGGACCTTGTTGGAGCGGATCAGACCGGCAAAACTGGGCGCGGCGATGGCCAAGAAGATGCCCAGCAAGGCGACAACTACCAACATCTCGATCAGGGTAAAACCCTGGGCGGGACGTAATGACCTGTTTTTCATGACGGGGTATCCAAGCGAAAAGCGCAAGCCGGGAATCTCCTTCCGCGGCGAGACAGCACTCAGTCGTCATCCTTGAGCATTCAGACAATAGCGTATCGACCCGGCGTCACAAGCCTGGACGTGTTCCGCTGATACCTGTGTCTACCATGCTGAATCCATGGGCAACGCAAGTCAGCAGACGCGGGATAGTCGGCCCCGAAACCATGATGGCCGGCGTAGCCGCCTTGGCGTGTATCAGCCCTGACCACCAGGCCGAGCAGCCCCGTGATGGGTAGCGAAGGCAGCATCCATTGGCGATGCGATCCGAGTTCCAAGAGCTACTCACTGGCTCTGGCCGTGAAGGAATTTTCTCTCCAGCCGTGGGTACAGCGTTCCGGTGTAGCCCCGTACAGCAGCGACCTGATCCTTAGCTATAAGGCAAAAGTGAAGCCCGCAGCCTCCTGCACGCTCGCTCGACCTCATGGGTAACGGGATGGTGGGAATGCTGCACCCAGGCGGGCTGCAAATCAGCAACAGCTGGATATTCGGCCATCCTGGCGGGATGACTGGACAGGACCGGGACAGACGAAACGGAAGGCTGCGGCGTGGCGCATTGCCTTGCAGAATGCAAATAAAGCTGACTATCAATGTGCCAGCTAAGCATTAGGACCTATTCCAAAAGACCTGAGGGCCAGGGTCTATCGGCCAGCGCCCAGCAAAGCCAAGACGCTTTCGCGGAAGCAACCGAGGGGCTGCTGATCATGGCAACGGTCTTTAGCTCCCCTCGCCTGGCTCCCGATTCTCTGCGCTCTGCCTCCGCTTTCCTGGCCGGAGGATTGCAGAGCAGCGTACCCCTGCCTATCCACCTCATTAATTGAACGAACAAATAATAAACTGATATTTAAATTGAAAGAACGAACAATCAAAAACAATTAGAACTACCAACTTCTCATTCAAGCCAGATAACGCCCGACACAACTAGCCAAACACCGTGCGATTGTTCTAAAACAGTAAAGATCCTATCTGGAGCAGCCGTCACGCCTCGCTTGCAGCTCCTGGATAAAAAAGCGAAAGAGCCACTTCCAATCCGCACGACGAAATAGCGAAGCGCCTGCCTCCATCGACAGGCCGCAACTTTTCACCCTCGAACGCCGCGCCGAGTTGGCGCCGTAACGCCTCTGCTTTCATCTACCGACAATGACAAGGCCGCTATGCACGACTCGAAGAAAATCGATTATTCGCTGAATACCGCCGACACTTCCGCACCGCACTCCGCGCTGGACAATGCCGCCATCATTTCCGCCTACCGGCGCTGGGCCAATGTCTATGATCGGGTGTTCGGCGGCGTTTCCGCCCCCGGTCGCAAGCGTGCGGTAGCGGCGGTCAACGCCCTGGCGGGTACCCGGGTGCTGGAAGTGGGCGTCGGGACGGGGCTGGCCCTGCCCCACTATGGCGCCGACAAGCGCGTCACCGGGATCGATCTCTCGCCCGACATGCTGGCCAAGGCCCGGGAGCGGGTCATTCGCGACGACATCACCACGGTGGATGCCCTGCTCGAAGCCAATGCCGAGGAAACCGGCCTGCCCACCGGCTCCTTCGATATCGCCGTGGCCATGTTCGTGGCCTCCGTGGTGCCCAATCCGCGCAAGCTGATGCAGGAGATGCGCCGGGTGGTGAAGCCGGGAGGTCACCTCTTGCTGGTCAATCACTTCCAGGCCGAGAGCGGCCTGCGGCTGCTGGCGGAAAAGGCCTTGGCACCGGCCTCGCGCAAGCTCGGTTGGCACCCGGACTTCGCCATGGACTCCATCCTCTCCCGCGAAGACCTGCGCCGCGCCAGTCGCAGCAGCGTGCCGCCCTTCGGGCTGTTCACCCTGGTGCAGCTGACCAACGACTGATGGCTACTCCACGCGATAGCCACGTCCCGCCAGGCAGTCCGCCAGCGCCTGGCGAAAGCGTGGGGTGAGGTAGGGATCGCCGACCGCGCCGGGTCGTTCGGGATCGAAGCCCGACTCCCCGGCGGCGTAGCGCCGGCAGTCATAGCGATCCGTGGCGTAGCGCTGCGGCGACTGCCCCTGCATAGGATAGGCGGTGACGTCATAGGCGTCGTAGTCCCTTCCGGCAGGCGCTGCCGTCGTGGCCGGCACGGCCGCCACGGTGGGATCGGCGACGGTGACGAAGCCGCCGCCCGGATCGGTGCGGTAGTAGCTACCCGCGGCGAAGTAGTAGGTGGTGCCGCCCATCCACAGGGTCTCGGCAAAGGCCGGCAGGACGCTGACCCGTACCCCGGTCGGTGGCAGGGTCACCACATAGCGCGGCCCCTGGGGTCGATACCAGTAGCCGTCGGCATAGTAGTACTGGCTGTCGCGGTACCAGACGCGGGTAAAGCCGGCCGGCACGCCCGGCACCTCGAAGCCCGGACGCCACTGGGGATTGGTGCCCCAGCCCGGACGCGGACCGGCCCACTGGGGATCCCGCTCCGGACGCGGTGGCGGCGGCGGCGGGTAGTTCCGCCCCGGTTGGTCGGGCGCCGGCATCATATAGCCAGGGCGCGGTAAGGGAACGGGGCGATCCTGCCAGGCCGGCTGATAGCCCGGCCGCGGTGGCGTGGGGTCGTTGCGCTCCCAGCGCTCCAGCGCCGGACCATTGCCGCGCCCAGGACCGTCGCCACGCGCGGGCGGACCACCATTCCAGTCACCCTGGCCACCGCCCTGCCAGCGCCCGGCATTGCCGGCAGGAGCGATCGGCGGCGGCTGGGCCCCGGCTGGCGGAGTCACGTAGCCGCCGCCGAGGCGATAGTTGTTATCGGCCCAGGCGGGCGCGGCGTTCCACAGGGAAACGCCGAAAAGGACGAGCGCACACAGCACGGCAGGCGATTTCATCGCACGGCTCCACGAGGGATGATCCAGAGTACCCCAAGGCTTGGACCCTGCCCCAGCCTGGCCGTTAGCCGCGCGCCCCTCTGCCATCGAACGGCCGCCACGGACTGCCGAGGGCAAGCCGGAAAAGCCACAGGCCGCAAAGGCGGAGCGGACGCCCGGGCCTGGAATCTCCCAGGGCCGTGCAGGCATTCCCGGGTCGCTCCCTGGAGGCGGCGGGGAAGTTTCTGCCCCTCTGTCATCGCACTTCTAGCGGTCCGCTCGGGTCTATGGCCCCACGCAAGGAGGAAAACACATGTCGAAACACCATCATCACGTTGGCTGGTTCAAGCGCCGCCATGAGGTAAAACCGGACGACCTCACCATCGTCGACAATTCTCTGGTCAAGCGTGCCGTCGGCGCCGCCGCCCTCGGCAACGCCATGGAATGGTTCGACTTCGGCGTTTACGGCTACCTGGCCGTGACCCTGGGCAAGGTCTTCTTTCCCGATGGCGATGCCGCCGCCCAGCTGATCGCCACCTTCGCGACCTTTACCGTGGCCTTCCTGGTCCGCCCGATCGGTGGCATGGTCTTTGGCCCCCTGGGCGACAAGTACGGTCGCCAGAAGGTGCTGGCCCTGACCATGATCATGATGGCCCTGGGCACCTTCAGCATCGGCCTGATCCCCAGCTACCAGAGCATCGGCATCTGGGCACCGGCCCTGCTTTTGCTGGCGCGCGTGGTGCAGGGCTTTTCCACCGGGGGTGAATACGGCGGCGCGGCGACCTTCATCGCCGAATACGCCACCGACAAGACCCGCGGACGCATGGGCAGCTGGCTGGAATTCGGCACCCTGGCTGGCTATATCGCCGGCGCGGGAACGGTGACGGCGCTCACCGCGGCCCTGACCCAGGAACAGCTGCTCGACTGGGGCTGGCGCGTACCCTTCTTTATCGCCGGCCCGCTCGGCCTGCTCGGCCTCTATATGCGCCTCAAGCTGGAAGAGACCCCGGCGTTCAAGGCCCATACCGAAGCCAACGAAGGCAAGGCGGCGGACGGTCCGGCGCACAGCCTGCGCGAGCTGTTCACCCTGCATCGCGTCGCCCTGCTCAAGTGCATCGGCCTGGTGCTGGTGTTCAACGTCACCGACTACATGCTGCTGACCTACATGCCCAGCTACCTTGCCGTGACCATGGGCTACGCCGAGACCAAGGGGCTGCTGCTGATCCTCATCGTCATGGTGGTGATGATGCCGCTCAACATCCTCGGCGGCTTCTTCAGCGACCGCCTGGGCCGCAAGCCGATGATCATCGGCGCCTGTCTGGCGATCCTGGTCCTGGCGATTCCCTGCCTCAAGCTGATCGGCAGCGGCCACGACTGGCTGATCTTCCTCGGCCTGATGCTCCTGGGCGTGGCCCTGGCCTGCTTTACCAGCACCATGCCTTCCACCCTGCCGGCACTGTTCTACACCCCGATCCGCTACAGCGCTCTGTCCATCGCCTTCAACATCTCGGTGTCGCTGTTCGGGGGCACTACCCCGCTGGTCACTGCCTGGCTGGTGGAAAAGACCGGCGACCCCCTGGTGCCGGCCTACTACCTGATGGCGGCGGCCGTGATCGGCATCCTGACCATGCTCACCGTGCGAGAAACCGCCGGCAAACCCCTGCGCGGCTCGCCGCCCTCGGTGGCCAGCGAAGAGGAAGCCAAGGAATACCTGGCCAGCGACGCACCCCTGACCGTGGACAAGCAGCCGCCTGGGCAGGCGTAAGCTTGAAGGTCTGCTCGCGGCCATGGCGGTCCGCCGAGGCGGCCGCTCCTACAAGCATGGACTTTTGTAGGAGCGGCCCATGGTCGCGATCGAATAGCCTCCAAAGCAGCGGCCGCCATGGCCGCGATGCTCTTCCCACCTAATCTCTCCCCAAACGCCCCCTCTCCCTCTGGGAGAGGGCCGGGGTGAGGGTGAGCCCAACGCCAAAACTTCCGCCCAAAAGAAAAGGGGAGACCTTGCGGCCTCCCCTTGAATTCGTTGTCCTCTCGCACCGCTCGTGACGGTGGCTGCGATCGACCAGGAATGGTGACCTGGGCGGGCCCGGGCGCGGCTGACGGGATACCGTCGTTGGCGATGCGAAAGGCCCTCCTGGGGCGCCTTCGTTGGACAGCTCTACCGGGCTATCGAAGTTGAGTTCAGCTTACGCCCCTGCTGCCAGCAGCGGGTTGCGTTGTGCAGCTTCTTTCCTACCTCTTGCGCAATCCCTGGCCATAAACCTAGCATTAGGCGCAATCGGCTAGCGTAAGGCATGCAAAATGGACAAACTCGATCGCTTCGATCTGAAAATCTTGGCAGAACTGCAGCGCGACGCGCGTCTGTCCAACCAGGAACTGGCCGAACGCATCGGCCTGTCGCCCTCGCCCTGCTCGCGACGGGTCAAGCAGCTGGAAGACAGTGGCTACATCACCCGCCAGGTCGCCCTGCTCGATCGCAAGAAACTCGGGCTGTCGCTGACCGCCTTCGTGCTGATCGGCATGGACAGGCACACCCCCGAGCGCTTCGAGAACTTCCAGGGGATCATCGCCCAGTGCCCCGAGGTCCTGGAGTGCTGCCTGGTCACCGGCATGGATGCGGATTATCAGCTCAAGGTGGTAGTGCCCGACATGGAGCACTATCAGCAGCTGCTGCTGGGCACCCTGACGCGCATCGAGGGGGTCTCCAGCGTGCGCTCGAGTTTCGTGCTCAACCAGATCCTGGCCAGCACCGAACTACCGCTCAACCATCTGCGGCCCTGAGCGCGGCGCGGCCTCGGCACCCGGGGCGAGAAAGGGCGGCAGCACCAGCATGTGGGGTACGGCGAAGGCCGCCAGCACGGCGAACAGCGCCCGGATGCCGGTGCGCTCCTGCAACACGAAGACCAGGCCACCGGCCAGGGTGAAGACGGCCGCGCCCAGCAGGATCGGCCAGGTCAGCTGCAGATAGGCCGTGAAGGTAGGCGCCCCCAGCAGCCGCTGGCGTACCCCGGTCTGGGGTGCGGCGTGCAGCAGGTAGAAGCCCAGGGCGAAACCGACCAGAGGCGGCGCCAGCACCACGGCCAGCAGCATGGCCGCCAGCCAGGGACGGCGGCGCTGCCAGGCGGCCAGCAGCAGCACCGGCAGTGCCAGGGTCCCAGCCAGGACCAGCAGCCTGGCCAGCCACTCGGCCAACGCCGGAGCGGCATCCGGCCCCATGGCCAGCGCCAATAGCCGGGCCACGGCCGTCTCATGCAGCACAGCCGGACCACCCACGATGAACAGTCCCAGCGCCAGCGCACTCAGCCGATCGGCGAAGAGTTCGTCTTCATGGGCGAAATGCCAGATCGACAACAGCAGGAACAGCGGCAGCGCCAGCGTCCCCGCCAGTTGCCAGCAGAGCAGGCAGGTCAGGGCCGTCGCCAGGTAGCTGCCAAGAAAGGCGAGGCGCCGTGCGGGAGCGACCAGGCGCAGATCGCTGGCGCCATGCAGGAGCCCCAGCCCCAGGCCCACCAGCAGCGCAAAGGCCAGCTGCCCTGCCCCACCCGCCAGGCTGGCGAGCCCGGCGGCCGGCAGCAACAGCCATCCGCCGCGCCCGATGGCCGTCATGCTCAGACGCCAGACCGCGCCAGGGCCGCCTTGAGATTGCGCTCCGAGGTGAAGGCGTAGACCACCTTGGCCAGCACATCGAGAATCAGGAAGACCCAGACCGTGGCCGCGTCACTCACCGCCCAGACGCCCTCGGGTCCCACGGCGAAGACCACCGGATAGATCAGCCAGAGCACACTGAGAAAGCCGACGTTCTTGCGATAGGCCGCACCAATGGCGGCATGCTGCCCGGCCAGGGTCGCCAGCGGCTTCCACAGCAGATAGAGCACCCCGACGAAGGCGGCGCAGGACCAGGCGAAGAACACCCACTTGATGGTGCCGTAGGGCGCCAGGGACGCGACCAGACCGGTCACGATCATCACCACGTCGAGAGTCACGATGGAGGCCACGAAACCGGCCTGGCCTTCCTGCTCGCGGGCACCCAGGTAGGCCGAGCTCACCACCCCGGCCAGCAGCAGCGGCGTGGTGAAGGTCCAGTCCAGGTAGCGGGCGACATAGGTGATGCTGCCGTCCGGCTTGATCAGGTTGCCGACCCCCAGGTACATGGCCAGATAGGCCGTGGCGGCGATGAAGGGCACGGCGGCATGAACCAGGGTATGGCCACGCAGCGGACCGCGGTGGGCGCCCTTGGCATAGATGGCCAGGGAGGCGAGCGACATGATGACGAAGCCGATCAGCAGAAGGGTGGGACTCATGGGGTTTCTCCAGGGGACGATAGGTGCGCACTGACGGGCCAGGCCCTCTGGAGTAGGGGTTTCTCGGCGACCGCTGCGCTTAAGGTAGAGAAGCCGCCGCGTGAGTTGGTTCAAAATGTTTCAGAGAGTCATGCGGTGTCCCCCTTGATCGGGATCAAGATGTCCTCAGCAGCGCTCGGGCAGGCTGCGCCGTTTCGTGCCGACCCAGGAATCCCCATGCTGCCGGCCCAGAACGTGATGCTGAGCTACGGACGCTGCTGCGCCAGCCCCGCCTTCTTCGATGACTTCTACCAGCGCTTCCTGGCCAGTTCGCCACGGGTGCGGGAGAAATTCGCCCACACCGACATGGCTGCCCAGCAGTTGCTGCTGCGCCACGGCATCATGAACCTGGTCCTCGTCGCCCGCGGCATGCCCGCCACCAAGCTGCGCCATCTCGGCGAAAGCCATTGCCGCGCACGGCTGGACATCGACGCCGAACTCTACGGCCTCTGGGTCGACTGCCTGCTCGCCAGCCTGGCCAAGCACGATGCCGACTTCTCTCCAGCGCTGCGCCAGGAATGGCGGGACGTGCTGGAGGCCGGGATCGCGGTGATGCGCAGCTACTACTGAGCGGACTGGGCCCTGCTGGGCTTCGCTGCGCTCAACCTACGCCCCCCTGCACCGTACTCGCCCCAAACACCCCCTCTCCCTCAGGGAGAGGGCCGGGGTGAAGGCAAACCCAAGCGTCTGAATTTGGACAAGGCACCAGGAACCGCTGCAATCTTCCTGCTCTATCCTTCCCTCCTGACCAGCAACCGGAGGCCCAGCCGTGCGCAAGATCATCCAGATTCAGGTACTGCCTGCCGATGCGGAATCGGCGTCCAACCGGCTTTTCGCCCTTTGCGACGACGGTTCGCTGTGGTTGTGGGCTTCTCAGGCCGCCGACGGCTGGCAACCGCTACCGCCGATCCCTGCTGCTTATCCCGATGCGGTCGCCGATACGGTCAACAAACCCGCCCAGGCGGGCGCCCGGTGGACAGCCGAAGACGACACCCAGCTCGCGCAACTCTGGTACGAGGCCCAACTGGATGTCGCCCGTATCGCCGCACAGGTCCAGCGCAGCGAGGGCGCCATCGTGTCGCAACTGGTCAAACTCGACTTCTTCGCCTCGAGCGAAGACGCCCGTGCCGCCAATCGCCTGCGCCGCAAGACGCCGGCCGACTCGACACCGGACTAGGGGAGCAAAGCGCCTGGTCGGGCAAGGCCGCTACTGCGCTGCGCTCATCAACAACCCCACAAACGCCTCCGCCTGCGGCGACACCTCGTCCCGGCGCCTGAGCAACCACACCGCCGAAGTCGCCTCCGGATCATCCAATTCCCGATACACCAGCCCTTCCATCTGGGTGCGCTGGTAGGTGGCGGGTAGCACGGTAACGCCGAGGCCGGCGGCGACCAGGCCGAGGATGATGAGGACCTCGCTGGCCTCCTGGACGATGCGCGGGGTGAAGCCGGCGCGGGCGGCGAGGCTGTGGAGCTGCTGGTAGAGGCCGGTGCCAAAGCTGCGCGGGAAGTAGACGAAGGGCTCGTCGGCGAGGGCGGCCAGGGGCAGCGGGCCGCTGCCCTGCTGGGCCAGGGGATGGTCGTGGCGCAGGGCGACCACCAGGGGTTCGCGGAAGAGTTCGACCGCCACCAGGGCGTCGGGCAACTCGATGGGGCGGATCAGGCCGATCTGCAGGTTGCCGGCGAGCATGGCGTCGATCTGTTCGCGACTGCTCATCTCCTGCAGTTGCAGGCGCACCTCGGGATAGGCGCGGCGGTAGGCGAACAGCGTCTTGGGGATGGTGGCGACGAAGGGCGAGGAGGCGCTGAAGCCCACCTGCAATTGCCCGGTCTCGCCGCGGCCGGCGCGACGGACCCGTTCGGCGGCGCGTTCGCTGGCCAGGAGGATCTGCCGGGCCTCGTCGAGAAACAGCCGGCCGGCCTCGGTCAGGGCGACGCGTCGATTGGTGCGCTCCAGCAGGCGGGTGCCCAGCTCGGTCTCCAGGGCCTGGATCTGTTGGCTGAGCGGTGGCTGGGAGATGTTCAGGCGCTCGGCGGCGCGGCCGAAGTGCAGCTCTTCGGCCACCGCCACGAAGTACCTCAGGTGGCGCAATTCCATACGTCTTCCATTGAGTCGTAAAACCTATCAATCGAGACGGACAATATATTGGATATATGGCAGCGACCAGCCTAGGGTGGTGAGATCAGACATACCCTGAGGTACCCGTGAACACGTCCCGGTCGTCCGCCACGCCATCCGCCCCCACCCTGACCACCCTGCCCGCCGCCAACGAAGCCCACCACGAACCGGACGCCTTCATCGAGAAGGGCACGCCGCAATTCCTGCGCACCGCCCTGGCACTGTTCTGCGGCGGCTTCGCCACCTTCGCCCTGCTCTATTGCGTGCAGCCGCTGATGCCGATCTTTTCCCAGGCCTTCGGCCTCACCGCCGCGGCCAGCAGTCTGTCGCTGTCCTTGGCCACCGGGTTGATGGCCTGCGGCCTGCTGGTGACCGGGCCGATCTCCGATGCCATCGGGCGCAAGTCGGTGATGGTCTATGCGCTGTTCGCCGCTGGGGCCTTTACCCTGCTCAGCGCCCTGGTGCCCACCTGGGACGGCATCCTGGTGACCCGTGCGCTGGTCGGGCTATCGCTGGCCGGGGTGGCGGCGGTGGCCATGACCTACCTGGCCGAGGAAGTGCATCCCGAGCACCTGGGCTATGCCATGGGCCTCTATATCAGTGGCAATGCCCTGGGCGGGATGTCCGGCCGGGTGATCAGCGGGGTGCTGGTGGACTTCGTCTCCTGGCGCATCGCCCTCGGCGCCCTGGGGGTGCTGGCACTGGTGGCGGCGCTGCTGTTCAAGCGCAGCCTGCCGGCGTCGAAACGCTTCCAGCCACGGCCGCTACGACCGCGCAGCCTGCTCGCCGGCTATGCCCTGCACTTTCGCGACGCCGGCCTGCCCTGGCTGTTCCTGGAGGCCTTCCTGCTGATGGGCGCCTTCGTCACCCTGTTCAACTACATCGCCTATCGCCTGCTGGCCGAGCCCTATCATCTCAGCCAGGCCTGGATCGGCGTCCTCTCGCTGGTCTATCTGGCCGGTATCTACAGCTCGGCCAAGTTCGGCAGCCTGGCCGATCGCTTCGGTCGGCGACAGGTGTTCGCCGCGGCCATCGTGCTCAAGCTCGGCGGCCTGCTGCTGACCCTGTTCACCCCGCTGTGGCTGGTGCTGCCGGGGATGCTGCTGTTCACCTTCGGCTTCTTCGGCGCCCACTCGGTGGCCAGCAGTTGGGTGGGCCGCCGGGCGCGCCAGGCGCGAGGCCAGGCGTCGTCGCTCTATCTGTTCAGCTACTACGCCGGTTCCAGCGTGGCCGGGACCCTGGGCGGCTTCTGCTGGCACCTGGGTGGCTGGACCGGGGTCGGCCTGTTCATCGGCGCCCTGCTGCTGGCGGCCCTGGCCGTGGCGATTCGGCTGTCGCGATTGCAGCCGCTGCCGGCGGCCTGATCGCGGGCCGCGGTGGCTTCAGGCAGGAGGAAATTCCCTGGAGCCGCCGAGAAGACCCTGATCGCGATAACCTTCAGCGACAGCTTCGCCTTTACCTTCACCCCTCTCCCGCGAATCGGGGTTGGCGCTGCCGCTCGTCGCACGGAGCGGCGTTTCATGCCCTGAAAAGGGGCTCTCTACCTCCCGCCACGCTAGCCTGTCTCTGGCTTGGCGGCGCGACTGTCACCTCTTCGCAAAGTTCAGACAAATGTTTGCCTAGGGTGGGAGCCGCTTGGATAATGCGCGCCGAACGCTGCAATACCCTGCTCATCAGGGATAGATGAAACGGCAAGCACGTAAGGCTCCGGGGTAGATTCGGCTGTGAACATGCACTTCCAGATTAGCGATTGGCGCGCCTGGGCACCTGGTCTTGGCGACCAGGACGCCTGGCGGCAGTGGTGCGCCGCGCCCTGGCGTCCGGCGGACGACGGCAGCCAGCCCGATGCCAGCTTTCTGCCGGCCATGCAGCGCCGCCGCCTGAGTCGGCTGGCGCGCATGACCTTCCAGGTGGCCTGGCCGCTGGCCGACGCCCATGGCGAGCCGCTGCCGCTGATCTTCGCCTCGCGCCACGGCGAGACCCCGCGCACCCTGTCCATCCTTCAGGAACTGGCCCGCGGCGAGCCGCTCTCGCCCACCCAGTTCAGCCTCTCGGTGCACAACGCCATCATCGGCCAGTGGTCGATCCTGCGCGGCGACCACAGCGAGATGAACGCCCTGGCCACCGGTCGCGACGGCCTCGAACACGCCGTGCTGGAGGCCTGCACCCTGCTCGCCGAAGGTGCCAGCGGGGTGCTGGTGGTGATCGCCGAGGAGGCGCCGCCGACGCTCTATGCGCCGCAGATCGACGACGTCCCCTTTCCCTATGCCGTGGGCCTGCTGCTGACCCCGGGCGGCAGCCATGGCCTGAGCGGTGCGCCGGCTCCGGCGGATGCCGCGACCAGCGCCTGGCCCCACGCCCTGGAGTTGCTGCGCCTGCTGGAAGCGCCTGGCGCCCTGCACCTCGCCTATGCCGGGCGCGCCTGGCACTGGCGGGCGGGGGCCCGCGGATGAGCGGCCGCCTGGACTACGGCTACCGCCTGCTGGCCACGGGGCTCAACTTCGTGGTGTTCGGCTGCGGCGCCCTGGTCTTTCGCCTGCTGATCCTGCCGCTGCTGCTGGCGCTGCCGGGCGATCCCCTGCGCCGCCGCCAGCGCGCGCGGCGGGCCAATGCCCGGCTGTTCCGCTTCTTCGTCGCCTTCATGGTGCTGACCCGGGTGATGAATCTGCGCATCCAGGGCCGCGAGCGCCTGGGGCGTCCGGGCCAGCTGATCATCGCCAACCACCCCTCGCTGATCGACGTGGTGGTGCTCATCGGCCTGGTGCCGGACGCCAATTGCGTGGTCAAGCAGGGTCTCTGGCAGAACCCCTATCTCAAGCGGCAGATCCAGGCCGCCGGCTACATCAGCAACAACGGCAGCGCCGAGATGCTCGACGAAGCCGCCGACGCCCTGCGCGACGGCCAGACGCTGATCATCTTTCCCGAAGGCACCCGCACCACCCCCGGCGAGCCGCCGCGCTTCCACCGCGGCGCCGCCGCCATCGCCCTGCGCGGCGCCCGCTGCATCACCCCGGTGATCATCCGTGTGGTGCCCAGCACCCTGACCAAGGCCACGCCCTGGTATCGCATTCCCTCCCGGCGCTTCGACTTCCAGCTGGACGTCGGTGCCGACATCGATCCCTCCACCTTCGCCGGGCGGCCATTGCCGCTGGCGTCGCGTGAACTCAACGACCAGCTGCACCAGCTCTACCTGAAGGAAACCGGCAACCATGACTGATCTCAATCTCGAGCTCAAAGGCCTGATCATCGAGGCACTCGGCCTCGAGGACGTCACCGTCGACGACATCGGCGACGACCAGATCCTGTTCGGCGACGGCCTGGGCCTGGATTCGGTGGACGCCCTGGAGCTGGGCCTGGCGATCCAGAAGCGCTACGGCATCCGCATCGACGCCGAAGCCAAGGACACCCGCACCCATTTCGCCAACGTCAACGCCCTTGCGGCCTTTGTCGCCGCCCAGCGCGCCGCCTGAGGAGATCGCCATGCAAAGCCGTGAAGCCATCTTCGAGACCCTGCGCAGCGCCCTGGTCGAACTCTTCGAGCTGGAGCCCGAGCGGGTGACCCTGGAGGCCAACCTCTACGAGGACCTGGAGATCGACAGCATCGACGCCGTCGACCTGATCGACCACCTGCGGCGCCAGACCGGCCACAAGATCGCCGCCGAGCAATTCCGCCAGGTGCGCACCGTGGGTGACGTGGTCGAGGCCGTCCATCGCATCAGCCAGACGGACGCCTGATCCGCCGCTTATGAGTGCCCTGCCTTCCCGCTCTCCCCTGGGCCTGGTCGCCAGTGCCCTGCTGCTCCTGCTCGGCCTGGCCTATCCCTTCGCCGTCTACTTCGGCCTGCAGCACCTCTCGCCGCGCCTCTTCGCCGCCGGCCTCGGCGCCCTCTGGGGCCTGCGCCTGCTGCAACCCGGTCTCAACGGCCTGCAGCGCGGCACCGCCCTGGTCGCCCTGGGCTTCTGCCTGCTGCTGGCCCTGAGCGACGCCGCCGTCCTGCTGCGCTGGTATCCGGTGCTGCTCAGCCTCTTCCTGCTGGCGGTATTCGGCCTGAGCCTGCTGCGCGGCCAGCCGCTGATCGAGCGCCTGGCGCGGCTGCGCGAACCCGAGCTGCCGCCGCGCGCGGTGCGCTATACCCGCCGGGTGACCCAGGTCTGGTGCCTGTTCTTTCTGTTCAACGCGCTGACCGCCGCCGGCCTGGCGCTGTGGGCGCCGCTGGCCTGGTGGACGCTCTATACCGGCGTCATCGCCTATGGGCTGATGGGCCTGCTGTTCGCCGGCGAATGGCTGGTCCGCCAGCGCGTGCGGAGGCTGCCATGACCTTTACCCCCCTCGCCGAATTGCTCGCGCCCGCGAGCCCGCTGGACCTGGAGCTCAAGCAACGCGCCCTGCAGCTGGCGGCCGCCTTCCAGAACGCCGGTCTCAAGCGCCTGGCCTTGCACCTGGACGATGCCGAAGACCTGGCCTGCGCCCTGCTCGGCGCCTGGCGCGCCGGGGTCGAGGTGATCCTGCCGGCGGATGCCCAGCCCGCCACCCGCGCGCGCCTGGCGCCGACGCTCGATGCCTGGCTCGACGACCTCGACGGCTGGACCGCAGCCGAACCCCTGAAGCCCGCCCGGGTCGATCTGCAGGCGCCGCTGCTGACCCTGAGCACCTCGGGCTCCAGCGGTGAACCCAAACTCATCGCCAAGCAGTTATTCCAACTGGCCAACGAGGTCGCCGCCCTGGAGTGCCTCTGGGGCGCGTCCCTTGGCGCGGCGACCGTCCTTGGCAGCGTCTCCACCCAGCACATCTACGGCCTGCTGTTCCGGGTGCTCTGGCCGCTCTGCGCCGGGCGGCCCTTCGCCCGCCAGGCGCTGCCCTTCACCGAGGAATTGCAGCGCGAAACCGCCGCCCTGTCGCGCCAGGGTCGGCGCGCGGTGTGGATCAGCAGTCCGGCATTACTCAAGCGCCTGGGCGAGAATCTCGACGATGCCGTCCTCGGCCAGGTGGTGCAGGTATTCTCTTCTGGCGGCGTGCTGCCAGGCGCGGCCGCCAAGGCCTGTCAGCAACGCTTCGGTCGTTATCCCACAGAAGTCTATGGCAGCTCCGAGACCGGCGGCATCGCCTGGCGGAGAGGCCCGCAACCCTGGCAGGCCTTCGCCGCTATCGAGCTGGGCCAGGACGCGGACGGCGCCCTCTGGCTGACCTCGCCCTATCTGCCCCCGGGCCTGCGCGAGCAGACCATGGACGGCGTGCGTCTGCTGGGCGATGGCCGCTTCGAGTTGCTCGGGCGCCTGGATCGAATCGTCAAGCTGGAAGAAAAACGCATCGCCCTGCCAGCCCTCGAAGCACGGCTGCTCGGCCATCCCGCCATCGCCGACGTCCGCCTGGGCGTAGTGCAGCAGGGTCGCGCCCTGCTCGGCGCCCTGGTCGCCCTGAGCGAGCAGGGTTTGCACCAGCTGCGCAACGGCGGTCGCCGCGCCCTGGTGGCCGAGCTGCGCGAGCACCTGGCCGGCCACTGCGAGGCCATCGCCCTGCCGCGCCGCTGGCGCCTGCTGCTGGCGCTGCCCTACAGCGCCCAGGGCAAGCTGGCCCAGGCCGAGGTGGAGCGGCTGCTGGCCCAGCCCCGGCCGGTGGAGATCGAGCCCCTCAACGTCGAGCAGACCGCAGACGGCTGGCGCCTGGAGCTGGAAGTCGCCCCGGACCTGGCATTCTTTTCCGGCCACTTCCCCACGGCGCCAGTGGTGCCCGGAGTGGTCCAGGTGGGCTGGGCCCAGCGCCTGGCGCGCCAGCACCTGGATCTACCGGCGGACTTCGCCGGGATGGAGGTGCTGAAATTCCAGCAACTGCTGCGCCCCGGCGATCGGGTGACCCTGACCTTCCACTTCGACGCCAGCCGCAGCAAGTTGCACTTCGCCTTTCGCCAGGGCACGGCGGCCTGCTCCTCCGGGCGCATCCTGCTCCGGGAGGCGCAGCCATGAGCTTTCGTGCCTGCGCGGTGATCCCGGTGTTCGACCACGAGCACGCTCTGCCGTTGGTGGTCCAGGCGCTGCGCCAGCGCGCCCTGCCCTGCGTGCTAGTGGACGACGCCTCCAGCCACGCCTGCGCCCAGGTGATGGACGAGCTGGCCACGCAACCCGACATCCATCTGCTGCGCCTGCCGGTCAACCAAGGCAAGGGCGGCGCGGTGATGGCCGGCCTCGCCGAGGCGCAGCGCCTGGGCTTCAGCCATGCGCTGCAGGTGGACGCCGACGGCCAGCACGACCTGGCCGACGTGGCCGCCTTTCTCGCCGAGGCCCAGGCTTATCCAGACGCGCTGATCTGCGGCTATCCGCAATTCGACGACTCGGTGCCCAAGGGCCGGCTCTATGCCCGCTACCTCACCCATGTCTGGGTCTGGATCAACAGCCTGTCGCTGGAGATCCGCGACAGCATGTGCGGCTTTCGCGTCTATCCGCTGGCACCGACCCTGGCGGTGATCCGCGCCGGCGGTCTGGGCAAGCGCATGGATTTCGACCCGGAGATCCTGGTGCGTCTGGCCTGGCGCGAGCAGCCCATGCGCTGGCGTCCGACCCGGGTGCACTATCCGCTGGATGGCCGCTCGCACTTTCGCCTCTGGCAGGACAACGTGCTGATCTCGCGCATGCACACCCGGCTGTTCTTCGGCATGCTGCTGCGCGCGCCGCGCCTGCTCTGGCGCCGGGTGCGCGGATGAGCGGCCACTGGGCGCAGCAGCGCGAGCGCGGCAGCCCCGTGCTGATGCGCCTCACCGCCTGGCTGGCGCGGCACCTGGGCCGCCGCGCCATCGCCCCGCTGCTGCGGTTGATCGTGCTGTACTTCTTTCTGTTCGGCGCCCGCGCCCGCCGTGGCATCCGCGAGTACCAGCAGCACCTGGCCGACTGGAGCGGCCGTCCCGACCTGCAGCCCAGCTGGCGCAGCGGCTATGCCCAGTTCATGGCCTTCGCCGAAGCCCTGCTGGACAAGCTCGATGCCTGGAACGGCCGTCTCGGTCTGGATCAGGTGCAACTGCACGACCCGGATCAGGTGCACAGCCGCATGCACGGGCCGCGCGGCGAAATCCTGGTCACCGCCCACCTGGGCAACCTCGAAGTCTGTCGCGCCCTGGCCCAGCTGGGGCGACGGGTACGCCTCAACGTGCTGGTGCACACCCGCCACGCCGAGGCCTTCAATCGCCTGCTGGAAGAAGCCGGCGCCAGCGACCTGCGGCTGATCCAGGTCAGCGAACTGGACCCGGCGGTGATGCTGCAGCTGAGCGAGCGCCTGGAGCGCGGCGAATGGCTGGCCATCGCCGGCGACAGGGTGCCGCTGCATGGCGGGCGCACCGTGGCGGTGGATTTTCTCGGCGCCCCGGCGCCCTTTCCCCAGGGACCCTGGCTGCTGGCGCACCTGCTGCGCTGCCCGACCAACCTGCTGTTCTGCCTGCGCGAAGCCGACGGCTACCACCTCTACCTGGAAGACTTCGCCCCGGCGCCAAGCTGGCGCCGCCAGGAGCGCGCCGCCGGCATCCAGGGCCTGGCCCAGGCCTATGCCGAGCGCCTCGCCGCCCATTGCCTCAAGGCGCCGCGGCAGTGGTTCAACTTCTATCCCTTCTGGAGTCGCGATGAACGCTAGTGTTCGCTTTGGTAGCCAGGCCCTCGCCCTCGAAGAGCTGGTCGCCCTGGCCGAGGGCCGGGCCCGGGCCGACCTGCAGGACGACGCGGCCTTTCGCGACGGCATCGCCCGCGGCGCGCGCTTCGTCGAGTCGCTGCTGGCCCGCGAGGGCTCGGTCTACGGCATCACCACCGGCTATGGCGACTCCTGCGTGGTCGCCGTGCCCCTGGCCCAGGTGGAGGCCCTGCCACGCCAGCTCTATACCTTCCACGGCTGCGGCCTGGGTCGTCACCTGGACCCGACGGCGACCCGCGCGGTGCTGGCGGCGCGGCTGCAGTCGCTGTGCCAGGGGGTTTCCGGGGTACGCGTCGAATTGCTCGAACGCCTCACCGCCTTCTTGCGCGAAGACATCCTGCCGCTGATCCCCGAGGAGGGTTCGGTGGGCGCCAGTGGCGATCTCACCCCGCTGTCCTATGTCGCCGCCGCCCTCTGCGGCGAGCGCCAGGTGCTCTGGCGCAACGAGGTGCGGGAAGCCGCCGAGGTCCACGCCGAACTGGGCTGGACGCCCCTGGTGCTCAGGCCCAAGGAAGCCCTGGCCTTGATGAACGGCACCGCGGTGATGACCGGCCTGGCCTGCCTGGCCTTCGCCCGCGCCGAGTACCTGCTGCGCCTGGCGACCCGCATCACTGCCCTCAACGTGGTGGCCCTGGCCGGCAATCCCGAGCACTTCGACCAGCGCCTGTTTGCCGCCAAGCCCCATCCGGGCCAGGGCCAGGTCGCCGCCTGGCTGCGCGCGGACCTGGCCGCCGAAGGCCCGGCCGCGCCGCTGCACCGCCTGCAGGACAGGTATTCGCTGCGCTGCGCGCCCCATGTGCTGGGGGTGCTGGCCGACAGCCTGCCCTGGCTGCGCCAGTTCATCGAGACCGAACTCAACAGCGCCAACGACAATCCGCTGATCGACGCCGAGGACGAGCGGGTGCTGCACGGCGGCCACTTCTATGGCGGCCACATCGCCTGCGCCATGGACAGCCTCAAGACCCTGGTGGCCAACGTCGCCGACCTGCTCGACCGCCAGCTCGCCCTGCTGGTGGACGCGCGCTACAACCACGGCCTGCCGGGCAATCTCTCCGGCGCACCGGCCGAACGCGCCATGCTCAACCACGGCTTCAAGGCGGTGCAGATCGGCGCCAGCGCCTGGACCGCCGAGGCGCTCAAGGGCACCCTGCCGGCCAGCGTCTTTTCCCGCTCCACCGAATGCCACAACCAGGACAAGGTCAGCATGGGCACCATCGCCGCCCGCGATGCCCTGCGCGTACTGGAGCTCACCGAGCAGGTGGCCGCCGCCACCCTGCTGGCTGCCCAGCAGGGCATCTGGCTCAGGCGCCAGCAGGGCGTGGAGCCGCCCGCACCGCTGGCCGCCATGCACCGCGACCTGGGCGAGACCTTTGCGCCGCTGATCGAAGACCGCGCCCTGGAGGCCGAATTGCGCCAGACCCTGACCCTGATCCGCGCCCGCCACTGGAGGCTCTATGCGTAAGACCGGTGCCCTGCAGGTCGAGGTGGAGATGCAGATCCCCTTCTTCGACGTCGACATGATGGAAATCGCCTGGCACGGCCATTACGTCAAATACCTGGAAGTGGCGCGCTGCGCCCTGCTCGACCGCCTGGGCCACAACTACCTGCAGATGCGCGAATCCGGCTATGGCTGGCCGGTGATCGACCTGCAGATCCGCTACATCCGTCCCCTGCTGTTCCAGCAGCGCGTGCGGGTAAAGGCCGATCTGGTGGAGTGGGAGAACCGCCTCAAGCTCAACTACCTGATCAGCGATGCCGCCACCGGCGAGCGCCTGACCCGCGCCAGCACCGTGCAGGTGGCCGTGGACATGGCCAGCCGCGAAATGCAGCTGGCTTCGCCCAGGGTCTTCATCGACGCCGTGGAGAGGGCCCTGGCATGCGCAAGCTGATCGCTCTGCTGCTCATCCTCGCCGCCCCCCTGGCCCAGGCCTTCGATCTCGACGACCTGGCCACCCAGCTGGCGCGTCCGGCCGCGGTCGCGGGCAGCTTCGTCCAGCAACGCTATCTGCGCGCCCTGCCGCAGCCGCTCACCAGCAGCGGCCACTTCACCCTGGCCCGCGGCCTGGGCCTGCTCTGGCGGCTGGAAAAGCCGCTGACCCAGACCTATCGCATCACCCCTGGTGCCATCGCCAAAGAGACCCCCGCCGGCTGGACGCCGCTGCCCGGCAGCGACCTGGCCGCGCGCCAGAGTGCGCTGTTCCTCGCCGTGCTCGGCGGCGATCGCAGCGGCCTGGAGCGCGACTTCGAACTGGCCCTGAGCGGTGACGCCCGCCACTGGCAACTGCGCCTGACCCCGCGCGGCGCCCTGCTCAAGCAGGTGTTCGACGGCATCCTCATCCAGGGTGGTGAGCTGGTGGAGCAGGTGGAGATCCGCGAGACCCAGGGCGATCGCAGCCTACTCAGGCTCGACGGCCAGGCTCGCGACGCCCTCTCCGCCGACCAGCGCGCGGCCTTCCAGTGATCCGCCTGCAGCGCCCCTTCCTGCTATTCCTCTTCGCCCTGCTGGCGCTCAGCGCCTGGCAGTGGCGGCACGGTCCGCCGGTGGCCGCCGATCTGCTGGCGCTGCTGCCCCAGGGCGCCGGTGATGCCCTGACCCTGCAGGCCGAGGCGCGCATGGCCGAGCCGCTCAATCGCGAGGTGCTGCTGCTGGTGGGCCATCCCCAGCGCGAGCGACTGCCGGCCCTGGCCGAGCGCCTGGGCCAGGCCTGGTCGCGGGAGCCGCTGTTCGAAAGGGTGCAGTGGCAACTCACCCCTGACCTGCCCGGCCTGCGCCAGCAACTCCTGGCCAGTCGCCTGGCGCTGGCACCGGGGCCAACGCGCGACGAGTTGATCAAGACGCCCGACGCCTATCTGCAAGCCCGCGCCGCGGCCCTCTTCGATCCCTTCGCTGGCGCCGGCGCCCTGCCACTGGAGCAGGACTGGTTCGGCCTCGGCCTGCTGGTGCAGCGCCAGCTCACCCCGGCCAGCAAGGTGCAATTCGATGCTGGCAGCGGCCTGCTGCTGACCCAGGGCGACGGCCTGAGCTGGGCGCTGATCCGTGCCCGCACCCGCGCCGATGCCTTCGACTTCGATGCCCCGCCGCAGGTGGAAGCCCTGATCGAGGCCGCCCGCCGCCAGGTGGTGGCCGACGGCGGTCAGTTGCTGGCCGCCAGCGGCCTGAGATACGCCGCCGCCGGCCAGGCCACCGCCAGTCGCGAGATGTCGCTGATCGGTGGCCTCGCCACCTTCGGTACCCTGGCCCTGCTGCTGGGGCTGTTCCGCCGCTGGCGGGTGCTGCTCAGCCTCTTGGCGGTGGGCGTGGCCCTCTTGGCCGGCAGCGCCGCCTGCGTGCTGCTGTTCGGCCAGATCAACGCCCTCACCCTGATCCTGGGCGCCAGCCTAACCGGGGTGGCCGCCGATTATCCGCTGCACTATCTGAGCAAGAGCTGGAAGGGCGGTCCCTGGGACGCCACGGCCATCCTGCGCGAGACCCTGCCCGGTCTGTCCCTCAGCCTGGCCACCAACCTGCTCGGTTATCTGGCGCTGGCCTGCACGCCCTTTCCGGCGCTGACCCAGGTGGCGGTGTTTTCCGCCGCCGGCCTGATCGGCGCCTACCTCACCACCGTCTGCCTCTTGCCGGCCTGGTGGCAGCGCCTGGACCTGGCGCCGCCCGCTGCGCCCCTGCGCGTCATGCAACGCCTGCTCGATCTGCGCCTGCGCCTGCTGGCGCGCACCGGCAGCCTGCCGCTGCTCTTGGCCCTGCTGGCCTTTTGCGGCGCCGGTGTCTGGCAGCTGCACCTGCAGAACGACCTGCGCCTCTGGCTCGGCCAGGACCCGGCGCTGACCCGCGAAGCCCAGGCCATCGCCCGCCTCACCGGCCTGCAACCCACCAGCCAGTTCTTCCTGGTGCGTGGCGCCGATGCCGACCAGGTGCTGGAGCGCCAGACCGCCCTGGGCCAGCGCCTCGACGCCCTGGTCAGCGCCGGCCAGCTGCAGGGCTATCGCGCCCTCAGCGGTCTGCTCGCTCCCGCCGCGGCCCAGGCCGAATTGCGCCAGGCCCTGGCCGGTTGGGGCGAACGCCTGCAACCGCTGCTGGCCGTGGGTATCCCGGCGGAGGCGCTGGAGGCCGAGCTCAAGCAACTGCAGCAGCTGCCCGACCTGAACCTGGACCAGGCCCTGGCCGCCCCCCTGGGCGAACCCTGGCGACCGCTCTGGTTGGGCCGCACGACCGAGGGCGGCGCGGCCGGCCTGGTCAGCCTGCAAGGCCTGGGCAATGCCCAGGTACTACAGACAGTGGCTGCGGGCCTGCCCGGCGTGCAATTGGTGGATCGCCTGGGCGAATTGCGCGGACTATTCATCCACACCCAGCGCCTGGCGGTGGAACTCAAGCTGCTGGCCTCGGGCGCCATCTTTCTCCTGCTGCTCTGGGCCTTTGGCCGCCGCGCGGCGCTGCGCATCGTCTGCCTGCCGCTGCTGGCGGCCCTGGCGGCCCTGGCCTGCCTGGGCTGGCTGGGTCAGCCGCTGACCCTGTTCAGCCTCTTCGCCCTGCTGCTCATCACCGCCATCGGCGTGGATTACGCCATCCTCATGCACGAGGCCATCGGCGGTGCGGCGGTCAGTCTGCTCGGCGGCCTGCTGTCCGGCGTCGGCAGCTGGCTGTCCTTTGGCCTGCTGATGCTCAGCAGCACCCCGGCCATCGCCAACTTCGGCCTGGCCATCAGCCTGGGCCTGGTGTTCAGCTTTCTGCTGGCGCCCTGGGCCTCGCCCCCCGTCTCCCACGAAAAGGACCTTCGTCATGGTTGAACATCATCCCCTGATCGTCATCGGTGCCGGCCCGGCGGGCGCCGTGGTCGCCGCCCTGCTCAAGCGTCGCGGCCATCCGGTGCTGGTGCTGGAAGCCCAGCACTTTCCGCGCTTTTCCATCGGCGAGAGCCTGCTCTCCCACAGCCTGGACTTCGTCGAGGAAGCCGGGATGCTGCCCGCGGTCGAAGCCGCCGGCTTCCAGACCAAGCTCAGCGCGGCCTTCGCCTGGGGCGAGCGCTACACCGACTTCGACTTCCGCGACACCTATAGTGGTGGCCGCAGCACCTTCCAGGTGCAGCGCGGCCCCTTCGACAAGATCCTCGCCGACGACGCCGCGCGCCAGGGGGTTACGATCCGCTACGGCCAGCGCGTCACCGCCGTGACCCTGGGTGAAGACGGCGAAAGGACCCGGCTCGAGGTGCAGGGCGACGACGGCCAGGCCTATGCGCTGACCACCGACTTCCTGCTCGACGCCAGCGGCTACGGCCGCGTGCTGCCCCGCCTGCTGGATCTGGAGGCGCCTTCGGACTTCCCCGTGCGCCGCGCCCTTTTCACCCATGTCGAGGATCGCATTGACGATCCCGGCTTCGACCGCCAGCGCATCCTCATCACCACCCACCCGACCCTGCGCGACGTCTGGTTCTGGACCATTCCCTTCAGCGACGGCCGCACCTCCATCGGGGTGGTCGCCGCCGCCGAGCGCTATGCCGGACGCGCCGCCGATCTCGCCACCTGTCTGCGCGACTGGGTGGCCGAGACCCCGAGCCTGGCCCGGGTGCTGCACAATGCGGTCTGGGATACGCCGGTGCGCGAACTGGGTGGCTACGCCGCCAACGTCAAGCGCCTGCACGGCCCCGGCTTCGCCCTGCTGGGCAACGCCGCCGAGTTTCTCGATCCGGTGTTTTCCTCGGGCGTCACCATCGCCCTGCGTTCGGCCAGTCTGGCCGCACCGCTGGTGGATCGCCAGCTGCGCGGCGAGTCGGTGGACTGGGAGGCCGAATTCGCCCGGCCGCTCAAGGCAGGCGTCGATACGTTCCGTGCCTATGTGGAGGGCTGGTACGATGGCAGCTTCCAGGACGTCATCTATTTCGAACACGCCGATCCCGAGATCAAGCGCATGATCTGCGCCATTCTCGCCGGCTACGCCTGGGACGTTCGCAACCCCTTCGTCAAGGAGCCCCGGCGGCGCCTGCGCCTGCTCGTCGAGCTCTGTCAGCTGAATTCGGCCCATCCTGCATGACCCTGCCCCGTCCGTTCGTCTTCGCGCTGGCCTGCCTGCTGCTGCTCGCCGCCTGCGCCAGCCAGCCGCCGCTGCCCAGCAGTCCGCCGCCGCTGGCGCGTGCCCTGGTCTACCAGGTGGAACGCCAGACCGCCGAGGGCAGCGACGCCCTGTTGCTGGCCATCCAACCGGAAGGCGCCGCCCTGCGCTTTTCGCTGTTCGATCCCCTTGGCGTGCCCCAGGCGCGCCAGCAACTGACCGACGGCGCCTGGCACGCCGACGGCCTCTTGCCGCCCAATCCCCGGGCGCGCACCTTCTTCAGCGTGCTGCTGTTCGCCCTGACCCCGACCGACCAGTTGCCACGGGCCTATGCCGCGGGCGACTGGCAGAGGGCCGCCGACGGCAGCCGCACCCTCAAGGACTGGCAGGTGCGCTATCCCGCCGCCGACCGCCTGGAGCTGGAGGCGCCGGATGGGTCCAGCTATCACCTGACGCTCTTGCCGGAGTCCGCGCCTTGAGCGCCTACCTGAATGCCCTGGGTCTGCTTTGCGCCCTGGGCCAGGGCAAGGTCGAGGTGGCCCGTGGCCTGTTCGCCGGTGATACGGCCGGCATGCAGCCCACCCCGGGCTGGATTCCCGAGCGCCAGCCGCCGGTGGGTACCGTCACCGCCGCGCTGCCGGCCTGGCCAGCGGCCTGGACACCCTATTTCAGTCGCAACAACCAGCTGCTGCTGGCGGCCCTGACCGAGATCGAACCCCAGGTGCGCCAGGCCATCGAGCGCCACGGCCCGGCGCGTATCGGCGTGGTGCTGGGCACCAGCACCTCGGGCATCCACGAGGCCAGCCTGGGCATCGCCGTGCACCAGCGCAGCGGCCAGTTGCCCGAGGGCTATGAATACGCCCAGCAGGAACTGGTGGCGCCGGCGGACTTCCTCGCCCGCTACCTGGGCCTGAGCGGCCCCTGCTACGGCCTTTCCACCGCCTGCACCAGCAGCGCCCGCGCCCTGCTCAGCGCCCGGCGGCTGCTGGTCCAGGGCCATTGCGACGCCGTGCTCTGCGGCGGTGTCGACAGCCTCTGCGGCCTGACCCTGAACGGCTTCGCCGCCTTGGAAGCGGTCAGCGAATCGCTGTGCAATCCCTTCTCGGTCAATCGCTGCGGCATCAACATCGGCGAGGGGGCGGCGCTGTTCCTGCTGACCCGCGAACCCGGCCCCATCGCCCTGCTCGGCGGCGGCGCCAGTTCCGATGCCCACCATATCTCCGCCCCCGATCCCAGTGGGCGCGGCGCCGTCCAGGCCATGCAGGCGGCCCTGCGCGCCAGCGGCCTGCAACCGAAGGACATCGGCTATCTCAACCTGCACGGCACCGCCACGCCGCACAACGACGCCATGGAAAGCCAGGCCACCTACCAGGTGTTTCCGGCCGGGGTGCCCTGCTCCTCCACCAAGCCGCTGACCGGCCATACCCTCGGCGCCGCCGGCGCCCTGGAAGCCGCCTTCGCCTGGCTGACCCTGGACCCGCGGCTCAATCCCGCCGGCCAGTTGCCGCCGCAGCGCTGGGACGGCCAGGCCGATCCGGCCCTGCCACGGCTGGCGTTGACGGATGCCGACAGCCGGCTGGACGGTCGCCGCCACGCCATGAGCAACAGCTTCGCCTTTGGCGGCAGCAACGTCAGCCTCATCCTCGGAGCCACGCCATGATCCCCTGGACCCTCGCCGAGCTGGTGCCCCACGCCGGCGACATGCTGCTGATCGACGAGATCCTCGCGTGCGACGAGAGCGGCATCGAGACCCGCCTGGTGGTCAGGCCCGGCCTCTTCACCGATGCCGCGGGCGCCCTGCCGGCCTGGATCGGGGTGGAGCTGATGGCGCAGAGCGTGGCCGCCTTCGCCGGCTGCCAGGCGCGCCGTCGCGGCGAGGCCCCGGCCCTGGGCTTTCTGCTCGGCACCCGCCAGTTCGCCTGCGACGTGCCGGCCTTTCCCGCCGGTGGCGAATTGCGCATCCGCGCCCAGCCGGCGCTGGAAAACGACGATGGCATGGCCATCTTCGACTGCCACCTGCAGGGCCCTGGCTGCCAGGCCAGCGCCCGCCTGAACGTCTACCGTCCACCCCAGGTGGATCTGTACCTAGAGGAGCCCGCGCCATGAGCGTCGCCCCCGCTCCGGTCCTGGTGACCGGTTCCAGCCGCGGCCTGGGCCGCGCCATCGCCCTGCGCCTGGCCGCCGCCGGCCATGACCTGGTGCTGCACTGCCGCAGCCGCCGCGAGGAAGCCGAGGCCGTGCGCGCCGAGGTCGAGGCCCTGGGTCGCAGCGCCCGGGTGCTGCAATTCGACGTCGGCGACCGCGCCGCCTGCGCCGCCATCCTGGAGGCCGACACCGAGGCCCACGGCGGCTACTACGGGGTGGTCTGCAACGCCGGCCTGACCCGCGACGGCGCCTTTCCGGCGCTGACCGGCGAGGACTGGGATGTGGTCCTGCGCACCAACCTCGACGGCTTCTACAACGTGCTGCACCCGGTGGTCATGCCGATGATCCGCCGCCGCGCGCCGGGGCGCATCGTCTGCATCACCTCGGTCTCCGGGCTGATCGGCAATCGCGGCCAGGTCAACTACAGCGCCTCCAAGGCCGGCCTGATCGGCGCCGCCAAGGCCCTGGCCGTGGAGCTGGCCAAGCGCAAGATCACCGTCAACTGCGTGGCCCCGGGGCTGATCGACACCGAGATCCTCGACGAGCACGTCCCCGTGGAGAAGATCCTCGAGATGATCCCGGCCGGGCGCATGGGCACCCCCGAGGAGGTGGCCCACGCCGTGGCCTTCCTGCTCGCCCCCGAGGCCGGCTACATCACCCGCCAGGTGCTGGCGGTCAACGGAGGACTGTGCTGATGAGCGCGCGCCGCGTCGTGATCACCGGGATGGCCGGCGTCACCGCCCTGGGCAGTGACTGGCCGACCATCCGCGACCATTTTCTCGCCGGCCACAGCGGCATCCGCCGCATGGACGCCTGGGACCGCTACACCGAGATGAACACCCGTCTGGGCGGCCCCATCGTCGACTTCCAGGTACCCGGCCACTGGACCCGCAAGCAGTTGCGCAGCATGGGGCGGGTGTCCCAGCTGGCGGTGGCCGCCGGCGAGCGCGCGCTGACCGATGCCGGGCTGCTGGATGACCCACGCATCACCGACGGCCGTATGGGCGTGGCCTGCGGCTCCTCCACCGGCAGCACCGACGACATCAAGGCGCTGGCCAACATGCTGCTCAGCGACGCCGCGGTGGGCCTCAATGCCAACACCTATGTGCGCATGATGCCGCACACGGCGGCCGCCAACCTGAGTCTGTTCTTTGGTCTCAAGGGTCGGCTGATCCCCACTTCCAGCGCCTGCACCAGCGGCAGCCAGGGCATCGGCTACGCCTACGAGGCCATCAAGTTCGGGCGCCTGCCGCTGATGCTGGCCGGCGGCGCCGAAGAACTATGTCCCAGCGAGGCCATGGTCTTCGACACCCTCTATGCCACCAGCCTGCGCAACGACGCGCCCCAGACCTCGCCGCGTCCCTACGACCGCAGTCGCGACGGCCTGGTGATCGGCGAAGGCGCCGGCATCCTGGTACTGGAAGAACTGGAACACGCCCAGGCGCGAGGTGCGCGTATCCACGCCGAGATCGTCGGCTTCGGCAGCAACGCCGATGGCCAGCACTCCACCCGTCCCGAGCAGGCCACCATGCAGCGCGCCATGGAGCTGGCCCTGGAAGACGCCGGGCTGACCCCGGACGCCATCGGCTACGTCAACGGCCACGGCACCGCCACCGAACAGGGCGACATCGCCGAGACCCGCGCCACCCAGGCGCTGTTCGGCGCCCGCATGCCCATCAGCTCGCAGAAGAGCTACCTGGGTCATACCCTGGGTGCCTGCGGCGCCCTGGAATCCTGGTTCAGCATCGCCATGATGAACGAGGAGCTGTTCGTGCCCACCCTCAACCTCGACGACCTGGATCCCCAGTGCGGCGAACTGGACTATCTACGCGGCGGGCCGCGCGCGCTGCGCACCGACCATGTGATGAACAACAATTTCGCCTTTGGCGGGGTGAACACCTCGCTGATCTTCCGCCGCTGGTCCTGATGACCCTATCCCGAGGTATGCCCATGTTGCGTCGCCTGTTGCTCGTCTCCGCTCTGCTGTTCCTGGCGGCCTGCACCCGCGCGCCCCTGGTGACGCCCCAGGAGGTCTTTCCCGCCGATCGGGTGGAGAACGCCGCCGATGTCCGCCGCGCCATCGTCGATACCCTCGAACGCCGTGGCTGGAGCGTCGGCCAGGAGAGCCCCGGCCTGGTGGTCGCCAGCATCGTGGTGCGCGATCGCCACCAGGCCTGGGTCGACATCCCCTACAGCACCAAGGGCTACCAGATCCGCTACCGCGACAGCGCCGGCCTCGACTACGACGGCGAGCGCATCCATCGCAACTACAACAAATGGGTCCAGCTGCTCGACGCCGACATCCGCCGGCAACTGCAGTTGCCGGCCCCCGCAGCCGCCGCGGAGTGACCATTCGCGGCCTGCGCGATAGCACAGAACGCCGGTCCCGCGGCTGACGGAGCGGGCGTTCTGGGTTAAACAGTCATCCCCACCACCACAAGGAAGTCACCATGCGTATCCTCACCTCCACCCTCGCCCTCACCCTGAGCCTGGCCGCGCTGCTGCCCGGCGCCGCCCAGGCCCGCGACACCACCCTGCAACTGCCCTTCGCCGAAGTCGTCCAGGAAGCCCTGGCCGCCAAGCGCCTGGATGGCAGCGTGAAGTTCTACCTGGCCGGCAACCCGGTGCCGGGCAAGGCCACGGTGGTCAACTCCAGCATCACCACCAACCAGAAGACCAACGCCTTCAACAAGACCGACGAGGTCGCCTGCCGCTGGGTGCTGCAATCGGCGCTGATCCGCCTGCAGGAAGCGGCCAAGGCCGCCGGTGCCAATGCGGTCACCGACATCACCAGCTACTACAAGAAGAACGAGTGGAGCGATCCCACCCGCTACGAGTGCCACGCCGGCGCCCTCATGGCCGGTGTCGCCCTCAAGGGCAAGCTGGTCATCCTCAAGTAAGCCGGAACGGCGGCGCGCCTGGGTGGGTCTGTCTAGAAACCCGCCCCGAGGCCGCCGCCATGCCCATGTTCCGCGTCCACTACCGCAAGGACGGCGAGTCCCGCCAGCTCGACCTCGAGCAGCCGCAGGCCAGTCTCGCCCCGCACGAAGCCGCCCTGGCCGTGCTGGAACAGCTGCGCGCCGACGCCGAGAACAGCCTGGCGCTGCCGCCCGCCGATG
Source organism: Pseudomonas sp. JUb52 (assembly GCF_004341115.1). Classification (NCBI taxonomy): domain Bacteria; kingdom Pseudomonadati; phylum Pseudomonadota; class Gammaproteobacteria; order Pseudomonadales; family Pseudomonadaceae; genus Pseudomonas; species Pseudomonas sp. JUb52. Next base: position 97,090 of record NZ_SLYS01000011.1, read on the forward strand.
CTCCAGCCGCAGCCATCCTGCGCCAGGCGGAGGTGCATGGATTGACGGATATCCGGGTGGAGCCGCTGGCTTCGTAGGTTGGCGCTGAGCACAGCGAAGCCCAACGGGCAGGACTCTCGGTGTCGAGCTACCCTCACCCCAGCCCTCTCCCGGAGGGAGAGGGGGAGGTCTGGTCCGGCGCGGGCTTGTAGGCGCATCGCCGTAGCGTGGAAAACGGCGCAGCCTTTTCCACTGACAGGCTCCGGTGCCAACGGTGGATAAGGCTGTGCCGTTATCCACCCTACCTGCAGCGAAGCCCAACACACCGAACCTCAGCCCAGGAACAACCGATACGCCGGATTCTCCGTTTCGTCCCAATAGCGATAGCCGATGGCATCCAGGGTCGCCAGCAGCTCTTCCCGCTCGGCCTGGCTGGCCTCCAGCCCCGCGAACACCCGGCCATCCGCCGCGCCGTGGTTGCGGTAATGGAACATGCTGATGTTCCAGCGCCCGCCCAGCCTTTCGAGGAAGTCGAACAGCGCCCCGGGGCGCTCGGGGAATTCGAAGCGGAACACCTGCTCCTGGCCGACCCGCGCCGCATGACCGCCCACCGTGTGGCGGATGTGCAGCTTGGCCAGTTCGTTGTCGGTCAGGTCCAGTACCGGGAAGCCCTGGTCACGCAGGCCCTGGATGAGGGCATCACGGGGATCGCGCTGGGGATGGGTCTGGACGCCAACGAAGATGTGGGCCTCTTCGCCGGTGTGGTAGCGGTAGTTGAATTCGGTGATCTGCCGCCGCCCCAGCGCCTCGCAGAAAGCGCGAAAGCTGCCCGGCCGCTCGGGGATGGTCACGGCGATGATGGCTTCGCGCTGCTCGCCCAGTTCGGCGCGCTCGGCTACGTGTCGCAGACGGTCGAAGTTGACGTTGGCGCCCGAGTCGATGGCCACCAGCACCTGGCCGCCGCTGCCTTCCCGTTCGGCGTATTTCTTGATCCCGGCCACGCCCAGGGCACCCGAGGGCTCGGTGATGGAGCGGGTATCGTCGTAGATGTCCTTGATCGCCGCGCAGATCTCGTCCGAGCTGACGGTGATGACCTCGTCCACATAGCGCCGACAGACCTCGAAGGTGTGATGGCCGATCTGGGCCACGGCCACGCCGTCGGCGAACAGCCCGACTCGTGGCAGGACCACACGCTCGCCCGCGGCCAGGGCCTGCTGCAGGCAGTTGGAGTCGTCCGGTTCGACGCCGATGATCCTGATCTCGGGGCGCAGGTATTTCACATAGGCCGCGATACCGGCGATCAGACCACCGCCCCCGACCGGGACGAAGATGGCATCCAACCGCCCCGGATGCTGGCGCAGGATCTCCATGGCCACGGTGCCCTGGCCGGCGATGACGTCCGGATCGTCATAGGGCGGGACGAAGGTATAGCCCTGCTCCTCGACCAGGCGCAAGGCCTCGGCCAGAGCCTCGGGAAAGGCGTCGCCGTGCAGCACCACCTCGCCACCGCGCGATTGCACACCGATGACCTTGAGCTCGGGCGTGGTACGCGGCATCACGATGATCGCCCGCACGCCCAGCTCACGGGCCGCCAGGGCCAGGCCCTGAGCATGGTTGCCCGCGCTGGCCGCGATCACGCCACGGGCCTTTTCGGCGGCCGAAAGGCTGGCCAGCTTGGTGTAGGCACCGCGGATCTTGAAGGAAAACACCGGCTGCAGGTCTTCGCGCTTGAGCAGCACCTGGCAGCCCAGTCGCTCGGACAACGCCCGCGCCGGTTGCAGGGGCGTTTCGATGGCCACGTCGTAGACGGGGGCGAGCAGGGTCTTCTTCACATAGTGTTCGAGCATCGGCGGAGCGATCCGGTGGGTGCGGCGGGGGCGAAAAGTCTACTACGGGCACCTCCGGGTGGGTTAGCCAGGCCGTCCGAGCGGCTATAATCGGCGACCCTCCACCCGTTTTCGCGGATACCCCCATGAATCAGGACCAGCTCAAGCAGGCCGTCGCCCAGGCCGCGGTCGACCTCATCCTCCCCCAGCTCTCCCGCGACAGCGTGGTCGGCGTGGGCACCGGCTCGACCGCCAACTTCTTCATCGACCTGCTGGCCAAGCACAAGCTGGAGTTCGATGGCGCCGTGGCCAGCTCCCAGGCCACCGCCGACCGGTTGAAAAGCCATGGCATCACCGTCTATGACCTCAACGGTGTCAGCGACCTGGAATTCTATGTGGACGGCGCCGACGAAGCCGACGGCCACCTCAATCTGATCAAGGGCGGCGGCGCGGCCCTGACCCGCGAGAAGATCGTCGCCGCCGTAGCACGCAAGTTCATCTGCATCGCCGATGGCAGCAAGCGCGTCGATGTCCTCGGCGAATTCCCGCTGCCGGTGGAAGTCATCCCCATGGCCCGCAGCCACGTGGCCCGCGAGCTGGTGAAGCTGGGCGGCGACCCCGAGTACCGCGACGGTGTGGTGACCGACAACGGCAACGTCATCCTTGATGTGCACAACATGCACATCGTCGATCCGATGGGTCTGGAAGCCAGGATCAACAACATCGTCGGCGTGGTCGCCAACGGCCTCTTCGCCGCCCGCCCGGCGGACGTGCTGCTGCTGGGCACCGCCCAGGGCGTGGAGCGGCTGGAACGGAGCTGAGACCTTGCTATCGCGGCCATGGGCCGCTCCTACAAAAGCACGATATACCTGTAGGAGCGGTCGCTACGGCGCACCGGCATGGCCGCGATCATAGACACCACCTCACAAAAAAAGCCCCGGTCAGGCGAACCCGACCGGGGCTTTTTCATGCCGCTTGACGGCTTAGAACAGCACGCGGCAGCGGATGGTGCCCTTGACGTTCTGCAGCTTTTCCTGGGCCAGGTCGGAGTACTCGGCGTCGACGTCGATCACCACGTAGCCGACCTTCTCGTCGGTCTGCAGGTACTGACCGGAGATGTTGATGCCGCTCTCGGAGAAGACGCGGTTGATCTCCGACAGCACGCCCGGCACGTTCTGGTGGATGTGCAGCAGGCGGTGCTTGCCCGGGTGCGACGGCAGGGCCACTTCGGGGAAGTTGACCGAGGACACCGAGGTGCCGTTGTCGCTGTACTTGACCAGCTTCTCGGCCACTTCCAGGCCGATGTTGGCCTGGGCCTCGGCGGTGGAGCCACCGATGTGCGGGGTCAGGATGACATTGTCCAGGCCACGCAGCGGCGAGACGAATTCGTCGTTGTTGGAGCGTGGCTCCACCGGGAAGACGTCGATGGCGGCGCCGATCAGGTGCTCGTCCTTGATGGCGGCGGCCAGGGCGTCGAGGTCGACCACGGTGCCGCGAGCGGCGTTGATCAGGATGCCGCCCTTCTTCATGGCACGGATCTCGCGCTCGCCGATCATCAGCTGGGTGGCGGGGGTTTCCGGCACGTGCAGGGTGACGATGTCGCTCATGCCGAGCAGTTCGGTCAGGGAGCCGACCTGCTGGGCGTTGCCCAGGGGCAGCTTGGTGATGACGTCATAGAAGAACACCTGCATGCCCAGGCCCTCGGCCAGGACCGACAGCTGGGTGCCGATGGAGCCGTAGCCGATGATGCCCAGCTTCTTGCCGCGGATCTCGAAGGAGTTGGCCGCGCTCTTGATCCAGCCGCCGCGGTGGCAGGAGGCGTTCTTGGCCGGGATGCCGCGCAGCAGCAGGATGGCCTCGGCCAGCACCAGCTCGGCCACCGAACGGGTGTTGGAATAGGGGGCGTTGAACACGGCGATGCCGCGCTCGCGGGCGGCCTGCAGGTCGACCTGGTTGGTCCCGATGCAGAAGCAGCCGACGGCGACCAGCTTCTTGGCGCAGTCGAACACCTCTTCGGTGAGCTGGGTGCGCGAGCGGATGCCGATGAAGTGGGCGTCGGCGATCTTTTCCTTGAGCTGGGCATCCGGCAGAGAGCTGGTGACGTACTCGATGTTGCTGTAACCCGCGGACTTGAGGATATCCACGGCGGACTGGTGGACGCCTTCCAGGAGAAGGAAGCGGATCTTGCTCTTGTCGAGGGAAGTCTTGCTCATCTGCGTTGAATCCAGAGTGTCCAGGGAGAAGGATGCCGGCGCGGCGCAGGCCAGGTCAGCCAGCGGCAAAGGGGTCGCTATCTTAGCATGAGCCACCGGATGCAGGTCCGGTTGCGACCTGAAGCTTTCTCAGGGCGACCATGAGCGCCTTGCGACCAGGACCGCGCCGCGGCCTCCGCTTTTGGTTAAGATCGCCAGCAGACGCCACTCACCAGGAGCACAAGATGGCCTACCAGCACCAGTACCTCGATGGCACCAAGATCCACTTCCCCCTGGGCAAGGTCGTCTGCATCGGCCGCAACTACGCCGAGCACGCCAAGGAGCTGAACAACCCGGTTCCCACCGAGCCCCTGCTGTTCATCAAGCCGGCCAGCTGCGTGGTGCCGGTGGCCGAGGGTTTCGCCATCCCTACCGATCAGGGTTCGGTGCACTACGAGGCCGAGATCGCCGTGCTGATCGGCAAGCCGCTGTCGAAGAAGCCGTCGGCCGAGGAAGTGCGCGACGCCATCTCCGGCTTCGCCCCCTCCCTGGACCTGACCCTCAGGGACGTGCAGAGCCGCCTCAAGGAAAAGGGCTATCCCTGGGAGATCGCCAAGAGCTTCGACGGCGCCTGCGTGCTCGCGCCCTTCGTGCCGGGCGATGCCTTCGAGGACCTGGCCGACATCCCGGTGCGCCTGACCATCAACGGCGAAGTGCGCCAGGACGGCAACAGTCGCGACATGCTCAATCCCATCCTGCCGCTGATCCAGACCATCGCCGGGCATTTCTCCCTGCAACCGGGCGACGTCATCCTCACCGGCACGCCGGTAGGTGTCGGACCTCTCAACGTGGGCGATGACCTGGTGCTGGAGCTGCCGGACGTTAGCCGCTTCGAAACGCGCGTGCTATAACCCCGCCACACACCGTCGCCTGGCCGGTGCCTGGCGACGGTGTGTCGGCACGGCCGCGACGCTCTAACAAGAAGCCGTCCGAGCCCGCATGTCCAGACTCCCCCGCCTCATCCTGTCGCGCCTCCTCCCCGCCTTTATCCTGCTGGTGCTGATCGTCCTCACCTTCGTCTGGCACTGGAACGACCGGGCGCTGCTCTGGTGGCAGGAGTACCGCACGCCGCCGGAAGTGCGCGCCCAGGCGGTCTGGCTGCCGGACTACCAGGCGGTGATCCAGGGCAAGCCGCTGCCGGGCCTGGCCGAGGCCGAGACCTCCGACCTCACCTACGATCCCCGGACCCGTACCCTCTTCGCCGTCACCGGCAGCACCCCCTATCTGGTGCAGCTGAGCCTGACCGGCGACATCCTCAGGCGCATCCCGATCCGCAACGTCTCCAACCTCGAAGGGGTGACCGCCCTGGAAGACGGGCGCCTGGCCATCGTCGACGAGCGCCAGCGGCGGCTGTCGCTGTTCAGGTTGGCCGACGACGCCCGCGAGCTGGACGCCAACACCTTCGAACACCACGACCTGGGCTTTCCTGACGCCGGCAACAAGGGCTTCGAAGGCATCGCCTGGGATCCGCGCCATCAGCGGCTGATTCTCAGCAAGGAACGCGATCCGGCCGCCCTCTTCACCCTGGCCAGCGACGGCCGCGGCGTCTCCGGCAACCTGCAGCCCTTTGCGCTGAAGCAGCTGGTGATCGACTATTCGGCAGTGGCGATCGATCCGCGCACCGGTCACCTGCTGGCGCTGTCCGACCAGTCCCACACCCTGGTGGAGCTGACCGCGGACGGCCAGCCGGTCAGCTTCATCAGCCTCAGAAGCGGCCTGCACGGCCTCAAGGCGACCATGGAGCAACCGGAAGGCGTGGCCCTCGACGAAGCCGGCAATCTCTACATGATTGGTGAACCCAATCTCTTCCACGTGTTTCACAAGGTGTCCGGCGCGGCGCAATGAGCGCCTATTCAGCTTGAATTCAGGGTCGCGCCCTTAGGCTGCGCGGCATTACCGCCTCAGGACCCTGTCGATGTTTCCGCTGTTTTCCCCTCGCACCCTGGGTGCCCTGCTGGGCGGGGCCCTGCTGCTGGCCCTGACCCTGGTGGCCCAGCAGCACCGCTTGTTCGAGCGCCTCTGGTTCAACGTCCAGAGCCAGCTCCAGGCCGAAAGCCGCCAGGCCCGCTCGCTGTGGCTGCCAGACTACCGGGTCACCGTCGAGGCTAGGCCCATCGGCGACGGCATCACCGATGTCTCGGCGCTGAGCTTCGACCCGGACCGCCGCACCCTGGTCAGCGTCACCAACAAGCCGGCGCGCTTTCTCGAACTGGACCTGGACGGCCGGCTGCTGCGCCAGGTGGAGCTCAAGGGCTTCAGCGATCCGGAAGCCATCGAGTACATCGCCCCGGGTGTCTACATGATCAGCGAAGAGCGTCGCCAGCGTCTGGTGCGGGTACGCATCGGTGCCGACACCCAGGTGGTGGACATCGATGATCGCCAGGTCAGCCACCCCTTCAGCCTCAGCGACGTGCAAAGCGATAACCGCGGCAACGAAGGCCTCGCCTACGATGCGGCCCGTGAGCGTTTCTTCGTCGCCAAGGAAAGCGATCCGGTACGCATCTACGAGATCGAAGGTCTCGGCAGCGAAGCCTTCGAAGGCCTGCAGGCGCTGTCGTTGCGCACGGACCCGAAGCGCGATCGGCGCCTGTTCGTACGCGACCTCTCCAGCCTGCAATTCGATCCCGGCACCGGCCACCTGCTGGCGCTATCCGACCAGTCGCGCCTGGTACTGGAACTGGACGACGACGGCAAGCCGATCAGCTCGCTGTCGCTGCTGCGCGGCCAGCACGGCCTGAATCGCAGCGTGCCCCAGGCCGAAGGCGTGGCGATGGACGACCAGGGCCGGCTGTATGTGGTCAGCGAGCCGAATCTGTTCTATCGATTCGAGAAGCCGTGAGGTAGAGGCTTATCCTAGTAGCCGATGAAGCCAAGCGCCCGCTCGAACAGCCCCCTCTCCCCTTGGGAGAGGGTTGGGGTGAGGGGGCGCCTGGCACCCAATCTCCATGTGGAAAAGGCTGCGCGGTTTTCCACGCTGCGCCGCCGGTGTTGGGCTTCGACGATGAAGCCCAACAGGCTGGAGCGGCTCAACCCTTACCCCAGCCCTTTCCCTGAGGGAGAGGGGCGATTCTGCGCCAGCGGATGGCCTGGTGAGAATGGAGCGCGAACCTGCCATTGGCGCTGCAAACAAAGGCCTGCTCGGACAGCCCCCTCTCCCCCTGGGAGAGGGGGTCATCCAGTGCAGAGTGCAGCTCCCGAGCTCTTCTACTCTCCCTGCTCGAACAACTCTTCCAGATAGCGCCGCGCATTGGCCACATAGACCTGGGCATTGGCTGCCAACTGCGCCTGCTGGGCCTCGCTGAGGGTGCGGACCACCTTGGCCGGCGAGCCGAGCACCAGGGAGCCGTCGGGGATCACCACGTTTTCGGTGACCAGGGCATTGGCGCCCACCAGGCAGTTGCGCCCGATGCGCGCGCCGTTGAGCACCACGGCATGGATGCCGATCAGGCTACCGTCGCCGATCTCGCAACCATGCAGCATGGCCTGATGGCCGACGGTGACGCCGCGCCCCAGGGTCAGCGGTGAGCCGGGATCGGTGTGCAGCACGGCGCCGTCCTGCACATTGCTGTCCGGGCCGATGTGGATCAGCTCGTTGTCGCCACGCAGCACCGCGCCGAACCAGACGCTGGCGCCCTCATCCAGACGTACCTTGCCGATCACCGCGGCGGTAGGCGCGACCCAGCTCTGTGGATGGGCCTCGACGCGGTGTTCTCCCAGGCGGTACTTCATGGCGGTCATCCTCGTGTGGTCAGGGTAAGCGGATACACCGATTGTTCGCCGAGGCGAGCAGCGGACGCAATCGGCAGTGACGCGCGTTGTTGCAAGTCATTCTCGATAGCGAAAGAATGCCAGGGGAACCTAAGCCTTCCGGACTGCGACGAATGACCACGGCGAGAGCGCTGGGAAAGGCTCTCGGCCTTTGCAAAGCTGGCGACCGCTGACCGCGCCGCCCTTGGGACAGCACTGTCAGCCATCCCGGCCCAGGCCGGTTTCCCCAGACCACCGGAATCTGCGAGCGCCCGATGCGTACCACCTGGAAATTCCTGCTGCCCCTCGCCGTCACCGGACTGCTGGCGCTGCTGCCGGCACCCGACGGTCTGCCCAATCATGCCTGGCTGTACTTCGCCCTCTTCGCCGGCGTGGTGGTGGGGCTGATCCTCGAACCCCTGCCCGGCGCGGTGATCGGCCTGATCGGCGTGGCCCTGGCCGCCCTGCTGGCGCCCTGGGTGCTGTTCAGCCCGGCGCAATTGGCGACGCCGGGCTTCCGCGCGCCCCAGGAGGCACTGAAATGGGGGTTGGCGGGCTTTTCCAACAATACCGTCTGGCTGATCTTCAGTGCCTTCATGTTCGCCCTGGGCTACGAGAAGACCGGCCTCGGGCGGCGGATCGCCCTGCTGCTGGTCAAGGCCATGGGCCGACGGACCCTGACCCTGGGGTACGCGGTGATGCTGGCCGACCTGGCCCTGGCGCCCTTCACCCCGTCCAACACCGCGCGCAGCGGCGGCACCGTCTACCCGGTGATCCGTAACCTGCCGCTGCTCTACGATTCCAAGCCCAACGATCCCAGCGCCCGGCGCATCGGCTCCTACCTGATGTGGGTGGCGATCTCGTCCACCTGCGTCACCAGCACCCTGTTCCTCACTGCCCTGGCGCCCAATTTGCTGGCCGCCGCCCTGATCGAGAAGACCGCCCAGGTGCACATCAGCTGGGGCCAGTGGTTCATCGCCGCCGCGCCCATGGGCGTCCTCTTGCTGGCCCTGCTGCCGCTGCTGGCCTACTGGCTGTATCCGCCGGAGATCAAGCGCAACGACCAGGTACCGCTGTGGGCAGCCAAGGAACTGGCCGCACTCGGCCCGCTGACGCGCGACGAAAAGCTGCTGCTGGCCCTGGTGATCGGCGCCCTGGCGCTGTGGATCTTCGGTGCCGCCTGGGCCGATCCGGCGCTGGTGGGCATCCTGGTGATCGTGCTGATGTTGCTACTCAAGGTCATCACCTGGAACGACGCCCTGGGCAACAAGGCCGCCTGGAACACCTTCGCCTGGTTCGCCACCCTGGTGGCCCTGGCCGACGGCCTGACCCGGGTCGGCTTCGTCGCCTGGTTCGGCCAGTGGGTCGCCGGCCACCTGGGCGGCTTCCATGCCGGCACCGCCATGGTGGTGCTGGTGGCGGTGTTCTTTCTCGCCCACTACCTGTTCGCCAGCTCCACCGCCCACACCACCGCGCTGCTGCCAGTGATGCTTGCCGCCGGCATGGGCATCCCCGGCATCGACCTGCCGGTGTTCGCCCTGCTGCTGGGCACCTCCCTGGGGCTGATGGGCATCATCACCCCCTACGGCACCGGGCCGAGTCCGGTGTACTACGGCAGCGGCTACCTCCCCAGCGCCGACTACTGGCGCCTGGGGACGATCTTCGGGGCGCTGTTCCTGCTGGTGCTGTTGGGGATCGGGGTGCCGTGGATCATGATGGTGGCGTGAGGGGTAGTTGGACGTTCGGTGCCCAACTCCTGGGTCGTGGTGATCCGGGCGGATCGGCGTAGGTTGGGTTGAGCGATAGCGAAGCCCAACCTACGCCCCACTCCCCAAAAATTTCCCCTCCCACCCGACCTTTTGCTTAGGGACCTAAGCATCCCTTCGGCGTAGAATCCACATTCTTAGTGTGCTTTCGATAACACCCGCAGAGGTCGTCATGTCCCACCGTATTCGCCACCCCGGTTTCGCCGCCAAGCGCCAGAGCGCCGAGCAGGCCGCGCAGTTCATTCGTCACGGCATGACCGTAGGCATGAGCGGCTTCACCGGGGCCGGTTATCCCAAGGCCGTGCCCGGCGCCCTGGCCCAGCGCATCACCGCCAGTCACGGCGTCGGCGAGCCCTTTCGCATCAAGGTGCTGACCGGCGCGTCCACCGCACCGGAGCTGGACGGCGCCCTGGCGCGGGTCGATGGCATCGAGTTGCGGGTGCCCTTCCAGTCCGATCCGGAGCTCCGCAGCCGCATCAACGCCGGTGGCCTGGACTACATGGACATCCACCTCGGCCAGCTGGCGGAAAAGGTCCGCTATGGCTTCTTCGGCAAGATCGACGTGGCCGTGGTGGAGATCGCCGCCATTCGCGAAGACGGGCTGCTGGTGCCCTCCTCCTCGGTGGGCAACAACAAGACCTGGCTGGACATGGCCGATGCGGTGATCCTCGAGGTCAATCGCTGGCAGCCCGACGCCCTGGACGGCATGCACGACATCTACACCGACGGTGCCCTGCCGCCCCACCGCACGCCGATTCCACTGGCGCACCCCGGCGACCGCATCGGCTCGCCCTATCTCGAGGTGCCGCTGGACAAGGTGGTGGCCGTGGTGGAGACCGACGCCCCCGACCGCAACAGTCCGTTCAAGGCGCCGGACGCCGCCTCCCAGGCCATCGCCACGCACCTGCTGGACTTCCTCCGCTTCGAAGTCCGCCAGGGGCGCATCCCGGCCAATCTGCTGCCCATCCAGTCGGGGGTCGGCAACATCGCCAACGCCTTCATGCAGGGCCTGGCCGAGAGCGAGTTCGAGGGGCTGACCGCCTTCACCGAGGTGATCCAGGACGGCATGCTGGAACTGCTAATCAGCGGCAAGATGGAACTGGCCTCGGCCACCTCCTTCTCCCTGAGCCCGGCGGGCATCGAGCGCTTCGTCGAGCACGCCGAGTCCTTGCGCAAGCGCATCATCCTGCGCCAGCAGGGGGTCAGCAATCACCCGGAACTGGTGCGGCGGCTGGGTTGCATCGCCCTCAACGGCATGCTCGAAGCCGACCTCTATGGCAACGTCAACTCCACTCACCAGATGGGCACAGGGATGATGAACGGCATCGGCGGCTCCGGCGACTTCGCCCGCAACGCCTATCTGTCGGTGTTCATGGCGCCGAGCACCGCCAAGAATGGCCTGATCTCGACCCTGGTGCCCATGGTCAGCCACGTCGACCACACCGAGCATGATGTCTCGGTAATCGTCACCGACCAGGGCCTGGCCGACCTGCGCATGCTCAGTCCCAAGCAGCGCGCCCGGGCCATCCTCGAGCACTGCGTGCACCCGAGTTTCCGTCCGGCGCTGGCGGATTACTTCGAGCGCGCCCTGGCCGGCAGCCACGGCAAGCACACCCCGCACCTGTTGCCCGAGGCGCTGGCCTGGCACGAGCGCTACCTGGTCACCGGCAGCATGCTCGGCCCCGCCGCCCAGGAAGCCCACGACTGAAAGGCAAGGCGCCCGAGGCCTCTCGGGCGCCCTTTCGCTCCGCCATCCCTGCCGTCCGTCGCCCATCTGCAACTAATTGTGACTTTTTGCCAGCGCGCTGTGTAAAAAGCTGCCTTGTCGGATTCCCAGCCGACATTCCGGGTGATAAAAGACGTGAAATCTCTGAGCAATGTCCTTGATCTGCAAGGGGCATTGCCGTTCGCGGTTGTTCTAACCCCGCCCCCTTTTCGAGAGCTACCACCGTGAAGATCTGTCATCAACTTGCCGGCCTGTTGCTGGCTGGCTTGGTCGGGCTGAGTCCGGCCGTCCTGGCCCAGACCCCACCGAAGGTCAAGGCCGCGGCCGCCGCCACCGCCCAGCGCCTGGCCTCGAACCACGCCCTGGTCGTCGACCTCAAGACCAACCAGGTGCTGTTTTCCCAGAATCCCGACCAGGTCGCCCCCATCGCTTCGGTGACCAAGCTGATGACCGCCATGGTGGTGCTCGATGCCCGGCTGCCGCTGGAGCAGACCATCGACATCGACATCAGCGAGAATCCGGCCATGCGCGGCATCTTCTCGCGGGTGCGCCTGGGCAGCCAGCTGACCCGGCGCGACATGCTGCAACTGGCGCTGATGTCCTCGGAAAACCGCGCTGCCACCAGCCTCGCCCACCACTATCCGGGTGGCCAGCGGGCCTTCGTCGCCGCCATGAATGCCAAGGCGCGTGCGCTGGGCATGAGAAACACCCGCTACGCCGAGCCCACCGGCCTGTCGCCGCTGAACGTTTCCACCGCGCGTGACCTGGTCACCCTGCTCAAGGCCACCGAGCACTATCCGCTGCTCGGCCAGCTCAGCACGACCCCGGAAAAGACCCAGGCCTTCCACAACCCCAACTATGTACTGGGCTTTCGCAACACCAACCACCTGGTCTACAACGCCGACTGGAGCGTGCAGCTGACCAAGACCGGCTACACCGACAAGGCCGGTCACTGCCTGGTGATGCGCACCGTGATGGCCGGTCGTCCGGTGGCCTTCGTGGTGATGGACGCCTTTGGCAAGCTCACCCACATGGCCGACGCTACCCGCGTCCGCCGCTGGCTGGAAACCGGCGCGCTGAGCCCTCTGCCGGGCGCGCCCAAGGCCGGTCGCAGCACGGTACTGGCGCGGCAGTGACGCCCGCCTGAGCAGGTCCCGAAGCCGCGTCTCGACGCGGCTTTTTCATGCCCGGCGCCTTTCCGCGGGTCGGATACCGGGCGCCGCGCCTGGCGGGATCGGCGGCGGGCGACAATAGTTGTCTCAAGCGCTGGAGACCGCAGTACCGGCACGTTCCCACGCCAAGAGGTGTCCCGATGAAGCCCACCCTGTCGCGTCGCCAAGTCCTCCAGTGCGCCTGCTGCCTGCCGCTGGCCGCCGCCCTGGCACCCATGACCCTGCCCGCCCTGGCGGCCCCGACCAAGGCCCACACCACCCTCACCGCCGAACAGGCCCTGCAACGGCTGATCGACGGCAACCAGGGCTTCATGGACGACCAGCCGCTGCACGGGGAAACCAATCGCGACCGGCGCCTGGAAATCGCCAAGGGCCAGACGCCCTTCTGCGTGCTGGTGTCCTGCTCGGATTCACGGGTCTCGCCGGAGCTGCTGTTCGGCCGTGGCCTGGGCGAGCTGTTTATCGTGCGCAATGCCGGCAATACCCTGGACACCACCGCCCTGGGCTCGGTGGAGTACGCCATCAGCCAGCTGGGGGTGCCGCTGATCGTGGTGATGGGCCATGAGAAATGCGGCGCGGTGGAGGCCGCGGTGGCGGTGGTGGAGCAGAATGCCCTCTATCCCGGTGCCATCGGCGCCATGATCGAACCCATCCTGCCGGCGGTGCTCAGCGCCCGGGTCGGCAATCCGCCGGATCTGCTGGAAGCGGCGGTGCGCAGCAACGTGCAGCGCACGGTCAGGCGCCTGCGTGCGGCCTCCGAACCGACCCTGCTGGGGCCGCAGAAGGACGGCCGGGTCAAGGTGGTGGGGGCTTACTACACCCTGGAAAACGGCCACGTGGACTTCTTCGACGTCTGAGGCGGGCACCCCCGCCGTCAGCTGCGGTCTAGGGCTGTATCCCCCGTTTGGAACGCCCCATGAGCAAAGACGCGATCGCCCACGAGTATTACGAGACCATCACCGGCCGCTGCTGGCTGGATGACGTGCGCGAATGGCGCCGCCTGCAGGCCGAAGCCCAGGCCGCCGCTGACCGCTACCTGGCCTGCCCGGAGGATCTCGAAGCGCCCGAACGCCTGCGCCTGGAACAGACATGGCGCGCCAGCAATGAGGAGGCTGGCGCCTTCTGGCAGCGCATGTGGTCGAATCTGGATCGTCAGTGAGTGCCCGTTGGCGACTGTTGCAGGGTCAGGCGGAAGGTCTCGAAGCCTAGCGCCCCCCAGAAGGCCTGGCCGCGCTTATTGGTGGCCAGGACTTCGAGCCTGACCGGCCAATCGGCCGGCCAGAGGTGGTCGCGCAGATGTCGGTAGAGGGCGCGGCCCAGGCCCTGGCGGCGTGCCTCAGGCGCTACATAGAGATGGCGCAGGAAAATTGTCGCCTCTTCCAGGCGAAAGAGCGCGTAGCCCAGCGAATGGCCGTCCCGCTCGGCCAGGACGGCCTGGTATTCACCACTACTCAGCCAGTCCGCCATGCGCTGGCGTAGCGTCACGTCATCGAGACGCCTTAGGCCGCCTTCATCGCGCTGCAAACCGCCATTGAGGCGAGCCAGCACTTTCAGGTCGACAAGCCCTGCCTGCCGATAGACGACCGTCATCGCTAGACCAGCCCTTCCGCCTTCAATTCGCTCTTGAGATAGGCGTAGTACACCGGCGCCGCCACCAGCCCCGGCAGGCCGAAGGCCGCCTCGAACACCAGCATGGCCACCAGCAATTCCCAGGAGCGGGCGCTGATCTGGCCGCCGACGATGCGGGCGTTGAGGAAGTATTCCAGCTTGTGGATGGCGATCAAATAGCCCAGCGCCGCCACCGCGACCCAGATCGACAGCGACAGGCCGGCAATGAAGATCAGGGTGTTGGACATCAGATTGCCGATCACCGGCAGCAGGCCAAGGATGAAGGTCAGGATCACCAGGGTCTTGGCCAGCGGCAGGTGGACATCGAACAGCGGCAGCACGCCGAGCAGGAAGATGCCGGTCAGGGTGGTGTTGAGCAGCGAGATCTTGATCTGGGCGAAGACGATGTTGCGAAAGGCCTGGGCCACCAGGCCGAGGCGCACCAGCAGCGCGCCGGACAGCGGGCGCAGGCGCTCGGGATCGGGGGTGGGCTGCAGGGCGACGATGGCGCCGAGGATCATGCCGATCAGCACGATGACAAAGGTCCGCGCCGCATCGCGACCGAACAGCTGCAGTTGCGCCACATGGGCGCGCACCCATTCCACCAGCTCCTGCTTCATGCTGTCGGCGTTGGCCGGCAGGTAGGCGTCCAGCGAGGGCGGCAACTGGGCGCGGGCGCGCTCGGTGAGCACCATGAACTTGTCCAGCAGCCGTCCGGGGTTCTGCACCTCCTGGATGATGAAGCTGGTAAACCAGACGAAGAACAGCGTCAGCAGACTCACCACCAGGGTGCCGAGCAGGGCCACGGCGAGCCAGCGCGCGCCGCCGCCGGGCAGATGACGCTGCAGACGCCCGGCCAGGGTGTTGACCAGTTCGTACACCAGCAACCCGGCCAGCAGGCTGGGCAGGAGCTTGAGCGGGAGAACCAGATAGAGCGCGGTGAAGACGATGATCCAGCTGGCCAAGATGGCCTGGCGTTGCGTGAAGGCGTACATAGATTACCGGCGGCAGAATCCCTGCCCGCAGTCTGACAGTCTGCCGCCTCGCCGCCCAGCCTGGATAACGAAGAAAGCCCGGACCTCTGTTACCCGGCGTTACCCGACCGGGTGCTTTGGCACCCCTCGCCTCAGCCGGCCAGTTCTGCGGCGCAGACCCGGGCGCGGCCCTGGTGCTTGGCCGCATAGAGCTGGGCATCGGCGGCGGTGATCAGGGCGGCCGGATCGACGGCGGTGGGCGGCAGCGCCGTGGCCACGCCCAGACTCAGGGTGACGTAGCCGGTCACCGAGGAATAGCCATGGGTCAGGCGCTGGTCGCGCACCTGCTGCAGCAGCCGTTCGGCGACCTGGGTGGCGCCTTCCAGGTCGGTGCCCGGCAGCAGGCAGCCGAATTCCTCGCCGCCATAGCGCGCCAGCAGGTCGTAGGGGCGGAACAGCCCCTGCCCCAGTGCCTGGGCCACCTGGCGCAGGCACTGGTCGCCGGCCAGGTGGCCATAGTGGTCGTTGTAGGCCTTGAAGTGATCGATATCCATGAGAATCAGCGAAAAGGGCGTGCCTTCGCGCTGACTCTGGCGCCAGCCGCGCAGCAAGGCTTCGTCGAACTGGCGACGATTGGCGACGCCGGTGAGGCCATCGACCAGGGCGATGCTGCGCAGGGCGTCGCGCTGCGCCTTGAGGGTCAGCTGGGTGCGCACCCGGGCGCGGACGATGACCGGATTGATCGGCTTGCTGATGAAATCCACCGCGCCCAGCTCCAGGCCGGTCACCTCTTCGTCGGGGCCCTCCTGGCCGGTGACGAAGATCACCGGGATGGCGGCGGTGGCCGGATCGGCCTGCAACCGGCGCAGGACCTCGTGACCGTCAAGCTGGGGCATCATCACGTCGAGCAGGATCAGGTCCGGCTGCTGGGTCAGGGCCAGTTGCAGGGCCTGGGCGCCGCTGGTGGCCATCAGCGTCTCGCAATCCTGGCGAAAGAGTTCGTGGAGGATGCGGATGTTCAGCGGTTGGTCGTCGACGATCAGCAGTTTGGGTTTGCTGCGCCGCCCAGCGGCCTCGGCGGTCAGCGGAGTCATAGGGCTTCCTTCAGGTCAGGCAGGGTGGTGAGCGCCGCGGCGAAGTCGAGGGTCTCGACCTGGGCGCGCAAGAGGTCGTAGCGCACCTGGGCTTCGGCGCGGCAGTGCACGGGCAGCTCGGCGATCAGCGCCAGGGCGTCGAGATTGCCCTGGCTGAGCAACGCTTCGAGTTCGTCGAGTCGGGCGCGCCAGTCGACCGGGGTGTCTCCGTCGGTTGGGCTGTCCGCTTCGGCAGGCGCAGGCACGGCAGGCGGCAGGACCTCGGCCAGGGCGCCGCGCAATTCGCCGAGGGCTTCGTCGAGCAGTTGTCGCAGGGTCGTCAATTCCACCGCCACCTCCGTGGGGACACCCGCTCCGGCCTTGCCGGCGCGTTCGCCCTCGGCGGCGCGCGCGGCCAGGCGCTGGGCACCCATGGTGCCGGCGCTGCCCTTGAGGGAGTGTAGTACCGCCACCGCCGCCTCGCTGTCGGCGGTATGCCAGGCCTGGGCGAGCCTTTCCAGCAGGCCGGCGGAATCCTCGGCGAAGCGTTCCAGCAGCGAGCCGAACAACCGGGCATCGCCGCCAAAGCGGCGCAGGACGATGCTCAGGGGCTCCACCTGGCGATCCTCGATGACCGGGGCGGCAGCGGGCGCTGCGCTCACCTCCTGGCCGGTCAGGCGCCGCAGGCGGGCGACCAGCAGTTCCAGGTCGATGGGCTTGCCGATATGGTCGTCCATGCCGGCGGCCAGGCAGGCGTCGCGATCGGTGTGGGAGGCGTTGGCGGTCATCGCCAGGATCGGCAGGGTGCGGAAGCGCTGGTCGGCGCGGATGCGGCGGGTGGCTTCCAGGCCGTCGATGTCGGGCATCTGCATGTCCATGATGACCACGTCCAGCGGCCCGCCCGAGAGCACCCGCTCGACGCCTTGCAGGCCACCCTCGGCCAGTTCCACCTGGGCGCCCTGGGCCAGCAGCAGCTCGGCGGCCACCTGGCGGTTGAGGGCATTGTCTTCCACCACCAGCAGGCGCAGGCCGGCCAGGCGATGGCTTTCGTCGACCACCGCGGCGGCGTGCACGCCGGCCGGGATCTCCGCGCCCAGAGCGCGCTCCACCACCTCGACGATCTGCGCCGGGGTCACCGGCTTGGTCAGGTAGTCGTCGAAGGGCGCATCGTCGCTCTGCTGGGCCTCGGTAAGGAAGTCGCGACCGAAGCCGGTGAGCATGATGACCTTCGGTCGGTTGTCGGCCTGCCGCTCACGCAGCTGCCGGGCCGCCAGCAGGCCATCGCCGTCGGGCATGCGCCAGTCCATCAGCACCGCCTCATAGGGCTGTGCCTGCTGCTGGGCCTGGGCGACCCGCGCCAGGGCGGCGGCGCCGCTGGTGACCAGATCCACCTGCCAGCCGAGAGCCGCCAGGGTCTCCACCAGCACCTCGCCAACCAGGGTGTTGTCGTCGGCCAGCAGCACCCGTCGGCGTACCGGCGCCAGCTGGGCCTCGCCCTGGCTATCCACCGCCAGGGCGGCATCGAACCAGAAGCGGCTGCCCACGCCCAGTTCGCTTTCCACCTGCAGCTGGCCATCCATCAGCTCCACCAGGCGCTTGCAGATGGCCAGGCCCAGCCCGGTACCACCGAAGCGCCGGCTGATCGACGCCTCGGCCTGGGTGAAGCCCTGGAACAGCTGTTCCTGCTGGGCCGGACTGATACCGATGCCGGTGTCCTGCACCGAGAATTCCAGGCGCAGCTGACCGTCCGCGCGCGACAGCTGGCGCACGCTGACCAGTACCTGTCCCGCTTCGGTGAACTTGAGGGCGTTGCCGGCCAGATTGATGAGGATCTGCTGCAGGCGCAGGCTGTCGCCGATCAGGGCGGTGGGTAGCCCGGCGTCCAGGTGGTAGTTGATCTCGACGTTTTTCTCGCCGCTGTTGCCCGAGAGCACCACGCCCAGGTTGCGCAGCACCTGCTCCAGGCTGAAGGGATGGACATCCAGCTGCAGCTTGCCGGCTTCGATCTTGGAGTAGTCCAGCACGTCGTTGAGCAGCCCCAGCAGCGAACGCGCCGCTTGCTGGGCCTTGGTCAGATAGTCGCCCTGGCGCGCGTCGAGCGCGGTGCGTTGCAGCAGCTGCAGCATGCCCAGCACGGCATTCATCGGCGTACGGATCTCGTGGCTCATGTTGGCCAGGAAGGACGACTTGGCCTGGCTGGCCAGGTCGGCACGGGTGCGTTCCTCGCGCAGCCGGTGTTCCAGCTCCAGCTGTTCGGTGATGTCGCGGTTGATGCCCACCACCCGCAGCACCCGCCCGCGCGGATCCCGCTCGGTACGGGCGCCGGCGATGATGTGGCGCAGCGAGCCGTCCTGGCGGCGCACGCGGAACACCGGATCGAACACCGCGCGCCCGGCCATGGCGGCGCCCAGGCGCTCTTCGGCGCTGGCCAGGTCGTCGGGGTGCACGCGGCAGCGCCAGTCGTTGTAGGTGATGCCCTGGGCGCGCTGGGTCTCGGTCCACTCGTAGAGTTCGAACATCCGGTCGTTGCACTGCACCTGGCCGGTGTCGGGCTGCCAGCACCAGATGCCCAGCTGGGCGACGTCGGCAGCCATGGTCAACTGGTCGCGGGCCTGCAGCAGCGCCTGGCGCTGGCGGCTCTGCTCGGTGATGTCGGCGATGATGGCCACCGCCAGGCGCTCGCCGTCGGTCCACATCACCCCCAGGCTCAGGGTGAGGGGGAAGACGCTGCCATCCGCGCGGCGCCCTTCCATCTCCTGGCCCTGCGGGCTGGCCTGGTCGTCGGGGATCTCCTGCGGGCAGCTGAACAGCGCTTCGTAGCCGGCCAGGTAGCCGGGGATCAGCCGGCGGACCGGCTGGCCCACCACCTCGGCGGCGCGATAGCCGAAGATGCGCTCGCCAGCAGGGTTGAAGGAGCGCACCAGGCCCTGGCTGTCGACGGTGACGATGGGGCTGACCGCGGTGTCCAGGATCGCCCGGGTCAGGGCCAGGCTGGCCGCCAGTTCCTGCTCGGCGGCCTTGCGTTCGGTGACGTCCGAGGCGATGCCCAGGTAGCCGCTGATCTGCCCGCCGGCGTCGCGCATGGTGGTCACCACCAGGCTGACGTCGCGGTGCTCGCCGTCGCGGCGGACGAAGGTCCACTCGCGGGCGTCGGCGCCGGTGCGCTCGGAGCGCTCCACCAGCACCCGGAAACCGGCGACCGGCAGGCCGTACTCGGCTTCCAGGGCCGCACCTTGGGTGGCCAGTTCTTCCGGCAGATGGAGGTCACTGGCGTGCCAGCGCCCCACCACCTCCTCGGCGCGATAGCCGAGCAGCCGCTCGGCGCCCTCGTTGAACAGGGTGATCAGGCCGTCGCGGTCGGTGGCGATGATGCCCACCTCAGAGGCCGCGCGCAGCACGTCGCCGAGCAGGCGGTTGGTCTGGCTGAGTTCGGCGGTGCGCTGGGCCACCTGCTCTTCCAGGCGGGCGTTGAGCGCCAGGATCTCGGCCTGGGCGGCCTTCTGCAGAGAGATGTCGCGCACCGTCTTGGAGGCGCCGACCACTCGGCCGTCACGGCCACGCATGGGCGAGACGCTGACCAGGACATCGATCAGGTGACCGTCGCGGTGCTGGCGACGGGTCTCGAAGTGCGGCACCGGCTCGCCTCGGCCGATGCGTTCGAGTACCCACCACTCCTCGTGTTCCAGCTCGGTGGGCACCACCAGATCGAGCAGGCGCTGGCCCACGGCTTCGCTGGCCGGATAGCCGAACAGCTCTTCCGCCGCGTGGTTCCAGCTCAGTACCACACCGTTGAGGTCCTTGCTGATGATGCCGTCGGAGGAGCTTTCCACCACCGCGGTGAGGTTGGCCTGGTCCTGCTGATACTGGCGCCGCCGCTGGCGCGTGGTCAGCACGGCGAAGGTGAGGCCGGCAGCCAGCAGGCTGACCAGTTTGCCGACCAGATGGACCAGAGGTATCGAGACCAGATTGAGGCCGGCAACAAAGGCCGGGGTCGCGGTGAAGGCCATCTGCCAGCTTCGCCCATAGACCTCGCGGGTGAGGATCACTTCCGAGAGCCCCTCGGCAGCCGGCTCACTGGTATCGCCACGGGTATAGAACAGCGTGGGGCTGGCAGGCTCGGTCACGTCGGTCAGGCGGATCAACAGACCCGGGATGTCCAGGCGCAGGCTGCCGAACAGCTCCTGGATGCTCAGCGGCACATAGGACCAGCCCAGGGTGGCGCCCTCGCGTTGCGCCGGGTCCTTGGGTAGCAGGCCGTCACGATAGATCGGCAGCATCAACAGCAGGCCGCGCTCCGGTGGCTGATAGGCCTGCAACTCCACTGGCCCGGATAGGTGCATGCTGCCGCGTTGCATGGCCAGCACGGCCGTTTCACGGCGGACCGGCTCGGACGCCGCATCCATGCCGACGGCGCGCTGGTTGAGCGCTACCGGCTCGACGTACTGGACGACAAATCTGTCACCGTCGTGGGGTGCGAAGCTGCGAATGGCGAAATTCGGCCAGCCATCGGCGCGTGCGGCGTGGATGAAACGCTCTTCCTCGCCAACGGGAACCCGGCGGATGAAACCTATGCCACGCGCACCGCGAAACTCCTGATTCAGGTCGTGGGTACGACCATAGTGCTGTAGCAGTTCCCGCGACAGCCCCGCGCCGGCCACCACGATGACGTCACGCATGCCGCTCAGGCTGTACTCATAGACCCGCAGCCGCTCGGCGATCTGCTCGCGCACGTCGGTCGCCGCCGCGTTGAGGGCCGCATGTATCTGTCGCTCGTTGCGCTCGGTCAGATGGCGCATGGTCAGGCTGGTCAGCAGGACGCCGAACAGAAAGACGCCGAGACTCCAGCGTACGCGAGAGGATTTGCACAGCCTGCTGAACATGGAGCCCCTGGTGGCAAAAGGTGCCACGCCGTTGGTTAGGCGGTGCCAGGAGCGGGAAGCGCGAACGGAACGGGGCCTCCACCAGACCTGGCGGTAACAGCTAGCCCATCGGCGGGAAAAAAGGCTTTCTTGATACCGCGGATCGGCCGCCGGGCTGAAGCGCAGCGGCGGGTGCGTGCAAAGCGGCAGTCCAGAGCAAGTTCACGCGCTAATTAGTTTTACTGTTTCTGACGAGTGGTCGAGGAAAGATCGGCATTCACACAAGTCTTCCTGACCTTCCGGACAGCAAAAAGGGAGAGCCGACCTGACGTCGACTCTCCCTTTTTGCTGACTTTTCGCGCGAATCAGATGCGGAAGCCACCCACCAGGCGCTGCAGGCGACCGGCTTCGGCTTCCAGGGCGGTACAGGCCGCCAGGGTGGCCTGGAGGTTGTCGACACCCTGCTGGTTCAGCAGGTTGATCTCGCTGATGTCCATGTTCAGGGTCTCCACCACCGAGGTCTGTTCCTCGGTCGCGGTGGCCACCGACTGGTTCTGGCCATCGATCTCGCCGATGCGCTCGGTCACGCTGCCCAGCCGCTCGCCGGCGCTCTTGGCCACCTGCATGCTATGGGCGCTCTGCCGCTGGCTTTCCTGCATCAGGGCCACGGCGTCGCGCGAACCGCTCTGCAACTCCTCGATCATCTGCTGGATCTGTTGCGCCGAACTCTGGGTACGGCTGGCCAGGGAACGCACCTCGTCGGCCACCACGGCGAAGCCACGCCCGGCCTCACCGGCCCGCGCGGCCTCGATGGCGGCGTTGAGCGCCAAGAGGTTGGTCTGCTCGGAGATGCCGCGGATGACCTCGAGGATCTGGCCGATGTTGGCGGTCTTGCCGTTGAGTGCCTCGATATGTTCGCAGCTGGTGCCGATCTTGGCGGACAGCGCCTGCATGGCGTGCAAGGCTTCGTCCAGCACCTCGCGGCCCTCTTCGCCTTGGGCGCGCGCCGTGCTGGCCTCGCCGGATGCATGGGCGGCATTGCGGGCGATCTCCTGGGCGGCGGCGCCCAGTTCGTTGATCGCCGCGGCCACGCTGGTGGTGCGCTGGGCCTGGATATCCGACTGCTGCATGGACGATTGCGAAGACTCCAGCACGCGCCGAGTGCTCTGATTCAACTCGCCAGTGGTCTGGGCTACGTCACGGATCGAGGTGTGGATGCGCGCCACGAACTTGTTGAAGGCCTCGGCCAGGGCGCCGAATTCGTCGCGGGCCTGCACCGGCAGCCGGCGAGTCAGATCGCCCTCGCCTTCGGCGATGTCGGCCATGGCACGGGTCAGGTCGTGCAGCGGACGCAAGAGGACGCGGATCAGCAGCCCCAGCAGCAGGATGATGGCGATCACCGCCACCAGGGTGGCGACGATGGCCAGGTTGCGCGCCTGGGTCACCGGGGCATAGGCCTTGGTCTGGTCGATGGACAGCGCCAGGTACCACTTGACCGAGGGCAGGCCCGCGACCGGAGTAAAGCTCACCAGCCGCTCGCTGCCGTTCTGCATGACGTGGTGGAAGCCGGGGGCCAGGCTCGGCGTCTGCTCCGGGAAGATCTCCTTGAGCGATTTCAGCACCTGGTCGGCGTGGCTGCTGACCAGGATCTTGCCGTCGCCGTCCACCAGGAAGGCTTCGCCCAGACCGCCGGCGTCCAGCGAGGTGATCATCTTCATCAGGCTGTCCATCACCAGGTCGCCGGCCACCACGCCGATCAGCTTGCCGTTCTGCAGGACCGGCGCGGCGATGGTGATGCACAGAAAGCTCTGCGGCGGCGCGGTCAGGTAGGGCTCGGTGAGGATGGGACCGCCGGCGCTGACCGCGGCCTTGTACCAGTCGCGCTGGCGGGCATCGTAGCCGGCCTCCATGGGGCTATGGGGGCGGTCGGTGAAGGTGCCATCGACCTCCCCCAGGTAGGTGGAATCGAAGTTGCTCGTGTAGAGCTTCTCTTCCAGCAGGCCCACCACGTTGGCCGGGCTGCTGTCGCGGCTGAGCGCCTGGGCCTGGCTGTCGATCAGATTGACCCGCGCGTCCAGCCAGTAGGCGATGTTGCCGGCGGTGATGCGGCCGATCTCGCCCAGCGAGGCTTCGAGACTTTGGGTGATGGCCTGGCGCTGCAGATAGGCGTTGAAGCTGGCGAAGCCGGCCAGGGCCAGGGTCACCACCAGGGCGGCCGCCAGCAGGATCTTGTGGCTGAATTGGAGCGAGCGTTTCATGGTTACCACACGTAAGATTTGGGGAGTGGGCGGCCGCTCTCCTCGCACATACTTATTGCGATAGGCATCGAGAGGGCAAATCGACCGGGGACGGTCGAGGCCGCACTATTACGCATAAATCGGACTTTTAGCTGGCGCCAACCGATAAACGTTCTCACAACGCCGATGTCTGGGCGGCGTGCCCTACAGCAGGCTGAAACCTTTCAGCAGGAGCAACCCCAGGTTGGTGGTCAGCACCCCGCCCAGGGTACTGAGCACCACGATGGTCGCCGCCAGCTGGGCATTGCTGCCGGCGGCGCGGGCCATGACGAAACTCGACGCCGCCGTCGGGCACCCGAGGTAGAGAAAAAGAATGCCCAGCGCCGGTCCTTGGATGCCCAGCGCCAGGGCGCCCAGCACGCCCAGCAGCGGAATCCAGACGATTTTCCACAGGCTGGCGCCCACCGCCAGGCCGCTGCTCTCGCGCAGCGAGGCCAGCGACAGGGTGGCGCCGATGCACATCAGCGCCAGCGGCAGGGTAAGCCCGGCGAAATAGCGCGCCGAGGTGTCCAGCCAACGCGGCAATTGCCATTGGAAATAGGCGAAGGGAATCGCCAGCAGGATGCCAATGATCAGAGGATTGCCGAGGATGCTGCGCAGAAGAGTGCGCCAGTTGGCCTCCAGGTGCGGACTGTAGATCGCCAGTACGATGGCCGAGAGCACGTTGTAGAAGAGGATGACCATGCCGGCCATGATCCCGCCCACCGACAGCCCATAGTCGCCGTACTGGGTCGTCGCCAGGGCCAGGCCGACGATGCCGCAGTTGCCACGAAAGGCGCCCTGCACATAGACCCCGCGATCGGCATGGGGACAGCGCCAGATCGCCCAGCCCCAGGCGGCCAGGAAACTCGCCACCGTGGCCAGGGCGAAATAGCCCAGCAGCAGCGGCTGCAGCGCCTCGCCGAGGTCGGCCTTGAGGATGCCGAGAAACAGCAGGGTCGGCATGGTGGCGCGAAACACCAGGGCCGAGGCGGTGTTGATGAAGGGGGTGTCGATCCAGCCCAGCCGCTTGAGCACGCAGCCCAGCAGCACCAGGGCGAAGACCGGGGCGGTGACGTCGAAGGTCGCCTGGACCAGGGCAAGCACGTCGGACATGGCGGAAGGCATCGCGGGAACGGCTCGCGATGGTAGCAGGCACGACGCGCCACGGGCCCCTTCCTTCCGTCATCGCGAAGTGACATCAGTCAATGCTTAGCTTACTATCTACCCGCCCGATTCAGACGACGCCCCCGATCCATCCCCCGCTTCGCCTCAGCGCGACCGCTCTAGCTTCCTGCCAGGGAAGCCGGCGAAGGGGTGGAACAATAAGACAGACAACAGGTTCAGACGTAGCAGACGACAGATCCGCATGCGGTTCCGATTTGCGATGTCGTCGATCGAGTCGAAGTCTCTTTTCACGATTGCATTGCGAGCGCTGCCATGACTGTCACTTCCAACGCGAGACCGGGAGGCCTGCCCGCCAGGTTACTCGGCATCCTGTTCATCCTCCTGGGCTTGGCCCTCTTGGGGCTGGGCATCAAACTGGCCACCCTCGGGGGCTCCCTGTACTACCTCGGCGGCGGCGTGCTGCTCGCCCTGAGTGGCTACCTGCTGTGCATCCGGCGGGCCAGCGGGGTCTGGGTCTATGCCTTCTTCCTGGTGATGTCCACCGCCTGGGCCGTACTGGAAGTCCAGTTCGACTGGTGGCAGCTGGTGCCGCGCCTGGCGCTCTGGTTCGTCCTCGGCCTGGTGCTCTTGATCCCGGTGTTCCGCCGTCCGCTGGACAGCCGTAGCGGCGGCCTGCCGCTGGTCGGCTCCCTGGTGATCGCCGCGGTCGTCGCCCTGGTCGCCCAGTTCGTCAACTACAACCGTCTGGACGGTGACCTGGGCCGCGACACCGCCGGCACCGAGAGCGCCGCCCCGACCGCCGCCGATGGTGACTGGCCGTCCTATGGCCGCACCGCCTTCGGCGATCGCTACTCGCCGCTCAAGCAGATCGACGTCAACAACGTCAAGGATCTGCAACCGGCCTGGACGTTCCGTACCGGCGACATCCCCGGCCCGAACGATCCCCAGGAGACCACCGCGGAAAACACCCCGCTCAAGGTCAACGGCATGCTCTATGTCTGCACGCCGCACAGCCAGGTGATCGCAGTGGACCCCGACAGCGGCAAGGAAATCTGGCGCTTCGATCCCAAGCTGAGCACCCAGCACGCCGACAGCTTCAAGGGCTGGGCGCACATGACCTGCCGTGGCGTGGCCTACCACGACGACGCCACCTACGCCGGCACCACCACCGCGGGCCAGAGCCCGGCTACCGGCAGTGCCGTCCCGGTCGACGAGCAGAGCACCCCGGCCGCCAGCAGCTGCCCGCGCCGCCTGTTCCTGCCCACCGCCGACACCCGCCTTATCGCACTCAACGCCGATACCGGCAAGGTGTGCAGCGACTTCGGCGACAACGGCCAGGTCGACCTGACCGCCAACATGGGCAGCTTCACGCCCGGCGGCTACTACTCCACCTCGCCGCCAGCCGTGACCCGCAACCTGGTGATCATCGGTGGCCACGTCACCGACAACGTCTCCACCGACGAGCCGTCCGGCGTGATCCGTGCCTATGACGTGCACACCGGCAAGCTGGTGTGGAACTGGGACAGCGGCAATCCGGACGCCACCGCGCCCATCGCCGCCGATGGCATCTACACCCGCAACTCGCCCAACATGTGGTCGATGATGGCCGTCGACGAAAAGGTCGGCATGGTCTATCTGCCCATGGGCAACCAGATGCCCGACCAGTGGGGCGGTGACCGTACCCCGGCCTCCGAGAAGTACAGCGCCGGCGTGGTCGCCCTCGACATCGCCACCGGCAAGGTGCGCTGGAACTACCAGTTCACCCACCATGACCTCTGGGACATGGACGTGGGCGGTCAGCCGACCCTGGTGGATATCAAGACCGAAGGCGGCGTGAAACCCGCGCTGATGGCCTCGACCAAGCAGGGCAGCATCTATGTGCTGGACCGCACCAACGGTCAGCCCATCTACCCGATCACCGAAACCCCGGTGCCCCAGGGCGCGGTGGAAGGCGACCATACCTCGCCGACCCAGCCGGTCTCCTCGATCAACCTGGCCGCGCCGACCCTCAAGGAAAGCGACATGTGGGGCGGTACGCCCTTCGACCAGGCGCTGTGCCGCATCGCCTTCCGCGAGCACCGCTACGAGGGCATCTACACCCCGCCGTCCACCCAGGGTTCGATCGTTTATCCGGGCAACTTCGGCGTGTTCGACTGGGGCGGCATCTCGGTCGATCCGGTACGCCAGATCGCCTTCCTGAATCCCAGCTACATGGCCTTCACCTCCAAGCTGGTACCGCGTGACGAGATCGCCAACCAGCCGGCGCGCAAGGGCGAGACCGAGGGCATCCAGCCCAACAAGGGCGCGCCCTATGGCGTGATCCTGTCGGCCTTCCTGTCGCCGCTGGGCCTGCCCTGCCAGGCACCCGCCTGGGGCTACGTGGCCGGTCTCGACCTGACCACCGGCAAGCTGGTCTACAAGCACAAGAACGGTACCGTGCGCGACAACTCGCCGGTTCCGCTGCCCCTGCCCATGGGCGTGCCCAGCCTGGGCGGCACCGTCACCACCGCCGGTGGCGTGGCCTTCCTCAGCGGCACCCTGGACCAGTACCTGCGCGCCTATGACGTGAAGAACGGCAAGGAACTGTGGAAAGGCCGCCTGCCGGCCGGTGGCCAGACCACCCCCATGACCTACACCGGCAAGGACGGCCGCCAGTACGTGCTGGTCTATGCCGGCGGCCATGGCTCGCTGGGCACCAAGCAGGGCGACTACGTGATGGCGTTCGCCCTGCCCGAGAAGAAGTAAGGGCGCCCGCGCCCGAGCTCCCCTCTCCTCCGGGAGAGGGTCAGGGGCGAGGATGCTTCGAGCATTTTTGACATCCTGTTGGAACCCCCCTCGCCCCACCCCGAAATCCCGGCCCAGCCGGGATTTTTTTCGTCTGGTTTTTTTCCATAGAGGCCGCAGGGAGCGCTCTTCCCCCTCTACCCCCAGGGAGAGGGTCGGGGTGAAGGCAACCCCGGGCACCAGCGCCAACTCCATCAACCGTCGTTCAGACCGACTCGGTTAAGCTACCCCCATGCCCACCTCCGCTCCCCTCCACCGCCGGCTGCGCCTGGCCAACGGCCTGGCCGTCGCCCTGCTGCACGATCCCGAGCTGCCCCAGGCCGCCGCCCTGGTGCGCATCGGCGCCGGCAGTCACCAGGCGCCGCGGGCCTTTCCGGGGCTGGCGCACTTTCTCGAACACCTGTTCTTTCTCGGCAGCCGGCGCTATCCGGCGGCGGACGGCCTGATGCCGCTGGTGCAGCGCCTCGGCGGCGAACTCAACGCCAGCACCCGCGAGACCACCACCGACTTCTTTTTCGCCCTGCCCCCCGAGCACCTGGCCGCCGGACTCGCCCGGCTGCTGGACATGCTCGCCGCGCCGCTGCTGGCAGCCGACGCCCAGCGCCGCGAGCGCGAGGTGCTGCACGCCGAATTCATCGCCTGGTCGCGCAGCGCAGATACCCGCCGCGACCTGGCCCTGGCCGCCGGCCTGCCCGCCGACCATCCGGCCGCCGGCTTCCATGCCGGCAACCGTTACAGCCTGCCGCTACAGAACCCGACCTTCCAGGTCGCTCTGCATGACTTCCAGCACCAGCACTACCGGGCGGAAAACGCCCTGCTGGTGCTGGCCGGGCCGCAACCGCTGGCCGAACTGGCCGATCTGGCCCGGGAACAGGGCGCCCTGCTGCCCCCTGGCCCGGCGCCCAGCGCCGTAATCCCGCACGCGCTCCCGGCTGCAGGCGAATGCTGGCAGACCATCACCGCCACGCCGCCACAGCTGGCCGTGCAATTCGCCCTCGATGACCTGCCACCCGGCAGCTGGGAAGCGGCGGAATTGCTGGAAACCCTGCTGCTCGGCGACCATCCCGGCGGCCTGCCGGCCCTCCTGCGGCAGGCAGGCCAGGCCGAACGACTGAGCCTCGCCTGGCCCTACCGCCAGGCGCGCCAGGGCCTGCTCCGACTGGATCTCACGCCCGGCCCCCAGGCCAGCCCCAGCCACCTGACCGGCATCCTGTGCGCCTGGCTGGACGCCCTGCGCCAGACACCCCTTGCCGCACTGCAGCAGGGCCACGCCGAACGCATCCAGCGCCTCTGGGCCACCCTGCCCGCCCTGGCGCTGGCAAGGCGCCTGGGTGAACGCCTCTGGCTGGATCGGCAAGGAAACGCCTGGCCAAAACCGGCGCTCTCCCCTGCCGCCCAGGCCGCCTGGCCCCGGCTGCTCGCGCAACTGGTCCCCGAGCGCCTCAGCGGTTTCGCCGCCGGCCTGACCGATGCACCGAACCGGGCGTCGCCCGTCGCCACCCCCTTTGCGCTGCCACCGCCCAATCCGCTGCTCATCGAGCCCGTTACGCCGAGCGCCCCGACGAGGCAGTCCTGGCCGATCAGCCAGGCCCTCGCCCCTCAGCAGCGCGAAGGCCTGCTGTTTCTACGCTGGCAATGGCCGGGACCGGCACCGGTCGCGCCCGATGTCCGGGTGCTGGGCGCGCTACCCCGGCTGGCCGCCGAAGCGGGCGTCACCCTGCGCTGGAGTCCGCCCGGGGCACCCTGGGAATTGCGGCTACAGGGCTGGGCCAAGGCGCTGCCGGCGGTGCTGGAGCAGGCGCTCGGCCGCCTGACGAAGGCGCTGGACGTTTCCCAGCCGCTCCCCGCAGCCTCGAGCGAGCCCATGCTGATCCGCCAGTTGCTCAAGGTCCTGCCCGAGCGACTGACTGCGGTCATGCCGCTGACAGTCAATGAAGCAGACCCGCGCTGGCAGGCCCTGGCCTGCGGCCTGCCCCAGGCGGCGCAGGCATCCCTGGCCGCCCTCACGCCGCCGCCTCAGCCCCAGGCAGGACCGCTAGGCGAACCGCCCGGCTGCACCGGTCGCCACTGGCGGCAGGAGCCCAGCGCCGAAGCCCAGCAGGCGCTGCTGCTGTTCTGTCCGCAACCCGATGGGCGCCCCGCCACCGAAGCGGCCTGGCGGCTGCTGGCGGCGCGCCTGCAAGGACCACTGTTCCAGCGCCTGCGCAGCGAGCGGCAACTAGGCTATGCGGTGTTTTCCGCCTATCGCCTGCTGGGCGATCACGGTGGCCTGCTGATCGGCGTGCAGTCGCCCCAGGCCCGGGCGGCGGTGATCCTGGCGGAAATCGAGAGCTGCCTGGCCGACAGCCTCAAGGCGGTGATGGCCGAGGCCGCGACGCTGGCAGAGAACATCGGTCAGCTGGTGCGCGACTTCAGCCCCGCCACCCCTCAGCGCGCCGCCCTGGCCGAGCGGCTCTGGTGGGGCTTCCAGCGCAGCGGGGCGCTGGACCTCGCGCCCCTGCAGCAGGCCCTGGCCGCCCTGGATGACGGGGCTCTGCAGCAGGCCTGGCAACAACTCACCGCCAGCGCCGCGCCGCGCTTCGCCCTGGCCAATGCCCACGCGCCATCCGGCTGGATGTCATAGCTTTCAACACTTTCCCGGGAGCGTCGGCCAGCCTTGGCGGTCAATCTGTTGCAGGATCGGTAAGACAGTTATGTCCGCCGGACCGCCAGCGATTCGTCGCGGCAAAAACCCTTAGCTAGGTAACATTTGTTAGACTTGATGACCGGATCCTTCCGGCTTTCGCAGTCAAAAGAGGAGACCTCCCATGTGGACCAAGCCTGCTTACACTGACCTGCGCATCGGCTTCGAAGTCACCATGTACTTCGCCAACCGTTGATGCGCCCCACGCCCCGGTTCGCCGGGGCGTACTTTTTCCAGGTTTAGCCTTTCCCATGCATATCCAGATTCTCGGCTCCGCCGCCGGCGGCGGCTTTCCCCAGTGGAACTGCAATTGCGTCAATTGCGACGGCTTCCGCAAGGGCACCCTCAGGGCCCAGGCCCGTACCCAGTCTTCCATCGCCCTGTCCGACGACGGGGTGAACTGGATCCTGTGCAACGCCTCGCCCGACATCCGTGCCCAGCTGGCCGGCTTCGCCCCGCTGCAGCCGGCGCGGGCCCTGCGTGACACCGGCATCCGTGCCATCCTCCTGCTGGACAGCCAGATCGACCACACCACCGGCCTGCTCAGCCTGCGCGAAGGCTGCCCCCATGAGGTCTGGTGCACCGAGATGGTCCACCAGGACCTCACCACCGGCTTTCCGCTGTTCAACATGCTCGAACACTGGAATGGCGGTCTCAGCTGGCAGCCCATCGCCCTGAGCGGCAGCTTCACCATCCCGGCCTGCCCGAATCTGGAATTCACGCCCTTCCCGCTGCGCAGCGCCGCGCCGCCCTATTCGCCCCATCGCCACGATCCGCACCCGGGCGACAACCTGGGCCTGCTGGTCCATGACCGACGTACCGGCGGCAAGCTGTTCTATGCCCCGGGCCTGGGCCAGCCGGACGCCGCCCTGCTGGAGCTGATGGGCCAGGCCGACTGCCTGCTGGTGGACGGCACGCTCTGGACCGACGACGAGATGCAGCGCCGTGGCGTCGGCACCCGCACCGGCAACGAGATGGGCCACCTGCCGCAGAGCGGCCCCGGCGGCATGCTGGAGGTGCTGGCCGGCTTCGAGCGTCAGCGCAAGGTGCTGATCCACATCAACAACACCAATCCGATCCTGGACGAAGACTCCCCCGAACGCGCCATCGTCGCGCGCCAGGGCGTGGAAGTCGCCTGGGACGGCATGTCCATCGAGCTGTGAACGCCATGCCCAACGCCCTTACGCCCGCCGAATTCGAAGCTGCCCTGCGCGCCAAGGGCGAGCTCTACCATATCCACCACCCCTATCACGTGGCCATGTACCAGGGCCGCGCCAGCCGCGAGCAGATCCAGGGCTGGGTGGCCAACCGCTTCTACTACCAGGTCAACATCCCGCTCAAGGACGCCGCCATCCTGGCCAACTGCCCGGATCGCGAGATCCGTCGCGAATGGGTGCAGCGCATCCTCGATCACGACGGCGAGCCCGGCAGCGAAGGCGGCATCGAGGCCTGGCTGCGCCTGGCCGAGGCGACCGGCCTGGACCGCGAGCAGGTGCTCTCCCAGGAACTGGTGCTGCCCGGGGTGCGCTTCGCGGTGGACGCCTACGTCAACTTCGCGCGCCGCGCCTCCTGGCAGGAAGCCGCCAGCAGCTCCCTGACCGAACTGTTCGCGCCGCAGATCCACCAGTCGCGCCTGGACGCCTGGCCGACCCACTATCCCTGGATCGATCCGGCCGGCTACGAGTACTTCCGCACCCGCCTGGGCCAGGCCCGTCGCGATGTCGAGCACGGTCTGCAGATCACCCTGCAGCACTACACCACCTGGGAATCCCAGCAGCGCATGCTGGAGATCCTGCAGTTCAAGCTGGACATCCTCTGGACCATGCTCGACGCCATGAGCATGGCCTACGAACTGCATCGCCCGCCCTATCACAGCGTCACCGCCGAGCGCCGCTGGCACCGAGGAATCGACCTATGAGCTTCGACCGCACCCAGGTGCCGCGCTGGCGCCCTGGCTATCGCTTCCAGTTCGAGCCGGCGCAGGACGCCCATGTGCTGCTCTATCCCGAGGGGATGATCAAGCTAAACGACAGCGCCGCCGCCATCGGCGGGCTGATCGACGGCCAGCGTGACGTGGCCGCCATCATCGCCGTCCTCGACGAACGCTTTCCCGGCGTGCCCGAGCTGGGCGCCGACGTCGAACAATTCATGGAGGTCGCTCGTGCAGAGCACTGGCTCCTGCTCGGCTGATACCTCGCTGCCTGGGGTGCCCATGCAACTCCCGCAGCCGCCGGCGGTAGGCAAGCACAACGTCGGCCTGCCGCTGTGGCTGCTGGCCGAGGTCACCTATCGCTGTCCGCTGCAGTGCCCCTATTGCTCCAATCCCCTGGACTTCGCCGCCCAGGGCCGCGAGCTGACCACCGAACAGTGGTTCAAGGTGATGGCCGAGGCGCGGGAGATGGGCGCGGCCCAGATCGGCTTTTCCGGCGGCGAACCCCTGGTGCGCCAGGACCTCGCCGAGCTGATCCGCGAGGCGCGCCGGCTGGGCTACTACACCAACCTCATCACCTCCGGCATCGGCCTCACCGAGGCGCGCATCGCCGAATTCAAGGAGGCCGGCCTGGACCATATCCAGATCAGCTTCCAGGCCAGCGACGAACAGGTGAACAACCTGCTGGCCGGCTCGAAGAAGGCCTTCGCCCAGAAGCTGGCCATGGCCAAGGCGGTCAAGGCCCATGGCTATCCCATGGTGCTCAACTTCGTCACCCACAGGCACAACATCGATCGCATCGACCAGATCATCGACCTCTGCCTGGCCCTGGAAGCCGACTTCGTCGAACTCGCCACCTGCCAGTTCTATGGCTGGGCCGAGCGCAATCGCGCCGGTCTCCTGCCGACCAAGACCCAGCTGGAGCGCGCCGAAGGCATCACCAATGACTACCGCGCGCGCCTCAAGGCCGAGAACCATCCCTGCAAGCTGATCTTCGTTACCCCGGACTACTACGAAGAGCGCCCCAAGGCCTGCATGGACGGCTGGGGCAAGCTGTTCCTGACCATCACGCCGGACGGCACCGCCCTGCCCTGCCACGGTGCCCGGCAGATGCCAATCGCCTTCCCCAACGTGAAGGAGCAGGACCTCAGGCACATCTGGTACGACTCCTTCGGCTTCAACGTCTACCGCGGCTACGACTGGATGCCCGAGCCCTGCCGCTCCTGCGACGAGAAGGAAAAGGACTATGGCGGCTGCCGCTGCCAGGCCTTCATGCTCACCGGCGATGCGCGCAACGCCGACCCGGTCTGCGCCAAGTCCCCGCACCACGACCTCATCCTGGCCGCCCGCGCCGAAGCCGAGACCGCGACCCAGCGGATCGAAGATCTGCAATTTCGCAACGAGCGCAATTCGCGGCTGATCGCCAAGGCCTAGTGCCAGAGGCGGCGCCAGACACGCCGAGGTCGCCGCTGGAATCCGGTCCTCCGCGGCCGCGGCGCAGGATCTGCATCGGGACTCACCACAGCTCCGAGGCATTTGCCTCCCGGCCAGGCAGTGACCATACTGCCCGGCCGGATCTTTTCCCCCGCCTCGTCATGCCCTCGATACGCCCGCTGCGCCCTGCCGATCTCCCGGCCGTTCTCGCCATCCAGGCGGCCAACTACCCCGCCGACCTGCTCGAAGACCACGCCTTCTATGCCAATCGCCTGGAGCTCGCCCCGGAACACTGCTGGGCGGCCCTGGACGCCGAGGCGCGGCTGCAGGGCTATCTGATCGCCTATCCCTGGGACGACGGCCTGCCACCGGTGCTGGGCGCCCGCCTGGAGCAGCTGCCGGGCGCGGCCTCGATTTGGTTCCTGCACGACTGCGCCGTGCACCCCGCCGCCCAGGGCCAGGGCGTGGCCGGGCGGCTCTATCGCCACGCCAAGGGCCAGGCCCGACGTGCGCGCCTGCGCCAGGGGCGGCTGGTGTCGCTGTCCAACGCCATCGGCTACTGGCAGCGCCATCACTATCACCCGGTTCCGACCGATGCTGCGCTCGAGGCCAAGCTGGCCGGCTATGGCGCCGGCGCCTGCCTGATGCAGCGCACCCTCGATACCCCGGACAGCGACCAAGCGTAAAACCTGCAAATCTAAATGCAAGTATTTCGCTTTCGCCTTAACATGGCTTAGCCCAGGAGGGCCTCCGCTGCCCGGCGCTCTGGCGCGGGTATCTTGATCGCCGCTACAAGGAATCCCTGATGAACATCGCTCCAGCGTCTTCGGCCAAGGGCCGGCGCGTCTTTTCCGTCAGCCTGCTGGCCGCCCTGCTGGCGCTGGGCGGGCAAGCCGCCCAGGCGCGCTCCAGCTTCGAAGCCCCCGATCCGGACTACCACGGCGAGATTAAGGCCAGTCCCGTCACCGGCACCGCCATCCTGGCCGGCAGCGAGGTCGCGCTGGACGGCCGCGGCTTCACCCCCGGTCAGCAGATCACCCTGTCGCGCGGTGGCGTGGCGCTCAACCCCGACGCCGCCTACGTGGCCGACGCCCAGGGCAACTTCAAGGCGACCCTGCGCATCCCTGAAGACGCCGCCCCCGGCCAGCATCCCATCGTCATCAGCACCGCCCAGCCCTCGGGCGCCGCGGTCTTCCCGCTCAAGGTCTCGCCGGTGGTGCCGCTGTCCGGCGCCGAGGCCTATAGCCTCACCGCGGTCAAACTGGTCCCCGGTCTCTACCAGGTGGACAGCAGCGCCAAGACCGGCGCCCTCTTCGTCACCTCGGCCGTGGGCCGCCCGCCGGTCAAGGTCTCGCAGCTGCTCAAGCTCGATCCCAAGGACCTGTCCATCCAGCGCCAGATCACCCCGGCCGCCGCCCCGGGCGAGGACGCCGGTGTCTACGCCGTCTACGGCGTGGGCGTGGACGATCGCAACGGCACCGTCTGGACCACCAATACCCGGCAGAACACCGTGGCGGTCTATCGCCAGAGCGACCTGGGCCTGGTCAAGCAATTCGAACCCGGCCTCGTGCCCCATGCCCACACGGTGGTGGTCGACGAGAAACTCGACCGCGCCTTCGCCTCGGCGGCCATGACCCCGGACATCGTCAGCTTCGACGCCAAGACCCCGGCCGTGCGCAAGCACATCGCCATCGAATCGGGCGTGCGCGGCGAGCAGTTCGCAGTGGTCGGCATGCACCTGGACCCGGCGGTGCACAAGCTCTACGCCGTCAGCCTCAAGACCAACGAAGCCGCGGTGATCGATGCCAAGACCGAGACCGTCGAGAAGGTCTTCCCGATCCAGGGCGCCAAGACCCCCATGGGCGTGGCCCACGATCCCCAGACCGATCGCCTGTTCATCACCGCCCAGGGCAGCGACAACCTGCTGATCGTCGACGCCAAGACCGGCAAGACCCTGCACAACGTCACCACCGGCGCCGGGGCGCTGAACGTGGCCTTCGACCCGGTCAAGCGCCTGGCCTACGTGACCAACCGCGGCGCCGGCACCCTGACCGTGGTCGATCCGGACGGCACCATCAAGGCCAACCTGGAACTGGGCACCTATCCCAACCATGCGGTGGTGGATGGCAAGGGCGTGGTCTACGCGGTCAACAAGGCCAAGGGGCAGGATGATGCCGAGGGGGATCGGATTACGCGGGTGATGGCGAAGTAACAGGCCTGCAGCCCCCTGCCTGGGCTGGGGGCTGCTTTCGGCTTCGGTTTCGGTTTTCGTAGACTGGGTTGAGCGACGCGAAGCCCAACAAAGCGGAGCTGCCTTAGCTGGTTCTCGAGTGCTTTGAAGGTTCTTGTTTCGCCCATCCGGGCGAGTCACTTTTTTCAAACGCGGCTACGCGCCGCGGACAAAAGTAACCAAAAACGCTGTCCCCACGTTTCGGCCCTCGCTCCGGCGTCGCTCCAGGGGCACGGCACAAAGGGGCCTCCTGCCCCTCGCGCCTTGCTCGGCGTCCTGCCTCGCATCCCCCTCCGCGACACCTGCACTCGGCCTCACTGACGGGGACGGGGCGCTAGCCTGGGAGTTCGTGTTTTCAGGGAGAACCCATAGCGATTCGTAGCATGGAAAACCGCGCAGCGTTTTCCACTTAGGGGGTACGCTTAACACGTGGACAAGGCTGCGCCGTTGTCCACCCTACCGGTTTGCACCCAAGGCATCAGGCGCGTGAATCGCCCCGTTCAGCAGGGCGAACGCCAGCGTCGTGGAGCGGGTCGAGCCGCAGGGATGCGGCGAGAGGTCCAGTGGGCCATGGACGGCCCATCTGGACCGACCCCGGAACGGCACTGGCGTGAGCGGACCCGGAGCGAAGCGGAGGGCCGGATAATCGGGGCAAGCGTTTTTGCTTACTTTTTTGGCGACTGAAAAAAGTGAGTCGCCCGGGTGGGCGAAACCAAAACCATCAAAGCACTCGATAACAAGCCAAGGCACCCAATGCCCCACACCGTTGGGCTTCGCTAACCTACGCCCGCCCCCAAAACAATGACGCCCACCAGATCACTCCAGCGGGCGCCATTCAAGGGGGCGACAGAGGGGTACCCTCACCCCTCCAGCGACTCCACCCCCAACTCATCCCACACCGCCTCCGCCAGATGGAAGGTGGCATTGGCCGCCGGGATGCCGCAGTAGATGGCGCTCTGCATGATCAGCTCCTTGAGCTCCTCCCGCGTCACCCCGTTGCTGCGCGCGGCACGCAGGTGCAGGCGCAGTTCGCCTTCGCGATTCATGCCGATCAGCATGGCGATGGTGATCAGGCTGCGGGTGTGCCGCGGCAGGCCCGGGCGGGTCCAGATGTCGCCCCAGGCGTGGCGGGTGATCATCTCCTGGAATTCTTCGTTGAAGGGGGTCAGCTTTTCCAGGCTGCGATCGACGTGGGCGTCGCCCAGCACCGCGCGGCGGACCTGCATGCCGGCTTCGTAACGTTCTTTTTCGTCCAAGATCGACTCCTTCAGGCGCTGAGGAAGGCCAGCACGCGCTGGGTAAAGGCAGCGCCCATCTGCACGTTGGACAGGTGGGCGGCGGGAAACTCGACGTACTCGGCGCCGGGGATGCGCTCTTGCAGGAAGCGCCCGTCGGCCGGGGTGGTCACGGCGTCATGGCTGCCGGCGACGATCAGCGTCGGGGCCTGGACGGCGTCCAGCACCTCACGGAAATCGGCATCGCGCACCGCCGCGCAGTTGGCGGCATAGCCCTGGGGCGAGGTGCCGGCAAGCATGGCGACGATGCGGTCGACCCGATCCGGCTCGGCGCTGGCGAAATCGGGAGTGAACCAGCGACCGATGGAGGCGTCGCGCAGGTCGCGCATGGCCTGCTCGCCGCCGGCTTCGACGGTCTGGATGCGGGTATTCCACACCTCGGGGGTGCCGATCTTGGCGCCGGTGTTGCACAGCACCAGACGGGTGACCCGCTCGGGGGCGTTGATGCCCAGCCACTGGCCGATGGAGCCACCCATGGACAGGCCACAGAAGGCGAAGCGGTCGATACCCAGGGCGTCGGCCAGGGCCAGGACGTCACGGCCGTTCTGATCCATGCGATAGGGGCCGGGCGTCACCAGGGAGGCGCCGTGACCGCGGGTGTCGTAGCGCAGCAGGCGAAAGCGCTCGCTGAAGGCGGCGGCCTGGTCGTCCCACATGGCCAGGTTGGTGCCCAGGGAGTTGGACAGGATCAGCACCGGAGCGCCCTCGGGGCCCTCCAGCCGGTAGTTCAGGTCGCCATCGGCGAGACGTACACTGGGCATCAGGCAGTCCTCTGGTTTAGGAATGGGTAGGCAGGGTGCGGTGTTCGGCCAGGGCGCGGGCCACCCAGGCCCGGGCCTGGCCCTGGTAATGGGCGGGGTCCAGCAGGCGATCCAGCTCGGCGCTGGAGAGTTCGGTTGTGACCTCGGGGGTATCGCCGAGCACCAGACGCAGATGGCGACCCTCCTGGACGGCGCGCTTGCAGCTCTGCTCCACCAGGTGGTGTGCGGCCTCGCGCCCCAAGCGTCCGGCGAGGGCGATGCTGACCGCCTCGGCCAGCACCAGGCCGTGGGTCAACTCCAGATTGGCCTGCATGCGCGCGGCATCCACCTCTAGCCCGGCGACGATGGCCTGGGCCTGCTGCAGGGCACCGGAGACCAGGCAGAACAGCTCCGGCAGGGTTTCCCATTCGGCATGCCAGAGTCCCAGGCTACGTTCGTGCTCCTGGGGCATGGCGGAAAACAGGGTGCTGACCAGTCCCGGCGCGCGGGTGGCAGCGGCGATCAGCACCGCGGCGCCCACCGGATTGCGTTTGTGCGGCATGGTGGAGGAACCACCCTTGCCCGGCGCCGAGGGCTCGAACACCTCGGCGGCTTCGGTCTGCATCAGCAGCGACAGATCGCGCCCCAGCTTGCCCAGGCTGCCGGCCACCAGGCCCAGCCAGGCGCCGACCTCGACCAGGCGATCGCGCTGGGTGTGCCAGGGTTGCTCCGGCAGGCTCAGCTCCAGCTCGCGGGCCAGGGCCTCGGCCACCGGCAGGGCGTCAGCGCCCAGGGCGGCCAGGCTGCCCGAGGCGCCGCCGAATTGCAGCACCAGCACCCGCGGCCGCAACTCGGCCAGGCGCTGGCGGTGCCGGGTGATGGCGCCCAGCACCCCGGCCAGTTTCATGCCGAGGGTCACGGGCGTCGCATGTTGCAGCCAAGTCCGGCCGGCCAGCACGGTATCGGCATGGCGCTCGGCCTGGGTGGCCAGGGCCTCGGCCAGTTGCGCCAGGTCGGCGTCCAGCAGGTCCAGCGCCTGGCGAATTTGCAGCACCAGACCGCTGTCCATGGCGTCCTGGCTGGTGGCACCGCGGTGCACATGGCGCTCGGCCTCGGGGTCCTGGGCGGCGATCTGCCGGCCCAGGGCCTTGACCAGCGGAATGGCGGAATTGCCGGCGCTGACCACGGCCCGGGCCAGCTCGGCCGCGTCATAGCGCTCGGCGCGGCAGGCGGCGGCGATGGACGCCACCGCCGTCTGGGGGATCACCCCCACCGACGCCTCGGCGCGCGCCAGGGCCGCTTCGAAGTCCAGCATGCCCTGCAGTCGCCCCTGGTCACAGAACACCGCACGCATGGCGGCCTGGGTGAAGTAGGCGTCGAACAGCAGGTTGGACATGGGGATTCCTCGGGGCTCAGTGGTCGTGATGCAGGTAGGTGGCTTGCCGCGGCAATCTCAGGCTGACCAGGAAGGCCACCGCCAGCATCACCGAGACGTAGATGTAGAAGACTTCCTCGTGCCCCTGGGTCTTGAAGCTCAGGGCGACGAATTCCGCCGAGCCGCCAAAGACCGCGTTGGCCACCGCATAGGACAGGCCCACGCCCAGGGCGCGCACTTCCGGCGGGAACATCTCCGCCTTCACCAGGC
The DNA here is from genome assembly GCF_004341115.1 of Pseudomonas sp. JUb52. Classification (NCBI taxonomy): domain Bacteria; kingdom Pseudomonadati; phylum Pseudomonadota; class Gammaproteobacteria; order Pseudomonadales; family Pseudomonadaceae; genus Pseudomonas; species Pseudomonas sp. JUb52. The sequence goes on from NZ_SLYS01000011.1 coordinate 136,217, forward strand.
CGCTGATGGAGGTGTAGAGGCTGATGATGGCCATCGCCAGGCAGATCAGCAGGAAGGCCACGAAGGGACTCTGGACGCTGGCCAGCGCTGTGAGGATCGGCCAGGTGCAGACCGTGCCCAGGCCGCCGAACAGCAGCATGGAGGCGCGCCGGCCGATGCGGTCGGAGAGCATGCCGAACAGCGGTTGCATGAGCATGAACACCAGCAGGGCGCAGGTCATCACGGCACTGGCGGTCTTGGCGTCCATGCCGCTGGTGTTGACCAGGTACTTCTGCATGTAGGTGGTGAAGGTATAGAAGATCAGCGAGCCACCGGCGGTGTAGCCGAGCACGGTGAAGAAGGCCGCCTTGTGGTGCTTGAACAGGCCGCTCAGGGTGCCGGCTTCCTTGTTGGCGCGGGTCTCGGCGGTGGTGGTCTCTTCCAGCGAGCGGCGCAGGAACAGCGAGATCACCGCGGCGGCGGCGCCGACCAGGAAGGGAATCCGCCAGCCCCAGGCGCGCAGGTCGGCGTCGCTCAGCACCTGCTGCAGGATGACCACCACCAGCACCGCCAGCAACTGGCCGCCGATCAGGGTGACGTACTGAAAGGAGGCGAAGAAGCCGCGCTGGCCACGCAGCGCCACCTCGCTCATGTAGGTGGCGGTGGTGCCGTATTCACCGCCCACCGAGATGCCTTGCAGCAGCCGCGCGAGCAGCAGCAGGGCCGGCGCCGCCACGCCGATGCTGGCATAGGTGGGCAGGCAGGCGATGGCCAGGGAGCCCGCGCCCATCATCAGGATGGAGATCACCATGGAGGTGCGCCGGCCATACTTGTCGGCGACGCGCCCGAAGATCCAGCCGCCCAGGGGCCGCATCAGGAAGCCCGCGGCGAAGACGCCGGCGGTGCTCAGCAACTGCACGGTAGGATCGCTCTTCGGGAAGAAGGCGGCGGCGAAGTAGATGGAGCAGAAGGCGTAGACGTAGAAGTCGAACCATTCCACTAGGTTGCCGGACGAGGCGCCGACGATGGCGAAGATGCGCTTCTTGCGCTCCTCGAAGCTGTAATGCGGGTGAGTGCTCATGGAGATCCTTAATTATAGGTATGGATGGACGGAAGACAGCCTACCGCCATCGGACCAGGAGAGACACACGCGGTTACAGAAGGTGTGGGCATGGATAGAGGCTAGGGGTAGATGAAGTCTTGGTAGGTTGCTGCGGCGACCGCTCTACGATCAGCTTTGGCTATCGCGGCCATGCCGGTGCGCCGTAGCGACCGCTCCTACAGATACATCGAGCTCTTGTAGGAGCGGCCGCGATGAAACCGGCACAGGAAAAACCTAAATCGAATCCATCCGCTCCACCGCCAGCGCCAAGCCCTGGCCGACGCCCACGCACATGGTGGCGAGACCCAGGCGGCCACCGGTCTTTTCCAGATGGTGCACCGCAGTGAGCACCAGGCGGTTGCCGCTCATGCCCAGGGGATGGCCCAGGGCGATGGCGCCGCCGTTGGGATTGACCTTGGGGCTGTCGTCGGCCACGCCCAGCTCGCGCAAGACGGCCAGGCCCTGAGCGGCGAAGGCTTCGTTGAGTTCGATGACGTCGAAGGCGTCGATGGTCAGGTCCAGTTGCTTGAGCAGCTTGCGCACGGCCGGGGTCGGGCCGACGCCCATGATGCGCGGCGCTACCCCGCCACTGGCCATGCCCAGCACCTTGGCCCGCGGCGTCAGGCCGTGCTGCTTAACGGCCTCCGCCGAGGCCAGGATGATGGCCGAGGCGCCGTCGTTGAGCCCCGAGGCGTTGCCGGCGGTCACGGTCTTATCCGGGCCGTTGACTGGCTTCAATTTGGCCAGGCCTTCGGCGGTAGTGTCCGCACGCGGATGCTCGTCGCGCTCCACCACCACGTCACCCTTCTTGCCCTTGATCGTCACCGGGACGATTTCCTCGGCGTAATAACCGGATTCCTGGGCCGCCGCGGCGCGCTGCTGGCTGCGCAGGCCGAAGGCGTCCTGGTCGGCGCGACTGACGCCATAGTCGGCGGCGACGTTGTCGCCGGTGACCGGCATGCTGTCGACGCCATAGGCCTCCTTCAGCGCTGGATTGACGAAGCGCCAGCCGAGGGTGGTGTCTTCCAGCTTCTGGCCACGGCCAAAGGCGCTGTCGGCCTTGCCCATCACATAGGGCGCGCGGGTCATGGACTCCACCCCGGCGGCGATCACCAGGTCCATCTCGCCCAGGGCGATGGCGCGGTAGGCCTGACCCACCGCTTCCATGCCCGAGGCGCAGAGGCGATTGAGGGTCACGCCCGGCACCGTTTCCGGCAGTCCCGACAGCAGCACCGCCATGCGCGCCACGTTGCGGTTGTCTTCGCCAGCCTGGTTGGCGCAGCCCATGAACACCTCGTCCACGGCCGTCCAGTCCACCTGCGGATTACGTTCCTGCAGCGCCTTGAGCGGAATGGCCGCCAGGTCGTCGGCGCGTATCGCCGAGAGGCCGCCGTTGAGCCGGCCGATGGGGGTGCGGACGGCGTCGCAGATATAGACGGGGCGGCTCATTCCTCACCTCCCTTCTGGCCGCCGTGGGCCGCCGCGGTGCGTGCCTGCAGATCGCGCAGGGCCTCGAGTTCGGTGGCGGTCGGCGCCTCGGTGGTGGCGACCTGATCGGCGAAGCGGAGGGCCCAGCCGGTGGCGGCCACCACCTGCTCGCGGGTCACCCCGGGATGCAGGGCAGTCACCACGAATTCGTTCGTGCCGGCTTCCGGCTCCATGATGCAGAGGTCGGTGATGATGGCGGTCGGGCCCTTGCCCGGCAGGCCCAGCTGCTGGCGGTGATCGCCGCCCTCGCCGAAGCCCACCGAGGTGATGAAGGCCAGCTTGTCGACGAAGCTGCGGTGCGACTGCTTGAGGATGATCAGCACCTCCTTGGCCGAACCGGCGATCTCCGGCGCGCCACCGGCGCCCGGCAGGCGCACCTTGGGCTGGTGGTAGTCGCCGATCACCGTGGTGTTGATGTTGCCGAAGCGATCGACCTGGGCGGCGCCGAGGAAGCCGACGTCGATGCGCCCGCCCTGCAGCCAGTAGCGGAAGATCTCGCCGGTGGGCACCACGGTGTCGGCGGTCTCGGCCAGCTCGCCGTCGCCGATGGACAGCGGCAGCACCGAAGGCTTGGCGCCGATGGGGCCGGATTCGTAGATCAGCACCACGTCCGGCGCATGGGTCAGGCGTGCGAGGTTCGCCGCAGTGGATGGCAGGCCGATGCCGACGAAGCAGACGCTGCCATTGCCGAGGCGGCGCGCGGCGGCCACGGTCATCATTTCATTGGTGGTGAAGTCGCTCATGATTCAGGCCTCCGCAGCCAGCTTCGCCTGGAAGGCGGCGAAGTCCGCGGTACCGCGGATGTAGGTGTCGATCCACTGGGTAAAGGTGTCGCGGTCGCGGGCGATCGGATCCCAGGCCTGGTAGAAGCGGTTGTCGCGCTCGTAGTAGCCATGGGCATAGGACGGATGCGCCCCGCCCGGCACCAGGCAGACCGCGCTCAGGGCCCAGGTCGGCAGCACGCAGGCGTTCATCGGCGCCTGGAGGTCGTCGACGATTTCTTCCACGGTGACGATGCAGCGCTGGGCGGCCAGGGCCGCTTCCTTCTGCACGCCGAGGATGCCCTGGATCAGCACGTTGCCCTGGCGGTCGGCCTTTTGCGCATGAATGACGGTGACGTCCGGGCGCACGCTGGGCACCGCGGCGAGCTGCTCGCCGGTAAAGGGACAGGCGATGAACTTGATGTCCGGATTGACCTTGGCCAGGTCCGAGCCCTGGTAGCCGCGCAACACGGCGAACGGCAGGTTGGAGGCGCCGGCGACATAGGCGTTGGCCAGGGCCGCGTGGCTGTGCTCGGAAATCTCCAGCCGGTGCGGCCAGCCCTTCTCCACCGCATCGCGCAGCCGGTGCAGGGAGCCGACCCCGGGGTTGCCACCCCAGGAAAAGATCAGACGCTTGGCACAGCCGGCACCGATCAGCAGGTCGTAGACCAGATCGGGGGTCATGCGCACCAGGGTCAGGTCGCGCCGGTTCTGGCGGATCAGCTCGTGGGCGGCGGCGGTCGGAATGAGATGGGTGAAGCCTTCGAGGGCGACGGTCTCGCCATCGTGGACGAAGCGCTGGATGGCTTCGCTCAGGGACAGGATCTGGGCCATGGATTGTCGACTCGCGTCTTTGTTGTCGGCGCCGCCCGGTGCGGCGGTCTGGGGTCAGACTACAAAGCCCCATCGGCGCAAACAATCCGATAATCGACTAACAGTTCGATTATCGAACAGCATCGTTCCGCAGGCGGGCGACCGCTTCGCTGCGCAGCGCGACTTCGCAACGGCTACACTGCCCTGCCCTCACCCAGAGCCCTGCCGATGTCCGACAAGCCCCGCGCCTCCCTGGAAGGGATCACCCTCGAAGCCCTGCTCACCCGCCTGGTGGAGCATCACGGCTGGGAAGAACTCGGGCGGCGCATCCCGCTGCGCTGCTTCACCCATGAGCCCTCCATCAAGTCCAGCCTGACCTTCCTGCGCCGCACGCCCTGGGCACGGGAAAAGGTCGAACAGCTCTACCGGCGATTGCCGAAGCAGAATTGAGCACCCGGCGCAGGTTGGGTTGAGACGGCTCCACCGTCGAAGCCCAACGAGCCAGAGTCGAACCTGGGCACCGTTGGGCTTCGCTGCGCTCAACCCAACCTACGACACGTGGTCCTGCTGGAACACCAACACCTTGAGACCGCCCTCAGGATCTTCGTCGGCGAATTCCGGTGGATTGGCCAGGCGCTCGACGAAGGCCAGCCCGGGGGCTTCCTGGGCCATGCCGGCGATGAGGAAGTCCGCGCCCACGCCGGGATCGTTGACGCAGGCCAGCACCCGGCCGCCGGGGGTGAGCAGTTCGGGCAGGCGGCGCAGGATGCGGGCGTAGTCCTTGGTCAGGGCGAAGCTGCCCTGCTGGAAGCTCGGCGGATCGACGATCACCAGGTCATAGGGCCCCAGCTTGCGCACCTTGCCCCAGGACTTGAACAGTTCGTGACCGAGAAAGCTGACCTTGCCCAGGTCATGGCCATTGAGCCGGTGATTCTCGCGGCCGCGGGTCAGGGGCCCGCGGGCCATATCCAGATTGACCACCTGGGCCGCGCCGCCGGCCAGAGCGGCCACCGAGAAGCCGCAGGTGTAGGCGAACAGATTGAGGATGCGCAGGCCGGCGGCCTGCTCGCGCACCCAGCGGCGGCCCAGGCGCATGTCGAGGAACAGCCCCATGTTCTGGTGGCGGGTGAGGTCCAGGCCGAACTTCAGGCCGTCCTCTTGGATGACGTGCTCGCCCACCGGCGCGCCGATCAGCGCCTCGCTGGCCGCATCCAGGCGATAGCGATGCTGCAGCAGCAGGCTGCGGGCACCGCTGGCCATCCACACCGGGGTCTCGCCCAGGGCGGCCAGGGTGGCGCGCAGGGCGTCCAGCTCGGCCGCGGGCAATTCGCGAAACAACCCCACCCGCACCACGCCTTCCAGCCAATCGACGGTAAGTTGCTCCAGCCCCGGCAGCAGCCGGCCACGCCCATGCACCAGTCGGCGTGCCTCGACGGGCGGCGAAGCGAGGGCGGTAAGCAGGAGCTTGGAGAGGCGGGCAAGGGTGGCGGTATTCATGGGCGGTCACGACGGCAAAGGAGCGGCATGCTACGGCATAAGCGCCGGCCCCGCCTCCCGCAGCGGGCCCGGTAAACGTCTGCCGGCGGCTCGGCGCTGACCTCCCTGGCAGGATGTCGCCCACGAACCGACCAGCCCGATGAAAATATGTCTCAGGCGGTAACGACTCGCAGTTGTATCCACTTTGTAAGCCGCTCTAGAATCCGCCTCCCCGAACCCCAGGACGATAACAATGCGCCGGCTGGTCCCCGCCCTCTATCTGCTGCCCCTCTGCGCCCTCCCTCTCACCGCCCATGCCCAGGAAAAGACGGAGGATTCGCCTCAGGCGCTGTCCGATCTCACCATCGTCGGCGCGGCCGAATCCCCTACCGGTCCGGTCGAGGGCTACAAGGCAGAGCGATCCAGCAGTGCTACCCGCACCGACACTCCGCTGCACGAGACGCCTCAGTCGGTGAGCGTGGTCTCCCGCGAGGCCCTCGACGACCTTTCCGCTAGCCGCCTGCAGCAGGCGCTGGACCAGGCCGGTGGCGTCGGCCGTGGCAACAACTTCGGCGGTCAGGGCCTGACCAGCTACACGGTACGCGGCTTCACCAGCTCCGAATATTTCCGTAACGGCTTCCCCATGAACCGCGGCTATCCCAGCGCGCCGGATGCCGCCACCCTGGAGCGGGTCGAGGTCCTGCGCGGCCCGGCGGCGACCCTCTATGGCCGCAGCGATCCGGGCGGCACCTTCAACGTGGTCACCAAGCAGCCCCTGGGCGAGCGCAAGACCACCCTCGGCAGCCAGTTCACCGACCAGGGACTGCGGCGTGGCACCCTGGACACCACCGGCCCGGTGGATGAAGACGGCCGCCTGGCCTATCGCCTCAACCTGATCGCCGAAGGCGGCGACAGCTTCCGCGACGATGTCGAGCACGAGCGCTATGAAGTGGCTCCGGTGCTGAGCTGGCAGGCCACCGACGCCACCCTCATCACCTTCGAGGCGGACATCATCCGCAGCAACGCTCCGCTGGATCGCGGTCGCACCAATTACCTGACCCAGCGCGCCGAAGCCAGTCGCTCCACCAACGCCTGGGAAAAGGGCACCACCAACCTGCTGCACAACGACAGCGAGGCCTATCAGCTGCGCTTCGAGCACCAGTTGAACGACGCCTGGACCCTGGCCGGCGGCTTCCAGTACCTCGACGGCAGCCTCAAGGGCAATGCCGTGGAAGCCAACGGCGTGCAGGCCGATGGCGTGACCCTTAGACGCAACTTCAACTACCGCAAGCTGGAATGGAGCGACCGCGACCTGCAGCTGAACCTGACCGGTCGCTTCGACACCTTCGGCCTCGGCCACACCCTGATCACCGGGATCGAGGTGGAAGACTACGACTATCAATCGATCATCCAGCGCTCTGACCCAGCGGTCTCGCCTTACCCGGTTAATCTGCGCAACCCCGTACTCGGTCAGCCGCGCCCGGCCCTGACCCTCATCCCCACCCACGACCACGAGACCCTCAAGACCTGGGCCGCCTTCGTGCAGGACCAGATCGCCCTCACCGAGCGCCTCAAGGTGCTGGGTGGCGTGCGCCTGGAGCGCTTCGAGCACGATTACGATAACAAGAGGCCACCTCAGGTCCTTGCCAACGGTCAGGTTGTCAGCGGTGACTGGAGCAAGGACTCGAATGCCGTCACCCCGCGCCTGGGCGTCAGCTATGACCTCACCCCGGAGCTGGCTCTCTACGCCAGCGCCTCCAAGTCGTTCAAGCCCAACACCGGCGCGGCGTTCCAAGGTGGTGGTTTCGATCCCGAAGAAGGCAAGGCCTACGAAGTGGGCATGAAGTGGGCGGCGCTGGACGGCCGCCTCAGCGTCGACACGGCGATCTTCCATACCGTCAAGGAAAACGTCCTGACCCCGGACCCGGCCAACACAAACTTCAACGTCGCCACCGGCGAGGTGCGCAGCCGCGGCTTCGAAGTCAACGTGACCGGCGACCTGACGCCCAACTGGCGCATCCTCGGCGGCTATGCCTTCACCGATGCCGAGGTCACCAAGGACAACACCCTGGCCCGCGGCACGCGTCTGACCAACATCCCGCGCAATGCCGTCAACCTGCTCAACGTCTACGAATTCCATGACGGCGTGCTGCGCGGCCTGGGGCTGGGCGCCAACGTCAAGTACGTGGGTGAGCGCGAAGGCCAGAAGACCGCGGTCAGTGACTACACGATGGACAGCTACACGGTCACCGACCTGCTGAGCTTCTACAAGGTCGACGAGCACCTGCGGCTGAACCTGGACGTGCGCAACGTCTTCAACAAGGGCTACGACGAAAGCTCCTGGAACGCCTACAGCTATCCGGGCGAGCCGCGTACGGTACAGGCCGGTTTCACCTACACCTTCTAAGAGCCCCCAACGAAACTACTGCGCGTCCGCCAGGCGGGCGCGTGCAGTGCTCAAAATCCTCATGTACCACTCGTACATTCCGATTTCTGCGCGCCGCGCGCACCCGCCTGACAGCCGCTCGCTACGTTTTTTTAGCCGCTTTACGGCTCTCTGGAGTCAGGCCTCGCTGAAGGCCTGACCGGTCAGCGGCTGCACCACCGGGCGGCCTTGGCGGTCGTGGAGGATGTCCACCGCCACGCCGTAGGTGGCTTCCAGCAGGTCGGCGGTGACGATGGCGGCGGGGCGGCCGGCGGCCAGCAGGCCACCGTTGACCAGCACCAGCAGCGAATCGGCGTACTGGCAGGCCAGATTGAGGTCGTGCAGCACCACCACGGTCACCCGATCATGCAGACGGGTTTCGTGCCGCACGCGATCGAGCAGGTTGATCTGGTGCCGCAGATCGAGGGCGCTGACCGGCTCGTCCAGCAGCATCACCTCGGGTTCGCGCATCAGCACCTGGGCAAAGAACACCAGTTGCCGCTGCCCGCCACTCAGGGCGCCCAGCTGGCGCGAGGCCAGATGGCCGATGCCCACCTCGTCGAGCTTGCCCAGCGCCCGCTCCAGCAGGGCGTCGTCCAGGTGCAGGGTCAGCCGTTCCAGGCTACCCATGGCCACCGTCTCCAGCACCGACAGCGCCGCCTCGGCATGGGAATCCTGGGGCATGTAGGCCACGCCCTGGCGCCAGCCGTCCCGCTGCCCGCGCAGCGAAGCCCCCGCCACCAACCGCCTGGCGCCGCGCTCGATCTGGCCGGCCGCCAGCGGCAGGTCACCGGCCAGGGCGCGCAGCAGGGTGGTCTTGCCGGTGCCATTGGGGCCGAGGATCACATGCACCTGCCCTGCGTGCAGTTCGGTGCAGAGTCCGGAGATCACGGTGTGATCGCCGCGCTTCAGCGCGAAGTCCTGGAGGCGGATCATAGGCTGGACCTGCGGGGGGCGAAGATGAGCCAGAGCAGAAAGGGCACCCCGACGATGGCGGTGACGATGCCCACCGGAAACAGCGCCCCGGGCAGGATCGACTTGGACAGCACCGAGGCGAAGGACAGCATCAGGGCGCCGCAGATGGCCGACAGCGGCAGCAGGAAGCGCTGATCCTCGCCCACCTGCCAACGGGCGATATGGGGCGCGACCAGGCCGACGAAGCCGATCACCCCGACGAAGCTGGTGGCCGTGGCGGTCATCACCGCCACCAGGATCAGCACCTTGAGGCGCAGCCGGCGGATGTCCACACCAAGGCTCTCGGCGCGGGCTTCGCCCAGGCGCAGGGCAGCCAGCTTCCAGGCATCGCGCAGGAGCAGGATGCAGCACAGCAGGGTTACCCCGGCGACGATGGCCAGGGTGGTCCAGGTGGCACGACCGAGGCTGCCGAACAGCCAGAAGAGGATCTGCTGGGACAACTCCGGCGAGGAGAGGAATTGCACCAGCGACAGCAGCGACTGGAAAAGGAAAAGCAACGCGATGCCGCCGAGGATGATGGTGTCGCTGCCGGTGCGCTTGAGCGAGGCCAGGGCGAAGAGAAACAGCGCCGCCAGCATGGCGAAGGCGAAGGCGCCCAGCGGCACACCTATCAGCGCGCCCAGGCCGAAGCTGCCCAGCGCCAGGCTGAGGGCGGCGCCACAACCGGCGGCGGCTGCCATGCCCAGGGTGTAGGGGCTGGCCATGGGATTGTTGAGCAGCGTCTGCATCTGCGCCCCGCCCGCGCCGAGGGCCGCGCCCACCGCCAGCGCCATCAGCGCCACCGGCAGGCGCAGGTCGCGGACGATGGCGTCGGTCATCGGCTGCCGCTCGCCGAGCCCGGTCAGCGACTTGAGCACCTCCAGCGGCGAGAGCAGCGACGGCCCGGTGGCGATGTCCAGCACCAGACCCGCCAGGGTCAGCAGCAGAAACACCCCGCAGGCCCGCCAGCGGCGGCGCTCGCGGGCGCGTTGCTCGGCGATGGCGTTGCCATGGCTGGCGTTCGCGGCCTCGGTCATGGCGTCAGGCCTATGGCAAAGGTGCCCTCAGGCTGGATCGGCATGTAGCGGCGATAGTACTCGCGGTAGTTAGCCATCGGATCCACGTCCTGGAACAGATCCGGATAGAGCTGCTTGGCGATGAACTGCAGCATGGCGAAATCTTCCAGGCTGCGCGAGGCGCCTTGGTAGACGGCATAGAGACGCCCGTCGCGGATCGCCGGCAGATTGGCCCAGCCCGGTCGCTGCATGAAGGCGCGCAGGTGGCTGCGGGCGTCGTCGGCGGTGACCCCGGGGCCCATGGGCAAGGCGGTGGGATTGCTGTTGTCCTCGCGCCCGGAAATGAAGATGACCTCCGGCTGGGCCAGGAGCACCTGCTCCGGATTCATCACCCCCCACCACTGGATGAAGGGCGCGGCGATGTTGTCGCCACCGGCCAGGGTGACCATGGCGCCCCACATGTTGCGACCATAGGTGAAGGAGTATTCGGCCGGGCCTTTGTTGCCGAACTCGGCATAGACCCGCGGTTTCGGGCGATGGGCCGCCGCGATGCGGGTCTGGATGTCCTGCACCACCTTGGCGTAGAAGTCGGCCAGCTCGGTGGCGCGCGCCTCCTGGCCGGTGATCACGCCGAGCAGGCGGGTAGAGGCCAGGTGACGCTCCAGGGTCTGGGCGTTGTAGTCGATCGCCACCACCGGGATGCCGAGCTGTTCCAGGCGCTTGACCTCGCTGTCCAGCGCCTGGAATTGCCAGGCGGCCAGGACCACCAGGTCCGGCTTGAGGGCGAGGACCTTTTCCACGGAGAAGCTGTTGTTTTCCGTCTCCCCCACATCGGGAAGGGTGGCCAGGGAGGGCCGGTGGGCGACGTTGAGCGCCCAGTTGGCCGGCACCTTGCGCTCCCATGCGCCGCGGGAGACACCGACCACGGCGTCGAAGGCCTGCTCGCCGCCGACCGCCAGGTAGTCGCCATAGTGGAAGCCCAGCACCACCCGTTTGGCGGGTGCCTCGATGGTCACCGTGCGCCCGAGGACGTCGGTCACCTGGCGCGTCTCGGCAAAGGCCGGCGCAATCAGAAAGCAAGCGATAAGCGTTACCAGCCGGACAGCCCACTGCCCGCTACGAGCGAAACCTTTCATGGAACCCCTTGGACGTCTGCACCTGCTCTAGACGGGTGACTGCGGAGCATGCAAAGGGTGCAACTTTACGCGGTGGCAGCGCCTGCGCCTAGCGCCCGCCACACTCCCAGAGCCTGCTTATAATCTCGCGAGCTAGAGCTAAACAAGGCGAAGGCCCTAGGAAACGGAGTTAGCCACGTTAAATGAGCATTCCGACCGGGCTGGCGACCCAGGGCCTTTTCAACGCAGTTTGGCCGACGCGCAGTAGATTAGGAGCGGGCTCTCAGGTCGCGTCGGCGTGACTGACCACGCCCTTGATCAGCACCGCCAGGGCCGCGAGACCCGCCGGCAGGAGCAGCGCGGTGAGTACCTGGGTGAAGGTCCAGCCCAGGCCCAGCAAGGTCGCGCCCATCCAGGCACCGGTGATGGCGCCGAAGCGGCCGATGCCAAGCATCCAGGAGACTCCAGTGGCGCGGCCGTGGGTCGGGTAGTAACGCGCCGCCAGCGAGGGCATGGCCGACTGGGCGCCGTTGATGCACATGCCGGCCACCAGCACCAGGGTGGCGACCAGGGCGACCTGGTCCAGGCTCTGGCCGACGCAATAGGCGAAGACGCCGGCCAGGACATAGAACAGGCCGATCACCTTGTGCGGATTGAATCTGTCCATGGCCCAGCCGACGAACACCGCGCTGAGCACCCCGCCGAACTGGAACAGCGCACCGATCAGGGCGGCCTGCTCCAGGCTGGCGCCGGCGTCGCGCATCAGCGTCGGCAGCCAGCTGGTGAGCAGGTAGACGATCACCAGGCCCATAAAATAGGTCAGCCACAGCAGCAGGGTGCCGGCGCTGTAGCTGCGGTTGAAGACCACCGCGAAGACGTTGCCGGTCTTGACCGACTTCTGCTCGGGCACCACGAAGTGCCGCGCCTCGGCGGCTTCGCGGCCGATGGGCGCCAGCACCCGGCGGATGCGCTCGGCGCTCTTGCCGTGCACCACCAGATAGCGCGCCGATTCCGGCAGCCAGAGCAGCAGCACCACGGCCAGCGCCAGGGGCAGCACGCCGCCCAGCACCAGCAGGCTGTGCCAGCCGTAGGCCGGGATCATCCAGGCCGAGACGAAGCCGCCGCCAGCCATGCCCAGGTTGAAGCCGCAGAACATGCTGGTCACCAGCAGCGACTTGAGGCGCTCGGGGGTGTATTCCGAGAGCAGCGTGGTGGCGTTGGGCATGGCGGCGCCCAGGCCCAGGCCGGTGAGGAATCTCAGGATCACCAGCTGTTCGAGGTTGCTGCTGAAGGCCGACAGCAGGCTGAAGCCACCGAAGATGAAGGTGGCGACCACCAGCACGCCCTTGCGACCGAAGCGATCGGCCAGGGGACCGGAGCCGAGGGCGCCAAAGACCATGCCGCCCAGGGCGGCGCTCATCACCGGACCCAGGCTGGCCCGCGGGATGCCCCACTCCACCGACAGCGCCGGGGCGATGAAGCCCATGGCCGCGGTGTCGAGGCCGTCGAGAAAGACGATGAGAAAGCACAGGGCGACAATGCGCCACTGGTAGGCGGACAGCGCCTGGCGATTGATGAAGTGCTGGACATCCAGAGTGCCGGCTGTCGCCGTGGCCGGCTGCTCGGCCAGGGGCACGGCGCCCGAGAGGGTGTGCGTCATGGTGGTCTGCTCGTGTTGTTGTTATCGGCGTAGTGCGCCACTGCGCCGACGTTAAGCCCAACCCCAGACAGCTGACAATTCGATTATCGGCGATGTGGCCGATAATCGACCGGATTCGCTAGTGAAACAGCCGAGTACTCAATTCCTGGCTGGCGGCCAGCAGCACCGGCAGAAAGCGCGTCTCCAGCTCCTGGCGACTGACCCGACTGGCGTGGGTGCCGACGTTGAGCGACGCCAGCACCTGGCCGGCGGCATCTCTCAGGGGCACCGCCAGGGATCTCAACCCCACCTCCAGCTCCTGGTCCACGATGACGTAGCCCTGCTGGCGCACCTGGCCCAGGCACTCGATGAGCGCCAGCGGCTGATAGAGGGTGCGGCTGGTCTTGGCCTGGAGATCAGCGTGTTCCAGGTAGTCGTGCAGGGCGGCATCGTCCAGGGCGGCGAGCAGGATGCGGCCCATGGAGGTGCAATAGGCCGGCAGCCGGCTGCCGACGCTGAGGTCCACCGAGATCAGCCGCTGCGGCGTCGCCGAGCGGGCAATGTAGAGGATCTCGTCGCCTTCCAGGGTGGCCATGGAGCAGGCTTCATGCAGTTGTTCGCTCAGGCGATCGAGCACCGGTTGGGCGGTGACCGCTAGCGGCGTCGACGACAGATAGGCATGGCCCAGGGTCAGCACCTTGGGCAGCAGCGAATAGGTGCGACCGTCGGTGGTGACATAGCCCAGCTTCATCAGGGTGTGCAGGCAGCGGCGCACCGCGGCGCGGGGGATCTCGGTGCGATGGCTGATCTGGGCGATGGTCAGCTGGCGCTTGCGCTCCTGGAAGGCGTGGATGACCGCCAGGCCGCGTGCCAGGGAGGTCATGAAATTCGGGTCGCCGGTGAAGGCTTCGATGCGCTTGGCCGGCGAGGCGATGATGGGCGGCGCGGCCAGTGGCGGCAGGCCGGTGGCGTGAGCGGTGCGGTTATCGTCCATCGACCCTATCCTCGGCAGGCTTTTGATCGATTATCGAGCGAGGGGGCGATTATCGCAATCGCATTTCTGCCGACACCCGCAGACGCGCAGGGGCATCCAGGTGCATGCTGAGGCTTCCCGCCCAGCCGCCTGGATGCCTGTCGATGAAGACCCTGGAAGATCATCTCAGCCAGTACGCGAGCTACCACCGCGATCCGCGCAACATCGCCAGCCACTTCCCCGGCATCCTGCTGATCGTGCTGGCGGTGGCCATCCTGCTGTCGCGACCGGTCTTTACCTTGGCCGGCTGGCCGCTGTCACCCGCGGTGCTGGTGGCCGGTGCGGTGGCGCTCTTCTATCTGCGCCTGGATCGGCCGCTCGGGCTGCTGATGAGCGTCCTGCTCGCGCTCGCCCTCTGGCTGGGTGTCGCGCTGGCGGCCCAGACCACGAGTGTCTGGCTGGCCTGGGGGCTGGGTCTGTTCCTGGTCGGCTGGGCCATCCAGTTCGTGGGTCATCACTACGAGGGGCGCAAGCCGGCCTTTCTCGACGACCTGGCCGGCCTGGCCATCGGCCCGCTGTTCATCGTCACCGAAGCCGTCTTCTGGCTGGGGGGTCGCCAGCGGCTCAGGCAGGCGATCGAAGAACGGGCCGGCCCGGTGCGGCGCAGTCAGCCCAGTCGATAGCGGATCGACGGCCGACCGTCGGGACCGTCCAGCGTCACCTGAGCCCTCACCCCCCAGACCTGCTGGATCAGCTCGGCCGTCAGCACCGCGGCCGGGGCGCCTTCGGCGACCAGGCGGCCGTCGCGCAGCACCGCCAGGCGATCGCAGAACAGCGCGGCCAGATTGAGATCGTGGATGGCCAGCACGCAGGTGGCCGGCAGGCGGCGGACCAGGTCGAGGATCTCCAGCTGGTGCTGGATATCGAGATGGTTGGTGGGTTCGTCCAGCAGGAGTTCGCTGGGCTCCTGGGCCAGGGCGCGGGCGATCTGGGCGCGCTGGCGCTCGCCGCCGGAGAGGCTGTGCCAGCGCCGTGCCGCCTTGTCGACCAGACCGACCTGGGCCAGGGCGCGCTGGCAGACCTCGGCATCACGCACGCTCCAGGCATCGAGCAGGCCGCGATGAGGCGTGCGCCCCAGGCGCACAACTTCGGCCACCGAGAGATCGGCCTCGGTACCGGCCTGCTGCTCCACCAGGGCGACCCGGCGCGCCAGATCGCGCCGGCGCAGCTCGGCCAGCGGCGTCGCGTCGAGACTGACCCGGCCCTCCTCCGGCCGCCGCAGCCCGGCCAGCAGCCGCAGCAGACTGGACTTGCCCGAGCCATTGGGGCCGAGCAGCCCGAGCACCCCGCCGGGTGGCACCTCCAGGGTCACCCCATGGAGGATCGGCTGGCCACCGGCGCTCCAGGCCACGTCGCGCGCGGCGAGACTCATCGGACCTCCCGTGCGCGATAGAGGATGAAGGCAAAGGCCGGGGCGCCGACCAGGGCGGTGACCACGCCGATGGGCAGGGTCTGCTTGGCCACCAGGGTGCGGGCGACGATATCGGCCAGCACCATGAACAGCGCGCCGACCAGGGCGCAGGTGGGCAGCAGCCGACCATGCCCCGGACCGACCAGGAAGCGTGCCACGTGGGGGATCACCAGGCCGACGAAGCCCACCGCGCCTACCAGGCTGACCAGGCAGGCGGTGATCAGGCCGGTGACCGCCAGCAGCAGCAGGCGCAGCGGTCCCACCGCCACCCCGAGGCTGGCGGCGGCGTCTTCGCCAAAGGCGAAGGCGTCCAGCGCCCGGGCGCAGGCCAGGCACACCAGCAGGCCGGCGAGCACCACCCCGGCGGCCAGCCAGACATCCGGCCAGCGCACGCCGGCCAGGCTGCCGAGCAGCCAGAACATCACGCTGCGCGCCTGCTCGGCATTGGCTGCGGTGGCGACGATGTAGGCGGTCAGGGCATTGAACAGCTGGGAGGCGGCCACCCCGGCGAGGATGATGCGGGTGCTGCCGCCGCTGCCGAGAAAGGGCAGCACCACGGCGAAGGCCAGCACCGCGCCGAGAAAGGCGCCCAGGGACACGCCGAGCACTCCGCCACCGACGCCCAGCAGCATCACCAGCACCGCGCCGGTGGAGGCGCCGGCCGACAGCCCCAGCACATAGGGTTCGGCCAGGGCGTTGCGCAGCAATGCCTGGAGGATGGCACCGGAGACCGCCAGGCCCGCACCGCAGCAGGCGGCCACCAGGGCGCGACTGAGGCGGTATTCCCAGACGATGCCCTGGACGATGCGCTCCACCGGATAGGGCCCCAGGCCGAGGCCATTGGCGATGGCCTGCAGACTGGTAAGGGGCGCGATGGGCATCTCGCCGAAGGACGCCGCCAGCACCACGCTCGCCGCCAGCGCCAGCACCGCGGCCAGGCCCAGCAGCCAGCGCCAGGGCCGGGCCCCCTCCGCCGCCAGGGGCAGACTCATGGTTGCGGCTTGGCCAGGTCGGCGGCCAGGGTCTCGACGCTGTCCACCACCCGCAGCGAGGGATTGAGGGTCGGGGCGTCCACCACCAGCAGATGGTTCTCGCGCACCGCGCGCAATTCGCGGGTCAGGGGATCGCTGCGCAGGAAGGCCAGCTTCTTGTCGACGTCATCGGCCGGGTAGAGACGGCGGTCCATGCGCGCCACCACGATATAGTCGGGATCCAGACTGGCGATGCGCTCCCAGCTCACCGCCGGCCATTCCTCGGCGCTGTCGACCACGTTGCGCAGGCCCAGGGCCCGGGCGATCCAGGCCGGCGCGCCGAGATTGCCGGCGACCCAGGGATCCCCTTCCAGCCGCGGACTGGAGAACCAGAACAGCACCGAGCGGCCCTGCACCCCGGCGGCTTTGGCCTGCTCGCCCGCGGCGGCGATACGGCGGTCCAGGTCGGCGACCAGGCGCTCGCCGGCCGGCTGCACATCGAGGATGGCCGCCAGCTCCCGGGCTTCACGGGTCACCAGCTGCATGTCGAAGGGCGCGCTGCGGCTGCCATCGCTGTTGGAATCGGCGGTCACCGCCTTGCCCTCGCAATCGCTGGGCGCCACATAGGCGGCGATGCCCAGCTTGGCGAAGCGCGGGAAGTCCGCCACCTCGCCACCAGGGCCGACGTGATAGGTGTACTGGGCCGCCACTAGGTCCGGCCGGGTGCCGACCACGGCCTCGAAGCTGGGGGCGTTGTCGGCCAGCCGCGGAATGCCCTTGCCCGCCGCCTGCAGGTCCGTGGGCAAGCCGCCGAACCAGACGCCGGTGCCCACCAGCCGCGCGCCCACGCCCAGGCGCAAGAGCAACTCGGTGCTGGCCTGACCGAGGCTGACCAGCCGCTGGGGCGCGCGCTCGAAGACCAGCTGGCGACCGCAGTTGTGCACGGTCAGTGGATAGGCCGTGGCCGCCTGGGCGGTGAGAGAGGCAGCGGACAACAGGCCGGCGGCGAGCAGCGGCAGAAGACGGCGAAACATGGACTCTCCTTGGGATGACGCGTCCCTTGTGGATGTTGAATAGCCCCTGGCAAGGTCTGGCTCGCTTCTCGGGAAGCTCACAGTGGCGCGACCGCGCCGGAGTTGCACCGGCTTCCCGCCAGGGAACAGGAAGGTCGCCGAGGGTGAGCCAGCGGCGACCAGGATTCAAGCACTAAATGTTACTTTATAACAATTCCGGATCGTACCAGCGCGGCGTATAGACCCACTCGCCGCCATCGGCCCGCGGAAAACGCCGGGTATGGCTGGAGCCGAGGATCACCAGGGTGCGTGAATCCACCATGTCGCTGCGCAGCGCGCCGAGGCTGGTGTATTCGAGACCGCCACCGGGACGGCCGACGTCGCGGCCGAGGATCACCGGGGTGTTCGCCGGACGGCAGCTGCGCAGGACGTCCAGCGCCCGCTCCAGCTGATGCGGCCGGGCCTTGGAGATGGGGTTGTAGAAGGCCATGGCCAGGTCGGCCGCGGCGGCCTGGCGCAGGCGCTGCTCGATCAGCGCCCAGGGCTTGAGGTTGTCGGACAGGGAGATCAGGCAGAAGTCGTGCCCCAGGGGCGCGCCGGCCAGGGCGGCGCTGGCCATGGCCGCGGTGATGCCCGGCAGGATCTCCAGCTCCACCGCCGCCCAGCGCGGATCGTCGGCGCCTTCCAGCACCTCCAGCACCGCGGCGGCCATGGCGAAGACGCCCGGATCGCCGGACGACACCATGACCACCCGGCGACCGCTGGCGGCCAGTTCGAAGGCGTGGCGGGCGCGCTGCAATTCTTCGCGATTGTCGCTGGCATGGGCCAGCTGATCCGGGCGCAAGGGACCGGCCATCTGCACGTAGGTGGCGTAGCCGAGCACGTCCTGAGCCTGGTCCAGGGCGCGGCGCACCACCGGTGCCATGAGCTCCGCCGCACCGGGGCCGAGGCCCACCACGCTGAGGCGACCGCGGCGCTGGCCGAGGTCCTCGGCGTCCAGCGGCCGGTCATGCAGGTGCAGGGCGAGACCCTGGGCCTGGGCCCGCGCCACCGACGCCTGGGCGAAGTCCGGGGTGCGGGCGTCGACGAATCTCAGGGGTACGGCCAGCGCCTGGCTCAGCTCGGCGAGGCCTGGCGCGGCCATGTCTTCCGCCCGCGCCAGCAGCAGCGCCACGGCGCCTGGCGCATAGTCGGCGCTGGCGAGCAGCGCGGTGACGGCGGCGGCGGTGGCATCGGCGCGTACCGCCACCAGCACGGCGCGGGGATGGATCAGCAGGGTGTGGTCGTCAGCGCTGGTCAGTGGCGAGACCAGGATGCGCTGCCGCGCCGCGGGATCGCGGGCCAGGGGCACCTCATCCAGCCAGGGCGCCTCGCCCTCGATGCGTACCGGGGCGCCGGCCAGCAGATCGGCCACCCGGTGCTTGGCCACGTCGACGTCGGCCAGGGCATAGCCGGCCGGCGGATCGAGCAGGCAGGTGCCGAATCTCAGTTCGCCACTGGTGGTGATGGCCGGGGCCACGTTCAGCAGCATACCAAGCTGACGAGCCAGGCGATTGGCGCCGGCCAGGCCGCCCAGCAGCGGCACCACGGCGCTGCCGTCCTCAGCCACGGCCAGCACCGGCGGCTCGGCGGTCTTGTCGTCCAGCAAGGACGCCAGGCTGCGGATGACGATGCCGGCGGCGCAGAGCACCAGCAGCGGGCGCTGTTGCCGATAGAGCTCGCGCAGATGATCGCCAAAGTTCGTATAGCTGACGTCGCCCTCGACCCGCCCGGCCAGGCCGTGCACCAAGCTGCCCGGCAGGCCGGCCTGCAAACGCCGGGCGGTGGCCAGGGCACCGGAGCCAAGGATGACGATGGCCGGGCTCAACCCTTCCATTTCACCCCCGGCACCACCACCAGCGAGAAATACGGCGAGGCCATGGGGTCGACGGCGTCCAGCGCGACGATGCGCTGATTGTCCATGGTGGCGCGCTCGATGTAGCGGGCGCGCTCGTCCAGACCCAGCTCACGCAGCACCTGGCGCACCTTCTCGAAGTTGCGCCCGAGCTTCATCACCACGGCGGCGTCGGCGCTGGCCAGGCGCGCCTTGAGCTCTTCCGCGGAGAGCACCCCGGAGAGCACCGTGAGGGTCTGGTTGCGATAGACCAGCGGCAGGCCGAGCATGGCCACGCCGCCGAGCATGGAGCAGACCCCCGGCACCACCTGGGCCTCGTAACGCTCGGCCAGGCGGTCGTGCAGGTACATGTAGGAGCCGTAGAAGAAGGGATCGCCCTCGCAGATCACCGCCACGTCGCGGCCGGCGTCCAGATGATCGGCCACCTGGGCGGCGGCGGTGTCGTAGAAGTCGGCGATCACCGTCTCGTAGGACAGCGGCGGCGCCAGCTTCTCGGTGGTCACCGGATAGACCAGCGGCAGGCGCTGCTGGCCGTCCAGCAGATAGCCCTCGATGACGCCATAGGCATTGCCGCCCTGGCCCGCGTTGGCCTTGGCCTTGGCGACGAAATAGGCCACCACCGGCGCGCCCTGCAGCAGGCGCAGGGCCTTGAGGGTGATGAGTTCCGGATCGCCGGGGCCGACGCCCAGGCCGAGCAGGCGGCCCGCCATCACTCCACCTCCGTGGCCAGGGCGTTGACCGCGGCGGCGGCCATGGCACTGCCGCCCCGCCGACCGCGGACGATGACATAGGGCACGCCGCGGCTGTCGGCGGCCAGGGCGTCCTTGGACTCCATGGCCCCGACGAAGCCCACCGGCATGCCGAGAATCAGTGCCGGCCTGGGCGCCCCGGCGTCGAGCATTTCCAGCAGATAGAACAACGCGGTGGGGGCATTGCCGATCACCACCACGCTGCTGGCCAGATGCGGCCGCCAGCGCTCCAGGGCCACCGCCGAGCGGGTGTTGCCCTGGGCCACGGCCAGTTCGCGGATGCCCTCGTCGTGCAGGGTGCAGATCACCTGATTATTGGCCGGCAAGCGGGTACGGGTGACGCCCTCGGCGACCATGCGCGCATCGCAGAGGATGGGCGCGCCGGCCGCCAGGGCCGCGCGCCCGGCCGCCCCGGCGCCCGGGGAAAAGGCCAGGTCCTGGACCACGTCGACCATGCCGCAGGCATGGATCACCCGCACGGCGAGCTTTTCCAGGTCGGCGGGGATGGCCGAGAGATCGGCCTCGGCGCGGATGGTGGCGAAGGATTGGCGATAGATCGCCTGGCCGTCGCGTTCGTATTCAAGCATCACGGGGACTCCGGGCCAGCCAGGCGGCGGCCTCGTCGAGGGACAAATGGGTGGCGCGCCGCCGGCCCGGACCGGGCTGGGTGGCGTCGCGCACGAAGAGGTCATAGCGACCGGGGGCTACGGCCAGCAGGGTGTGGGGCGCCTGGCCGGCCAGGGCGCAACTGCGCGGGCAACCGGAGAGGTGCACCTCGACGTCCGCCGGCAGCCCCTCGGCCAGGCGCAGGGCATCGCCCTTGGTGTCGGCCTGGCCCTTGGCGCAGCCCTGGCTGCCGGTACAGGCGACCAGCCGGGCCAGGGGCGCGGCGGGATCGGTGGTCAGCTCCAGGGCGGCCAGAGCGGCGAGCAGCTTGGCGGCCTGGTCGACCGGTACATCGGGCAGCAGCAGGCCCTGCCAGGGGGTGAGGTGCAGGTCGCCATTGCCGTGGTGTTCGGCCAGGTCGGCGACTGCCTCCAAAGTCGTGGCCGGCAGGCGGCCCAAAGCCGGTTGGGCGCCGACCCAAAACAGGCCGGATTGCAGCTGAGGATGGCTACCGAGGCGTCCTGCGATTTCCGCTGGCGCACGTGGGTGGCTCTGAGTCGGCAGCAGACCAAGACCGGCCAGCAGCTCCTCGACCGGCCGTTGCGCAAGCAGCTGTCTCATGCGGCTCTGTTCAGGGTCAGCCAGGTCAAGGAAGCGATGCAGCAGGGTCGCCACCGTGGCCACCTCGCGTCCCGCGGGGATCAGGCCCAGGGGCGCATCCGCTGGGGTGCCAGCCAGGCCAAGGACATAGCCCTCGGCGCGCGCCGACAGCCAGACATCATGGGGATGGTCGAGCCGGGCCAGGGCTTCGCCGCCGTCCAGTTGCAGGGCAAACTTGGCCGACAGCCCATGCAGGCGGCGGTCGCCTTCCAGCAGGGCGAGCAATTCGGCGGCCAGGGGACGAACGTCGCGCAGCTGCTGCGGATCCCTGCCGGCAGACGGGCTGAGCAGCAGATTGCGCACGTCATCGGCGGCGGGATCGGCCGGCCCCAGACCGGCGGCCTGCAGCTCGGCCACCAGGGCAGCGGCGCCGTCCTGGCGTACACCACGCAATTGCAGATTGGCTCTGTTGGTCAGCTCCAGAACCCCGCTCGCCCAGCGCGCGCTGGCGGCGGCGATGGCCCGCGCCTGGGCTGCCGTCAGCCGGCCCCCCGGCAACTTCACCCGGCACAGGCCGCCATCGCGCGCGGGCACGATGCGCAGCAGCCCCGGACAGGCCGAAGGCCGCGGGACGAGGGCGGAAGGAGACGGAGGATTCACGGCGGAAGGTCGGGCTGAACGGGGAAAGACGTTATTATGCCCGCTTTGGTGCGACACGTATGCTCGTGTTGTGCTTGGTCGACCAGCTTAGCCTTGGCGCCGAAACCCTTGTTCTACAGGGGTTTGAAGCCTAAATAAAGCACGAGAGCCGGCTCTGCCGCGCCTGATTCGACCCACTTGTGGGGACAATGCGATCCCTGCTTGCCAGGGTAAGTACGTCTCAAATTTGGCCATTTTTGGCTATAAATTGATCAATCAGACGTAACAGAGAGCAGTTTCCGCCAAGGAAATTGTATCTAAATGTAACAAGACTCCCTGCGGGTGATTTGACCCCGCAAGGGGTCAATCCATCTTTGGGATGCCTTGGTCTCATTTGGCCCATGCCAACGTCGTGAGACGTTAGGGTATCTCGTCCAAGCACGGAGCAACCGCTCCGCTGTGCATTGCTCAACTTCGCTGACATAGGAAGTACCGAGCCTGGCATGTACCTGCCAGTTCACTACATCGGCATGCGTCGGGGGCCAACCCTGGGGTGTGAAGCCCGATCGACAATGTCCTATCCCGTAAGGGACACGCTTGACTGGCAACAGCTTCGTGAAGCTTCCGAACTGCACGGAAGCTTAGGGCTAGTGACCCAACCCGTATGGTTAACGCATGTGAACCGTTGCTAGACCCCTCGTAAGCATAACTGGGCCTACGGCAGTTAATAGGCCCTGGCCAAAATCGGCAAAGCAGTCTGGCGCTCGTTGTCAAAGCTAACGACGCGGTACCACTACGACTGTCGGGGGAGAGACGGAACCTAACCGGGGAATCGATGCACAGCGGGGAACGTGGCAATCCCGACCACCCGCCTAACCAGCAACATCGGAAGGCAGGCAATCCGCAAGGAAAGCTGTTGGGTGTGGGGAATGGGA